>NZ_CP019706.1:2422840-3028550 GCF_002101395.1 Pantoea alhagi | reverse complement strand
TTTAGGGGGAGTACCGTAGCACAAGTATGTGCCGCCTATTCTGGCAAACGGAATAAAAACTTACTCTCACTAAAAATATACAAATTGTTTCCAGCGTGGCTTTAATTATTTAATTAAATTAAAACATCGCCGTTTTAATGCGCTTTATTTAATCACATCAATGCTTATTACTTATCTTTCCCCTGAGCCAGAGGATGTTTAAACAAAGCCAGCTGCCTGTATTCCGCTGATTACCAATAACGATAAACAGGGTATCAGGTGAATAAAATTAACCTATAACATCACAGACGGCGGTTTTCACCGCCGCCTTAATGCTTATTTTTTGCGCGAATATTTCAGAGAATCGAGCGCCACGGCGAAAATGATAATGCCGCCCTTGATAATGTACTGCCAGTAAGGGTTAACGCCGATATAGGTCAGACCGTAGTTGATAACGGTAAAAATCAGTACCCCGGTCACCACGCCCGCTACGGTACCGACGCCACCAGCAAAGGAGACGCCGCCCACCACGCACGCGGCGATGGCATCCAGCTCATACATAAAGCCGAGGTTGTTGGTGGCGCTGCCGATACGGCCCGCTTCCAGCAGCCCGCCGAAGGCATAAAACACGCCGGACAGTGCGTAAATCAGGATCAGGTTAAGCGGAACGTTAACGCCTGACACGCGCGCCGCTTCCGGGTTACCACCAATAGCAAAAATATTTTTGCCGAAGCGCGTTTTGTTCCACAGGATCCAGACAAACACGATAGCGATAATGGCGTAGAACGTGATGTAGGAGAGTTTAAAATCGCCAAAACGCAGGAAGCCCTGGGTAAAGGTGGAGAAGCCCGCGTCAAACCCGGCAATCGGTGAAGCGCCCACGTAATCGTAATAGAGCGAGTTAATGCCGTAGACGATAATCATGGTACCCAGCGTGGTGATAAACGGCGTCACCTTCAGATAGGCGATAATAACGCCGTTAACCAGACCAA
Organism: Pantoea alhagi; assembly: GCF_002101395.1. Taxonomy (NCBI): domain Bacteria; kingdom Pseudomonadati; phylum Pseudomonadota; class Gammaproteobacteria; order Enterobacterales; family Erwiniaceae; genus Pantoea; species Pantoea alhagi. The sequence continues at coordinate 3,027,579 of NZ_CP019706.1, read as the reverse complement.
TCAGGCCGCCCACCACACAAACCACCAGAATCACCAGCGGGATCGGTAAGGTAGCCATGTCAGGAAACACTTTATTAGCGTTTTCCATCGACTGTAGCAGCGTTGCCGCTACCACCGCCGCCAGCCCAACCTGTCGTCCGGCGGAAAGGTCAGTACCCTGGGTAACAATCAATCCAGCCACACCCAGCGCGATAATAATACGCACCGAAGATTGAGTCAGAATATTACTCAGGTTCATTAAGCTAAGGAAAGTGGGATCCTGGAAGATAATAATTGCCAGCAGCACCAGCAATACCACATAAATGCCGCCCTCTTTTAACCAGGTTAGCGCATTCTTTTTAGTTGTAGCTTTCATGGTAACAGCCCTTACATCATTAAAGGTGTAACGACGCTAAACGTAATATTTCGTTCTGCGTGGTGTTTTTGGTTTCGACAATACCGGCAACGAGACCGTTACTCATTACCAGGATCCGGTCAGTAATTCCCAACAGCTCCGGCATTTCTGAAGAGATAATAATGATGCCTTTATCTTTCTTTGCCAGCTCGGAAATAAGCTGATAAATTTCAAACTTTGCGCCAACGTCTATGCCGCGCGTTGGCTCATCCAGCATTAATATTTCCGGCTGGGTAAGCAGCCAGCGGCCAATAATCACTTTCTGCTGGTTACCACCGGAAAGCGAGCCTATCGAGGTATGATGTCCCGGCGTTTTTACCCGCATGGAATCAATTACCCACTGGGTATCGCTTTTCATGCGGCTGTTATCCAGCAGGCCGAAGCGGTTTTTATACTGACGAATATTAGAAATTAATGAGTTAAAGCCAATATCCAGGTAGGCGTAAATCCCGGTGGATCGACGCTCTTCGGTAACCAGCGCAAAGCCGTGGTTAATCGCCTCATTGGCACTGTGATTATTGATCGCCTTGCCGTGCAGCTTAATGGTGCCGCCCGACTTTTCGCGAATGCCAAACAGCGTTTCTACGATATCGGTACGCTTGGCGCCCACCAGACCGGCAATACCAAGGATCTCCCCTTTATGCAGGTCGAAGGAAACATCACGGATCGAAGGCTGACGCAGCGAGGTCAGGTTGCGCACTTCCAGAATCACTTCGCCCGGCACGTTGGTTTTATCGGGGAAACGCTGATTCAGAGAGCGTCCTACCATCATGGCGATGATCTTATCCATATCCAGCCCTTCCAGCGGCTGAGTACTGATCCACTGACCGTCGCGCAGAATGGTAATTTCATCGCACAGCTGAAATATCTCTTCCATCTTATGCGAGATATAAACAATGCCGCAGCCGCGATCTTTTAGCTTACGAATAATGGTAAACAGATGATTAACTTCTTTCTCAGTCAGAGAAGAGGTTGGCTCATCCATAATCACAATTTTAGCGTCATAGGAAAATGCTTTGGCAATTTCCACCATCTGCATTTGCGAAACGGAAAGCAGCGCCACTTTGTCGCGCGGATCGATATCAATATCCAGCTCATCAAAAATGGCTTTGGTATCACGATACATTTTATCGTGATCGACAAATATGCCTTTGCGCGGATAACGACCCAGCCACATGTTGTCCATTACCGAACGCTGCAGCACCAGGTTTAATTCCTGATGCACCATGGATACGCCATTTTCCAGCGCCTCTTTCGCGCTCTGGAAATTAACCTCTTTACCCTGAAAAATAATGCTGCCGCTGTCCTTACTGTAAATACCAAACAGGCATTTTAATAAGGTCGATTTACCCGCGCCATTCTCCCCCATCAGCGCGTGAACGGAATGCGGCCGGACTTTTAGATTAACATTATCTAAAGCCTTTACGCCGGGAAATGACTTATTGACATTAGTCATCTCCAGCAAATATTCATGCTGTGCTGTTTTTTCACTGGCCATAATTTACCTGGCTAAATGTATCTGCGTCTGGCAAAAAAGGGCACAGCTATCGCTGTGCCCGACTTCGTTTATTTACTGAATTGAGCAAGGTTTTCTTTATCTACCGCAACGTAAGGGATACGTACAATTTTATTTTCCAGCTTAAAGTTGGTGCCTTCAGCAGCCGGTTTGCCAGCCGCCAGATTTTTCGCCAGTTCAAAGGTGGCTTTCGCCTGGTTGGCGCCGTCGTTCAGCACCGTACCGGCCATTGCACCCGATTTCACCATTGCCAGCGCTTCCGGCAGCGCATCGACGCCAAATACCGGAATGGAAGATTTATTGTGCGCCTTCAGCGCTTCCACCGCGCCCATCGCCATCGCATCGTTGTTAGCGATCACCACTTCGATTTTATTGGCGTTAGGGCCAGAGAGCCAGGCGTCAACTTTGTCTTTTGCCTGAGCGGTGTCCCACATCGCGGTATCCATCGCCAGCTGCTGCGTTTTGATACCGTCTTTATTCAGCGTCTCGATCACGTATTTGGTACGTGCTTCCGCATCCGGGTGGCCCGGTTCGCCTTTCAGCAGCACGAACTGAATCTGACCATCTTTATTCAGATCCCATGCCGGAGTCGCTTTCCAGTGCTTCTCAATCAGCTGCCCCTGGATCACGCCAGACTCTTTAGAATCGGTGCCGACATAATACGCTTTGTCATAGCCAGCCAGCACTTTGGCGCTTGGTTCTTTGTTAAAGAACACCACCGGTACGTCGTTGCTGCGCGCTTTATCAATCACCACGCCTGCCGCAGCCGGGTCAACCAGGTTGATTGCCAGCGCTTTAACCCCTTTTGCCAGCAGAACGTCAATCTGGTCATTCTGTTTTGACTGGTCATTCTGCGAGTCATTCATCAGCAGCTGAACGCCACCGGCAGCCTGCGCATCTTTTTCCAGATCCTTACGCACCATCGACATAAAGTTATCGTCATATTTATAGATGGTCACGCCAATACGGGTATCTGCTGCGTGCGCCGTTGCACCAAACATCATGCTGGCAACCAGGGCTGTGAGGGTGAAAACCTTCTTATTCATAATATTAGTATCTCCGGTTTTTACAGGGGTCGTTCTACATCCAAACCCTCCATCCAGCAGATGAAGGTGTGCGGATACTTAGTGAAAAAATCGGCCTGGGCGGGTAGTTAACTAAACGTTACGCAAAGCCGATGGATTGCTGACACAAAACCTGACTTCCTTAATCGGTAACGCTTCCTGGAAAGTAATGCCAAACTGTTGCGCGGCGCGCTGTAGAACAATTCAGCCTGCAGGCTAAAACCGTTACATGATGTTTCATCGCCGTTAAGTCGCTGCTATCATAGAGAGGCATATGTTAATTAACTGTGAATTTACTCACAGATTGAAAACGGTTACATGGCGGAATCGTTTGAAAGAGTGACCGGCCCCACATTTTGTCGGGCGGCCACCGAATGACGCCGCACCAGCGTTGGCATAAAAAAGTGCCGGGCGCTGGTATCCAGCTCGCCAACTGCGCCTTTTAATGCCAGCTCTGTGGCCATTTTTGCCATAGAAACAATGGGATAACGGATAGTGGTCAGCTGCGGATCGGTATAGCGTGACACCGGAATATCATCGAAGCCGATAACAGAGATATGCTGCGGCACCAGAATACCGTTATCTTTTAACGCGGTCAGCGCGCCGGTAGCCATGCTGTCGTTATAGGTAAATAGCGCCGTAAGCTGCACATTGCGCCCCAGCAGCTCAACCATGGCCGCCTCCCCGCCCTGCATGTCCGGCTCGCCGCTGCCGATCCAGACGTCCGGCGGCGTAATGCCCTGCTCGTGCAGCGCCTGCAGCCAGCCCGCCCGACGCTGTTCCTCATCCTCAATCGCATGGCTGGAGCCGAGATAGCCAATGCGCGTATGGCCCTGCTGCAATAGCATACGCGTCGCCATGAGCGCCCCGCTAACGTTATCCAGCCCGACGCAGCGATATTCATAGCCGGGCACGATACGGTTGACCAGCACCATGCCTGGCACCTGATCCATAAAGTTGCCCAGCTCGGCATCGGAAAGGGATTTGGAATGCACCACCAGCGCGTTGCAGCGTTGACGGATTAAGACTTCAATGGCGTGGCGCTCTTCCTGTTCCTGATGCCAGGAGTTGCTGATGAGGACATGTTTTTGTACCCGCTGCGCCACGCTATCCACTGCTTTTACCAGCGCGCCGAAAAAGGGATCGGAAACATCCATCACCACCACGCCGATGGTATCGCTAACCTGCGTGGCCAGCGCCTGCGCATTCGCATTTGGCCGATAGCCCAGGGTATCCACCGCCTGCTGCACAGCGTCACGGGTTTCAGCTGTTACCGCACTGCTGTTATTCAGCACGCGCGAGACTGTTGCGACGGAGACGCCCGCCAGACGCGCGACATCACGAATAGTTATCATGATGAGTGACCTGAAATAAGGAAGATATGCTGCATGATGTACCTGCCAACTGGGATTGCTGGCGACTATTCTGGCAGGCAACCGCGACGGGCTACGTGAAACAGGTCACACTCATGAAAACGGTTACATACAATTTTGTAACAATTGTGACAGGCGTCATTGTCCGGGGCGTGCGCTGTTCAGTGGCTTACCCGCTGCCAGCGCGGTAAGCTTACGCCACAGCCACTCCAGCGGTCCCTGACGAAACCGGCGCAGCCACAGCGAGGAAAGCAGCAGATTTGCCAGCCAGACCAGCGGCACCAGCATCAACAGCTGCAGGCGGTCGAAGTGCATAAACAGGCCCAGATGGTAGAACAGCGTGGTACAAATCAGGGTTTGCAGCAGATAGTTAGTTAACGCCATCCGGCCTACGCAGCAGATTGGCTGGGTAATTTTCAACCTGGCCAGCTGAGGCCAAAAGCCGAAGCAAAGTGCTGCATAGCCAAGGCTAATCAGGGGCGCGGCCAGGTCGCGCGGCGCCTGCAGGTAAAACGCTGACCAGCGAAACGCCCAGTCCAGCTGCCACTGTAACAGCGTCGCCGGCAGTTGAATCAGCCAGCCGAGGCTCAACAAGATCGCTGCCGTGCGGCGATAGTGACGACGACTAAACGCTCCCTGAAACCAGCCATTGCGCATCAGCGCACCGCCGATCATCATCAGCCCTGCCAGCTGCCAGCCATACTGCGCGCCCAGCGCCAGCAGCATGGATGAGAGATGATCGAGGCGGTTTTGCACTGCGTTCCAGCCGCCGTTTAGCTTCCAGAAAGCTTCATACTGTATATCCGCCGCACCGGGCAGCCAGGAACGCGCCGGTTCCGGCGAGGAAATCAGGCCAAACAGCAGCAGTACGCCAACGCCGACCAGATAGAGCATTACGCCGGTGTTGAACAACGAGCGCGTGGAAGGAACATCGCGGATCATTCGCCAGGCAATCAGGCCGATAATGCCGTAGGCGAGAAGAATATCCCCTTCCCAGAGGAAAAGAGCGTGAATAAACCCGAAGATCACCAGCCAGCTTAAGCGTGCCTGAAGCCAGCGTTTACCGCGCGGCAATAGCATTTGCAGGCCCGCGCCGAACAACAGGGCAAACAGCGTAAGGAATTTACTTTGCGCCAGCAGATCGAGCGCCGCCCAGCTAAGCGCATCGCTCAGAGAGGGCTGACCGTGCCAGGCAGGGTTCAGGTAAGCGGCGGAAGGCAGGCCGAAGCCGCTGATATTCAGCAGCAGGATACCGAGAATGGCGAGACCACGAATAAAATCCAGCGTGATATTTCGTTGCATGCCGGTTCCTGCTGCGCTTCCCTCTGCCGTCAGAGGAGATTAGTTATGACGCACCGCACGTAAAAATTCCTGGCGCGTGTTCTGACTGGACTTGAACAGGCCGCCCAGCGATGTCGTGGTGGTGGCACTGTTGGCATCGCGAATGCCGCGCGCCTTAACGCAGTAGTGCACCGCGTCAATCGATACCGCTACGTTATTGGTGCCGAGCAGCGTCTGCAACGCAATCAGTACCTGCTGCGTCAAACGTTCCTGGACCTGCGGACGCTGGGCAAAGAACTGAACGATGCGGTTGATTTTTGACAGACCAATCACCTTATCTTTGGGAATATAGGCAACGGTCGCCTGACCATCAATAATCACAAAATGATGTTCACAGGTGCTGGTCAGGGTAATGTCCCGCACGGTCACCATCTCATCCACCTTCATTTTGTTTTCAATAAGGGTGATTTTGGGAAAATTGGCGTAATCCAGACCAGAGAAAATTTCATTAACATACATCTTAGCGATGCGGTGTGGGGTTTCCATCAGGCTGTCATCTTCTAAATCAAGATTGAGCAGCTGCATGATTTCAGTCATATGCCCGGCAATCAGCCGCTTACGCGTTTCGTCATCCATTTCACGTACGGGCGCACGTAACGGGGTTTCCAGTCCACGCGCGACCAGCGCGTCGTGAACCAGAGCAGCTTCATGACTTAACGTCGCCATGTGATGTTTCTCCAGCAGGTGTAACAGCCGATAATCGCCAGCGTGGTCGTTATCGGGGTAATAATCTGAGGGCGTATTCTGAAGCACTCCGCCCGGTTTATCCAGTGAATACACGTAATCACGACTGAAATTGCTTCATGCAGCGCGTCGCCACACCAGAGCGCCGGCCACCAGCAGCGCCGCGCCAGCAACATATAACGCGGGATCGAGGCGATGCAGAAACAGGCTGGAAAGCGAGGAGAGCATCGGCCCGGCCAGCTGGCCAATGGCGTAGCCGGTGGTCAGCAATCCTGCCAGATAGCGCGCATGCTGCGGAGCCAGCTCGCGGCCATACTGCAGCGTAAGCTGCACCACGCAAAGAAAACCGCCGCCCGTCAGCAGCGCGCCCAGCAGCAAACCGCCGATGCCCGGCATCAGTCCGCCGATAAACACTCCCAGCGCCTGTGCCCATAGCGCTATCGCCAGTCGGGTATGGGCGCCAGCCAATTGTCGGGTCACAATGCCAAGCACAATACCTGCCACTGCTGCCCCGCCAAAAATCGGCCAGACAAACTGGGCGAACAGACTGTGTGGGAAACGAGTAACTGCCAGCTGGGAGAGAAAGGTGGCAGGCAGGATATAGCCGAAGCCTGCCAGGCTGTAGCTCCAGAGCAGCCGCTTAAGGTTGCCGTTCAGTACCAGCGGCGCGGGGGCCGTTTCCGGCCGGTGCAGCTCGCCCCGACGCGGCAGGTTGATCGCAATCGGCGCAATCAGCAGTAGGGCCAACGTGCCGTAGGCCAGCCATGCACCAGCCGCCGAAAGATGATAGTGATTCAACAGCACTGCCAGCATGCCGCTAAGGAAAATACCGATACCCGGTCCGGCAAAAACCATCGCCAGCAGCGCCGGTCTGCCCCGCTTTTGCAACTGCTCGCCGCACCATGCCGCTACCAGCACCATCGCCCAGCCGCTGGCCCAGCCGATAAGAAAACGCAGGGCGCCATGTAGCCAGGGATCGTTCAGCCATGCAGAAAGCAGCGTCAGCACCACCGCGCCCCAGACGCCCGCCTGCAGTCGCCACTCCACGCGCTGACGGGCGCGCATCGCATCAAAGGAGCCACAGAGATAGCCCAGATAGTTAAGCGCCGCCACCACACTGGCGCTGGTTAACGTTAGCTGATGCCCGGCGATCATCAGCGGCACCTGCGGCGTAAAAGCAAAACGCCCGATGCCCATCGCCACCACCAACGACAGCAGCGCACTGAGCGCAATGCGCCCTGCCCCTGACTGAGCGCCCCGATTCTGCATAAGCCATATCATCTTTTTTAATCAACGGTTGCGTCCATGATGCGCGACGTTTAAACTCACGAAAAGTGAATATTTATAACCAAGTTGATTACGGTAAGAGAACAGATGGATTTAGTCCAGTTACGTATGTTCTGCCTGGTTGCAGAAACCGGTTCGGTGGCGCGGGCCGCTGAACAGCTGCATCGTGTACCCTCTAACCTGACCACGCGCCTGCGTCAGCTTGAGCAGGAGATCGGCGTTGACCTGTTTATTCGTGAAAAACAACGCCTGCGTTTGTCGCCGATGGGCCATAATTTCCTGAGCTACGCCCAAAAAATTCTGACGCTGAGTGAAGAGGCGCTGAGCATGGCGCGCACCGGCGAGCCGGGGGGTAACTTCGCCCTTGGTTCAATGGAGAGCACTGCCGCCACGCGCCTGCCGAACCTGCTGGCGGCTTATCATCAGCGTTATCCGGCAGTGGCGCTTTCGCTGATCACCGGCACTTCTGGCGAGATTATCGATCGCGTGCGCGAAGGAACCCTTGCGGCGGCCCTGGTTGACGGGCCGGTGAATTATGAAGAGCTGAACGGCTGCATTGCCTTTCGTGAACAGATGATACTGATTTCCAGCGCTGGCCATGGGCCGATCCGCAGCGCGGTGGACGCCAGCGGCGATACGGTTTTCGCCTTTCGCAGCAGTTGTTCCTATCGTCTGCGGCTGGAAGAGTGGTTTCGCGAAGATGGCGTGCAACCGCATAATGTTATGGAGATCCAGTCCTATCACGCCATGATGGCCTGCGTTGCCAGCGGTGCTGGCGTGGCGCTGATCCCGCAGTCGGTGCTGGCGCAGATGCCCGCCCGCGAGCGGGTTCAGGCGCATGTATTGCCGCCTAAGTTTTCTGATACCGCTACCTGGCTAATCTGGCGGCGTGATGCGTTTACCCCAAATGTGGAAGCGCTGAAGTACCTGATTATTGAACAGTTTGACGACAAACCCGTTAATGATGAACTGATACATCCTTTGGAGCTGATAAATGAAAATGATTAAAACCCGTGCCGCCGTTGCCTGGGCCGCAGGCGAACCGCTGAAAATTGAAGAAGTGGATTTAATGCCGCCGCAGAAAGGTGAAGTCCTGGTGCGTATTGTCGCCACCGGCGTTTGTCATACCGATGCTTACACCCTGTCGGGCAAGGATCCTGAAGGCGTATTCCCGGCGATCCTCGGCCACGAAGGCGGCGGTATTGTGGAAGCGGTAGGCGAAGGCGTCACCAGCGTTGAAGTAGGCGATCACGTGATCCCGCTCTACACGCCGGAATGCGGCAAATGTAAGTTCTGCCTGTCAGGCAAAACTAACCTCTGCCAGGCGATTCGTACCACCCAGGGTAAAGGCCTGATGCCGGACGGCACCACCCGTTTCTTTAAAGACGGCAAGCCGATTTTCCACTATATGGGCACCTCCACCTTCTCTGAATACACCGTTGTGCCGGAAATCTCGCTGGCTAAAATCAGCAAAGAAGCGCCGCTGGAAGAAGTCTGTCTGCTGGGCTGCGGCGTCACTACCGGTATGGGTGCGGTAATGAACACCGCCAAAGTCAAAGAAGGCGACACTGTTGCCATTTTCGGCCTGGGCGGCATTGGCCTGTCGGCGATCATCGGTGCGAAGATGGCGAAAGCGGGCCGTATTATCGGCATCGACATCAATACCAGCAAATTCGATCTGGCACGCAAGCTGGGTGCCACCGATCTGGTTAACCCGAAAGATTACGATAAGCCGATTCAGGAAGTGATCGTTGAGATGACTGACGGCGGCGTAGATTACTCGTTCGAATGTATCGGTAACGTTAACGTAATGCGTTCAGCGCTGGAGTGCTGCCATAAAGGCTGGGGCGAGTCGGTAATTATCGGCGTTGCGGGCGCGGGCGAAGAGATCTCTACCCGTCCTTTCCAGCTGGTGACCGGACGCGTCTGGCGCGGCTCCGCCTTTGGCGGCGTAAAAGGTCGTTCGCAGCTGCCGGGTATCGTGCAGGATTACCTTGACGGTAAATTCCAGCTAAACGATTTTATTACCCACACCATGCCGCTGGAGGAGATCAATGAAGCGTTCGAGCTGATGCATGAAGGCAAATCGATCCGCTCCGTGGTGCATTTCAGTAAATAAACGGGAGCCATCATGCCAACGACGCTGGAATTACTGGAAGAACATCGCCTGTTTGGCGGCTGGCAGCAGCGCTGGCGGCACCACTCGTCGGTGCTGGGCTGCAACATGACCTTCGGCATTTTTCTGCCAGGTCCGCAGGGCGATGCGCCGCCGCCGGTGGTCTGGTGCCTGGCGGGCCTGACCTGCACTGATGAAAACTTTTCCGTGAAGTCAGGCGCGCAGCGTGTGGCGGCGGAGCTGGGCCTGGTGCTGGTGATGCCCGATACCAGCCCACGTGGTGATGAGGTGCCGAACGATGCAGCCTATGACCTGGGACAGGGTGCGGGTTTCTATTTGAATGCAACGCAGGAACCCTGGCGGCAGAATTTTCATATGTACGATTACATTAACGAGGAGCTGCCGGCGTTGATTGCCGCAAGCTTTAAGGTAAGCGATCGTCAGGCGGTGATGGGGCATTCGATGGGCGGTCACGGCGCGCTGATGCTGGCGCTGCGTAATCCGCAAAAATTTGCCTCTGCTTCTGCGTTCTCCCCGATCGTTAATCCCTGTTCGGTGCCGTGGGGCCAGAAAGCCTTTAACGCCTACTTAGGCGAAGATCGTGAGCAATGGCGGCAATATGACAGCTGCTGGCTAATGCAGCAGGCGCAGCAGCCGCTGCCGTTGCTAATCGATCAGGGCGACAGCGATCAGTTCCTGGCCGATCAGCTACAGCCCGAGCAGCTGGAGGCGATTGCGCAGCAGAAAGGCTGGCCGCTGACGCTGCGTATTCAGCCGGGTTACGACCACAGCTATTTCTTTATTTCCTCGTTTGTTGAGGATCACCTGCGCTTTCATGCGCAGCATCTGTTGGCATAAAACCAGGGGCGGCGCAGGCCGCCCTTTTTCATCAGGGCCTCCAGTACATCGCCAGACAGTAGCGGTATCCATCTTCGGTATAACCCTTATCATCGCGGCTGAATCATACGGTGTTCAATAGTGTCTCTCTGAGCACAGAGAAACAGGTGCATTGTCATCGGCCACTCTCAGGCGCGCGGCGCTGCTTTTACCGTGTCGACAAACAGCCGCAATGCGACAGGCATATGGCGATTTTGCGGAAAGTAGAGCGCGATGCCCTGCGAGGCAATCGTCCAGTCGTCCAACAATGTAACCAGCCGCTGTGTCTTCAGCCACGGCTGAGCGTAGCGCTCCGGCACATATGCCACGCCTAATCCGGCTACAGCCGCTTCCACCATTAAAGCGCTGCTATCGAGAGTCAGGCTGCCCGGCACATCCAGCTCAAACTGCTGCTCATGCTGCTGATATTCCCAGTGATAGCGTTTGCCGCCTGGTAAGCGCTGACGCAGACAGGTATGTTGCATAATATCCTGAGGATGCTGGATTTTTGGCCGTCCTGCCAGGTAAGCGGGCGATGCCACCGTAACAAAGCGCAGCGGTCCGCTCAGAGGAATTGCAATCATGTCTTTAGGCACATCTTCAATCAGCCGGATGCCCGCATCAAACCCTTGCGCCACGATATCCACCAATTGGCCCTGTGCGACTAAATCAATTTCTATCCCCGGCTTTTGCTGAATAAATGTCGGCAATACCGTTTCCAGCAGAAGACTGATCGCTGCATCGCTGGCACTGATGCGCAACAAGCCGTAAGGCTGCTGAGCGCTGGCGGTGACGTCATTCAGCAGTTCATCCATCTCCGCCAGCAAGGGTGACAGGCGCGCAATCAGCATTTCACCCGCTTCGGTTAGCGCAACGCTGCGCGTTGTGCGAAGGAATAGCTGTACGCCAAGTGTCGCTTCCAGTCCTTTGACAGTATGGCTAAGCGATGAGCGTTTAAGCCCGAGCACGTCAGCAGCGCGACTAAAACTGCGCTGCTCGGCAATGATTTTCACAGCCAGCAGTTCGTTCCAGGAAGGACGTTTCATTGTTGAATATTTCCCACCATCTCATTCTGCTTTGTGGAGATTATGCCATCAATCATTCGTTTTATGATGACCTTCAGTTCACTAAACGGAGATGACCACAATGAAAACCTGGCTAATTACCGGCGCATCCAGCGGCCTGGGCCGTCTGATGTGCGAAACGCTGCTGGCCCGTGGCGATCGGGTGTTTGCAAGCGTCCGCAGTAAAGCTGTATTAGATGATATGTCTGCAAAATATGGCGATTATTTGCAGGTGATGGTGCTTGATCTCAGTACATCAGCGACGATAAAACCCACCGTCGAATCTGCGTTTGCTCAGGCGGGACGGATTGATATTGTGGTAAGCAACGCGGCTTACGGCCTGTTTGGTGCCGCAGAAGAGCTAAGCGATATACAAATTGAGCGGCAGATTGCCACCAATCTCACGGGTTCGATTCAGCTGATCCGTGCGGCAATACCATTTTTGCGGCAGCAAGGCGGCGGACGCATTGTGCAGGTTTCTTCAGAAGGCGGTCAGATCGCCTACCCCAATTTCAGTTTGTATCATGCCACTAAATGGGGAATTGAAGGCTTTGTCGAAGCGGTACGGCAAGAAGTGGCGGCATTTGGCATCGACTTTGTGCTGGTAGAGCCGGGGCCGACGGCGACACAGTTCGGTGCGGGACTGGATATTGCTGATGCCTTGCCGCCTTACCGCCATACGGCAGCGGGGAAACTGCGGACGGCAATAATGTCTGGAGAGTTTGTGGTTAAAGGCGATGCTGAAAAATGCGTGATGGCTATGATCGCTGCTGCTGATGCTGCCAGTCCCCCGCTACGCCTGCCGCTGGGCAGTACAGCATATGACAATATTGAAGCCGCATTAAAAATGCGTCTGGACGCGCTGCAAGCAATGAAAGCTGTGGCATATGGCGCAGATCGCCAGGAAATATAGGCGCTATGCCTCATGAGTTGGCAAGCAAAATAATTGTGTTGCGGTGCATTTTCGTTATGCCCCAAAGTGCTAACGTCCGCTTCTGACACTAAGCAGCCCCAGGCGTAGGCCGATGTCCGCTTTGAGTGATGAGCGGACGTTGTCACGATCGGGTAACATGTTCTAACCCACAATATAACAATGGATTGCTTTATCTCAGACTATAACTTTGCAAGTTCGTTGATCAACCGAGGAATTTCGACATAAAGCAACATAGCCTGTGTAATAGCCACTTTTGCATCACGAACAAATGCAGGCCATCTCAGCCTGTTTTCCTGTTTCACTTCGGTTGATGAATATTCATCATATCGTAATCGATAAACTATCCAGCATTAAAAGCTAAATCTATGGCATTGTTTTTATTTGATTTATTTTACGCATCGTAATTTCCTGTTGTGTGCCTTCCGTTTTGAGTGTAGTGATCACTACAAACTTACCCCGCAGTAATCAGGAGAATACACAATGATTCAGTCTTTTCAGAAAAAAATCGCGGTTATAACTGGCGCATCATCCGGCATTGGTCTGGGGATAGCACAGGAGCTTTCAGCACTCGGTGCAACGGTAATCATTACCGGACGAGACAAAAATAAACTGGAACTGGCAGTCAGTACGCTTGGCCCGGATGCGTGTCAGTTTCAGGTAGATGTGACCAGCCTCACCGAGCTGAATGCGTTTTATGATCAAATTCGTTCCCGGTTTGGTCGCATTGATATTCTGATAGCAAATGCAGGCATGGGAGAAATTGAACCTCTCGGGCAAATTACCCCGGAAAAGTTTGATCTCCAGTTCACCACGAATGTAAGGGGTATTACTTTTACCGTACAGAAAGCCTTGCCGCTTATGAAGCCCGGTAGCAGCATTGTTATCACAGGCTCAACTGCTTCTATTAATCCCGGAGAAGGACTGAGTGTTTATGGCGGCACCAAGGCCGCCTTACGCGCTATGGTTCGTAGCTGGATACTGGATATCAAAGGTACCGGCGTTCGCATCAATATTCTTAGTCCCGGTCCGGTTGATACGCAGTCCCTGCGAGATTTCCTTCCAGAACCGGTTGACGCAATTTTGCAGTCTTTACGCGACCGCAGCCCGATTGGTCGCATTGGGCGGACTGAGGAAATTGCGAAAGCTGTCGTTTTTCTTGCCAGTGATGATGCCGCTTATATTAACGGCGCGGAGATATTCGCCGACGGTGGTGCCTCTCAGATCTGACCGAGTCACTGAAGAAATAATATTTGTGGGCAGTATGACAGCCTCTTTGCAGGAAGAGCCGACTCAGTTCCGGTTATGTCATTTCCGGACTTATATGGATTTTGCGTTTGCGTCATTGTCTGACTTATTCGCAGTGCTGAACAGCTGGCTGAGTCTGTTATTAAAAAAATCATATTGATTAATTCAATTCGCCTGCTTTCTGAATGGCGAAATTATTTCAACAATAACCCAAAGGGGTCAGATTATGACTAATGCCATTAATACAGTAAATGAACAACGTTATATTGATGAGCTAAAGATTCAGCGGTTGCTTGCAATGTATGTTCATAACCTGGATGACGGAAAATTTACCGAGAACTCTGAATTGTTTGAACACGCCGAATTTATTGTCCTCAGTGATACTGCTCATGGTCGCGAAGAGGTTGAGCAGTTTTTTATCCGTGGTGTTCAGCGTCATGAAGACGGAACTCCCCGCACCTGGCATAGCGTATCCAGTGCACTGATAGATATTTTCCCTTCCGGTGATTCAGCCACCTGCGTCAGTTATTTCACTGTACATCAGGAGCTGGACGGATTCCCGTTACAGCCAATATGTACAGGGCGTTATTACGACACTTTTGAAAAACATGACGGTTACTGGCGATTTACGTCGCGCAATGTTGTTCCCCGTCTGATGGGTGCTCTTCAGTTTCACGTTGGCGCACCTGTCAACCGTACGCAGACTGAGTGAGCGTAGTGGACAGGAAAAAGCCGGGCTCGTTCCCAGGGCAATAAAGTTATCGGCTTTGCCATTGCAACGGAGCTTACCGTTTCATTCGCAAAAGAACCCGACCCTCTGGTATTAAGGTCAACGCTGTTGAAGCCGGGCTTGACACAGATTTAAATGACAGTACAGGCTTTCTGACGTCAAAAGAATGCGCAGCCACGGCGGTAAAAAGGCGTTAACGGGACCAAACGGCCCTGTCGGTATTTTGCAGTCACGGGTGCCAGCGCTGACGGAAGACCCGTTCCGGAAGCCTGAAACAGCGCCCGGGACTCCCGGGCAAGGTCAATACGATAGCCAGCGCTGACAGACGTATCCCTACGATTCACCGCTTTCTGCTGTGGTGCGCACTGGCTTTCACTTTTTTATAACCATCAGCCATCAGCGCCGGAACGGCGAGCCATATCGGGACATACGTCAGCAGCGATGCCAGAGTCAGTTTTTCTCCAGGCAAAAAAATGACACCAGAAATAACAGGAGGGGTTCGACATAAGACTGCATGCCAAGCATCGTAAACGAGGGGCTACTGCTGGCAAGCAGGAAGCAAAGTAATGCAGAGCAGCTCAGTAATCCCAGCCCTGCAAGAATGCCCCATCCGCCGACAGCCCCGGCGGGTAACCATTCTTTTCCATTTCCCTGATAAATCAGCAGGGCAATTGCCGGCATCACAAGTAATAAATTTTCCGCAATTAAGCTAAAGAAAGCGTTATTTTGCAGCTGACGTTTGATAATGAAATACAACTGATATCTCAGCATAACGACAAGCGCCACGATCGGAAGTGAACGCACCATTACGCCGCAGGCCGCCAGCAGTACAGCGCTCTGCCGGTTACTACCATGACCAGAGGCAACAGAAAGTACCCGAGTGCAAGTGACCGGCTTTGCCCGTTGACGGGTGCCCAGCGGAAAATAAGTATCTGCAGGCGCAAGAAGCGCGGCGCAGACAAGTGTTGCAATGAGCAGCCATGTATTTTTTATCACTGACATTAAATAGTGCCAGAAAGGATCCCGCTTTCTTCGAAAGGCCAGTGCCAGCATCAGCAACAGCACGGTTGTTACTGCGCGCCATCCGGCTATCTGCCATCCGTTCAGCGGATGCAGAAAAACAGTGTAATAGAAAAGTACAGCAAACAGCACTGATGACACTAATGACAGCGTGATGCCCTTTTGTGCAGACATATCTCTCCCACGGAAACGTTTACGGGAAAAACAAGGCAGTGATAAAAATGCGAAGCACCAGCCAGCAGATACCCCGCTAACCGGTGCAACTTATAAGCACAATCAGGACAGCTGAATCGACGTACCCGGAATTGCCAGTGCAAACTCAGCACCAAACACGATTGCCGGCGTCTGAAAGCCGGGGACGCTGTCACCGCTGAGGACGCGTCTGACAGCCTCAACGGCCGCAAGTGGCGTATAGGAATATCCGTTAACCGTTTCGATTAATGCCCGTTGCATATTTCCGTCCGAGCCGGTGACTTCGGCTATGGCGCGTGCGCGGTTGGCTTCACGCTCCTCCTGGCCGGGCCCATTAGGAAGCAGCGACAAATCCCCCTCCGGAAAAGCATCTCCGGTCACATGAACAAACATCTCAATATCCGGAATACCGGTTGAATGCCATGCCGTAACCAGATCGCCAAAGGAAAGCGGCGCACAGGCGACAGGCCCCTCACCAAAATCAAACCAACCGGGTTGCGTATTCTGTTTCGTTATCAGCGTACCGTTAACGCGTTCCAGCAGACCGGCTCCGATAATTTCACCTGCGCTGACAGCAGAACCCCGGGACATAGAGCCGGCCACCTGTAAGGCTATGCGCAGTCGCCGGGGTTCATGTACCTGTCGTGCCAGGCGAACCGCCAGACAGTCAGTCGGCACCACATCCCAGCCCACGCCCGGCATCAGCATGCTGCCCGCCCGCGCAGCCACATCTCCCAATGATTCAGCCAGCCGGTAAACGTTAATTTCTGCCGTGATATCGAGGTAGTGAATGCCCTGCCCGATACAGGCTCTCATCAGCGACTCTGCCGTGCCGGCGAACGGCCCGGCACAGTTCAGCACGACACTTACTCCCTCCAGTTGGCGAATCACTTCACCTTTATCTTCAAGGCTGAAAACCCGCATCCCGGCATCAAGTGATTCTGCGATCGCGCCCAGAGGTTGCTCTTTTCTGCCAGCAACAATGATACTGAGACCCGCGGTTTTTGCCTGTGCGGCAATCATGCGCCCCGTATAACCGGCTGCGCCATATATCAGTAATGTCTTCATCATTGGGGGTGCTGCCAGCTCTTGTAAACAAATTCCAGGCTGTAGCCATCAGGATCGAATACACCTGCAGCGTAATAGCGGGGATCGTAGTGAAGCCGGGCGCCGGGCGCACCGTTGTCAGTTGCGCCAGCACGCATGGCTGCAGCATAGGCTTCATTCACCATTGTCTGGTTCCGGGCAATGAACCCGACGTGCACGGCAGACGGAGTCACGACGCCTTCGCGGAGCCAGAAAAAAATCCGGCCCTGAGCACCGAAGCCTTTCAAATCCGGATGTCCCGGAGGCCCGTCTTTTCCGTCATAATCATGACGCACCGTGATGCCGAGAGGGGCAAGCGCTTCAGTATAAAATTTAACGGAACGGTCAGTATCGCTGACCGACAGAAACACGTGATCAAGCATAAAAACTCCCGAATATTTCAGATTTGATAGCCGCCCGCGACCTCAATTGACTGTGCGTTAATCCAGCCATTACGCTCAGAAGCCAGCCCCGCAATAACACAACCGACATCCAGATATGCCTGAGCACATTCTTAAGCTCATTTCGTAATGCGCCAAATGAGCCGGTACGGGCCACATCAAGTTTCAGTGCGGCAGCCCGACCTCCCGCGCGATCAATTTCCTTTACTACATCCTCAGCGGAATCCGGATGATTGTTATACGTAACGATGACGCCCATTCCGTCTGCCGCGCACTGCCTTGCAGCGCTGGCGCCAATACCGCCGCTGCCGCCTGTGATCAGTACAATTTTCATGGTGTTTTTCCTTTTTCATTGCGATATGAAAAGGTTAAAGCACTCGTCATCACAGGGCTTCTGTGTTCCTGCTCGATTCTTGCCTTTTTCTGCTTTATGCTCGTTTATCTTAAATTTTGAGGAGACTGGCGGTGACACAGGCCCCCTTGCTTGATGAGTTACGTCAGCTGACAGCCCATGCCCGAAACTGGCGAACCGAAACCGGTATCCCGCGGGTGGCAATGGTGCAGGGTGATGTCCCCGCGCATGCGCTGGCTGCGGTCTATGAGCCGATGATTAATCTCATACTGCGGGGCAGTAAATCCATGACGGTAGGTAACCGGATATTCAATTACGATCCTGCTTCTTATTTTGTTATGTCAGTCGATTTGCCAGCGGTAGGCGACGTACATCCTGATGACAGTGGCGCACCTTATCTTGCTGTCAGCCTGACTCTGACGCCGGAACGGATTGCGACGCTGCTGGCTGATTTACCCCCCCTGAGGGCTGATCCACAGTCGGGTGCTTTTTCTGTAGCCGCCGTTACGCCCGAACTGCTGGATGCCTGGGTAAGAATGCTTCGTCTGATGAAAACGCCTGAAGACATCCCTGCGCTCTCACCGGTGTATGAGCGGGAAATCCTTTATCATGTTCTGAAAGGCCCACATGGCTGGATGCTGAGGGATATCGCTTTACCGGGAACGATGCTGGCGCGCATTGGCAATGCCATTCGCTGGATAAGACACAATTTTGCGTCAGAGTTCGTGGTTGAATCACTGGCTGGGCAGGAAGCCATGAGCGTATCGGCTTTTCATCGTCATTTTAAGTCCGTAACAAATATGAGTCCGGTCCAGTATCAGAAACGCGTCCGCCTTCTTCATGCCAGAACCAAACTACTGGCGCGGCAGCAGAGCGTCACGTCTGTTGCTATGGAGGTGGGTTATCGCAGCGTGCCCCAATTTAATCGAGATTACGCCCGGTTCTTTGGCCGCTCCCCTTTAAAGGATGCTGCAAATCTCCGCAAGGAGACCGGTGATGCAGAAAGCTTTATGGATAATAATGTTTAGTAAGATTGTTGTCTTTGCTGGCGTAATAAAGCAATCACTGACCTCACGATGTTTTACTCAGTCAGTCGCAGGCCGCCGGACCTCAGAGGTGATTTATTTCGCAGAGTGACAACCGGCAGCCTTACTCATGCGTTTTGACACACCATTTCAATATTATTACCGTCCGGATCAAGGATAAAAGCCGCGTAATAGTGGGAATGGTAATGGTGGCGAATTCCCGGCGCGCCATTGTCCCTGCCGCCCGCCAGTACAGCGGCTCGCCAGAATTCATCAACTGTGACGCGCTCGCTTGCAGCAAAAGCCAGGTGCACTGAAGCGCCAGGCTTGTCTTTATCGTGCAGCCACAGCCTCGGGTATCCATGCGGGCCCAGCCCATACCGGGAACCACCTGTAAGAGTTCGCTCCGGTGGCACAGAAATAATCAGGCTGAATCCCAGCGGAGCGAGGGCTGCTTCAAAGAACCTGAGCGATACCTGAGCATTTTTTACGGCAATTTCAATATGGTCGATAATGGACATCGCTTTTACCTCCGGGTTAAACATTTGCTGGAGTCAGCAAAGCGCTGAATGCCTGACCGGCCAGTTGAGCCACAGCAGTTAACCTGGCTTTTGACAGGCCCGTTGCAGCGGCGGAGGAAAAGCCCCGCAGCGTTGTCACAACATAATCAGAAAGTTCGCGGTCCCGTACAGGCTCATACTGCCGGATATAGTTTCTGATGAACTCAATTCCTGCTTCACCATAGCGACATGCCAGTTCCCGGGCCTGCGGATCATCAGCACGCATACCTTCAGCCACAAGACAGCCCCGCTGTACCGGAGACCGGGCGTACAAACGTGCAGCAGTAACAAAAAGGTCGGCAACGGCCTCATGCAACGGTCTGCCCGGCGTCAGAATTTTGTCAGCCGGCAGGTTTCCTTCGGCAACATACAGCTCCAGGCAGCGCTCAAACAGCCCCGCTTTACTGCCGTAAGCGGCGTACAGGCTGGGGGGATTTATATTCAGCGCCTTCGTCAGTTCCGTTATGCCTACAGCATCATAACCATGCTGGTGAAACAGCGCTTTAGCCGTCTGCACGCCGGACTCTCTGTCAAACGTTCGCCTGCGTGGCTTTAACACTTTTTCGGTATCACTCATATATCCATCTCCCCGTTACGCCAGAAGTATGTCAGTTGTCATCTTAAAACTTTTCTTTAGCGATCGCTACAATAAGTTAATGACAGCCCGTTCAGGCCTGCATATAGTGACCACTACACAAACCAATATGGTATACATATGAATCAGTCACTTAACAAAAAATTTGCCGTTATCACTGGTGGCAGCAGCGGCATTGGTCTGGCTATAGCGAAAAGCCTTATCGATGAAGGCGCAAATATTGTCATCACCGGCCGGACGGAAGAAACGCTTAAAAAGGCGGTAATGACTTTAGGGGAAAATGCAAAAGGTATCGTTGCTGATGTCAGCAGCAAGATAAGTCTGGATGCGCTTTATGAAAGGGTTAAAGCTGAATTTGGTCGCATTGATATTCTTGTTGCTAATGCTGGCAGCGGGATCCATGCCCCACTTGGTGAAATAACTGAAAAACAGATTGATGACCAGTTCGCAACAAATGTTAAAGGCGTGGTGCTGACAGTTCAGCAGGCTTTACCTCTGCTTGGTAAAGATTCAAGCGTAATCATCATTGGTTCGACGGCCTCTGTGGATCCGGGTCCAGACATGAGTATTTATGGTGCGACCAAAGCTGCAGTCAGGAACATGGTAAGAAGCTGGGTTACAGAGCTGCATGGTTCCGGTATACGCATAAATATCGTCAGCCCCGGTCCTGTTAATACAGAGTCACTCAGAGCCGCATTTGGAGAAAAGGCCAAAGAAGGGCTCTCTTTCTTGACCGCAAAGAGTCCCCTGGGGCGTATTGGTGAGCCTGAAGAAATTGCTGCTGTTGCAACATTTCTGGCCAGTGATGCCGCAGGTTATGTAAACGGCATTGAGCTGTTCGCTGATGGAGGAGCATCTCAAACCTGACAAAAGTTAATGCCCGTAGTTTTTAAGCATTCAAAGATGGTGTATTTATCATCAGCCTCTTCTATCCTGACGGATATTTTTACCAAGGGGATTACCATGAAAACAGCTGCAAAATCAGATCCCCTTTCTCCAAAATTACGTTTTTTTGATTGAAAAATTGTCAGCAGAGCCTGCCGCTATTACTGGTGATAGTGGCAAACAGACGTGCGTCGGCGCTCATGGCTTCTCGTATCTACCGGATCAGTTGCGCGTGTTCGTGAGCAGGATGCCTCCAGCCCGACCTTAGCCTTTGAACTCCGTGCTGTGCAATTTCCGCTTCTTTGCTTCCGCATTTCCTGCCGTCCTCCGTGGAGATCCATAACTCAATCTCCTGCCTTAAATCGCTAATCCACTATACTGACTATTGCAGTAGCAATTTACATACGAGGTTACGCACGGTTAATTGCCTGGCATCAACCTTACCCATGACCATCCGGAGAGCAAAATGTTAAAGAATAAAACCCTGAAAGGGCTGCTGGCCGTATCGGCAGTAACAGTTATGTTCAGCGCGGTCAGCGTGCAAGCTCAGACGCCGACGAGCGCCGCGCAGAGTAGCGCCTCAGGCCAGACCGGATCGAGCGCAAGGCTCAGCTCTGGCGACGAAAAAGCGTTGAAGGACATGGCGCAGGCCAATATCAATGAAATCGCCGCCGCCAAAATCGCGCTGAGCAAGGCCCAAAGCAGTGAAGTCAAAGCGTTCGCTCAGCAGATGGTCGACGACCACGGCGGAGCCTTGACCAAAGTACAGGCGGTTGCCCAACAAAAAGGCGTGACTCTGCCGACTGAGCCGGACGCCAGCCACAAGGCCATAGCCACCATGCTGGAAAAGCAGAGCGGCGACGCATTTGACAAGATGTATATGGAAAACGCTGGCATCAAAGACCACAAGATGGTGCTGTCGAGGCTGCAGAGTGATGCCATGAACATCACGGATCCGGATGTGAAGACTCTGGCCGAGGCACACACGCCGGTCGTTGAGCAGCACCTAAAATCTGCCCAGCAGATAGGCATGCCAGCAGGTAATTAAACAGATTGTTCAGTGGGCGCACGTCCCTGCGCCCCGGGCGCTACCACAATCAACAGGACGTTATTAACTGTTCCCTTGATGATTCGCTTGTATCCCGCCCTTATTTATTGCCGTGTAGTAGCGCTTTAAATAAGGGCTAAAGGAATTACAGGCCGGGTTCCGCCACCAGTCCGTCAATAAGTACCTGCGGCGAGCCCTGTGAGCAGCGCTCAATGCGTCCACGCACACCATATACTTTGGCCAGGCTTTCCGCTGTAATGACCGTTTCCGGTTCACCATCAGCAATTAACCTGCCCTGCTGGAGCATCAATACATGCTCTGCATGGCGCAGCGCAATATTAATGTCGTGAACCACAACCAGAGTAACAATATTTCGCAGTTGGGTTTCCCGCCGCACTAAATCCATTACGTGAAACTGATAATTTAAATCGAGCGCGCTTAGCGGTTCGTCCAGCAATAACAGCTGCGGGCGTCGAATTAATGATTGCGCTAATCCCACCAGCTGTTTTTGCCCGCCGGAAAGCTGATCAAGATAGCTTAATGCCAGATGCGCAATACCCAACTGTTCCAGCAGCACCATGACTTCCGCTTCGCTGACGGCGCTTCCTCCGTAACCTCCGGAGGCGCGCTGAGCAACAATAATGGATTCCAGAACGTGTAAATGCACGCCCGCCGGCAGCGACTGTGGCAGATAAACCACTTTTTCCGCACGGCGCGCAAACGGCTGTGCCATCAACTCTTCACCGTTAAGCCAGAGTTCGCCCTGGGCCGGGTTCAGGCCAGCCAGGGAACGCAGCAACGTTGATTTACCGCAGCCGTTTGGCCCCAGCAGCACGGTGATTTTTCCGCGCGGCAGCCGGGGAACATTGAGGTTTTCAATGACTTTACGTTTCGGATAGCCCGTGTGAAACCTACGGATTTGTAAACCTTCCATCAGACATTCCCCCGATGACGCAGAATAATGGTCAGGAAAAACGGCACGCCGACCAGCGACGTAACGATGCCGACCGGAATAATGATGCCCGGGATCAGATTTTTGGAAGCCACAGAGGCCATCGACAGCACCAGCGCGCCGGTCAGCGCGCTGGCAGGCAGGTAGAAGCGGTGATCTTCACCGAATATCAGTCGGGAGATATGCGGCGCAACCAGGCCAATAAAGCCGATCGGCCCGACAAAAGCCACCGCCAGCGCCGAAAGGATACTGATACGCAGCAGCGTGCCGAGACGCAGACGACGCACGTCGATGCCAAAGCTGATAGCACGATCTTCACCGAGGCGCAGCGCGGTCAGCTTCCATGAACTCATCAGGGAGAACGGCAGCAGCAGCAGCACCGCCGCGCTTAAAATGCCCAGCTTGTCCCAGGAGGCGCGCGCCAGACTGCCCATGGTCCAGAACACCAGCCCCTGCAACGTATCTTCGCTGGCGATAAACTGCAGCATGGAGACCAGGGCATTAAAGGTAAACACCAGCGCAATACCAAACAGCACCACGCCGGAGGTGGCGACCCGTGTCCAGCGCGTGACGCCATCCAGCATCAGCGCAGCAAACAGCGCAAAGACAAAAGCGTTGCCGGAGATAAACCACTGATCGGGGATACCGGGAATGCCGATGCCGAGAATAATGGCCAGCGCGGCACCGAACGCCGCAGCGGATGAAACGCCCAGCGTAAACGGGCTGGCCAGCGGATTATTCAGGATGGTTTGCATTTCCGCGCCGGCCAGGCCAAGCGCCAGGCCCACCACCACTGCCATCAGTGCATAGGGCAGGCGGATTTCCCACACGATAACGCGTGTTCCGGCATCTACGCTCTCCGGCTGCAGCAAAGTATGCCAGAGTGTCTCCAGCGTCAGGCCGGAAGGGCCAAGGGTAAAATCGAAGATTAGCGAGGCCAGAATAGCCAGCAGCAGCAGGCCCATCATCATCAGGCGGTGCCGTAACAGCTGGCGGTAGCGTCCCATCACCTGCTCAGGCAGTTTAGCGCTGGCATAGTGGGCGGATTCGGGTGTCACACTCATGTTAAATCCTGTCAATATCCGTTATTTCCGGCGCGGGTGGTCTGTCTTCCTTGCGTTAGTGGAGTCGCAATAAAATGTGCGCGCCGCCCTGCTCCGCCGCTGGCCGAAGGCCCAGCGGTAAGGGCTGGAACAATAAAACAAATGATAATGGTTATCAATGCAATTTGTGGCATCGTACCAGATAACAAAAAGGCGCAACTTTCGTCGCGCCTTTCTTTTATTTGCCCGTCATTAACCGTTAGTCACCGAAGCGTGGAAATTCCATATCGCGATAGCGTACGAAACGACTGCGGCGTACCAGCTTGTAGCCAAACCAGATGATCAGGAACAGCGGAATGCCGATATAGGTAGCAGCCACGCCGTACCAGTCAATGGTGTCCGCCAGGAAAGCCTGATAGTTCTGACCAAGTGTAATAATCAAACAGAGCACAAAAGCGAAAATCGGCCCCAGCGGGAAGAAGCCGGACAGGTAAGGCAGGTCTTCCAGCTTATGTCCCTGCGCCACATAGCCACGACGGAAGCGATAATGGCTGATGGCAATGCCCAGCCAGGCGATAAAGCCTGTCATCCCGGAGGTGTTTAGCAGCCACAGGTAAACCTGCTGGTTACCAAACTTCGAGGTCAGGAAGCAGAGCGCTGCCACTACGGTGGTGGCATAGAGCGCGTTGCGCGGCACGCCGTTTTTCGACAGCTTAGCGAAAATACGCGGCGCTTTGCCTTCGCTGGCAAGGGTAAACAGCATGCGCGTCGAGGCGTACATCCCGGAGTTGCCCGCCGACAGCACCGCCGTCAGGATCACCGCGTTCATTACCGCCGCCGCCGACAGCAGACCGGCATGCTGGAACACCAGCGTAAACGGACTAACGCTGATATCTTTTACATCGTTACGCAGCAGGCTGGGATCGGTGTAAGGAATGATCAGGCTGATAATCAGAATGGCGAAGATATAAAACAGCAGGATACGCCAGAACACCTGACGCACCGCGCGCGGAATATTTTTTGCCGGATCTTCCGACTCGCCCGCCGCAATACCAATCAGTTCGGTTCCCTGGAAAGAGAAGCCGACAATCATCGCCACGCCAATCATCGCTGCAAAACCACCGGCGAAAGGCGCTTCGCCAATCTGCCAGTTTTGCCAGCCAGCGCTCTCTCCGCCGCGCAGGATCCCGATCATCATCAGCACGCCAATAATGATAAAGATGATCACGGTGGTGACTTTGATCAGCGAGAACCAGTATTCCGCCTCGCCAAAGCCTTTTACCGAAATATAGTTCAGCAGGAACATCAGGCCGAGGAACAGTGCGCTCCAGATCCAGCCCGGCGTATCCGGGAACCAGTAACTCATCACCAGCTGTGATGCCACCAGGTCAACGGCGATGGTAACCGCCCAGTTGTACCAGTAGTTCCAGCCAAGCGCGAAGCCAAACCCTTCTTCGACATATTTGGCACCATAGGTGGAGAAAGAGCCGGAAACCGGCATAAACGCCGCCAGTTCGCCGAGACTGGTCATCAAAAAGTAAACCATCAGCCCGATAAGCGCATAGGAGAGCAGCGCACCGCCAGGCCCCGCCTGCGAGATCGTCGCGCCAGAGGCGACAAACAGCCCGGTGCCGATAGATCCGCCGATAGCGATCATTGTCAGATGGCGCGCTTTTAGCGCACGCTGCAACCCAGGTGGTTGTGTTGTTTTTTTATCCTGAACCATATTTAAACGCTGTAAATGGGATGAAAAGAGGCGCGATTGTAGCAACTCATCGGGTCAAGTATAGTGATAACCCTGCGTTATAAGTTACCTTCATGATTCGCGCTGGATTATTAGCAGTGCCCGTTACTTATTCCCGGCAATAGCTCAGAAAGCGGCTCAGCGCTTTGGAGATATGCTTCTGCCGATGATGGATACGATAAAGGGTACGCGACAACGTTGGCAACGGCACCTTGATTTCCACCAGCGAACCGGTTTCCAGCTGTTCGGCAATCACCCGCCGCGACAGGCAGCTAATGCCCATCCCGTGCCGTACCGCATGCTTGATCGCCTCAGAGTTGCCCAGCTCCAGCGCCAGCTGAAAATGCGGCAGGTGCGAGAGCAGCAGATAATCCACGATTTCACGCGTACCCGAGCCGTGCTCACGCAGGATCCAGGGCGCAGCGGCCAGGCTCTCCAGCGTGACCGGCTGCTGGCGCAACGGCGTATCAGGCGCGGCAAACACCACCAGCTCATCCTGCAGCCAGGGTTCGCTGATGATGTCGCTGAGATGGCATGGCCCTTCTATCAGCCCAAGATCCACGCGAAAATCGGCTACCGCATTGATCACATCCTGACTGTTGCCCACACTCAGCTCCAGCGGCAGCTGCGGATAGTCGCGTCGCCAGGCGGCAAGCATTCCCGGCAACAGGTAGTTGCCAATAGTGCTGCTGGCGTACAGCCTAATCGCGCCGTTGTCTTCGCGAAACAGCTGTTCAATATCGATCGCCTGCTCCAGCAGCCCTACCGCGCGCGGATAGAGCAGACGGCCATGTTCGTTTACCACCAGCCGCTTGCCCACGCGATCGAACAGCTGCACGCCCAACTGCCCTTCCAGGTCGGCCAGCGCCGCGCTGACCGCCGACTGCGAAAGCGCCAGCTGCTGTGAAGCCTGGGTAGTAGAACCGCTTTTCAGCACCTCGGTAAATACTTCTATTTGACGCAGCGTAATATGCATCGATTGTCCTTTACGTCATAAAATGCCTGACGCCCCACATCAGCAGCGCCAGCCAAAACAGCAGCAAAATAATAAGGCTGCTGCTCATCATTTTTTTACCCTGCCGCTGGCGTAGCTCAGCGTTGGCCTCGCTGCGGGCGCGTACCTGCGTTGGCATCATGCGCAACAGCAGCATCACACCCGACGGTACGATAACCGCATCATCCAGCCATCCCACAATGGGCATCACATCAGGGATCAGGTCGATGGGGCTAACCGCATAAACCGCCAGCACTCCGGTAAAAAGCTTTAACCACAGAGGCGCATGAGGGTCGCGACAGGCGAACCATAGCGTAAGCGCATCTTTTTTAATAAGCCGCACCCAGCGACGTAGACGATTAAACAGCACTTTCACCTCCGCCTATATTACTTATTCCGATTGATAATAAATATATAATCAATTTCACTTTTAAGCCAGGCGCGGCGCACACTTGCCTTAGAGAAAGAGGAGTCCGCATATGGCTGATTTAACCCTGACAAAACCGCACTATCGTTCAGCACGTTTTTTACCTGGGCTGCTGCTGACCGGCCTGATGGCTGCCGCTGCGCTAACGCTGGGCAGGCAGCATTTCTTTGCCACGCTGGGTCTGAGCGGGCTGACGCTGGCGATCGTTACGGGCATGCTGTTGGGCAATACCCTTTATCCTTATCTTCACTCTGTGTGCGATAGTGGCGTACTGCTGGCGAAACAGCGTCTGCTACGGCTGGGGATTATCCTGTACGGTTTTCGTCTTACCTTCCAGCAGATTGCAGGCGTCGGCATCAGCGGCATCGTTATTGATGCGTTGACGCTAAGCTCAACTTTTCTGCTGGCCTGCTGGCTTGGCCGTCGCTGGCTGGGGCTGGATCGCGAGAGCTGCTGGCTGATCGGCGCAGGCAGCAGCATCTGCGGTGCCGCCGCCGTGCTGGCAACGGAACCGGTGGTCAAAGCGCAGGCGGCAAAGGTGGCGGTGGCGATCGCTACCGTAGTGCTGTTCGGCACGCTGGCGATTTTTATCTGGCCGCTGCTCTGGCCGCTGGCGCAGCAGCTGTTTCCCGCGCTGAGCATGACGCAGTTCGGCATTTATACCGGATCGACGGTGCATGAGGTGGCGCAGGTGGTTGCAGCGGGCCACGCGATCGGCCCCGAGGCAGAAAACGCAGCGGTCATCGCCAAAATGCTGCGGGTCATGATGTTGGCACCGTTTCTGCTGCTGCTCTCCGCCTGGATCCAGCGCCAGAGCCCGCACTCTTCGACGCAACGAAGCGCCGTGCCGTTTCCCTGGTTTGCACTGATGTTTATTGCGGTGGCGCTGTTTAACTCATTCCATCTGCTGCCTGCTGGCTGGATTGCGTTGATCAACCAACTCGATACGCTGCTGCTGGCGATGGCAATGGCTGCCCTGGGGCTGACGACGCGCCTGAGCGCGATTAAACAGGCGGGCATGCGTCCGCTGCTGTTGGGCCTGATGCTGTTTATCTGGCTGCTGCTGGGTGGCGGCGCCATTAACCTGCTGGTTCACCATTTCATGCCATAGGCGCATCAGTTATCATGGCCGGCCTGCTCAGGCAGGCCATTAACAGGAGAACAGCATGAAATTTATTGGCGCGCATGTCAGTGCGGCGGGCGGTGTGGAACAGGCGGTGTTACGCGCTTATGAACTGGAAGCAACCGCTTTTGCGCTGTTTACCAAAAACCAGCGGCAGTGGCGGGCGGCGCCGTTATCCACTGCGACCATCGACGCCTTTCGCAGCGCCTGCGAAAAGTACGGCTATAGCAGCGGTCAAATCCTGCCGCATGACAGCTTTTTAATTAACCTCGGACATCCCCAGGAAGAGCCGCTGGAAAAATCGCGTAAGGCTTTTATTGATGAGCTGCAACGTTGCGAACAGCTGGGGCTGTCCCTGCTTAACTTCCATCCCGGCAGCCACCTCAGCCAGATCGACGAAGATGCGTGTCTGCAGCGTATTGCTGAGTCGGTGAATATTGCGCTGGATAAAACCACCGGCGTTACCGCAGTGATTGAAAACACAGCAGGCCAGGGCAGCAACCTGGGCTACCGTTTTGAACACCTGGCGGCGATTATCGATCGGGTGGAGGATAAGTCGCGCGTCGGTGTCTGTATCGATACCTGCCACGCGTTTGCCGGCGGCTACGATCTGCGCACCGAAGCGGACTGCGAGGCGACTTTCGCCGAATTCGATCGCATTGTCGGCTTTCAGTATCTGCGCGGTATGCATCTGAACGATGCGAAAAGCGCCTATGCCAGCCGCGTCGATCGGCATCACAGCCTGGGTGAAGGCAATATTGGCAAAACCGTGTTCAGCTGGCTGATGAAAGACAGCCGCTTTGACCATATTCCACTGATTCTGGAAACCATTAATCCCGATATCTGGAAAGATGAAATTGCCTGGCTGAAGTCGCAGCAGCTTGCTTCTGAAGGCACTCCCATACTTTGAATGCAAGCGCTATAAAAAAGCCAGCCCGAAGGCTGGCTTTTTAACAACGTGAACCGGTTAATTACGCTTTCGCCAGCTCAGCTTCAGGGCGTTTCAGCACCGCGTAAGAGACGCCTGCCAGCAACGTCCCTACCGCAATCGCCAGCAGATAACCCAGCACCGGCGTAATTGCGCCCGGGATCAGCAGCACAAACAGACCGCCGTGCGGCGCCATCAGTTTTGCGCCCACCATCATCGAGATAGCGCCGGTTACCGCACCACCAACGATACAGCAAGGCAGAACGCGCATCGGATCGCGAGCGGCAAATGGGATAGCGCCTTCGGAAATAAAGCACAGCCCCAGCACCAGCGCCGCTTTACCGCCCTCCTGCTGACCCTTGTTAAATTTCCGGCGCGCCAGCAGCGTCGCAACGCCCATCGCCAGCGGCGGCACCATACCGGCAGCCATAATTGCCGCCATTGGCGCATAGGTTTGCGAACTGAGCAGCCCCACACCAAAGGCATAGGCGACTTTGTTAATCGGCCCACCCATATCAGCACACATCATACCGCCAAGGATTGCGCCCAACAGCACCGCATTCGCCGTGCCCATATTGCCCAGCCAGTGCGTCAGACCTTCCATGATTTTCGCGACCGGCGTACCCACCACGTAAATCATCAGCAGACCGGTAATCAGGCTTGCTACCAGCGGAATAATCAAAATCGGCTTCAGCGCTTCCATACTCTGCGGCAGCTTTACTTTGCTGCTCAGGAATTTGGCGGCATAACCGGCAATAAAACCGGCAATAATCCCGCCAAGGAAACCGGCGTTAATTGAACTGGCCAGCATCCCGCCTATCAATCCCGGCGTCAGGCCCGGTCGGTCAGCGATAGAGAAAGCAATGAAGCCTGCCAGTACCGGCACCATCAGCGCAAAAGCGGTGCCGCCGCCAATCTGCATCAGCGCCGCTGCCAGCGTGCCCTGCTCTTTAAACGCGGTAATACCAAAAGCAAAGGAAAGCGCAATTGACAGACCGCCCGCCACGACCATCGGCAGCATATAGGAAACGCCGGTCAACAGGTGACGATAGGCTCCGGCGCGCTCTTTCTGCTCGCCGTCGCTGGATGCGCCCGACTGATTGCCTTTCGGCTGATAAGGCCGCGCTTCAGCCAGCGCCTTGTCAAACTCCTGCGCGGTTTTCTTCAACGCCAGGCCGGTAGAGGTGCGATACATCGGCTTGCCGGCAAATTTCGCCAGATCCACTTCGATATCCGCCGCCACGATCACCAGATCGGCATCGGCGATCTCCTGCGGGGTAATCGGGTTGCCCGCGCCGACCGAACCGCGTGTTTCCACCTTTACCCACCAGCCGCGTTTGTTCGCTTCGGTTTCAATCGCTTCGGCAGCCATAAAGGTATGGGCTACGCCGGTTGGACAGGCGGTGATCGCTACAATGCGTTTTGCGCCTGTCGCAGCTGCGCCGACGGTTGCCGACGGAGCCGCGATCGGCTCCACAGCCGGAGCCTGCCAGGGTTTTGCTTCTGCTTTGGCGCGCGCAAGGAAAGCCTGCGGATCGCGTACCGCCTGCGCCGCCTCGCCCAGCCATACCGCTTTGCCGTTCAGCGCGCTGTCAGCAGGCATTTTGCTGCCCAGCGCAATCACCAGTTCAGCATCAGCAGGATTTTCCACCAGCGTCAGGCCAGCGTTGCCCGCCGCCGCCGTGATAAGTTGTTTTGCCATATAACCGGAGGCCAGCCCCAGCGAAGGATCTGTAATCAGCAGCGTTTTCATTCTACCTCTCCTGCTGTCAGTTAAAGGGTTTCAGGTCGACGCGCGCCATCATCGCGGCCAACTGAGTACGATCGGTAACGCCCACATTGCTTTGGCTGACCGCCAGCGCGGCGACCGCCGTAGCCAGGCGTAGCGTATGTTCGCTTGATTCGCGCATCAGCAGGCCGTAGATCAGCCCGCCTACCATGGAGTCGCCCGCACCCACGGTGCTGACCACCTCACAGGCCGGTGGTTTAGCGATCCACTCGCCGGAGGCGTTGACCCACAGCGCGCCTTCCGCGCCCAGCGAAATCACCACATGAGCAATGCCCTGCTCGCGCAGCGCATGCGCAGCTTCAATAACATCTTCAAGCGTAGGCAGCTTGCGTCCGGCCCAGATCTCCAGCTCGCGGCGGTTTGGTTTCACCAGCCAGGGAGCAGCTTTCAGGCCTGCCACCAGCGCTTCACGGCTGCTGTCAAAAATGATGCAGGGACACTGGGCGCGCAGATCGCTCATCCAGCGGGTAAAGGCTTCCGGCGCAACGCCAGCCGGCAGGCTGCCGCTAACGCAAACCATATCGAACTGTCCAAGCCAGGTCAGGGAATCGGTGGTGAAACGCTCCCAGTCCTGTGCGCTAACGTCAAAACCGGAAAAGTTCAGGTCGGTGACTTCACCATCTTTCTCGGTAAGCTTAACGTTGATACGCGTGCGGCCCGGCACCACATGGAAACGGTTGGCGATACCCAGCTCGCTAAACAAATGCTGGAAGCCGTCCTGATTCTCTTTACCCAGAAAACCGCCAACGGTGACATCAATGCCCAGATCCTTCAGCACTTTTGCCACGTTAATGCCTTTGCCGGCGGCATGCAGCCCGGTGGTTTTCACCAGATTAACTTCACCACGCTCGATTTCCGGGCAATATCCCACCAGGTCATAGGCCGGATTTAGCGTAATGGTTGCAACGCGTCTGCTCATGCTGCCCCCTCGCCAAGGCCGCTGTTAATGGCCTCTTCAATCGCATTCAGCGCCTGCTGCGCATCTTCACCGCTGGCGGTAAAGCGCAGGCGATGTCCTTTTTTCACGCCCAGCGCCACCACTTTCATCAGGCTGCGACCATTGGCTGGCTTACCGCTGCCGTCAAGGTTGGTGATCGTGACATCACAGTTGAATTGCTTGATCACGCTGACCAGCGCCGTGCCCGGTCGGGCATGCAGACCATGTTCGTTGCGGATGATAAATTCTGCCGTCAGCACTTCCGCCTGCTCATCCACTTCGCTGGTTAACAGCGCCAGCACGCCAGCGGCATCCGCTTTCAGCAGACGCTCCGCTTTATTTTTCAGCAGCAGATCGCTGAGATAGTTAAGTACCTGCAGCGGCTTATCATCAGCCACCGCCACGGTCACCAGCATCGCTGCGGTTTCACCATCAACGACAACAGGCTGCGCGACGCGGCTGACCGCTACGGCACTGCCCAGATTGCCTTCGGTGCTGTCGTTCAGCCAGATGCCCTGGCCAAGGTTCAGCGGCTTCGCGCCAATAACCTGCGCGACAAAACGTGCATCAACCGCACCCGCCTGCTGCAATCGGCCCGCATTGAGCGCCTGCAGCGTCATTAAATCGCTGGCGTTAACATCAACGGCAATCAGCGAGGTATCGAATTTAAATTCGCTGCCCTGCTTTTCACCCATCAGCAGGCTGCGTAGCTCTTCAGCAGAGCTGGTGGTTCTTAATTGCGCGGCAACATCATCATCGCTTAGCACATGGGTAAGCTGACGCAGCAGCGCCAGATGCTCGTCGGAACGGGCGGCGATACCGATCACCACATAGGCGGTTTGATCGTCGCCCCAGGCGATGCCTTGCGGGAACTGAAACACCTGCACGCCGGTTTGCTGAACCAGGTCGCGGGTGTCGGTGGTGCCGTGAGGGATTGCAATGCCGTTGCCCAGATAAGTTGAAGTTTGTTGTTCGCGGGCCAGCATGCCGTTGACATACCCTTCGCCTACATTGCCTGCGGCCGTCAGCGCTGCGGCGACCTGGCGAATGGCCTCTTCTTTATTACTGGCTGTCTGCCCTGGATGGATAGCCTTGATATCGAGCTGGAACATAGTTCTCCTCTCCTGCCGAAATTGAATCGTTTCAGCTGTATTGAGAAAAAAAGCGTTACCCCATGCCAACTTTACTTGCGAGATAACGCTGAAACGTTTCAATCAGTTTGGTACAGAGTACCGTTTACACGCAAGTTATGTCTGAATCCGCGTAGCATATTTTTGAAGCAACGCACATTTCATTTACGTTTTCAGAATAATTCTGCTGCCAGGCTGAAATGGCGCTGACGGCAAAGACGATTTATCGCTCAGCTTCAGCAAGCATCAGCTGATAAGAATAAGAGGTGGCAAAAGCCTACAGGAAAGGCGAACAGGCAGAGATATTTTCAGGGAGCAGTGGCCGCTTCCAGCGTTAACAGCCAGGTAAGCGCCTGTTCACGGGAGGAGCCGCACATTTCAGCGGAAGGCTGCAGACCAGCGCAAACTTTAGGGCGCAGCGGCGAGCCGAATATTTTACAGCGCTGTTGGGCATCCAGCTGAATACAGGCCGTATTGGCCGGCTTGCCCTGCGGCATGCCGGGAATCGGTGATGAAATGGACGGCGCTGTACAACAGGCCCCACAACCGCTACGACATTCCATAACATTCCCCCGCTGAAAACCTCGCGACAATAGCAGCCCGTTTCATGAATTGCTATCTGACCCGTTAAAAATCGCTGCGGGATCTTGCCTGTTCTGCTGGCCGGGAGTACTTTGTCGCGATTCTTAACTATACGATGCAGAGAGAATGTAGATGCCAAAAGCTAACGAAATTAAACGCGGTATGGCCGTGACCTGGAACGGCAAGCTGCTGCTGGTTAAAGACATTGATATTCAAAGCCCCAGCGCACGCGGCGCCTCGACTTTATATAAAATGCGTTTTACCGATATTCGTACCGGTATGAAAGTAGAAGAGCGTTTTAAAGGCGACGATATCGTTGACGCTATCTCTCTGATTCGCCGCTCAGTAACCTTCTCTTATGTTGATGGCGATGAATATGTGTTTATGGATGAAGAGGACTATACCCCTTACATCCTGAAAAAAGAGCAAATCGAAGAAGAGCTGCTGTTCATTCCTGAAGGTGGGATGCCGGGTATGCAAGTGCTGACGATGGATGGTCAGGTGCTGGCGCTTGAGTTGCCGCAGACCGTTGATATGGAAATTGTGGATACTTCGCCGGGCATTAAAGGCGCTTCAGCCAGCGCACGTACCAAACCCGCCGTGATGGCAACCGGATTATCTATTCAGGTGCCGGAATATCTTAGTAACGGCGACAAAATCCGTATTCATATTGCCGAGCGCCGTTATATGGGGCGCGCTGACTAAAATTCCGATCTGTCTTTCGCCCAACCAAATGTTACAATATAACATTTGGTTGTTGCTGATAGCTGACGATAACACTCGCTGTTTAATGCGCCCTGCGCTACCGCGATATTGCAGCCCGACTCCTCCAGGCCGCCATGAAACATAATGTTTGCAGCAGCAGAGAGCGAATTAATCAATAAAAGGAGATCTCTATGATCCAGGTCAACCTGATTACCGGGTTTCTTGGCAGCGGCAAAACCACCACGCTCCTGCATCTGCTGGCGCAGAAACCAGAAGGCGAAAACTGGGCCATCCTGGTAAATGAGTTTGGTGAAATCGGTATCGATGGCGCCCTGCTGGCCGAAAGCGGCGCGGTATTAAAAGAGATCCCCGGCGGCTGCATGTGCTGCGTTAATGGTCTGCCCATGCAGGTAGGGCTTAATATGTTGCTACGTCAGCATCAGCTCGATCGCCTGCTGATCGAACCCACCGGTCTGGGTCATCCCAAACAGATCCTGGATATGCTGAGCGCCGAAGTTTACCAGCCCTGGCTGACGCTTCAGGCGTCACTGGCGCTGCTGGATCCGCGTCAGCTAAGTGATGCGCGCGTACGTTCCAATGAAAATTTCCGCGATCAGCTGGCTGCGGCAGATATTATCATCGCCAACAAGCAGGATCGCTGGCAGGAAGAAGATCGACAGGCGCTGGCGCAATGGCAGGCGGAGGCGCTGGCAGGCCGTCTGCTGGTCTCTACCGAATATGGCCGCATCGATCCGGCGCTGTTGGCGCAACCGCGCCATAATCTGCGCACGCTACCGCAGAGCGAGGCGCATCAGCATACTCACCATGGTTCAGGGCTCTCAGCGCTACGCCTCGATCGCAATGCGCGCTGGCGTCGCGCCTTTAATCAGGGTCAGGGCTATTACGCCTGCGGCTGGGCTTTTGACAGCGATACGCTGTTCGATACCATCGGCATTCTTGAGTGGGCGCGCCTGGCTCCGGTGACACGCGTTAAAGGGGTCATGCGTATCGCTGAAGGCGCGGTCAGCATTAATCGTCAGGGGGCCGATTTCCATATCGAGACGCGCCAGGCGCCGCCGCCGGATAGCCGTATCGAAATTATTCACGACAGTGAAGCGGACTGGAACCAGCTACAAAGCGAGTTGTTGAAACTCCGTTTAAGCGATAAGACATAATCTGTGTCGCTATTTTTGACCTTTGCTGTGAGTTCCATATGAACGCAAAACGTTTGGCGATTATTCTGCTGCTGAACTTACTTGGAGTGGCGCTGTTTTTATCCTGGTTCGTGCCTGAACATCACGGTGCCTGGTTCAGCATCGACAGCGCGATTTTTCTCTGGTTTAACCAGCATATGGCCACCAGTCATGCG
Source organism: Pantoea alhagi (assembly GCF_002101395.1). Classification (NCBI taxonomy): domain Bacteria; kingdom Pseudomonadati; phylum Pseudomonadota; class Gammaproteobacteria; order Enterobacterales; family Erwiniaceae; genus Pantoea; species Pantoea alhagi. The sequence goes on along the minus strand of NZ_CP019706.1, from coordinate 2,992,068 downwards.
TTTGCCTTATTGCTGGCGATCACTAATTATCGCGGCTTTGATGCGGTATCGCTGCTGGCGATGGGCCTGCTGTACTGGTCATACTGGTTGCGTGAAACGCCGCAAGAGCGTCGCCGTATGCTGGCGATCGGCATTTGTATGCTGTTGACGGCGGTAGTGCTCAACCAGCTCGGCCATCTGCTGCCGGTAAAACACAGCAGCCCGACGCTGTTTTTTGAACAGGCTTATCGCGTAAGCGAGCTGACCGGCATTCCTGCCAAGGATGCTTCCAAAGACAGCTTCCCAGGCGATCACGGCATGATGCTGATGATCTTTGCCTGCTTTATGCTGCGCTACCTGGGCAAAAGGGCTTTTGCTATTGCGCTGGTTATTGTGGTGCTGTTTTCGCTGCCGCGCATTATGGCGGGCGCGCACTGGTTTACCGATGTTGCGGTAGGTTCGCTCTCGGTGGTGCTGGTTGGTCTGAGCTGGTGGCTGATAACGCCAGCCAGCGATGTGCTGGTTAACTGGCTCTGGCGCACCCTGCCCGGCAAATATAAACCTGGTTTACCGCGCTAAGCTTCTGCCTGCGCGTGTCGAAACCGTGAAAAGCCCCGTCAGGTTATTGCCGACGGGGCTTTTTTATTTCCTGGTCATGAGTCTGCTAATTAGCGACGTAAAAGAAATAGTGATGACCGCCCGGCCTGAATATTGGCGGGCGGCCCTGCTTGTCCAGCCTGTTTTTTCTGAAAACAGCCGCCATCCGATAAATTGACCGGTTAAAGCCCCTTTAATCCCGCCATTATTTGCACAAAGTTGTCGATAAAGTAGCCAAATGGTTATGTATTGATTTCACATCAAAAAAACCTATAAAAAAGTGCGTAAAACCACTCGCCATGCGGCTTGCAATCGGTTAACCTCAGCCACAGCCAGACAAAAGTCGTACGTAATGTACGCTTCTGTAAATAAAAAATGTGCGTATTCACACATTTTAAAGATTCAGAAATTGTCTTATGTGCTGGGAGTATTTAATCTCGTGCCGTTTTGCTCATTAATCAGCGACCTCCGGTCGTAAGGACTTCAAGGGATAATAAACACAATGGTCAAATCTCAACCGTTTCTGAGATATATCTTGCGGGTAATCCCTGCTGTCGCGCTGGCGACATTACTCTCAGCATGTAGTGGTCATCACGGACAAAATGCGCAAACTGAGACCCATGCAGTGAATAACCAGAATGGTTTTTTACTTCAAGCGTCTCAGGATGAATTTGAACAAATGGTGCAGAATGTCGATATTAAATCGCGCATTCTGGAACAATATGCCGACTGGAAAGGCGTGCGTTATCGTTTAGGCGGTACCACTAAACGTGGCATTGATTGTTCCGCATTTGTACAACTCACTTTCCGTGAACAATTCGGTCTTGATCTGCCGCGCTCAACTTCAGAGCAAAAAGAAACTGGCCGTGAGGTGGCGCGAACCAAGCTGCGTCCTGGCGATCTGGTGCTGTTCCGTGCGGGCTCAACCGGCCGTCACGTAGGGATTTACCTGGGCAACGACAATTTTGTCCATGCTTCGACCAGCAGCGGTGTTATGATCTCCAGCCTCAACGATTCATACTGGAAAAATCGTTATCGCGAAGCACGACGCGTATTGAGCCGAACACAAAGTTAATTCTTCTCCCTGAAGTTTGATATTAATGAGCAATTAAAAACGCTGCCCCGGCAGCGTTTTTTTTCGCCCCGAATACACAGCTTTTGAAAAAAATGCCCTACTAAAAACCTTTACTCCAGAATAGCAAGACATACAGCCTCACTCGTTATATTCTCCGTTTCTTATTACCAGATACTGGCTGTACTAATTCTCACTATAAAAAAGGCTAAAGCGGGAGATTATGCCCAATGCCATTGTCCAAAGTTATAAAGCGCCAAGCGGATCATCCGCGCCGGATAGCCTGGATCAGTACCGTTGCGGGTCTCATTTTCTTTCTTCTTTTTAGCACCGCTACTCTGTTTATTATTCAACACAAGCGGGCGCAGCAACATGATCTGCTGGCCAATGCCAGCAAGGTTTATATGCAGAATTTGTTTAATAATCTGCAGAAAAATCTGCTGCCGCTACTTAAGTATACTAACGATAGCTGTCAGCGCGTCGGTAGCATACTTACCTCGCGCGCAGCCTTTATCAACGATATTCGCACTATCATGCTGGTGCGCGACGGCCAGGCCTGGTGTTCATCGGCTACCGGCGCTTTTCTGCTGCCGGTGCGTAATTTTTCCTCCTCACTGGTGCTGTCGCGTCCATATGATGTTGCGTTGGTCGGCGGCACGCCCATGCTTCCCCATCAGCCCGCGATCCTGCTGTGGCTACAGCATCCCAGTGCTGCCAGTCAGGGCATACTCGCCACGCTGGACGTTAATATGACGCCTTTGCTGTTGCTGGCAGCGAATCAGGAGAGCCTGGATGGACTGGCAATCGTATCAGGCGATAAGGCGCTGCTCACCTGGAGTAATAAACTGGTTCCGCGCATGGCGCTGCCCGCTACCGCCCTGCGTCAGTTTAGCCTGCCGGGTTACGCGTTGACCTTCTATCTGTACGGTGAAGAACTCACGGTACGCGATATCGCTTTCGTGTTACTGGCTGGCCTGCTGCTGGCATTGATTGTCGCGTCGGTCAGCTGGCTGCTCTTTTCACTGCGTCTGCGCCCCGGCAAAGAGATTTTGCTGGGCATCAAACGTAATGAATTTCACGTGGTTTATCAGCCGTTGATCGAAGCAGCAACCGGCCGCGTCTACGGGCTGGAGGCGCTGCTGCGCTGGACGCATCCGGTAACCGGCCCTATTCCGCCTGATGCCTTTATTACCTATGCTGAAAGCCAGAATATGATCGTCCCGCTGACGCGCCATCTGTTCAGACTGGTCGCGCAGGATGCCCGGCTGCTTTGCTGCCATCTCCCGTCGGGCGCTACAATGGGGCTGAATATTGCACCAGGGCATCTCTCTGCCTCAGGTTTTCGCCAGGATGTGAATGAGTGGATTGCCAGCATGCCGCCTGCGCATTTTAATTACGTATTTGAAATAACCGAACGCACCATGGTTGCCGGGCAAAAGGCGGCGGCAGTATTTGACTGGCTGCACGAACAGCAGATCACTATCGCGATTGATGATTTTGGTACCGGTCACAGCGCGCTGATCTATCTGGAGAAATTTAGCTTTGACTATTTGAAAATCGATCGTGGTTTTGTGCAAAGTATCGGCATGGAAACGGTCACTTCGCCAGTGCTGGATGCGGTTCTGACGCTGGCGCGTAAGCTAAACTTGAAAACCGTTGCCGAAGGCGTGGAGACGGAGGAACAGGCCGCCTGGCTGATTAAGCGCGGCGTAACGCATATGCAGGGTTATCTGTTTAGCCGCCCGTTACCGCCTGAGCAGCTTATCCAATATTTGCAAAAGCAGCAGGCCGAGCGAGCCGATGCTCAGCCCGCTGGTTCTTGACGGCGTCCACCGCGCCGCCTGTTTTTTCGGGAGATAACCGATTTAATGTTAATTCGTCTGCTTATACTGGCTCTTGCTATTGGCGCAGCGCCTGCTGCGTGGGCTGAAATCATTCAGGAAGGCCACGCTTTTGCCGAGCTGGGCGAGCCAAAATATGACGCAAATTTCACCCATTACGATTACGCTAATCCGGCTGCGCCGAAAGGCGGTAAAATTACCCTGGCGGTGATAGGTAATTACGATAACTTTAACCGCTTTGCCTCTCGCGGCTATCCTGGCGAAGGAACCATTACGCTGTACGATCGGCTGTTCGCTACCTCTGACGATGAGCTCGGCAGCTACTATCCATTGATTGCGGAGTATGCTCGCTATCCCGCCGATTTTAAGTGGGCGGAGATCACGCTCAATCCTCGTGCCCGCTTTCATGACGGTTCGCCGATTACCGCACAGGATGTCGCCTTTACCTTTGAAAAGTTTATGACCGAAGGCGTAACCTCATTTCGTCTGGTCTATAAAGGGGTTACGGTAAAAGCGATTTCACGGCTGACGGTGCGCATTGAGCTGCCGAAAGCGGATAAAAGCCTGATGCTGGGACTGTTTAACATGGTGGTGCTGTCGGAGAAATTCTGGCAGTCGCGTAAATTCAACGAGCCGCTGGGCTATCCGCCGCTCTCCAGCGGCCCCTACCGTATCAGCGCCTATAAAATTGGTCAGTATATTACCTACTCGCGCGTTAAAGATTACTGGGCCGCCGATCTGCCGGTAAACAAAGGCCGCTTTAATTTCGATACCATCCGCTATGACTATTACCTGGATGACAATGTCGCTTTTGAGGCGTTTAAAGCGGGTGCCTCAGATTTCCGCGCTGAAGGCTCGGCCAAGAACTGGGCGATCCAGTACCGTGGCAGCAGTTTCGATCAGCAACAGATCGTGAAAGAGGCGCGACCGAATCAGGTCACCACCGATACGGCCTGGCTGGCATTTAATAATGAAAAACCGCTGTTCAACGACCGCCGGGTGCGTCAGGCATTAACGCTGGCCTTTGATTTCGAATGGATGAACAAAGCGCTGTTTTATGGTGCCTATTTACGCAGCAGCAGCTATTTCCAGAATACCGAATATGCCGCACGCGGCTACCCGGATGCTGCGGAACTGGCGATCCTCGCGCCGTATAAAGGTCAAATTCCGGATGAGGTATTCAGCGAGCGTTATCAGCCGCCGCGCAGCGACGGCAGCGGCTACGATCGCGCCAACTTGCTCAAAGCGCTGGCGCTGCTAAAGCAGGCGGGCTGGCAGCTTAAAAATCAGCAGTTGGTTAACAGCGCCGGACAGCCGTTTCGTTTTGAACTACTGCTGCCGAGCGGTGGTAATATCGCCTGGGTACTCCCCTTCCAACACAGTCTAAAGCGTTTAGGCATTACCGTTGATATTCGCCGGGTCGACAGCTCGCAATATTTACGGCGGCTGCGAGGTGGTGATTATGATATGACGCCAGGGCACTATTACGCCACGCCCTGGCCAAACAGCAGCCTTAGTCAGCTCTGGCAGTCACCGTTTATCGATTCCAGCTGGAACCGGCCACGGGTAAAAAGTCCGGTGCTGGATGCGTTAATCGATCGTATTCTGGCGCATCAGGGCGATAAGGCGGCGCTGTTGCCGTTAGGGCGCGCACTGGACCGCATCCTGCTGTGGAACTATTACATGATCCCGATGTGGTATGGTGCCAGTGACCGCTATGCCTGGTGGAATAAATTTTCACATCCCACCGTAACGCCCGCCTTTTCCGTCGGGCTGGAGAACTGGTGGTACGATGTGAACAAGGCTGAAAAATTGCCGGCCCAGCGGCGTTAAGGAGTCAACTTGGGCGCTTATTTGATTCGTCGTTTACTGCTGATTATCCCCACGCTGTGGGCGATCATTACGCTGAATTTTTTTATTGTGCAGATTGCCCCCGGCGGCCCGGTAGAACAGGCGCTGGCTAACGCGCAGTTTGGCCAGACCACCGGTCTGCCCGGCAGTGGCGGCGCGGAAAACAGCCGGGCAATACTTAACAGCTCGCCGGGCGATAGCCAGTATCGCGGCTCGCGCGGCCTCGATCCTGAAGTCATCGCAGAGATCACCAAACGTTACGGTTTCGATAAACCGCTACACGAGCGCTATTTCAACCTGTTGTGGGACTATATTCGCTTTGATTTCGGCGATAGCCTGTTCCGCAGCGCCTCGGTGATCCAGATGATTAAAGAGAGCCTGCCGGTGTCGATATCGCTTGGCCTGTGGAGTACGCTGATTATCTATCTGGTGTCGATTCCGCTGGGTATTAAAAAAGCAGTACGCAACGGCAGCGCCTTTGATGTCTGGAGCAGCACCCTGATTATCATTGGTTATGCGATCCCCGCCTTTCTGTTTGGCATCATGCTGATTGTGCTGTTTGCCGGCGGCAGTTATCTGGATTGGTTTCCATTGCGCGGCCTGACTTCGCCGCAGTTTGCTACGCTGCCCTGGTATGAAAAAATCGCTGACTACTTTTGGCATATTACGCTGCCGGTAGTGGCGACGGTAATCGGCGGCTTTGCCACCTTAACCATGCTAACGAAAAATTCCTTTCTGGATGAGATACGTAAACAGTATGTGGTGACCGCACGTGCAAAAGGGCTGGATGAAAACAAAATTCTCTACCGGCATGTATTTCGCAACGCCATGCTGTTGGTTATCGCGGGATTCCCCGCCACCTTTATCAGCATGTTTTTCACCGGCTCGCTGCTGATCGAAGTCATGTTTTCACTTAACGGTCTGGGCCTGCTGGGCTATAACGCCACCATCCAGCGCGACTATCCGGTGATGTTTGGTACGCTGTATATTTTTACCCTGATCGGCCTGCTGCTCAATATCTTAAGCGATATTACCTATACGCTGGTCGATCCTCGCATCGACTTTGAGGGACGATAATGAGCCGTTTAAGCCCGGTAAACCAGGCGCGCTGGCAGCGCTTCAGGCAAAACCGTCGCGGCTACTGGTCGCTGTGGCTGTTTGCGCTGATCTTTATACTCTGTCTGGGCGCGGAGCTGCTGGCTAACGACAAGCCGCTATTGGTGCATTATCAGGATCGCTGGTATGCCCCGCTGCTGTTTAACTATAGCGAAAGTGATTTCGGCGGCCCTTTTGCCACCGCAGCAGATTATCAGGACCCGTGGCTGAAACAGCGTCTGACGCAGGATGGCTGGGCGCTGTGGGCGCCGATCCGCTTTGATGACGACACCATTAATTTTGCCACGAAAGTCCCCTTCCCTTCTCCGCCCTCTACGCAAAACTGGCTGGGTACCGACGCCAACGGCGGCGATGTGCTGGCGCGTATTCTGTACGGCACTCGCATTTCTCTGCTGTTTGGCCTGATGCTGACGCTGATTTCCAGCGTTATCGGTATTACGGTGGGCGCGATGCAGGGCTATTTTGGCGGCAAAGTGGATCTGTTTGGTCAACGTATTATTGAAATCTGGTCCGGTATGCCGACGCTGTTTTTGATTATTCTGCTTTCCAGCGTAGTCCAGCCCGGCTTCTGGTGGTTACTGGCGATTACCGTGGCATTTGGCTGGATGAGCCTGGTCGGCGTGGTGCGCGCCGAGTTTTTGCGCACCCGCAACTTTGACTATATTCGGGCGGCAACCGCGCTGGGCGTCAGCGACAGCCGGATTATGCAGCGCCATATTTTACCCAATGCGATGGTCGCGACCCTGACCTGGCTGCCGTTTATTTTGTGTGGTTCAATCACTACCTTAACCTCGCTCGATTTCCTGGGCTTTGGCCTGCCGCTCGGCTCTCCTTCGCTCGGCGAGCTGCTGCTGCAGGGGAAAAACAATCTGCAGGCACCCTGGCTCGGTCTGGCAGGCTTTTTTACTCTGGCTATTTTACTGTCGCTGCTGATTTTTATCGGCGAAGCGGTACGTGACGCATTTGATCCCGCTAAGGTCTCCTGATATGTCTTCTCCCCTGCTTAGCATCAATCATCTCAGCATCGCTTTTCGCCACGGCGCTACCGAGCAACGCGTGGTGGATGACCTTTCGCTTAGGGTCGACGCGGGCGAAACGCTGGCGCTGGTCGGCGAATCCGGCTCCGGCAAAAGCGTCACCGCGCTTTCGGTGATGCGTCTGCTGCCTTCGCCGCCGGTGGTCTGGCCGCAGGGTGAGATCCTGTTCGAAGGTCAGGATCTGCTGCGCGCCGATGAACGAACGCTACAGCGGCTGCGTGGCAACCGCATGGCCATGATTTTTCAGGAACCGATGGTGTCGCTTAACCCATTACATACTCTGGAAAAACAGCTGTATGAGGTGCTGTCGCTGCATCGGGGCATGCGACGCGAGGCGGCGCGCGCTGAAATGCTAAGCTGTCTTGATCGGGTTGGCATCCGTAACGCGCGTGCGCGCCTTGCGGACTATCCGCATCAGCTTTCCGGTGGCGAGCGACAGCGCGTTATGATTGCGATGGCGCTGCTGACCCAGCCAGATTTATTGATCGCCGATGAGCCAACCACCGCGCTGGATGTCACGGTGCAGGCGCAGATTCTGACGTTGCTGAAAGAGCTGAAGCGCGAGCTGAATATGGGCCTGCTGTTTATTACCCATAACCTGAATATTGTTCGCCAACTGGCCGATAGCGTCAGCGTGATGCAGAACGGTAAAGGCGTAGAGCATAATCGCTGCGATCGGCTGTTTGCGACGCCGCAGCATCCCTATACACGTAAGCTGATCGATGCAGAACCGGCCGGACTTCCCGCGCCGGTTGACCAAAGCCAGCCCGCGTTACTGCAGGTGAATCAGTTACAGGTGGCTTTTGCAGTAAAACGCGGGCTGCTGCGCCGCACCACGCATCAATATCAGGCATTGAAAAACCTCAGCTTTACCCTGCGGCCCGGGGAAAGCCTGGGGCTGGTGGGTGAATCTGGCTCCGGGAAAAGCACAACCGGTCTGGCGCTGCTGCGGCTCATCGCCTCGCAGGGCGAGATTAACTTTGCAGGTCAGCCGCTACAGCATCTTAGCCGTCGCCAAATGCTGCCCTGGCGACCACGGCTACAGGTTGTTTTTCAGGATCCTAACTCTTCGCTGAACCCGCGCCTGAACGTGGTGCAGATTATTGAAGAAGGTTTACAGGTACATCGTCCGGCGCTTACGGCGCAGCAGCGTGAAGAGCAGGTGATTCAGGTAATGCAGGAGGTCGGGCTCGATCCGGCTACCCGACATCGTTATCCGGCAGAATTTTCTGGCGGTCAGCGTCAGCGCATTGCTATCGCTCGCGCCTTGATCCTGCAGCCTGAACTGGTGATCCTTGATGAGCCAACCTCCTCGCTGGATCGCTCGGTGCAGAAGCAGATCCTGGAGCTGTTAAAAAAGCTGCAGCAGGAGCATCACCTGGCCTACATTTTTATCAGCCACGATTTGCAGGTGGTGCGTTCGCTGTGCCATCAGGTGGTGGTTTTGCGTCAGGGCGAAGTGGTTGAGCAGGGAGATTGCGCTGCGGTCTTTGCCGCACCGCAGCAGGAATATACGCGGCAATTGTTGACGCTGGCGCAAACGGCGGATTAGCAGAGGCGCTGCAGCGCCTTAACAGTATCGCAATCCGGCCGATGACCAGGCAAATAGCCGGAGTGACCGGATCAAAGCGACTGAGCAGTAAAGGTTTCGGCAATCGCCACGCCCTGATTTTTCAGGCGTACCGTGGCAGCGCTTTCATCGCTGCGCTGCACAAACAGACAGGGCTCGCCCTGCCACTCGACAATGGCGCATTCCACCTGGATTTCCGCCAGCATGGCGCGCATTTTCTGCATCACTTCCCAGGCGGGCGCGCCATCATGGCTAAGCAGCCGCAAACCAATCAAATCGTCATCGGCCGCCAGCGTATTCAGTTCTATCGCCCCGCCCGCCATTCCGGCAGCCCAACGGTAGCTTTGCGGTAAGCGATGTACAATCGACAATTGTAAAGTGTTCAAATGCAATCCCCAGGGCACCTGATGCTCGCGGTTCGCTGCCTCCGATCACAGCCTGATCAGATGGCAAAAGCGCGTAGCGAGCATTTTATTGTTACGGCATTTTGAGAGTTAGCTCTCATTTTGCTGCTATATGTACCGCGTTCAGGAAACAGGCACAACCACTTTTGCTTCATCCCTGTAACTTTTACACGCCTATACTTTTACATATAATCAACAAACCGCACTTTTGCCAGGGGCGAAGAACATTAACTTGCCTGTACGGACCTGTGCGCGCGGCTGGCGTAGCTAAACAGCAGCAGCGAACAGGTGGCACATAGGGCTATTGACCATACCATCGGCCAGGCGGTGGTAAAATTAGCCATAGAGAGCAGCGCGCCTACCAACGCGCCCACGCCAAAGCGCAGCGTGCCCGCCAGCGACGATGCGGTGCCGGCAATATGAGGAAACTCATCCAGAATCACCGCCATCGCGTTAGAGGAAACCATTGCCACACAGCCGATAAACAGCGCTACACCAAACACCAGCGGCAGAAAACCGAGATCGAACGCGCTGACCACCAGCAGCCAGATGCCCATAGCAAACTGGATCAGCAGGCCAAATCGAAACATTGCCAGCGCACCAAAGCGGCGCACCGAGCGGCTGTTAATCAGCGTCATAATAAACAGGAACACCACGTTTAACCCAAAGTAGTAGCCAAAGTTCTGCGGCGAGACATGGTTAACTTCAATATAAACAAACGGTCCGGCGTTAAGAAATGAAAACAGCCCGGCAAACGAGAAGCCACTGGCCAACATGTAGCTAAAGGCACGCTTATGGCGAAACAGCGACAGAAAATTGCGCAGCGTAGTGCGTAAATGAAAACGCTGGCGCTGCTCTTTTGGTAGCGTTTCGCGAATTTGCGTTGCGACCATTACCGTGACCGCCAGCGCCGCCAGCGACAGACTCCAGAAAATCGCATGCCAGCTCCACAGCACCAGCAGCCAGCCGCCAATAATCGGCGCCAGCAGCGGCGCAATGGTGGTTACCAGCATGACAAACGACATCATGCGTGAAAATTCCTCTTTCGAGAAAGCGTCACGCATAAGCGCGTTAATTACCACGCTGGCCGCCGCCGCCGAAAGGCCGTGCAGAAAACGCATATTAATCAGCTGTTCAACGCTTTGTGACAGGGCGCAGGCGGCCGCAGCCAGCGCAAAAATCAGCGTGCCGATGGTGATCACCGGCTTGCGGCCAAAGCTGTCCGCCAGCGGGCCATATACCAGCTGTCCCAGCGCAAAGCCCAGGATATAGACGTTAAGCGTCATCTGTACGCTGCCGGCGGACACGCCAAATTCCCTGGCGATCTGCGGCATCGCCGGCAAATACATATCGATCGATAAAGGCATTAACATCGCCAGCAGGCCAAGAATAATCACCAGCCCGATCGAGGAATTTTTTTCCTTACGCAACCTCAGCTCCTTTTGTCAGCTTATGCCACAGATGTCATGGTTAACGCGGCGCGCCGACGCTGGCGACCTCTTCTTCGGTCAGCGGACGGTATTCGCCCGGCTCCAGATCGTCATCCAGCGCAATCTCGCCGATGCGCTCACGATGCAGCGCCACCACATGGTTGCCTATCGCGGCAAACATCCGTTTTACCTGGTGATAGCGCCCTTCACTGATGGTCAGACGCACCTCTGTTTCGCTAAGCACCTCCAGCGTGGCCGGTTTCGTCAGCGTTTTTTCCCCATGCAGCTGCACGCCCTCAGCAAACAGCTGCGCGGTATCTTCCCGTAGCGGATGCTCCAGCGTGACCAGATACGTTTTTTCACAATGGTGACGCGGCGAGGTAATGCGATGCGACCACTGGCCGTCATCGGTGAGCAGCACCAGCCCGGTGGTATCGATATCAAGACGCCCTGCCGCATGCAGTTTCCATGCGGTCGGCTCCTCAATAAAATAGAGAATAGTAGGATGATCGGGATCGTCGGTAGAGCAGACATAGCCCTGCGGTTTGTTCAGCATAAAATAGCGCGGCCCGACCTGAAGCTGGAGCAGATTGCCTTCATATTCTACCTGGTGTTCCGGCAGCACTTTAAATGCGCCGTCGCGTACAATTTCGCCGTCTACCGTTACGCGTTTGGCCCGCAGTTCCCGTGCGGCGATGGCCCGGCTAACTTCCAGTTGTTGAGAAAGAAATTTATCAAGTCGCATTACTGTTTTGATGCCTGTTGTCTGACCTGGAGAGATACGCCTGCGGCGCATTAAGAGCGCTAAGTATACCTGGAGTTGTCAGCAGCGGACAGAGTGAAATGCCGTTTCACCCGCTTTCATGGCATAATGTGGGCCGGTTTCCAAAATCAATTCTGCTCATGTCGTTTACTCTGCGTCCTTATCAACAGGAAGCGGTTGAAGCCACGCTTAACCACTTCCGCCGCTCCCAACAGCCTGCGGTTATCGTGCTGCCCACCGGCGCCGGTAAAAGTCTGGTGATCGCCGAACTGGCGCGGCTGGCGCGTGGACGCGTGCTGGTGCTGGCTCACGTTAAAGAGCTGGTGGCGCAAAACCACAGCAAATTTCTGGCGCTGGGGCTGGAAGCGGATATTTTCGCTGCCGGACTGGCGCGCAAAGAGAGTAAAAGCAAAGTGGTATTTGGCAGCGTTCAGTCGGTGGCGCGTAATCTGCCGCTGTTCGACAGCGCCTTTTCGCTGTTGATTGTCGATGAGTGTCATCGCATCGGCGACGATGAAAACAGCCAGTACCAGCAGATCCTCACGCATCTGCGTCAGCATAATCCTCAGCTGCGGCTGCTGGGGCTGACCGCAACGCCCTATCGTCTCGGCAAAGGCTGGATCTATCGGTTTCACTATCATGGCATGGTGCGCGGCGACGAGCGCGCCCTGTTCCATGACTGCATTTATGAACTGCCGCTGCGTTATATGATCAAGCATGGCTTTCTGGTGCCGCCAGAACGACTGGATATGCCGGTGGTACAGTACGATTTCAGCCGCCTGAACGCGCAGGCCAACGGCCTGTTTGCCGAAGCCGATCTTAATCGCGAGCTAAAACAGCAGCAGCGTATTACGCCGCATATTATTAGCCAGATCGTAGAGTTTGCCGCCGATCGTAAAGGCGTAATGATTTTTGCCGCCACCGTTGAACATGCCAAAGAGGTGCTGTCGCTGCTGCCGGAAGGTAAAGCGCTGGTCAGCGCCGACACGCCAGGACCAGAGCGCGATGCGCTAATCAATGCGTTTAAACAGCAGCAGATCAAGTATCTGGTTAATGTCGCGGTGTTAACTACCGGCTTTGACGCGCCGCATGTCGATCTGATCGCGATTTTGCGTCCCACCGAATCGGTCAGTCTCTACCAGCAGATTGTGGGGCGCGGACTGCGTCTGTGCGAAGGAAAAAGCGACTGCCTGATTCTGGATTATGCCGGTAACCCGCACGATCTCTTTACGCCGGAAGTGGGCGCGCCGAAAGGCCAGAGCGATAACCAGCCGGTGCAGGTATTTTGCCCGGCCTGCGGCTTCGCCAATACTTTCTGGGGCAAAACCACCGCTGACGGCACCCTGATCGAGCACTTTGGGCGCCGCTGTCAGGGCGTGCTGGAGGATGATGAAGGGAATCGTGAACAGTGCGACTATCGTTTTCGCTTTAAAAGCTGTCCGCACTGCAACGCGGAAAATGATATTGCCGCGCGCCGCTGCCACGAGTGCGATGCGGTGCTGGTCGATCCCGATGATATGCTGAAAGCCGCGCTGAAGCTCAAGGACGCGCTGGTGTTACGCTGCGGCGGTATGACGCTTGAGGCAGGCCGTGACGATAAAGGCGAATGGCTGAAGGCCACCTATTACGATGAGGATGGCACCAGCGTCAGCGAACGCTTCCGCCTGCAAACGCCGGCCCAGCGCACTGCCTTTGAGCAACTTTTTATGCGGCCGCATCAGCGCGCGCCTGGCGTACCGCTCGGCTGGCAAAGCGCCCGCGACGTGGTCGCGCTGCAGCCGCTGCTGCGTCATCCCGACTTTGTCGTGGCGCGGGCACGCGGGCAGTTCTGGCAGGTGCGGGAAAAGGTATTCGATTATCAGGGGCGCTATCGCCGCGCCAATGAGCTGCGCTAAGGGTAGCGCCATCGCCAGCACTTCCGTTTGCCCCGGCGGCTAAACATCGCTATAATGCCGCGCGCTTTTGTCTGACAAGAGCTGAACAATCCAACCTGCTGCTGGGTCGCCTGTAGCAGGATCATTTATTAAAGAGAGTTACCATGTTAACTATCAAAGCAACTGAACGTAAAGAGCAGGGTAAGGGTGCGAGCCGCCGCCTGCGTGCTGCTAACAAATTCCCGGCTATCATCTATGGTGGCAAGGAAGCAGCAGTTTCTATCGAACTGGATCACGACTCTGTGCTGAACCTGCAGGCTAAGCCTGGCTTCTACACCGACGAACTGGTTCTGGTTGTCGATGGTAAAGAAACCAACGTTAAAGTGCAGGCTGTACAGCGTCACCCGTTCAAGCCAAAACTGCACCACATGGACTTCGTTCGCGTTTAATCGCGTTTCGGGCCCAGGAAAAACGCCGCATCTGCGGCGTTTTTTTATGCCTGCGCGCCAGCTGTAACCCGCGCGCTCACGTTTACTGCCCGCCGGTGCGACGCTGCAGCTGATCGCGCAAATTCGGCGGCGTGCCTTTAATGGTCAGGGTATCGGTCGCCGGATCCCAGAAGATACGCTCGCCCAGCAGCATGGCATCAAAATTGATGGTTAGCCCACCACCGCTGCCGGCAAATTTGGTCAGCTGACGCAGCGTAGTGCGATCTGCCGGAAAGCGCTCTTCCAGTTCGTATCCCTGCTCCTGAGTAAACTGCTGAAAGTTCTTTTCGCCCAGCGGCGGCAGCTCGCGCGCCAGCTCTTCAATGGCAATCTCTTCGCCCGCCTGCAGCTGTTCGTTACAGTAGCTGTAGACCTGCTGGCGATAGTTCTGCCGCTCGGCTTTATCCAGGCTGGATTCGGCACAATAGTCGTCCACCGCCTGCAGTAATCCCCGATTCTGCGCTTTGGTATCCAGCCCCACGCTGGCTCCCAGAAAATCCATGAAGAAATCGGCGACCTTACGCCCGACGCGCCCGCGCAGGAAGGTCAAATAGCGCGTGGATTCCGGATTCGTTTCCCATTCGGTTAAATCAATACGCGCAACGATATCGGCGTGGTTAATATCCAGGTAGTGAACGCTGCTGATATCAAGCTGCTCATTAACGCGCATGCTGCTTTGGCTGTTCAGCACGGCGATCAATAAATACTCCACTGCCAGATAGCGGTAGTGGCAAAACAGTACAATGCCGCCTTCGGCAAAAGGATATTTTGCCAACTCATCGCGCAGCCGCCCGGTCGCGGCCCGGCTGAAGGCCAGAAAATCCTGCTGGCCATCGCGGCATTCCCGCAGGGTTTGCGCCAGTTCGCTCTCGGCGTTAAACAGACCAAACGCTTTGCTTTTCGCGCTGTAGATCCGGTGCAGCTCTTCCACCAGTTCCGACACGGCCTGGGTGGCGGGCAACAGGCTATCACGCAGCACCAGTTCCAGCGTTTGCTCATCACGTTTGATCAACTGATGCAGGGCAATCTGGTCGATATCCAGACTCATGTTAGACTCTCCTTTAAGCTTCAGGCGCGTATTCAAACACCCCGCGCCCTTGCGATCAACTGGCGACTTCATCATCCAGAAGCCTTGCCGAAGTTTAACGCTACGGACACGATAAAAGTGCAGAAAAAAAGGCGTGCTTACGGTAAGATACCGCCTTTTCAATACGTATTAGTTAAGGTTATGCCACAATCATCCCGTTACAGTGACGAACGCGTGGAGCAGATCCTCGCGCAGCTGGTGCAGGTGCTGGAATCAAACCAGGCACCAACCGATCTTTCCCTGATGGTGCTGGGAAACATGGTCACCAACTTAATCAATACCAGCGTAGCGCCTGCACAGCGTCGTGCGCTGGCCCGTTCCTTCGCTGATGCGCTGCAAGCCTCAGTGCGCGAAGATAAAGCCCATTAATGTGATGATCTGACCGCAAATATGGTTACCAATCGGCAACGCTACCGTGAAAAAGTCTCCCAGATGATTAGCTGGGGGCACTGGTTCGCGTTGTTTAATATCATTTTTGCTACCCTGCTGGGCAGCCGTTATCTGCTGGTTGCTGACTGGCCCGGTTCACTGGCGGGGCGCGTTTACGCGTTTACCAGTTGGATCGGCCACTTCAGCTTCATTGTTTTTGCGGCCTATCTGCTGCTGATCTTTCCCCTCACATTTGTGGTGATGTCGCAGCGTTTGCTGCGCTTTTTATCCGCTATTGTCGCCACCGCCGGGCTTACGCTGCTGCTGGTTGACAGTACCGTGTTTAACCGTTTCCATCTTCACCTGAATCCGGTGGTCTGGGAGCTGGTCGTTAACCCGGATCAAAGCGAAATGGCGCGAGACTGGCAGCTGATGTTTATCAGCGTGCCGGCTATTTTTCTGGTGCAGATGCTGTTCGCCACCTGGAGCTGGCAAAAGCTGCGTAGCCTTAACCGCCGCAGCTTTGGCAAGCCGCTGGCCGCACTGTTTATTAGCGCCTTTTTCGCCAGCCACCTGCTTTATATCTGGGCGGACGCCAACTTCTATCGCCCGATCACCATGCAGCGCGCTAACTTGCCGCTCTCTTATCCGATGACCGCCCGCCGTTTTCTGGAGAAGCATGGCTTACTGGATGCACAGGAATATCAACGCCGCCTTATGCAGCAGGGCAATCCGGAAGCGGTTTCTGTGGCCTATCCGCTGAGCGATATTCGCTTTAGCGACGGCGGCTCCGGTCAGAATCTGCTGGTGATTACTGTTGACGGTCTTAATCAGGCTTCTCTGCCTAAGGCGCTGCCTAACCTGACGCGCTTCGGTGAAGAGAACGTACGTTTTAATCAGCATTTTACTGCAGGCAGCTCGCCGGATAGCGGCCTGTTTGGCCTGTTTTACGGGATTTCTCCCAGCTATATGGATGGGGTGCTGGCCTCGCGTATCCCTTCTGCCTTTATCAATGCGCTGAGTCAGCAAGGCTATCAGTTTGGCCTGTTTGCCTCTGATGGTTTCAGCTCGCCCCTTTATCGTCAGGCGCTGCTGGCTGATTTTTCTCTGCCGTTGGCGGGCGATCAGCCTAACAGCCAGACTACCGGGCAATGGCAGCGCTGGCTCGGTTCGCTGCCGTCAGGCGGTGCGCCGTGGTTCTCATGGATTTCCTATACCGGGCTAAGCGATCTGCCGGATAGCGCTAAACAGCGCGCGCAGCGCTATAGCCGCAACGCTAAAGAAATTGATAGCGAGATCGGTCAGGTATTAGCCACGCTGCAGCAAAAAGGGCTATTGGATAATACCGTGGTGGTGATCACTGCTCAGCAGGCTGTTACTTTGCATGGTCAGCAGAGTAATGATACCCGCCCTGCCCTGCAGGTTCCG
Source organism: Pantoea alhagi (assembly GCF_002101395.1). NCBI lineage: Bacteria > Pseudomonadati > Pseudomonadota > Gammaproteobacteria > Enterobacterales > Erwiniaceae > Pantoea > Pantoea alhagi. The sequence continues at coordinate 2,975,162 of NZ_CP019706.1, read as the reverse complement.
TTGCTGATCCACTGGCCGAATACGCCAGCGCAAACCATCAGCAAGCTGACCGATCATCAGGATGTTATGACGACGTTAATGCAGCGCCTGCTGCATGTCAGCACGCCACCTGCAGAGTATTCGCAGGGAGAGGATCTGTTTGCTGCCAGACGTCGCCATGACTGGGTTACCAGCGCGGATAACGATCGGCTTATTATCACCACGTCGCAAATTACGCTGGTGCTGGATGCTAACGGCAGCTATCGGGCTTATAACCGTGAAGGTCAGCGATTGAAGGATCATAAGCCGCAACTGGCACTGCTGCTGCAGGTGCTGACAGATGAGAAACGCTTTATCGCTAACTGATTATTAATAAAGCAGTTAGAAAGCCTGCGTCTTGCATTTAGCGAGATTCCAGGTAGTATAGCGTCCACATATCGGCACGTAGCGCAGCCTGGTAGCGCACTGTCATGGGGTGTCAGGGGTCGGAGGTTCAAATCCTCTCGTGCCGACCAAAATTCCCCAAGAAAACCAGCCCTAACCGGCTGGTTTTTTTTCGCCTCAAAAATGTCAGCCGGAAGAAGCCTGGTCGTGCCCTGATGACATTGCAGATTAATTTCCGCACAGGTAGTTTTCAGGGTCGTTTAACGCCGTTATCTTAAGCGCCTGTCATTCATATTTATTTGGCCCTAAAATTCTGGTAGCTTCAGTTTGTTTTTTATTTACCTGAAAGGAATGAAGGTATAAGCAACTACAGGGAAATAGCGCAGCGTATAGTAAAAATACTCATCTCACCCGATTCAGCTTTCGGCTTCTGGAATGGCGTACTTTCAGTACCAAAAGATATTGGTTATCTGGCATATGGCTTTATAGATACTGACTCACGGTATATTCGGGAAACCGAACGCATCAGGATGATGACAGCGATTCGCTATGGCATTTTGCAGAATCATAATTTCATTAAAACCATTGAGATCGTGTTTGAGGCTTTCAATCAATATGTCCCGCAAGAAAAACAGAACAGTATCTACAGTAAAACGCTGTTTTCCATTGCAGGCAGAGCCACAACTAATACCCTGATTTCGGGACGCATTGCGAAAACCATTGCGCAAAAGTCAGGCTTCCTTGTCGGTGTACGAGGGAGTGTCGTCGGCAATGTATTGCTGGCTGGAGGAATGGCGGAACGTAGCATTTATACATCCCAGAGACTTCAAACTTTCGCTCCTGAGGTATATAAAGCTCTACGAGCCCACGATCATGATTTCCTTTACTTTTTACTTGAGCCAGTTTTACAACCCTTTGTGGAGGCGTTGCATGTGAAATGGACTAACGGAACGCCAGCTTTTAACCGAATTCTCGATGCGGTAGAGAATGAACTCAAACAAAAATGATACAAAACACGAGACCGCTATTCGCATACTTCTGCATTACGCTGGTTCACTAATCGGTGGTTTGCTCGTATTACTGTGCGCCTACTGGTTTTTCCATTTTGAGACCTGGACAGAACGAGGCATCTATATTGGCCTGACACTACTGGCTGTATATATCCTGCTCAAACTGGTGCCTGAAAAGTACCGTTAAATCCGCCCTGACTTACTTGATACATGGCGAAACGCCTGTTTGACGGGCTCAATACCTCTGTGGTTACGTATTTTTCTTTGCGTAATAAAATATTTTCTCTCAGTAATCATTCACTTGTTAAGTTCTTTAAACATGGGATCTACAAACTTTTTACCGCAGGCCGATAGTAACAAAGCTTATTAATCACCCTGGTAAATCTCCATGAAATTATCGACCCGACTTGCAGCTGGATACAGCCTGCTCATTTTACTGTTAGTTCTTTGCGCTGGCGTAGCGCTGCATGCCCTGACTAATGCCCGGGAAGGCATGGACGATACGGTGAACGTTAAGATGAAAAAATATCAGCTGATCCTTGATATGCGCGGCAGCATTCGGGATATGGCTATTGCCGTTCGCAACCTGGCGCTACTGGATGACCCAAAGGCAATGCAGACGGAGTGGAAGCGTCTGCAAAAGCAAAAGCAGCTGTACATTCATAATCGCGAAGAACTGTCGCAGATGATGAAAATTGATTCGACGCCGGCGGGACGCGATGCCTTCCGTAAGGTGCTGGATAATGAAGAGGCGGCATTTAACGCCTATGAAAAAGCGGGACAGCTTGGCTTGCAAAACCTGCAGCAGGAGACAACCACCTACCTGATGACAGTAACGCGTCCGGCGCAAAACAAGCTGCTCGACGCGCTAAACACCATGACCAATGTGCAAATGCAAAACGCCCGCAACGCGGTAACGGACAGCAGCGACGAAATCACGCGTACCTTTATTTTCCTGAGCGTGCTGGTAGTAGTGTCGATAGCGCTGGCGGCGGCAACAGGTTTTATAACCGTACGAAGCCTGATGCGACAGTTAGGCGGCGAACCAGCGCAGGCTCAGACGCTGGCAGCGGCCATCGCAGACGGCGATTTGACCTCCACCATGTCACTGCGTTCGGGCGATACCACCAGCCTGCTGGCCTCGCTGTTGCGTATGCAAACGCGCCTGAGCGAGATGGTCACACAGATTAAAGATGCCTCCGCTTCCGTTTCACTCGCCTCGGATGAAATCGCGCGCGGCAATACCGAGCTTTCCGCGCGTACAGAGCAGCAGGCTGCCGCCCTGCAGGAAACCGCTGCCAGCATGGAGCAGCTCACAGCAACGGTGAAAAGCAACACGGCAGGCGCCAGCCATACGGCAGGATCGGCGCGTGATACCGCTACTCTGGCCCGTAACCGGGAAGAGAGCGTGCGCAAGATGAACAAAACCATGGCTGATATTTCTCTCAGCGCGGCGAAGGTAAGGGACATTACCAGTACCATTGAAGGTATTGCGTTCCAGACCAATATCCTGGCGCTGAACGCTGCCGTTGAGGCAGCGCGTGCTGGTGAGCAGGGACGCGGTTTTGCGGTAGTCGCAGGCGAAGTGCGCACCCTGGCGCAGCGCAGCGCCACGGCGGCCAGGGATATCAAAGGGCTTATCGAAGAAGCGGTAACGCTGGTGGATCAAGGGGTCACGGTTGCTGACGGCACTGCGGCCAGCATTATGAGCGTGGTCACCATGGTCAGCGAACTGGCCAGTGCGATGGATGAAATCGCGCTCGCTTCAAAAGAGCAGATGCAGGGGATCTCTCAGATCAGCGTCGCGGTAAGTCAGATGGATGGTGTTACGCAGAGCAATGCCGCGCTGGTTGAAGAGTCCAGCACCGCGTCGCAGTCGCTGGCGGAGCAGGTTCATGCCCTGCGGGGTATGGTGGATACTTTCCGCGTCTGAGATCGGAATACTATTTGATGTCCGCCGAAGGCCAGAGGCTGGCTGGTTTTCACCGAACAGCGTGCAAAGCACGCTGTGCCTGACATTTTGACTCTGTGGTTAGCGCTCAGGCGCCTTGTTTACCCCAAGGCCCATGCGCTAACCGCCACCATCTGCCCGCCTGCCTCTACAGCCCTTCCCCTAATGCCGACATCAGATGCTGCGACACATATTTGGGTCATCCTTTATGATTTACGATTGTTTTCTTTATTATGACGAAGATATGCTGCTGGAGTTACGACTTGACGTCCTGGCTCCTCATATTGATAAATTTGTCATTGTTGAATCTACCCACACTTTTACCGGCAAGAAAAAGCGCTGAACTGATGTCAGAAGGGAAGGATATCTGGAAGCGGGAAAGGATATTAAAAGCTGTCCCCCTGTGTAAGGAACAATTCCCCCTTCCGCTGGTTGAAAATCAGGAAAAGTATCGCGATTTTATCCGGTAGCCTTCAGTTAATCAGGGTCAGATAAATGCTGCGCCCTGTCACAAAGCGTTTTAACTTAATAAAACCTTCACATTATTGTCACAAATCTTTCCTAGCCTGTTGCCACCTTAACGAAACGGGAATCAGGCTATGGCGGCTGTTAAAGCAAAAAATATACAGGATACTGAAGCCCTGCTGCATTCAGGCGTTAACAAGGTGGAGCTGGACTGGGAAATAGACAGCGATGATTTCTTCCATCTTGCCAGCCACTGGTGTGAACGCGGGGCGAAAATCACCCGCTCTCAGCATCACTTCGTGCTGTCGGTAAAAGGTTTCGCTATCCCGCCGAATGACTGACAGCACTCAGCCGGGGTTGCGTTCGCACACCCCGGCTACGGTACACGCCTAGCGCCCGGTATCGGTGCGCTGAACTGCATCCAGCGTTGCCTTCTCTCTTTCACTACCGGTTAACTCGTACAGCTCCCCTTCGCGCATCTCCAGCAACCGATCGGCATGGATAAAATAGTGATCGTCGTGGCTGATAGCGAAAACGGTTTTGCCGCTTTGCTGTAGCCAGGGCAAGAGTTCACGATAGAAAACCCGGCGGAAATGGGGATCCTGATCGGCGGCCCACTCATCCAGCAGCAGAATATCACGCTGCTCCGCCGCTGCCAGCAGCAGCGCCAGACGCTTGCTCTGCCCTTTCGACAGCTGCAGGTTCACTACCCTGTTCCCATCCAGTTTTAGCTTGTCCTGCATTTTCAGTCGTTCCAGCCACTGCTGCACCAGCACCGGGCTGGCCGGCTGCGCGTCAGGACCGATAAGACGATCAAACAGATGGACGTCGGTGAAAACCGCAGAGAAGAGCTGGCGGTAACGCTCGATATCCGTTACTGCTTTACCATCAAGCAGAATGGTGCCGGAGACCGGCTGATAGAGACCGGTCAGCAACATCGCCAGCGTCGATTTTCCGCTGCCGTTGCCGCCAATCAGAAATACCAGTTCGCCGCGCTTCAGCGTCAGGTTGATCGGCCCAACGCTGAAACCATTGTCGCCATAATGAAAAACCAGGTCGCGCAGCTCCAGCGTTTGCCAGTTGGTGACAGCGGAGGTAGCTGAGAAATGCTCGTGCCACTCCGCCAGCTGAAAGCTCCGCAGCTTATTAAAAGCCACCTGGGCGCTTAGCAGCGTTGGCAACGCACCAACCGCCTGCAGCAGCGGCGTGCGTAAAAACAGCAGCATCAGAGAATAGGTCGCGGCGACGGCAGTATTCGCCCATCCCAGACCGTTGGCCATAAAGAACACCATACCGATCGCACCCAGCATCATAATGTTCGACCAGTTAACCGCACTGAGATGAAAGGTATCGGCACGCACGATATGGTGCCGGTAAGCGTTGGCGTTTTCCTGATAAACAGTGTCATAAATCTGCTGCGCGCGCGTGCGGTTCAGCGCCAATTCTTTGCGGCCATCTATCACCGTCTGGTAATCGGCATAGAGACGATCTTCCGTCTCGCGCAGCTTCGCCATATGGCTGTAAACACGCGAAACCAGCAACCAGCCACCGATAATGGTCACCGCAACCCAGATTGCCGTTACCGCCAGCATCCCCGGTGACAGCCAGGCAAGATAAGCCGCCGAGCCAATGGTCAGAATAATCCCCTGGATCAGCTCCGGCAGACGCACAAAGGCGATGGTGATATTGCGCACATCGCTGGTGAGCCCCGCCAGTAACTGTGCGCTGCCGATCTGTTCAATACGTTGAATATGCGTATCGAGGATACGCTTGATAAACTGACCCCGCAGCTTCCAGACAAAATGGTGTCCCAGCAGCGTCAGCGCCAGCTGTGAGGCCAGCGTGACCGCCATCAGCAACAGCAACAGACCAAGAAAAGTCGGCAGAACCGCCATTGAAGCATTGATGCTGACAATCAGCTCGCGGTTAATGTAAGCAATAATGCCGATACCCAGCGCAGCACTGAGCAGGTTAAGCACAATTATCGCAATAAACGGCCAGCGGTACTGTTTATAAACGACGGAGAGCAACTCCATAACTGCATCCTGATAAAAAAACAAAGCAGCCTGCAGTTTAATGAGAAGCTAATCGATAGCAATAATAATTCTCAATCAGAATTGATACAGATCTAACCTCAGCGCGCACGGCGGAAAGTCAGGTTGTAACGGAACGCGCCCGCCAGAGGATGAATGCCCGCTTTTACCGGCAGGATACCGTGAAAACGCAGCCGTGAGGCACCACCCCATACCACTACGTCGCCATGTTCCAGCAGCATGCGCTGGACGGCATCGCCGCGTTCAAAGCCACCAAACTGAAACACCGCCGGCAGACCAAGAGACACCGAGACGATGGGCTGTCGCAGATCCTTTTCATCCTTATCCTGATGAAGCGACAGTTTTGCGCCCGATTCATAGCGGTTAATCAGGCAGGCGTCAGGCTGAAAATGGCTAAAACCCGCCTCCTGCGCGCACGCCTGCGCCAGCAAACGAAACGTCTGCGGCATCGGCGGCCAGCGGCGTCCGGTTTCATTATCCTCACCGGTATACTGATAGCCGCGCGCATCGCTCGACCAGCCGAGATCGCCACAGTTGGTCATCGCCACCGACATGCGGTGGCCGCCCGGCGTAATGCGATGATGGAAAGGGTTACTCTGCGCCACCTCTTCAATCTGCGCCAACAGGCTGGCCGCCTGCTCCCGGGCTCGCCGCCGCAGAATAACCGCACCCTCTGCCAGAGGCTCAGCCCAGGGGGCTTCTTCACTAAACAGATCTAACATTGCCGCTCCGCTTTCCGCCGTAAACCTTGTTGCATGCTAACGGGACGCAGAGGCACCCTGCAACATAAATGCGCGAAACTGTGGCGACATCCAGCTGCTGAAACCCTCTTTATCTTTGGTAATCAGATAGACCGCCAGCTTTTCCCGCAGCGCCAGCGCTTTGGCTTTTTCGGTCCCCAGCACCATCAGACCGGTATCCCAGCCGTCTGCTTCCAGCGCGGTCGTGGCGATAACGGTCACAGAGACCAGACGGTGTTCAATGGGCTGACCGCTTTGCGGATCGATGACGTGCGAAATGCGTCTGCCGTCCAGCTCGTAATAGTTGCGGTAGCTGCCTGACGTGCTGATGCCATGCCCCTGTAAATTGACCAGCGCCTGCACAGCGTTCTCACGATCGGTGGGTTTCTGAATCGCCACCCGCCAGGTTTTGCCCGCAGTATTACGGCCACGCGTCAGCACTGCGCCGCCAACCGAGACCAGATAGTTATGGATGCCCTCCTTTTCCATCAGGCGCGCCAGATGATCGGTAGCGAAGCCCTCTCCCATGGTAGAGAGATCGACATACAGCCCCGGCAAATCTTTCTGCAGATAAGCACCGTCGGCGCGTTCAATCACCTGCAAATGTTGCAGGCCGGTCAGCGCTTTCGCCGCATTAATCTCCGCCTGCGACGGCGTATGCAACGGCTGTTTATCCGGACCAAAACCCCACAGATTAACCAGCGGCCCCACGGTAATATCCATCGCGCCCTGGGTTAACCTGCCGATACGCAGCGATACTGTGACGATATTGGCCATCTCCTGGCTAATCGGCTGCGGACTGAGGTCATGAGATTGGTTAAAGCGCGACAGTACGGAGTCCTTTTTCCACGTTGACAGCTCGTGGTCATCCTCGTCCAGCTGCTGCTGAATTTTCGCACGCAGCTCCTCTTGTCGATCTGCTGACACGCCCGCCAGGCTAACGCGCCACTGGGTTCCCATGGTTTTACCTGTCAGCACCAGCCCGTTATCCGTCGGCGTCTGCTGCCGTTCACAGCCCGTCGCCAGCAATCCCAGCAGCATTACCGCTGCCAGCGCTCTTTTTTTCATTGCTTTCATCTTCATCTGTCGTTGTATTGTTCGGCGAGGCGGCACTGCGCACGACGCACCGTGGCGGCACATTTTGCCCCATTTCTGCCCAGGCTATGTTGACAAATGTGCCTTAAATCCGGATTAACGGGCAAAACAAAGCTGGCACGAGATGTGCTTCATTCAGGCAGGTTAACGCTATTAGGGGAAATGCATATGCGCTATGCAGGCTCGCGCCAACAGTGGATCTACCGCCTCCTGGCCTGTTGCGGCTTTACGCTTGGCGGCATGGGGTTTGAAGGTATGTGGGGAGATGCGCTGAAAATGACGCCCGACGCGCAAACCAGCGAGGGTTCTGCACCCTCATAAAGCGAGGCGTAAAAAAGGCGACGCTGAGCGTCGCCTTGCAGAGAGCGGGAATAATCAGAACTGATAAACCAGGCCCAGCGCCACAACATCGTCGGTGTTGATGCCAGCTGCGTCGGTAAACTCGTTGTCATCCAGCAGGTTGATCTGGTAATCAACATAGGTAGACATGTTTTTGTTGAAGTAGTAAGTCGCGCCTACGTCGATATACTTTTTCAGGTTCTGCTTGCCGTAACCCTGAATATCTTTACCGCGTGAGGTCACGTAAGCCAGAGACGGACGCAGACCGAAGTCGAACTGATACTGCGCAACCAGTTCCCAGTTGTCTGCTTTATCAGCAAAACCGTAGGCTGCCTGATCGTCGTCGCCGAAACGGGTAGCGTTATAAGAACGGGTATACATCGCCGCCAGGTAGATGTTGTTTGCGTCATATTTCAGGCCGCCGGTATAAGCTTCCGCTTTGTCGCCGTTGCCAAGAATCGCGCCGCTGTTCTGGTAGTTAGTACGGTCAGACTGGAACATTGCCGCACCCAGGCCCAGGCCGTTGCCCAGGTCATAAGTGGTGCTCAGGCCCCAGCCGTCGCCGTTCTGCGCCACAGCTTTACGGCTGCCAACTTCTTCCGGGTTGCTGTCGTTTTTGCCCTGGTACTGTACGGCAAAGTTCCAGCCGTCAACCAGGCCGAAGAAGTTGTTGTTACGGTAGGTAGCTACGCCGTTAGCGCGCTGGAACATAAAGTTGTCTGCACCGTAGGTATCGCCGCCGAACTCTGGCAGGACATCGGTCCATGCGCCGATGTCGTAAGCTACGCCGTAGTTACGACCGTAGTCGAACGAACCTGCGTCACCAAATTTGATACCGGCAAAGCCAACACGCGTATAAGAATCTTCGGTGCCTTCGTCTTCGGAATGGTTCAGAGCAACCTGATACTCCCACTGGCCGTAGCCGGTCAGCTGTTCAGAGATTTGGGTTTCGCCTTTAAAGCCGAAACGCAGATAGGATTGGTCGCCGTCGCTGCCGTCGTTGTCAGAGAAATAGTGCAGACCGTCCACTTTGCCGAACAGGTCAAGCTTGTTGCCGTCTTTATTATAAATCTCTGCTGCGCCTGCGGAGCCTGCTACTAACAGCGCCGGGACCATCAGGGAGAGAATATGACGTTTCATTTTTATTACCCTCTGGTTATGTGCCTTATAATTGCCACTGCTTACCGAACGTTTATTTTTCAGTCGGCAGCTCATTGTTCAATCGCCAGAAGTAATAATCCATAAAGAAAATGCTACTAAATTTCCAAAACTGTTTCGTTATATTTTATTTTTACCCGAAAATGTAAATTACGGGGAACTTTTAAACAGCACAGAGCGTTAAAAAATAGAGCACTATTTGATAAGAAATATCTTTATTACACGTTATCAGTGAGTTAAAAATAACCGTCGCATCAGCACTGAATGATAAAAAATTTCTTATCCAGGGTTATAAAATAGATCCCGCTATCATCATTTTATTTCATTATTACCTTCATTCACCCTGAATGAGCTGTTTTACCCTTATATTCCGCCGGACATTGACTGTCCGGCTTTTTTTTATCAATTTTTAACCAGCGCCCCACCACAAGCGCGCCAGCTGATAACTGGCGGTTATCCGCCCCTGTTCAGTTACAAATATTTTTTAAACCACTCTGTCTGAACGCGAATAACCTGCTGAAAATGTGCGCCGGTATAGATATCGTAATGACGGGCATCGGCCTGCTCATACAGTTTTTTCTCCTGAGCGCCAATTGCGGCAAATAAAGCGCGGCCCTGCTCCGGTGGATTAACCGTATCATTTTCGGCAATCACCACCAGCGAAGGGCATGTGACCTGAGCGGCAAAAAGAGCAGGTTTATATTGTAATGTTTCGCGCACCGTCAGGAACGGAATTTTAATATCCATCTTCGGATAAAGTGCACGGTTCTCTTCAAAGAAGGCTTTGGATTCGGCATCGCTTAATACGCGGTTGACGCTCACCATCATCTCTTTACCGCTATTTCTCTGCTTTTCAGCCATTTTATCCAGCGTGGCAATAAAGGCGTTTTTCTCTTGCTCATTCATTTGGCCGCTAACGATCGCTTCACCATCGGCAAAGGCCAGCTGGCTGACAATACATTTAATTTCCGGTACTTCCGCCGCCGCGCCAAAAACATGGCATCCGCCAAAAGAGGTTCCCCAGAGACCGATGCGTTGTGCATCAAGCTCTGGCTGCTGCTGAGCCCAGCGCACCACTGAAAGAATGTCAGCAATCTGCATTGCAGGGATCAGGCGGCCCCGCTCACCGTCACTGTCGCCAAATCCACGGTAATCAAAGGTAATAGCCGCGAAACCGGCCCCGGCAAAGGCTTCGGCAAATGCCGGCAGTAGAATTTCGCGAATGCCGCAGAAACCATGACACAAAACGATAACCGTTTTTTTACCTTCACCGCTGGGTTTGTGTAGCGTAATAACAATACCGTCACCATTTTTTTGCGTTAAAACATCCATTAACTTATTTCCTGTATTTATTTAACCTGATACGCACGTTTTACTTTTTAACAGCGCGCACATTATAAAACGGGAAAAGAGTAAACTCTGAGAGACTCGTCTGGGTTATTTCTTACGCCCATTATTTTTTGCGTTGTGTCACAAAAAATAAGCTACGGCGCTTAACGTTCACGCATCGCTTCGTTAATTTTATTTAGCGGTTTAATTAAATAATCCATTACTGATTTTTGACCGGTTTTTATCTCTACATTCGCGACCATGCCAGGCAAAATTGGAAATTTACGGCCAGCGCGATTAACCAGCTCCGCTTTTTGCGTGCGCACGTAAACACGATAGTAGTACTGATCGCGCTTTACCTCATCCTGCAGGGTATCCGGGGAAACCGTTTCCACTTCGCCATCCAGATCGCCATAAATTGAAGAGTCGTAGGCGGTAATTTTCACTACGGCAGGCAGGCCAGGGCGAATATAGGCGATATCGCGCGGGTTAATGCGGGTTTCAATCAGTAGCTGATCCTCCAGCGGCACAATCTCCATCAATTTACCGCCCGGCTGCAACACGCCTCCAACCGTGGTCACCTGAATATCTTTTACAATGCCGCGCACCGGGGATAACAGCGTGGCACGCGTCAGCTGATCCTCTTTGCCGGTCAATCCCTGTAGCTGGGCGTCCAGCTCGGCATTATTTTTGACCTGTTCTTCGCGCGCGCGCACCGCATATTCATTACGCGCTTCGTCGATTTTGCCGCGCAGTTCGCTCACCTGACGACGCAGACGGATCACTTCCACCTCGCCCGCCGCCCCCTTCGCCACCAGCGGCGCGGTCATGCGTAACTCTTCCTGCACCAGCTTCAGCGACTGCTGCAGGTTGTTGACGGTTTCCAGTAGATTACGGCGTCGTGACTCATAGAGCTGCGTTTCACGCGCTACCAGTTCCGGCTCACGTAGCGTTTGCTCGCTAAACTGCAGCGGCTCGCCGGTAAGCTCGGCGCGTAATCGCTCCGCTGAGGCACGCAGAGTGCGTACTTTTGACTGCGCCTCGCCAAAACTGGACTGAAAGCGGGTTGGATCGAGCCGCGCCAGAACCTGCCCTTTGCTGACAATATCCCCTTCATGCACGTTCAGTTGGTTAACGATACCGCCGTCAAGGCTCTCAATCACCTGCGCCCGGCTGGAGGGCGTCACCTTGCCGGTGCCCACCGTGACTTCATCGAGAATAGCGAAATGCGCCCAGACCAAAAAGATTACCAGCGCCACGCTGCACAGCCAGATAATCAGCGAGGTACGGCGTTCATGGGTTTTTAACTGGCGATCAACCGTAACCTGCGTCATGCGGCATCTCCTTTGGTTGGCTTCGCCGTGCTGGCGCTACGCAAAATGTCATCGCGCGGGCCATCGGCGACAATACGACCGTTGTCCATCACCACAATCCTGTCCACCAGCTTTAACAGCGCCGGACGATGGGTTACCAATACCAGCGTGCGTCCGCTTAGCCAGCTTTTCATTTGCCGGATCACATGCTCTTCCAGTTGTTCATCCATCGAGGCGGTGGGTTCATCCAGCAGCACCACCTGCGGCTGACGCAGGATCATACGGCTGATAAGCACCATCTGCCGCTGACCGCCGGAGAGGCCACGGCCACCCTCGTTAATAATACGATCCAGGCTGGCGGCATCCTGCTGTACCAGGCTCAGTGCGCCGCTGACGCGCAGCGCCTGCAGCATCTCCTGCTCGCTGGCGTGCGGATTGCCCAACATCAGGTTTTGCCGCAGGGTACCGAAAAACAGCCGGGAGTCCTGCGACAGCCAGCCCAGCTGACGCCGCAAATCAACCGGATCGATACGACTGATATCCACGCCATCAACAATCACCTTGCCCTGCGTTGCTTTTGCCTGTCCCGCCAGCAGCTTGAGCAGCGTCGATTTTCCGGCGCCAACCTTGCCCAGCAGCGCGATGCGCTCGCCTGGCTTGATCTGCAGCTGTCCGATGTTCAGCACATTTTTGACATTTTCATCATCGTAGGTGTACTGCACGTTACGCAGATCGTAATGACCGGTCAGCGTCGGGCAGTGCGCCATCTCACCCTCTTCCGGCTGATCGAGCGGCTTTTTCAGCAGCTCATCCAGCCCTTTCATCGCGCTTTTGGCATGCTGCCAGCGTGAGAAAATCATCGTCAGCTGCATCAGCGGCGCAATGGTGCGCGAGGAGAGCAGACTGCTGGCGACCAGCGTGCCGGTGGTGATATCGCCCGCCAGCACCAGATAGGTGCCGTATACCAGCATGCTCGCGTAGGTCAGTTGCTGTACCGATGAGGCCCAGCCGGTGAGTCTCGCTCCCCACAGCCGCTGTTTCATGCCGATAGCGGCGCTCACTTCATGCGTCTGCTCCCACTGGCGCTGGAAATAGGGCTCCGCCTGTAGCGCTTTGATATCCTCTACGCCCTCAATGGTTTCCACCAGCACCGCATTACGCAGCGCTCCTTCGCGCATCCCTTCCTTCGCCAGCTTTGCCATCGGGATCTGCACCAGCAGGCCGGGGATCACAATCAGCGGGATCGCCAGCAGCGGAATGATCACCAGCGGACCGCCGATAAAACCCATGATAAACAGGAACAGAATAACAAACGGCAGATCCGCCGCCGCGCCGACGGTGGTGGAGGTCAACAGCTCGCGTACCTGATCGATCTCACGCAGCTGCGAGATAAAAGAACCGGTGGATTTTGGCCGCGCTTCGTTACGAATATTCATCGCTCGCGCGAACAGCATGGAAGAGATCTTGAGATCGATGCGTTTGCCCATCAGATCGGAGACCTGGGTACGCATCAGACGGATCAGATATTCAATCGCGGCGGCGATCAGCACGCCGGCAAATAGCACCCACAGCGTCGGCTCCGACTGCGCCGGGATCACGCGGTCATAAACCTGCATTGAAAACAGGATGCCCGCCAGCGCCAGCACATTACCCACCACCGAGGCGAGAGAGATTTCAGCGATGCGCCGCCCCATGCCGCGAAAGTTTTTCCAGAACCAGTGCTCCTCATACGGCCGCACAAACTCATCAATGCGCGCATCACGTGCGCGCGCCGCCACGCCGGGCACCGCCACCTGCTGCTGACTTTGCGCCAGCAGCTCTGTCAGATCGCTTTCACGCACCACATCGCCGCCATCGCTCAGCCAGTAGCGCGCGCGTCCTTCAGCATCGATCGCCTCGACCACCGCCACGCTGCCGTTATCCAGCAGCAGGATCACCGGCGTCACCTCCTGTCGCCAGCGTAACTTTTCACGCGGCGTCATGCTGAGATGCAGGCCCAGCAGCCCTGCCAGACGCTCCAGCTGTTTATCAGACGGCAGATGCTCAAACCAGCGCATCTGCTGACGCAGCGTTTTACCATCGGCGGGCTTACCGAAGCGGGCGGCAACCCGCAGCATCGCCGCGATCCAGTTATCGGTAGAGGTGGTCATAGTCGCTGCCTTATTCATCTCTGTTACCTGCTTGCTAATTCAGTGAAGGCAGACGCTCGCCGCTCTGCTTTTCGCGGTCGATGCCCATCATATCCAGCAGATTGTCCACCGCTGCCGCATAGCGCACCGTAGCATTCCAGCCGTCATACAGCGCGGTGATGCGCATGCTGTCAGCCTGAAATACATCCTGCTCGACACTGAGCAGATCGTTGAGGCTGCGCTTGCTGAGCCGGTACTCGTCCGCATAAACCGCACGGGTGTGCTCTGCGCTTTCCAGCTGCACTTCTCCCGCCTGCTGACGCTGCTGCGCGCCGATCATGTCAGCGTAGGCGGTGGAGGCGTTCTGGTTAATATCGAGCTTGGCGCGCTGGATTTCCGCCTGTGCCGCCTGACGCTCCGCCTCAGCGGAGCGGGTGCGGGCATCGACCAGCCCGCCCTGATAAAGAGGAGCATCTACCCGTAGCTGCAGTTCATCATCCCAGTAAGATCGGTTGTCGTTTTCATAGCGGGTACGTCCCGCCTCCACTTTAACCGTGGGCCAGTGATTCGATGCCGCCTGATTAACCCGCTCGCGGGCCGCCTGCTGCCTGGCCTGCGCGCTGCGCACCGCGGCGCTTTTCTCATAGGCGATACGGTCCAGCGTTACCTGCTGCTGTAACAGCGATTCCGGTAGCTCTGGCAGGTTATCGGAGATGACGCCGGTGAGTACCGTAAGCTGCGCCTGCGCCGAACGCTGCTGAGCACGATACTGCTCCAGCGTGGCACGCATCCCGGCCAGACGCGTGCCCGCCTGCAGCACGTCAGACTGCGAATTCAGGCCGGCATCGGCACGCAGTCTGGCGATGTCACGCACATGCTCCAGCGAGGCGATATTTTTCCGTGCAGACACCACCAGCGCCTGATAGCGCTTCACTTCCAGATAGGTCTGCAGCGTATCGGCGGCAACGGTGGTCATGGTATCGAACAGGGCAAAACGGTAGGCGTCAGAAAGCGCATGCTGCTCATTGATCGCTCCGCCGGTGCGCCCAAAGTCATACAGTAGCTGGCTAAGCATCACGCCGCCGGAGGCAGTATTGTTCAGGCTGCCGGAGGAGTTAGTCTGATTCGATCGTCCGCCGGTCGCCTGCAGGGAAATCTGCGGATACCAGGCGCTTTTGGCGGCATCCAGCTCCGCCTCACCCACATTGATCTGTGCAGCGGCTTGGGCAATTTGCGGATTACGGGCGAAAGCGCGCAGAATCGCTTCACGTAGCGTGAGCGTGGCGATGCGCTCCTCAGTAGGTGCGGCACGCCAGTTAAATTCAGCTTTCGGCTCTGAGGCCGCCCAGGCAGGGGAGCTGGCCGGATTACACAGCACGCCCAGACAAAAGGAGACAAGGAGTTTACGCATGCGGCTCTGTTGACCTGTTTTATCCATTTTAGCGAGGTGGATGCCAGCTCCCACCCGTTACCTCATTAATTTTGTAAAGGATAACACCACGAACTATTTCAGAGTTCCATTGATTTTATTAATGTAAGATCACATTTTTATGCGCACCGCTTTCACAAGTTTGTTAAGAAGCCGCTAAAAACAGGTCAGGTTAACGTAATTCAGGGGAAATCGGCGGCATTACGCCGCCGAACACATTAAGAAAGCAACTTTATAAATCAGATAAAAGATTAACCCTTACTGAACCGTAAACTTACACCACCGGGTGCAGGTGCTGCTGCTGCAGCGTATCGGCCAGCGTGGTTTCTGCCGGCGCGGCATAAACGGCCTCGTGCTCCTGCATATCACCCGGCGCGCCTGATGCCGGGCTATACCACATATCCGCTGGCGCGGCGGGCAAGGCGATCTCTGCTGATGCAAGATCGACCGGTTCGCTGGCTGCGCTCGGCTTTTCTGCGGCAGTATTCTGCTGGGCCTGGCTGTCGGCGGATGTCAGACGATCGAGCAGCGCGCTAACCGGGGAGGCCTCGCTGTGCTGCAGTCCCAGCGCCGTTGCGTCCAGCGCATCCGTTTCCACTGCCGCGCTATCGCTTATGGCCGCCGCGCTGACCATATCATCCGGGGTCGTATCGGGTTCGGACGCCAGGCTGCCCAGGGTAGCTACGCCATCATCATCAACGGTAATGATCTTCGCCTCTACGTAACGCACCGGAATCGGCTCCTGGTACCAGTCAACATTATCGGACAAGGTGGCGATAACGGTATAGCTGCCGGGCGTCAGCGCCTCGACATCGCTGGCCGGAATTGTTACCTGCCAGTGGTTATCATATCCAAGCCCTTCCGGCCCAGCCCCGGAGGTGGTGGTATAGGTTTTACCGTTCAACTGCACCGTTACCGTGCCGCCGATGCCCAGCCCTTCCCCGGACGATTGTGATGAGCTGATAATCAGATCCTGGTGTTTCTCATTACCGCTCAGATGCTCATCACCGCTGATAGAATCAAGTCTGAAAGTCATAGGATAGTGATAGGCATAACCCAACCCGCCTATTTCAATCTGCCGCGAGTCGGCAAACTGGTTGCCATCTTTATCCTGATAGCTAACGGTGGCGTGCGTGGAGTCGCCATTCCTCAAACTGGGCAATCTGTCAACGTATACGCTCCATAGCCCATCGCTGGTCACCACTCCCCTGTAAGTTTGATCGCCCACCACCAGCTTAACGGTGGTGCCTGCCGCAAGATGTTCCGCATGACCGGTCACATACTGCGGGGCGGCAGTCTCATAATAATTAACGTCATCGTCGCCAAAGAAAGGGTCCATGCTTAGCAGCGGCGTTTCATTGCCTGCGCCCTGGTTTGTTAATGTCAGAGTTTTTGCGACCTGGTTAACGCCGCTTCCCGACAGCAGCGTGGCGATCATCGTGACATGCCCTTCCAGCGGCAACGCCTGCAGATCCTCATGCGGAATGGTCACGACCCAGCGGCTGTCATTAGTGGTTTTGGTGCTGTAGGTGTGTCCGTTCAACGTTACCTGCACCTCATAGCCGCTGCCGATAAAGCGCCCGGAACCGGAAACCAGTAAGTCGCCGCCGCGCTCGACCGCGCTCAGCACATCATCGCCGGTCACTTTATGCACAAACAGGGCTGGCAGCTTCGACGTCGAGTTGACCAGGGAAAACTCGGTGTGAGCGCGATGCTCTACGCCTGCGGTATCGGTATAATCCGCCCTGACGTTCACCTTGCCGTTCGGGATCGCGGCGATATCACGCTCTGGCACGCTGACATACCACATGGCATCGTTGCCCAGCGTGCCGCTGTAGATTTTACCGTTCAGGGTAATCAGTACCGTATCGCCTGGCGCACCCTGGTACGCATAGCCGGAAATCACCGTGTCATTGCCATGCTCGCTGCCGGAGACTTTGTTATCTTCAGAGATCGGGTTAAACACCAGATCCGGATCGACAACAGTGAAGGTTTTCGTCTGGGTGCTGTTAATGCTCTCCGTGCCGTTTAATGTGGCGTTGATGGAAGCCACCACGGTATAGCTACCCGGCGCCAGCGCCTGCACATCGCTGGCGGGAACGGTGATCTGCCAGTGGTTATCGTTGTCGCCGTCTGTGCCCACTACCATGCCGGTATAGGTTTTACCGTTCAGGGTGACGTAAACCGTCTGGCCAAAGGCGATATTCTCACCCGAGAATCTGGACCCGGTAATGATTAAATCATTCTGTGTTTCCTGCCCGTCAAGTTTGCCATCAACGCTGATAGTATCAATCTGAAAACCCATCGGATATTTATAGGGATAGCTGGTAGGAACCAGATGGATTTCCCGGCTGGCGGCCACCTGGTTGCCCTCGCTGTCCTGCCAGCTAACCACGGCATGAGTAGAGTTGGCGTTGCGCGCGTTATACAGCTGTTCAACCTCAACGCTCCAGACGCCATCGTCGGTAACGGTGCCATAAAAGACTTTATCGGAGACGGTCAGTTTGATTTTGCTGCCTCCCGGAATATGGGTGGCGTGCCCGGTAATAAAGGTAGCGCCGCCGATCTCATACAGGCTGATTGTGTCATCTGCTGATACGGGATCGATGCTCAGCGAAGGCGAGGCTTTCCCTTCCCCTTCGTTATTCAGGGTCAGCGTTTTTGCCACTTGCGCGACGCGGCTCCCCAGCCCCAACGAGGCCAGCAGGGTAATATTCCCTTCCGGCAGTGCCTGGACATCTTCGCTGGGGATGGAGAGGGTCCAGCGGCTGTCTTTGGTGGTGGTGGTACGGTATTCATGACCATTGAGGGTAATGGTGACTTCACGGCCTTCGGTGATGTTACGTCCCCAGCCGGAAATCAACAGATCGCCGCCGCGCTCAACCGCGCTCAGCACATCGTCGCCGGTGACCTTATTCAGAAACAGCACCGGTCCGGCAACGCCTCCGTTGCCAGCCTGCAGGCTAAACTGGCTGCTGGCATGATGCAGCGCCCCCGTGTTGTCGATATGCGTCACGCTGACCGATACTGTGCCATTGGGGATCAGCGCAATATCGCTTTCCGGCACGCTGACAGACCACATGCCATCGTTGCCCAGCATGGTGCTGTAAGTGGTGTTGAACAGCGTGACGTTAACTTTATCGCCCGGATTGCCGCTGCGGGCGTAACCGGAGATCACGGTGGCATTGCCATGTTCGTAGTAGTCTACGCGGTTATCAATGGAGATCGGGTTAATGCTGAGCGTCTCCTCAGCTGCGGCGCTGACCAGCAGACTGCTTTGAGTACTGGCAGGTTCAACGGCATCAGCGGAGGCAGCGCTGGCGGTTGTCGGGGCAGCAGGCTCGGCGGCGTCAGCGGGGGTGGCAAGACTGGTTTGCAGCGTAGCGGCGGAAAAAGGCATCGCAGCGGCAAGCCGTTGCAGATTAGCGATGTTGGCCATAAATATCTCCTGTGGTACCAGATAAAAAAATGTCGTACGCAGTCGCATCCAGCGGCACAGGCCGGGATGGATTGCACAGGGTTATTTCTCCTTCATTACCTGACAGAAAGGTCTGGCGCGCACCGGAGCTTATTCAGCTCAATAACAAGGATGAAAAGGCTAACTAAGAAAGGTTAGTTACCATCATGCGCGAACAGATATAAAGAAAAGAGACGGGCGTAGCATCTCGAACCACTTATCATACCGATTAACAGAATTAATTGTTGGCACCAGGCAATCACGGTGCGTTTTTCAGTCGCACTTCGCTTGTAACTTGCTAATAGCCTGTAATAAAACGATGTTAAACAGGCTTGCCGTTGGCCTTATTCACCTTCGTTGCCGCTTACAGTCGTGCCGTTCACCTCTGATAATGAAATGTTATTTTAGGATTCCGCCTGGCCTTTGCCACGCTGCACTTGTTTGGTGCCGCGACGTTAAACCGCTACGCCAGTAAAACCAGGCCAGAAACCATAATCTGTACGATAATCTTTCTGTTCCCAGCGCTCTGTGCCTGCTTTTACGGCATTTAGCCAGGAACTTTCCTGAAAAAACGGGCTAAAGAAGAAAATAAATTAACAAGTGCGAAGTTATCGTTTAATAACCTTGCTGGCGCAGTCTGGCTGTAGCGCCATCCTGCCGGGATGAAACGCTGCTCTGCCGGTTGATTTTGTGTTAAAAAGGAATCCCTTTGCGCATCATGGATACTGACCAATGACCTCAGCGGATGTTGAACAGACACGGAAAAGCCAGCCTGCCGTGCAGCTGGCGACGCGGATCATTTTTCTGATTGCGGGTATCGGCGTTTCAACCTGGGCACCGCTGGTGCCATATGCCAAATCGCGCCTGGACGTTAGCGATGCGGCACTGGGCGGTCTGCTGCTGTTTCTCGGCCTTGGCTCGTTGATTGCCATGCCGCTGACCGGATCGCTGGTGGGCAAACAGGGTTGCAAGCGCGTGATCGTCTGCTCATCCCTGATTGTGATACTGATGTTGCCTTTTATGGCGACGCTCTCCTCGCCCGTTACGCTGGCGCTGGCGTTGATGCTGTTCGGTGCCGCGATAGGCACCCTGGACGTAGCGATGAATATTCAGGCTGTTGAAGTTGAGAAAGCAGCTGAGCGCACCATGATGTCCGGTTTTCACGGTTTTTATAGCATCGGCGGGATTGCAGGCGCCGGGCTGGTCAGCGCACTGCTGTGGCTGGGATTGTCGCCGCTACAGGCGGTGCTGACGATGCTGCTGTTGCTGCTTCTGCTATTGCTGGCCAGCCAGCGCGGGATGCTGACGGAGCGGATGCATCAGCAGGATACCCCCTTGTTTGTGGTGCCGCGCGGCTGGGTGCTGTTCCTCGGTGTGCTCTGTTTTATTCTGTTTCTTACCGAAGGCGCAGTGCTGGACTGGAGCGCCCTGCTGCTGACGCAGGAACGCAAAATGCCCGCCGCACAGGCCGGGCTGGGCTACGCGGTCTTTTCCATCGCCATGAGTATTGGTCGTTTGACCGGCGACCGGATCGTTAACCGCTTCAGTAACCGTCTGGTACTGGCGGGCGGCTGTCTTTGCGCTGCGCTGGGCGTGCTGCTGCTGATTAGCGTTGATAACGTGACCATTGCGCTGCTGTCGTTTTTACTGATTGGCTTTGGCGCGGCTAATACGGTACCGATCCTGTTCAGCGCCGCCGGGCGTCAAACTGTGATGCCGGTAAATATGGCGGTTTCCGCCATGACAACCATCGGTTATGCCGGTATTCTGGCAGGTCCGGCGTTAATCGGTTTTGTGGCTCACGGCTTTGGCCTGGTGACCGCGTTTGCTGCCATCGTGGTTCTTTTGGTGGCGGTTGCTGCCAGCGCACGGCTGGTAACACGTTAAATGGTCAGGTACCCCCTTTCATCATGATGTACAAGTTTCCTTTATCTTCCAGCAACGTTACGCGTTTTTTCGTGATGTTTATTCTGCTGCTGTTGCTGGCGCTGGGCTTTATGGTCCATAACGCGGTTAATGCCTGGCTGATGGAAAAACGCTATGCCATGGCAGATATTACCCGCTCGGTGCAAAAACGCATCGATACCTATCGCTTTGCGACCTGGCAGATTTATGAGAACCTGGCGGCCAGCGCGGCCGGAAGTACTCCCTCTGCCAGCCTGCAGGAAACCCGGCTGCGTCCTGACGTCTACTATCTGGAAAAGATGCGGCGTAAAACCGAGGCGCTGATCTTCGGCTCGCACGACAGCAGCACGCTGGATATGACGCTGCGTATGTCTAATTACCTGGATACCCTGTGGGGTGCGGAAAACAGCACCTGGTCGATGTATTTTCTTAACGGGCAGGATAATAGCCTGATTTTGATCTCTACCCTGCCGCTGAAAGATATGGCGACGCGCTATAAAGAGAGCGCCATCAGCAATATCGTTGATGCGCGACGTGCAGAGATGCTGCAGCAGGCTAATGCGCTGGATGAGCGCGAAAGCTTCTCGCCGCTGCGCCGTTTCGCCTGGCAAAACGATCACTATTTTACCGTGCGTACCACCTTTAATCAGCCCGGCCATCTGGCTACCGTGGTTGCGTTCGATATGCCGATTAACGATCTTATCCCGCATAATATGCCGCTGGAAAATTTCCAGCTTAAGCAGGATGTTGTTCTGAGCAGCAGCACGGATAACGAAGATGAGTTACAAAATACCCGCATCACGCTCAATAATCCCAACATAGAGATCGCAGCTTCGCTGCCCAGCACGCCGCTGCAGCTGATTTATCGTATCCCGCTGAGTACGCTTGCTTTAGATACGCTGCGCAATTTGATGTGGCCGCTGATGGCCAACCTGCTGTTGCTGTTAATGTCGCTGGCTGGCTTATTTTTGCTACGCCAACAGTCGCTGCGTCCGGGAGAAAATCAGAGCGCCGAGCTGGATGCGCTGCGTATGCTTAACGAGGAGATTGTCAGCAGCCTGCCGGTTGGCCTGCTGGTTTATGACTTCGCCAGCAATCGCACCATTATCAGCAACAAAATCGCCGAACACCTGCTGCCGCATCTGAACCTGCAGAAGATCGTCAATATGTCCGATCAGCATCAGGGCGTGCTGCAGGCGACGGTTAATAATGAAGTGTATGAGATTCGCCACGCCCGCAGCCACCATTCGCCACATACGCAGCTGTTTCTGATGCGCGATCAGGATCGCGAGCTGCTGGTAAATAAAAAATTGCAGAAGGCGCAGCAGGTACTGGATCGTAATCATCAATTGCGTCAACAGCTGATGCAGAATCTTGGTCATGCGCTGCATCGTCCGCTGCAGCAGGTTGTGGCTCAGTTGCTAACGCTCAGCGAAACCAGCGATGACGACCGTGCGCACGACGCGCTGGAAAATAGCCAGGCGCTGGCCCGTCTGGTGGATGATATTGTGCTGCTGAACCGACTGGAAACCCATGACTGGGCACCAGATGCCGCCTCATTTAATCTGCAATCGCTGCTGGATGAACTGACGCTGGAACTCCTGCCGCTGTCACGCCGCAAAGGATTGACGCTGCTGGTACGCAACCACCTTAACAGCGATGAGATGCGCTTTGGCGACAGTCGCGCTATTTATAAGGTGCTGGCCACCCTGCTCCACTATTCGCTAACCACCACCAGCTGGGGCAAGATAACGCTGGAGGTCGATTCGCCTGCCGATCGTCCCGATCGTTTGAATATTCAGATTGTGGATACCGGCGCGGGTCTGACGCGCGACGAACTGGGCAATAATGATTTCCCGTTCCTTGGTGAAACCACTGAGGATCGTTTTGGGCAGGCTTCCGGCCTCGCCTTTTTCCTGTGCCGTCAGCTGTGCAAACAGATGGGCGGTCATCTGGAGATTCTGGCCCGGCCAGATATCGGCACGCGCTACAGCATTTTGTTGCATGTGCCGCCGGAACATCAACAGCAGCAGGAAGAGAAGCTGCTGGAAGATGTCATTATGCTTATCGACATTGCAGTAGATGACATTCGCAAAATCGTCACCCATCAGTTAGAGAACTGGGGTGCGAAGTGCATTACGCCGGATGAACGTTTTGCCGGCCAATCGCACGACATCCTGATCACTGACGATCCGGCGCGGCTTTCGGGCTGGTCGTTGTTGCTGACGGATAATGAACTGGGCTTTACCGTCCTGAATGAACAGCAGTATCGGGTTAACTTTAACCTGAGTAGCGCGTTGCAGGATGCGCTGTTACAGCTAATTGAGAAACAGCTATCTCAGGATATGTCGCCTGCCGGAGAAGATGAAGAAGAGGAAGCCGTTCCGCTTATCAGCGGGGGGTACTACCAGCTATTTGTCGAGACAGTACCGGAAGATGTACAGAGACTGTATACTGAGGCGTCGAACAGGGATTACGCGACGCTTGCTCAGACAGCGCATCGCCTGAAAGGGGTATTTGCCATGCTTAATCTGGTACCCGGCAAGGAGCTTTGTGAACAGCTGGAACAGCACATTAAAGCGAGTGACGATTTAAACATCAAAAATACCACCAGTGACATTGACGCTTACGTCAATCAACTGCTGCAGCAAGGTAACCAATAAGATGAATAATTTGAACGTAATTATTGCCGATGACCATCCAATTGTTCTGTTTGGCATTCGTAAATCTCTTGAACAGATTGAATGGGTCAACGTAGTTGGTGAGTTTGAAGACTCGACAGCATTGATTAACAGCCTTTCCAAACTGGACGCCAACGTCCTGATCACCGATCTCTCCATGCCTGGCGAAAAATATGGCGACGGCATTACGCTGATCAAATATATCAAACGTCACTATCCGGATTTGTCGATTATCGTTCTGACCATGAACAATAACCCGGCAATCCTCAGCGCCGTGCTGGACCTGGATATCGAAGGCATCGTACTGAAACAGGGTGCGCCGACCGACCTGCCGAAAGCACTGGCGGCACTGCAGAAAGGGAAGAAATATACCCCGGAAAGCGTGGCCAAACTGCTGGAGAAAATCAGCGCCGGCGGCTATGGTGATAAACGCCTGTCGCCGAAAGAGAGCGAAGTATTGCGCCTGTTCGCTGAAGGCTTCCTGGTGACCGAGATCGCCAAGAAGCTGAACCGCAGTATCAAAACCATCAGCAGCCAGAAAAAATCAGCAATGATGAAACTGGGCGTTGATAACGATATTGCGCTGCTGAACTATCTCTCTTCGGTCAGCACTACCGCCCCGATGGACAAAGAGTAAGCCTCAATAACGCGTCACGGAAGACGCGTTATGAATGAAGCTCTGCTACCGCCATGGTAAACATCAGCGGCGTCTCCTGTTCATTGGCATAGCTGTGTGGCACATCCGTGCGTGCGATCGCCGCCGAACCCGCTTCGATAATTATCCTGTTTTCCGCCACCGTTAATGTTAGCGTGCCCTGCCCGACATAAAACAGTTCAGACGTGCCGACAGGATGACCCGCTGAGCTAAAGATTTCGCCCGGTTGCAGAGTCCAGCGCCAGAGTTCAATCATGTCAGGTCCCGAGGTGCCCGCCAGCAATTGAGCTTTTCCTCCACTTAAGAGGGTGGCATGACGTCGATCGATCCGGTGGTGGATATTTATAATGCGATCAGTATTCGCTATGCGGTGCCGGTCGGCGGTGAAAACCTGGCGGCCTATCATGGCCAGCCTCGTTTAACCATTGCTGACGGCAGTGAACCTTTCGATACAGTGAAGGCGGGCGAAGCGGCGACCGAATTTCCCGAGCCGGGTGAAGTTATCTGGCGCGACGATCGGGGTGTAACCTGCCGTCGCTGGAACTGGCGTCAGGGCGTAAGAACCCGACTGGACAGCAATGCGCAACAGATGTGGTTTATTCTGGAAAGCCTGCCGGTAATGCCGTTATCCGCTCTGCAGGAAGCGGGCGACAGGCTGATTACTTTGTTAACGCAGTTGATGCCGGGAATGAAAGCGCAAAGCCAGCTGATTACGCTGGATCATGGCCTGCTGCCCTGAACAGGAACGGGTTAACAGAATGCCGCCAGCGTTTCAGAACAGCAGCGTACAGGCTGATGATTAAACATGAGAAGCCGCTGAGGCGGCCTTCTTTTTACAGCGCGGCGTTTAGTTTTTTTGACATTACACGCCGCGCACTTTTCTGACGCGCTCAGCATAAATAGCCAGCGAGGTTTTTAACGTATCGAGCGTAACCGGCTTCGATAAACAGTTATCCATGCCCGCCTCTATACAGCGCTGCTTCTCCTCCGCCAGCGCGTTGGCGGTAACGCCAATAATCGGGAACGTTTGTCCCAGCTGGCGTAAGCGTTGCGTCAAACGATAACCATCCATATTTGGCATATTGACGTCGGTCAGCACAATATCGATTTCGCTGCGGCTAATCACATTAAGCGCATCCACGCCGTCCTGCGCCGTTTTCACCCGATAGCCCAGCGAACTAAGCTGATCGGAAAGCAGCATACGGTTGATAGGATGGTCGTCCACCACCAGAATCAGGATATCGTGATTATCCACGCCTGGCTGCTCCGGCACCGGCAACGATGCCAGACCATCCGGCACTTCAACCAGCACGCTGTAAATTTTGCCCAGCAACGCTGGCAGTTCATGCGGCATCGCGGTGCTGTGGATCCAGCGTCCGGGTTTGACCTCATACGGCACGTCAATGTGCGCGCCGTCAAACAGGATGATCGCGCGCACCGGCTGTTCTGGCTGGAAGTCGTAATCAGTAATAATCACATCATCCGCCCGCCATTGCTGGTCGTTAAGGCGCTTAACCTGAATCCCGTGCGCCTGCAACAGCCGCGTCATAAAGGCAGCCAGGGCATCGTTACGCAGCGCCAGCCAGATCTGCTTATCTTCCAGACCTTCATGCAGCACCGGCGCCATCACCTGACTGTTGTAGAGCGGGATACGCACAATAAACTGACTGCCCATACCCGGTTCAGATTCCACTTCAATGTCGCCATCCATCATATTGATCAGCTTTTCACAGATCGCCAGCCCAAGGCCGGTTCCCTGAAAATTGCGCTGCACCCCGGTACCCACCTGAAAGAAAGGATCGAACAGCCGGGTGATCTCCTTGTTGGCGATGCCGACACCGGTATCACGCACGCGCACCGCCAGGTAACCCTCGCGAACATAGGCATGGAGAATAATGCAGCCGGTGTGGGTAAATTTGATGGCGTTGTTGAGCAGGTTGGAAATCACCTGCTGCAGGCGCATCGGATCGCCATCCAGCGCAACCGGCACGTCATATTCAATAAAGCAGTAAAGCGTCAGACGCTTTTTCACCACCAACGATAAATAGTTGGCGGTGATATGCGTAATGATCTCGCGCGGCGCAAAAGGACGCGGTTCAATTTGCAGCTGTTCCGACTCAATTTTAGAGAAGTCGAGGATGTCGCTAATGATTTTCAGCAGCAGGCTGGAAGAGTTGTTCATCGCTGTCACCAGCGAATCCACCCCTTTCGGCAGCTGTTTGGTTTGCAGTAGATCCAGGTTGCCGATAATTCCATACAGCGGCGTACGCAGCTCATGGCTGACGGTTGCCAGGAACATTGACTTAGACTGGCTGGCCTGCTCAGCCGCCTGCGCCATCTCCTGCAGCGACTCTTCCATTTTCACGCGCGCGCTCACATCCACCAGCACACAAATTGCTACGTTTTCATTGCGATAGCGTGAATGCACGAAACTGATCTGCAGGTTGGTATTGCTGCCGGTCAGCAGATCGACAAAGTTAACCTGCTGGCCGCTGATGATTTCCGTTAGCTTCTGGCGATCTTCCTGCGTCAGCATGGTGAGATAGTTATGTGCCAGCTCATTACTCAGAATATTGGTGCCGTCACGGGTGCGCAGAATACAGATGCCAACCGGCGCGGAAGCCACAATTTTCCGGTTAAACTGCTCATGCTCTTCCAGCCGGTGCGCATTTTCCTCTGCCGGCAGGAACATCCGGCGCTCAAACAGCCAGGCCAGGGTAAAGAGAATAACCGCGCTGATCAAATTCAACAGGATGGCATTAATCATTAACAGCTTAAGCCGATCCACCAGCACATCGGTCGGCACTGAATAGATAATGCTTAGATTAGAGGGATGCAGAGTCTTCTTCAGCACCAGCTGTTTATAGTTATCGACATAGCCAAACCAGGCTTTCTCATCAGGCACCTCATCAAGCGAGAACGCGACGCGTCCCCGGTTGGAGGAGAGCACCGGCTGATTGGCCTCATTCACCAGCGTGGCGGTTACCGGCAGGCTGCCCGGCGTGACAAAATCATCCAGACGGATATTTTGTTCGATGCCCAGCAGCGCCTCCAGCTTGTTGGCGATATAGATGGGCGTAATCATATAGAAATAGCCGACGCCAGGCTGCCCGTTATTGCTCACCCAGTAGAGGCTGCTTTTGCGCTCGTCCGTGCTGCTGTTGCGATAGCGCAAAATGCGCTCGTTCAGGGTTTTTACCGTGCGCTCGCGATCGACCGAACCGTTGCCGATACCAAAATCGGCCATACACAGCCCTTCGCCGCCGATAAAAAACACCCGGTTCAGCTCATAGGCGGAGGCGAAATTGGTTTTCCAGTAGTTCAGAAAATAGCTGAGTGATTCCAGCGAGCTGCGCCAGGTATTGCTCATGGCGGAACAGTTTGAATTGGCGACCAGCGGAGAAAACTGCGGCAGCGTGACTTTGCCGGGAAAGACGCCGTTCAGCACGTCAGTGCCGTTGGCGCTGTTGTTCAGTCGGTTTTCGGCAATATATTTTAGCTGGCGGGTAATATCAGCGGAGTGACGCACGTACCACTGCGCCTGGTCATAGTTAAGCGTAAACTCCTGACGCACCTGCGCTTCTTGCTCATGCAGAATGCTGATAACGTAGAAGGCCGTTAACAGCGCACCCAGCGACCAGAGCATCAGCGCCAGCGCGCGAAACAGGTAGCGGGAAATCCTTAGCGTTGTGCGAAACGAAACGAGATATTTCAAGGGAAAGCCCCGGCGCAACCGCCGACAATAATTAAAATTTTTTGATCCCGCTACAGTAGCGGCAGATGGCGAAAAAAGCCAGACGTTAGCCGCATTCCGCCTCGCTGTTCAGGCTAAATATCCTCCCTTATCGCGTATCGCCACCGCATGACCAGCAATCACAACCTGATTCACCGATTTACTGGCCGCCTCAGGCTCACTTACAGGGCGGTGCCGATCATAACCAACGGCACCTTTCGCCCTTTCCTCTCATATTTTACGTCGCGAGCGCATCCAGCTTTTGCAGCATCTCTGTCGATAATGTGAGTCCGGCCGCCTGGCTGTTTTCATTGAAATGCGCCATCGAAGAGGTGCCGGGTATTAAAAGAATATTTGGGGAACGGTGAAGCAACCAGGCCAGCGCTACCTGCATTGGCGTGGCGGCTAAACTTTCGGCAATAGTTTGTAAAGCAGTGGACTGAACAGGAGAAAAGCCGCCCAGCGGAAAGAATGGCACAAAGGCAATGCCCTG
The DNA here is from genome assembly GCF_002101395.1 of Pantoea alhagi. Classification (NCBI taxonomy): domain Bacteria; kingdom Pseudomonadati; phylum Pseudomonadota; class Gammaproteobacteria; order Enterobacterales; family Erwiniaceae; genus Pantoea; species Pantoea alhagi. The sequence goes on along the minus strand of NZ_CP019706.1, from coordinate 2,946,863 downwards.
AGAGGCGAGTTCATCAATCAGGCTGTCATCCTGTCGATGGACAATATTGTACATATTTTGCACGCAGGCGATGGTGGTAAATTTTTGCGCTTCTGCGATCTGGGCACGAGTGACATTGCTGAGACCGATATGTTTAATCAGCCCTTGCTCCTGCAATTTTATCAATGCCGTTAGTGGTTCTTCTATCGAACCTTCGCTGGGTGCCGCAACATTAAACATGATGCGTAAATTAACCACATCCAGCACATCCAGCTGTAAGTGACGCAAATTATCATGCACCGCCTGCGTCAGCGCTTTTGCCGTTAAGGCAGAATGCCAGGATGCATCCTCGCCCCGGCTCGCACCGACTTTCGTCACGATGGTGAGATCGTCGCTATAGGGATATAAAGCCTCTTTTATCAGCTGGTTAGTAACGTGCGGCCCATAAAAATCGCTGGTATCAATATGGTTAACGCCTGACTCTACCGCATGACGCAGCACCGCCAGCGCGCCGTTTTTGTCTTCAGGTGGACCAAACACGCCCGGCCCTGCCAGTTGCATGGCACCATAGCCGAAGCGCCTTACCCTATTGCTACCCAGGTTATAGCTTCCACTTTTCTCGATTATGTTCATCAGGGCCTTCTTGATTTATTAGTTTTCAGGAAGTAATAGTATATGGAGTCTCCCCTGGCTTAAGAATTCGCATTTGATGAAGACGCCTGCAGTGCCCCTTAACCCGCGAAAAGCCCCGGCTCAGGCGCGATCCGTCGCTACCGTCGCGGCGCTACACACGGCAACCCTTCAGGTTTTAACCCGGGAAGGATTAAGCAGATGTACCACGACGCGCGTTGCCAGACGGGCCGGTATGTCAGTTGGCAGCCTGTATCAATATTATCCAAACCGTGACGCCTTACTTTCCGGGGTACTGGCGTTGCATTTAAACCACGTTGCCGCTTCAATCGAGCAGGCTTGCGCAACTGCGCGGGGAAAATCCGTTGCTGATATGGCCACCGCGCTGGTAAAGGCTTTCCTTGCGGCAAAGTTAGCTAACCCGGAAGAATCGAAAGCGTTATACAGCATCGCAGCGGAGCGCGGTGGCTCACGCGTAGTGGCTGCGGTGCATAAACGTATGGTTGATGCGGTTGTGGACATGCTGCTGAGTTCACCTGGCATCACCTGCGCCGATCCGCGATTCACTGCGCATGTCGCGTTAGGCATGATCACCGGGCCGGTGAAAGGGTTTCTTGAAGGGCTGATCCCACAGGAGTTTGCAGAACGTTTCCCGGAGCATCTCTCCTCCGTTCTGGCTGACTATTTCAGAAAGATTGCCTGAAAACTTTTGCGCCTTTGAACAGTCTCCGGTCATTATTGAAGGCGAAAAAAAACGGGCCAGCAGCTGCCTGGCCCGTCATATGTAGCGCTTGCTGTGATAATTTTTATCGTGTGATGGATTAACCCACTACGACAAAACAGCAAGCGGGCGATTACTCTTCTTCGCCGTCCGGAATATCATCATCACTTTCTACTTCCGGGGCGATATCGTCCTCCCCTTCAGCGACGCTGCCATCAATGGCGTCCAGCTCTTCTTCTTCCACCGGCTCAGCAACGCGCTGCAGGCCAACCACGTTTTCATCCGCTGCGGTACGGATCAGGATCACGCCCTGGGTGTTACGACCAACAATGCTGACTTCTGATACGCGGGTGCGTACCAGGGTTCCGGCATCGGTGATCATCATGATCTGATCGCTGTCTTCGACCTGCACCGCGCCGATAACCGGCCCGTTGCGATCGGTGACTTTGATCGAGATAACACCCTGCGTTGCACGCGATTTGGTCGGGTATTCGCTGTTTGCGGTACGTTTACCGTAACCGTTCTGCGTTACCGTCAGGATTGCGCCCTCTTCACGCGGCACGATCAGCGAGACCACGCGATCCCCTTCCGCCAGCTTGATGCCGCGTACGCCGGAAGCGGTACGGCCCATGGCGCGCACGGCCTGCTCGGAGAAGCGCACCACTTTACCGGCGGCAGAGAACAGCATCACTTCGTTGCTGCCATCGGTCAGCGCCACGCCGATCAGCTCATCATCTTCACGCAGGTTGACGGCGATAATCCCGGCGCTGCGCGGACGGCTGAACTCGGTCAGCGAGGTTTTCTTCACTGTGCCGCTGGCGGTCGCCATAAAGATATTGGTGCCTTCGGTGTATTCACGCACCGGCAGAATGGCGGTAATACGCTCGTTGGCTTCGAGCGGCAGCAGGTTGACGATAGGACGTCCACGTGCGCCACGGCTCGCTTCCGGTAGCTGATAGACTTTCATCCAGTAAAGTCGGCCACGGCTGGAGAAGCAGAGAATGGTATCGTGGGTATTCGCCACCAGCAGGCGATCGATAAAGTCCTCTTCCTTGATACGTGCTGCCGATTTACCTTTGCCGCCGCGACGCTGCGCTTCGTAATCGGAAAGCGGCTGATACTTCACGTAGCCCTGATGTGACAGGGTAACCACAACATCTTCCTGATTGATCAGATCTTCGATATTAATATCGGCGCTGTTCGCGGTGATTTCGGTACGACGCTGGTCGCCAAACTGATCGCGAATGGCTTCCAGCTCTTCACGGATCACTTCCATCAGGCGATCGGCGCTTTCCAGAATGTGGATCAGCTCGGCAATCTGTTCCAGCAGCTCTTTGTATTCGTCCAGCAGCTTCTCATGTTCCAGACCGGTCAGCTTCTGCAGACGTAAATCCAGAATAGCCTGCGCCTGCTGCTCGGTCAGGTAGTAGCGACCATCGCGAATACCAAACTGCTCTTCCAGCCACTCCGGACGGGCGGCATTATCGCCCGCACGCTCCAGCATCGCGGAAACATGACCCAGCTCCCACGCCTGCGCAATCAGCCCGGCTTTCGCTTCGGCCGGCGTTGGCGCACGGCGGATAAGCTCAATAATCGGATCGATATTCGCCAGCGCAATCGCCAGACCTTCAAGGATATGCGCGCGGTCGCGGGCCTTACGCAGTTCGAAAATGGTACGGCGCGTGACGACTTCACGGCGATGACGCACGAAAGCCTGAAGAATATCCTTCAGCGCCATAATTTTCGGCTGGCCCTGATGCAGCGCCACCATATTGATGCCGAAAGAGACCTGCAGCTGCGTCAGCGAATAGAGGTTATTCAATACCACTTCCGCTACCGCATCGCGCTTCACTTCAACCACGATACGCATACCGTCTTTATCAGACTCGTCACGCAGCGCGCTGATGCCTTCGATACGCTTGTCTTTCACCAGTTCAGCGATTTTCTCGATCAGGCGTGCTTTGTTAACCTGATAGGGAATTTCGTGAATGACGATGGTTTCGCGTCCGGTTTTGGCATCGGTTTCCACCTCACCACGGGCGCGGATATAGATTTTTCCGCGACCGGTGCGATAGGCTTCTTCGATACCGCGACGACCGTTGATGATGGCGGCAGTAGGGAAATCCGGTCCCGGGATATGCTCCATCAGCCCTTCGACGCTGATATTTTCATCGTCGATATAGGCCAGACAGCCGTTAATCACTTCGGTAAGGTTGTGCGGCGGAATGTTAGTCGCCATACCAACCGCGATACCGGAAGACCCGTTGACCAGCAGGTTAGGTACTTTGGTCGGCAACACTTCCGGAATCTGTTCAGTGCCGTCGTAGTTCGGCACAAAATCCACGGTCTCTTTATCCAGATCCGCCAACAGTTCGTGGGCGATTTTTGACATGCGCACTTCGGTGTAACGCATCGCCGCGGCGGAGTCGCCGTCAATGGAACCGAAGTTGCCCTGCCCATCCACCAGCATATAACGCAGCGAAAACGGCTGTGCCATACGCACAATGGTGTCATAAACGGCAGAATCGCCGTGCGGGTGATATTTACCGATGACGTCGCCAACGACACGGGCAGATTTTTTGTAAGGTTTGTTCCAGTCGTTCCCCAGCACGCTCATGGCAAAAAGCACGCGGCGATGGACAGGTTTCAGGCCATCGCGAACATCTGGTAATGCACGGCCAACGATGACCGACATGGCGTAATCGAGGTAAGAGCTCTTCAGTTCTTCTTCGATATTAACCGGTGTGATTTCTCTGGCAAGGTCGCTCATGGAGCCGCTATCCCTCTACATTTATCCCGGATTTAAAGGTGCGAAAGTATATCACATTGCAACCTGTCGGTGAACGGAAAGCAGCGTTTTAAGCGCGCTTTCCCCTTTGGCGTGCCGTGCTGATTGCTGCGAGAAGATGTATACTCCGGGAAACTTTGTCAGGAGTAGAAAAAGATGAATGCGAGAGCGCAGATGAACAATGTGGATCAGGCTGAAATCGCCAAATTTGAAGCGGTGGCATCACGCTGGTGGGATCTGGAGGGTGAATTTAAGCCACTGCACCGCATTAATCCGCTGCGCCTTGGCTATATTGCCCAGCATGCGGGCGGCCTGTTCGGCAAGAAAGTGCTGGATGTGGGCTGCGGCGGCGGTATTCTCGCCGAAAGCATGGCGCGTGAAGGTGCGCAGGTGACCGGCCTGGATATGGGCGCGGAGCCGCTGGAAGTTGCGCGTCTGCATGCGCTGGAGAGCGGCGTAAAGGTCGATTACATACAGCAGACGGTGGAAGATCACGCAGATCACTATGCTGGTAGCTATGATGTGGTTACCTGCATGGAGATGCTGGAGCATGTGCCAGATCCGCGCTCGGTGGTGCTGGCGTGCGCCCGACTGGTCAAACCGGGCGGCGACGTATTTTTCTCTACCATTAACCGCAATGCAAAATCCTGGCTGATGGCGGTGGTTGGCGCGGAGTATGTGCTGCGCATGGTGCCGCGCGGCACGCATGATGCGAAGAAATTTATTCGCCCGGCGGAGCTGCTGCACTGGGTAGATGAAACCCCACTGCGCGAAAAACACATTATCGGCCTGCACTATAATCCGCTGCGCGACAGCTTCCGTCTTGCCCCTGGCGTTGACGTCAACTACATGCTGCATACGCGCCACGGCGAGAACTGATCGCCAAGATCAAAGCTCGTCTGGGTTAAGCATGCGCCGTCGGGTTGCCCGACGGCGCTTTCACTGTTTCCTGCTGCGTCAGAACTTATATTGCAGACCAATACGCAGTCGTGTCTGGCGTTCATCGGTGGTTTTACGCACGCTGATATCACCGACTTCAATATAAGGTGCCCAGCTTTTATTAAATTTCCATAATGCCTTTATGTTTTGCTCATAGTCCCATTTTTTATTATTAAAACGGATCTGATCGCTGTGTTTGTAGATATAGTTATATTCCACCTTCCAGTCAGTAAATTCGTAACCTAACCATATTTCACCGCGGTTGGTTTTCATATCCTCTTTATCAGATTCGCTCTGACGCGTGTATTCATAACGATAGCGACCGTTAATATAAATCCCACTGTCAAACGCATAGCCGGTCATTAAAAAGGGCTTATAGATACTGCTCTCTTCCGAAGACTCCAGGGTAAAACCCGGCTGCACAAACCACTCTTTTACCGGGCGAAACTGGTAATTCAGCGTATTTTCCGTGCCGTTACTTACCAGGTCGTTGAACGCTTTATTTTGATTATCGCCGCCCGACTTCCACTTCGCTTCCAGAGTAAAGCCGATGCCATTATCAAAGCGATGCGATACGGCGACGCGATCCTTATGCACTTTACTGTCATCCAGCCACTCATGACGTACATCGATAGTTACCGCCGCTGCCTGTGTTGAAGCCAGCAGTAATCCGCAGCACATTAAAGTCTGTTTATTCATTGCTTGATCCCATCAGTATTGATACAGAGGTTTTTTATTATTTTATTAAGTTCGGGGCGTTATTTTTCGCTTAATAAAAAATCGTTATCTTTTTCAATGTTTCCTGTTACCACATCGGCATATTTCACTGCATGATTTCGCAGTGACAGATTTCCGGCGAACTGCCCCTGTTTTTCGGGTTGCGTATAAGGTCCGGCGCGAAAGATAAAATTAAAACGATGGTTATCCACGGCAATATTATTTTTCACCACCAGCCTGCCAGGATTAAAATTGTCGGTGAATCCATCCATGCCATTTTCTATCGCTACGCTGTTGGCTATGCGATGCGCAACCGGGATCCCTTCACCGCCGAGCTTGAAGCCATTATTGGTATTGCGTAACGCCACGCTATGCTCAATGCTGACCGCGCCGTTAGCACCATCTTCAATCTTGTTGAACAGATCAAAGCCGTCATCAGCATTATCATGCGCAAAGCAGGCTACCAGCCGGTTCCCCTCGCCCACGCGCATTTTCACCGCGAATCCATCCGCATTGATGCGGCCAGTATCCTGATTTCCCCAGGATTCCGCGTGAGCAATCAGGTTATGACTGGCCCACAGCGCCCGCCCCACACCTGGCGGCGAGGCGACCCAAATCCCGGTATCGTCTGCATGATGGGCGACAACCTGACGGATCTGATTATGGCTGCCGGATATATGGAAACTCTTGTCAGTTACCTCGATATGTTCGATATCCCAATAGCTGGCCGGGAGATTTAATCCATGGAAAACCACCTTTCCCGCCAGCGGCCTGAGCTTTTTAAGTTGATCCCTGCTGCCGCTGCTGGCTGCGGCCAGCGTCGTCAATGGGTAGTCGCCCGGTGCCAGCCACAGCGTACCGCCAGGTGACAATAGCGCTGCCGCCGTCGCGACATCAAGCGGGTGCTGCTGGCTGCCGTCATTCTGCGCGCTACCCTGCGGGGAAGCGTAGAGGCGGCTGGCATCCGCAACGTGCTGCCGCGTAACGGTGAGATTATCCTGCACCACCTCGCCATGACGGGTTTCCAGCCGGTAATCGATACGGGTGGCGTTGGCACTCAGCGACAGCGGCAGGCTCACCATTTCTCCCGCTTTTAACGGGCGATCCTGCAAATGCACAATGCCATTACTGCTTACCGTTAACTGCCCGTCATCGCTGCTACGCAGCTGGAATTGATAGCGCGCGGTGGCAGAAACAGCCGCTGAGGCTATTTCAACGCTTACCGGCGGTTGTGGGCTGACAAACGGCTGATGCGTCTGGGCCCGATGCTCGCTGAGCGTCAGGCTGGCGCTGTGTACGGTGATACGGGCGTTACGTGAGGCGAAAAAGCCCACGTAATAGGCATCTGGCTCCAGTACCGTTATCCGCTCCGCATCCCCTGTCTGTTGGTTTTGCCAGTTATCACTGCCCGCTGGTGCCCATGCGGCGCTAAAGCCGGTATCAGTGCGCGCCAGACGCAGCCGAAAACGCGGCGTCTGGCTGAGATCGATCCTGGGCTGGTACGACTGACGTTTGATCTCTACGCCGGTATTGCCCCACGGCTGGGTGACGCCATTACGGGAGATCAGCGTCGCCTCTACCTGATGATGCGACCGCTTTTGGGCAGCAACGATCGCATTCATCACCATATTGGCGGCGGCGGGAAACTCCTCGTAACCAGGCTGTACCGGATCGCGACGTGCTTTGCCGAGCGTATCCCGCACCAGCAGCCCTGCCCCCTCCTGACCTGCCGGTAACGCGCCGTTTTCGGGTCCGAACTGATCAACGCTGATTTCAGCCTCCAGCTGCATGTTGGCGCTGGCTGGCAGGCGGGTGTAATAGAAGGTCAATCCATCATGGCTGTTGCCAATTTTACCGCCGCGACTTTCCAGGATAGCGGGCAGCCGCAATCTTTCGCCTTTTGCACCTGCGCGGCTGCCATCGGCAAAGCTCACCTGATTCAGGCCCACCTTTTCTGGCAGAACATTGGTGGCAAAATTAACGTCGGTTGACTGACCAAAGGTAATCGCGTGCCACTCCAGCGAAGCGGTTTGTGGTAAAGCCGCTGCCGCGCTATTGCTGGCAATAACTAACCATAACAATGCCTTGTGCATAATATTTCCTTCAGGCGTAAGCATCCTGGCCCACCCGAAGGATGGGCCTTAAAAACGGTTTAATGTGAGGGTTATGCCTGGGGTGCCTGTTTCGGCTCCGGCGTATTCTCGGTAACCAGCGGGGCCAGTTTCATTTTCTGGCAGATGGCGCTATGGCCCCAGCACTGCTCATAGGGATAGCCCACCAGCGCTTCGATAACTTCCCGCACTTCCGGTTTGATATCGCTCTGCGCACCACCGGCTTTAATACGCGCCACCTCTTCCAGCACCACCAGATGCGTTTTACGGTTAAGCAGCATCTGTCGGCTGAAAACAATGGCGATAAGAGCCAGGCCAATCACGCCGCCGAAGAAGACCCATGAAATGGCATGCATCGCGGTTTCTGGCTGGGTATGAGATTTAGACTGGAAGCCGTAATAGCTAAGGATTGCACCCATCACAAACACAATAATCGAACGCATGATTTTACCGGAGAAGGTCATTGCCCCGGCGTAAATGCCTTCACGACGGCGGCCGGTAAAGACCTCATCGACATCCGCCAGGAAGGTATACACCGTCCACGGAATGTAATAGACGCCGCCGGTGCCGAGGCCGAAAATAACGGTGATCGCAATGATAGCTACGGTCGCGGTCTGGGGAGGCAGGTTGAAAAAGTGCAGCAGGGAATAGCAGCAGACGGCGAAAATCACGATGCTCAGCGCCCAGATATAAGGCTTACTGAAACCGCGCTTCACGCAGAGCGCGATAAAAATCGCCGTTGAACAGAGCTGCAAAATGGCGTTCAGGCTGTTCAGCCCGGCAAGGATGGCCGGATCGTACAGCAGCACAAACACCACATAATAGGTAAATACCGAAGCGAACAGCCACTCCGCGCCAAAGCCGAACAGGTACATGCCTAAATGTTTGCGGAATACGCGCAGATAGAAAGTGGACTGCATATCACGCGCCAGCGCACTCAGGGTTTTCCAGAGAGACTGCTTCTGGCGTAACTCTTTTATGCCGCTGTCTTTGCGCTCCCAGCTAAACCAATAAAGCATGCCTATCGCAATAAACAAAATAATGCCGTAAGTAATACCGGTATAAAGGAAAGGCTGCGCCGATTCTTTGCCATACAGCAGAATAAACTGGCCCGGAATTAATGCTGCCAGGAAATTAGCGATTTTACCAAAGATGGCTTTATAACCGGTGAGCTTGGATCGCAGGGTAAAATCATCCGTCATTTCGGTAGCCAGCGTTTCATAGGGCACCATCACGGAGGTATAAATCAGCTCAAAAATAACGTAGGTGGTCAGGTAATACCAAAAGCCAAAGCCCTCAACCCACAGCAGCGGATAAAACACCATCAGTGGCGCGCCGATTAACAGAAAAAAGCGCCGACGGCCAAACCGCTTACCGAGCCAGGTATTGCCAAAGTTATCCGTGAGATACCCCATTATGGGGTTACTGATGGCATCAATAATGCTGGCGACGGAAAAAATAAACGAGGCCTCCAGCAAAGAGAGCCCGCAAAAGGTGGTGTAAAAATAGAGTAGCCAGGCGCCCGCGATGGCTAAGGCCCCGCTGCCCAGCAGATTTCCGCCGCCGTAGGCCAGTTGATGACCCAGCGTGATTTTCTTATTGGTTCCCAGAGGTATTGATTTTCTTATCATGATATGTCGGCCTTTATATTATTGAACCGCTGTTTCATTTTAAATGAAGTGCTTTTTTATATATTTATAACGAGCGCAATAATGTGATTAACACCGCATTAAAATGACGTTAATGAGGTATTCATAAGCGCGGTAACGCTTATGGCGGGAGGGCCAGAAAGAGGGTGAGGAAATTTTTTACCGTTAATCAGTATGTTATGAATATAACACTACAGGAAAAAGAGAGCATTGATGCTGATAAACATGAGTATTGATAAGAAAATATTTCTGATTTAGCGAGGTCTGTCACACCTTGAAAAAACGTCCAGCTTTTCATTTGAAATTCTTAGTGGGCTTCTCTCTTTTCAGGCAACCGTAAAACGCCAGGGATAAAGCAGGCCAGGCCTGCTCTGCATTTGACTGTTTTTGCTGCAGCGCGTAGACGTTTTTTGCAGAAAAAAAAGGGAATTTTCGCCTGCTGAACAAGAACCAGGCGCTCGATCAAATTCTAACGTTTTTTTTTCAAAGGATTGACATCCGCTGCGCGCCTTATGAAACGTGGACTTAGGAAATTACTTACCCACCGATCACGATTTTTACGCGAAAATCAAGGCTTGTTAAGATGCGATTAATTACTAGAATACTCACCATCTTGTTGTTCATTTACTCCTCACCCCCTATATATAGTGTTTATCCACAGAGTTACTCACAAAGAGCAAGCTGTGTATAAACGGGGGATATTTTTTCACGGACAGGTATAACGCGACATGAATCAGAGTCTGCTCGTCACTAAACGCGATGGCCGCAAAGAGCGCATCAATCTGGACAAAATCCACCGGGTTCTCGACTGGGCTGCGGAAGGCCTGCAAAATGTTTCCGTTTCTCAGGTTGAGCTGCGTTCCCACATCCAGTTCTACGACGGCATTAAAACCTCCGATATTCACGAGACTGTTATCAAAGCCGCCGCCGATCTGATCTCGCGTGACGCGCCAGATTATCAGTATATGGCCGCACGCCTGGCGATTTTCCACCTGCGTAAAAAAGCCTACGGCCAGTTTGAACCGCCAGCGCTCTACGACCAGGTGGTGCGCATGGTCGATATGGGCAAATACGATCGTCATCTGCTGGAAGACTACAGCCGCGAAGAGTTTGAACAGATGGACGGCTTTATCGACCACTGGCGCGATATGAACTTTTCCTACGCGGCAGTCAAACAGCTGGAAGGCAAATATCTGGTGCAGAACCGCGTCAGCGGTGATATCTATGAGAGCGCCCAGTTCCTCTATATTCTGGTAGCGGCCTGCCTGTTCTCTAACTATCCGCGTGAAACCCGTCTGGATTACATCAAGCGTTTCTATGACGCGGTATCCACCTTTAAAATTTCACTGCCGACGCCGATCATGTCAGGTGTTCGCACCCCGACTCGTCAGTTCAGCTCCTGTGTGCTGATCGAGTGCGGCGATAGCCTGGATTCCATTAACGCCACCTCCAGCGCCATTGTGAAATATGTTTCCCAGCGTGCCGGTATCGGTATTAACGCAGGTCGTATTCGCGCGCTGGGCAGCCCGATTCGCGGCGGCGAGGCGTTCCATACCGGTTGTATCCCGTTCTATAAGCATTTCCAGACTGCGGTGAAATCCTGTTCGCAGGGCGGCGTGCGCGGCGGTGCAGCTACGCTGTTCTACCCGATGTGGCATCTGGAAGTAGAAAGCCTGCTGGTGCTGAAAAACAACCGTGGCGTGGAAGGCAACCGCGTTCGTCACATGGACTACGGCGTACAGATCAACAAGCTGATGTATCAGCGCCTGCTGAAAGGTCAGGATATTACGCTGTTCAGCCCTTCTGACGTACCGGGCCTGTATGATGCGTTCTTTGCCGATCAGGATGAGTTTGAGCGTCTGTACACTAAATATGAGCAGGACGACAGCATCCGCAAGCAACGCGTGAAAGCGGTCGATCTCTTCTCGCTGATGATGCAGGAACGCGCCTCAACCGGCCGTATCTATATTCAGAACGTCGATCACTGCAACACCCACAGTCCGTTCGATCCGTCGATTGCCCCGGTACGCCAGTCCAACCTGTGCCTGGAAATCGCGCTGCCGACCAAACCGCTGCTGGATGTCAATGACGAGAATGGCGAAATCGCGCTCTGTACGCTTTCTGCCTTCAACCTGGGCGCCATCAACAGCCTGGACGATCTGGAAGAGCTGGCGACGCTGGCGGTGCGCGCGCTGGACGCCCTGCTTGACTATCAGGATTACCCGATTCCGGCCGCGAAGCGCGGCGCAATGGGTCGGCGTACGTTGGGTATCGGCGTGATTAACTTCGCCTACTACCTGGCGAAGCATGGCGTGCGCTATTCCGACGGCAGCGCCAACAACCTGACGCATCAGACCTTTGAAGCCATTCAGTATTACCTGCTGAAAGCCTCTAACGAGCTGGCAAAAGAACAGGGCGCCTGCCCGTGGTTCAATGAAACCACCTATGCGCAGGGTGTTCTGCCGATCGATACCTATAAGAAAGATCTGGATGCCATCTGCAACGAGCCGCTGCATCTTGACTGGGATACGCTGCGTGAGTCGATCAAAACGCACGGCCTGCGTAACTCCACGCTTTCTGCACTGATGCCGTCTGAAACCTCTTCGCAGATTTCAAACGCCACCAACGGTATCGAGCCGCCGCGCGGTCATATCAGCATTAAAGCCTCTAAAGACGGCATTCTGCGTCAGGTGGTGCCAGAGTATGAACGTCTGAAAGATAGCTATGAACTGCTGTGGGAAATGCCGAACAATGATGGCTATCTGCAGCTGGTCGGCGTCATGCAGAAATTTATCGATCAGGCGATTTCTGCCAACACCAACTACGATCCGTCACGCTTTGCCAACAGTAAAGTGCCGATGAAGCAGCTGTTAAAAGATCTGCTGACCGCCTATAAATTCGGCGTCAAAACGCTTTACTACCAGAACACCCGTGACGGTGCGGAAGATGCGCAGGACGACATTGCCCCATCCATTCAGGATGACGGTTGTGAAAGCGGCGCCTGTAAAATTTAATCGGGTCTGGCCGGCACCTCTCCGGCCATGACGCTTCTTTTGGCCACGTTGGCGACGTGGCCGCAACATGGCAGGCCGTGCGAAGCACGGTCAAAACGGCTGTCAGCGCCTCGCCCTGTGCGGCAAGGCCAGCCTGTCCCGTTAGCATGTGGAATCAACTATGGCTTACACCACTTTTTCTCAGAATAAAAACGATCAGCTGCTGGAGCCGATGTTTTTCGGCCAGTCGGTCAACGTTGCGCGCTACGATCAGCAAAAATATGACATTTTTGAAAAGCTGATTGAAAAGCAGCTCTCCTTCTTCTGGCGTCCGGAAGAGGTTGACGTATCACGCGACCGCATCGATTTCCAGGCGCTGCCGGATCATGAAAAACATATTTTCATCAGCAACCTGAAATATCAGACGCTGCTGGATTCCATCCAGGGCCGTAGCCCGAACGTGGCGCTGCTGCCGCTGATTTCGATCCCGGAACTGGAAACCTGGGTAGAAACCTGGGCCTTCTCAGAAACCATTCACTCACGCTCCTATACGCATATTATTCGTAATATCGTTAACGATCCGGCGCTGGTGTTTGATGATATCGTCACCAACGAACAGATCCTGAAGCGCGCCAGCGATATTTCCGGCTACTATGACGATCTGATCGAGATGACCAGCTACTGGCATCTGCTGGGCGAAGGCACCCATCAGGTCAACGGCAAAACCGTAACCGTTAACCTGCGCGCGCTGAAAAAGCAGCTTTATCTCTGCCTGATGAGCGTTAACGCGCTGGAAGCGATCCGCTTTTATGTCAGCTTTGCCTGCTCTTTTGCTTTTGCCGAGCGCGAGCTGATGGAAGGCAATGCGAAAATTATCCGCCTGATCGCCCGCGATGAAGCGCTGCACCTGACCGGCACCCAGCATATGCTGAACCTGATGCGCAGCGGCGAAGACGATCCGGAAATGGCTGAGATTGCACAGGAATGCCGCCAGGAGTGCTACGACCTGTTTAAGCTGGCCGCCGTGCAGGAAAAAGAGTGGGCGGAATACCTGTTCCGTGACGGCTCGATGATCGGCCTGAATAAAGATATCCTCTGCCAGTATATTGAGTACATCACCAATATTCGTATGCAGGCGGTGGGCCTGGATCTGCCGTTCCAGACGCGTTCAAACCCGATTCCGTGGATTAACGCCTGGCTGGTCTCTGATAACGTGCAGGTTGCGCCGCAGGAAGTGGAAGTCAGCTCCTACCTGGTTGGTCAGATCGACTCCGAAGTGGGCGAAAACGACTTCGATGACTTCCAGCTGTAATCATGGCCGGGAAGCGAATCACGCTGTGCATTTCCGGTGCGCAGCTTGAATATACCGACGAGCACCCTTCTCTGCTGGCGGCGCTGGAAGCGCATAATATCTGCGTGGAATATCAGTGTCGTGAAGGCTACTGCGGCTCCTGCCGCACCCGCCTGATTAAAGGAGAAGTGAGTTACGCCGGTCAGCCGCTGGCCTTTATTCAGCAGGGCGAAATCCTGCCCTGCTGTTGTAAAGCCGACGGTGATATCGAGATAGAGCTGTAGCGTTACTGCCCTCAAGTCCAACCATCGGTTGGGCTTTTGCGTTTTCCGTTACGCTTTTAGCGTTTCCACCACATCAACCCAGCCATGCCCGGTAGAGACATCCATGCCGTGCAGCCAGCGACGCAGCATATTCATCGCCATCATCGCCACCAGCTCCTGACGCGTTTTGACCGTATGGCGCTGGTTATTAAACTTCACCTGCTGACCATACGTGCCATCCGGCGTGTGCAGCGCAAAACCGAGCTGCTTATCCCGCAACGATCCTACCAGCAGCGCCAGTGACGCCTGCTGCGCCTTTGCCCGCTCCTGCGCCCGCTGCGCCAGCTGTGAAAGCGTCTCTTCTCCTTCAGGCAGCACTTCACCAGCCCGGCACGCCACGCCGCCCGAACTGAGCTGCCACTGCAGCAGGCCCGCGCTGAACTGCTCGCTAACGGTAAGCGTTAGCTGGCGCGTGTTTAGCTGCTGCGCCAGTAGCGCCGGTAGCCCCTGCGTACCTTCAAATAACGTGCATTCCGCCAGTTGTAAACGCACCTGCTGCCAGATCTGCTCCATTGCTACCCGCTGCGCGGCCGGGCCGGTCAGTTTGATTTCGATAATTGGCGCGGAGGAGCGATAGCCCATCACCACACCTTCCGGTAACGGCAGCGGCTCCAGCTCCGCCGCCAGATCGCTCTCGCCGCGACCAAAGGTGGTCAGACGTAAACAGAGCGGCGGCTCCGGCAGTGCAAAGCGCGTCTTCAGGCGCGGCAGGATCTGTTGCTCCACCATCACTTTAAATTCCGATGGCACGCCAGGCGTAAAGAAGATCCAGCAATCATTGAGCGTGACGGCAAAGCCGCAGGCGGTGCCTACCGGGTTATCAATCAGTTCGCTGCCCGCCGGGATCTCCGCCTGCTTGCGATTGCTGGCTGCCATAGGCCGTCCACGGCTGGCGAAAAATGCCTCGATTTTTTCCAGCCAGGCGGGCTGTAGCTCCAGTGCCACGCCGCAGGCATTCGCCGCCGCCTGCGCGCTTAAATCGTCGCTGGTCGGTCCCAGCCCGCCATTCACAATCAGCACATCCGCAATGCGGCTGCGCTCGGTCAGTGCTTCCACCAGCGCAGGCAGGCTGTCGCCGACGGTGGCGCGGCTGGTCATTGGCAGGCCCTGCTGAAACAGGGTATCAGCCAGCCACGCGGCATTGGTATCGATAATCTGGCCGTGCAGCACTTCATCGCCCGTAGAGAGCATTTCCACTCTAATCACGTCACGTCCCTCGTTTGGTTAATGCCTTTACTGTAGGAAGGCGCGCCGGTGAATACAACGTAAATATCGGGAGACACAGTTTCAGAGATAGCAGCGATAGCTTTTGACAGATTGTCAGCGCGGCGGCTTAGCAGCAAAATAGCGCAAACAATAGGTTTACCCAATTAATAACGGGTTTTACCTCGGTTAAACCTTTGACAATCACACCGATAGAGAATTGCCATATGAATAAAAAAGGTCTTACTACCGCTTCAGGCGCGCCGGTTGCCCATAACAATAACTCTATGTCTGCCGGACGTCGTGGCCCGCTGCTGTTGCAGGATGTCTGGCTGCTGGAAAAACTGGCGCATTTCGATCGTGAAGTGATCCCGGAACGTCGCATGCATGCCAAAGGTTCAGGCGCTTACGGCACCTTTACCGTAACGCAGGATATTACCCGTTTTAGCCGCGCCAAACTCTTCTCAGAAGTGGGTAAAAAAACCGACCTTTTTATCCGTTTCTCTACGGTTGCCGGTGAGCGCGGCGGCGCTGATGCCGAGCGTGATATCCGCGGTTTTTCCATGAAGTTTTATACCGAGGAAGGCAACTGGGATCTGGTTGGCAACAATACCCCGGTTTTCTATCTGCGCGATCCGCTGAAATTCCCGGATCTTAACCATGTGGTTAAACGCGATCCACGTACTAACTTGCGCAACCCCACCTACAAATGGGACTTTTTTTCGCTTCTGCCAGAATCGCTGCACCAGCTGACTATCGACTTTAGCGATCGTGGTCTGCCGCGCTCTTACCGCCACATTCATGGTTTTGGCAGTCACACCTACAGCTTTATCAATGACCAGCAGGAACGCTTCTGGGTGAAATTCCATATGCGTTGCCAGCAGGGTGTAGAAAATCTGATGGATGAGGAGGCCGCGCAACTGATCGCCCGCGATCGTGAGAGTTCTCAGCGCGATCTGTTTGAATCGATCGAACGTGGTGATTTCCCGCGCTGGAAATTTTACGTACAGGTGATGCCGGAGAAAGAGGCGTCACAGACGCCGTACAACCCGTTTGACTTAACCAAGGTCTGGCCGCACGCCGACTATCCGCTGATTGAAGTGGGCGAGTTCGAGCTGAACCGCAACCCGGATAACTATTTCGCCGAGGTTGAGCAGGTTGCGATGAGCCCGGCTAACGTGGTGCCCGGCATCGGCTTCTCGCCGGACCGCATGCTGCAGGGCCGTCTGTTCTCCTATGGCGATGCGCACCGCTATCGTTTGGGCGTGAACCACCATCAGATCCCGGTGAACGCGCCGAAGTGCCCGTTCCATAGCTATCACCGCGACGGCGCAATGCGCGTGGACGGCAACAGCGGCAATGGGGCGACCTATGAACCCAACAGCTTTGGTGTGTTTCAGGAGCAGCCGGACTTCAGCGAGCCGCCACTGTCGCTGGAAGGCGCAGCCGATCACTGGAACCATCGTGAAGATGATGACTACTTCAGCCAGCCGCGCGCGTTGTTTAACCTGCTGAGTGAAGAAGAGCATCAGCGTATGTTTAAGCGTATCGCTGGTGAACTGGTGCAGATACCGGCGTTTATTCAGCAGCGTCAGATTGCGCTGTTCCGTCAGGTGGACGAAGCCTATGGCGCCGGGGTGGAAAATGCGCTGCGTGCGCTACAGGGATAAGCCTGCAGTTTCCTGATGCTGAATCAGCCGTTTACAGCCCAACCGCAAGGTTGGGCTTTTTTATTGCCTGTCAGCGGATGGTCAGCGGTGGGAGCGTCACCTAATATTCAGGGTTAATGGACATCAATATAATCGGCTTTCTGCCGGCCCTGTTACCCGTGGCGCTTTCACCTGGCGCAAGCTTTACGCTGGCTATTAACAGTGCGCTGGCGGGTGGGCGCCGCGGACTGTGCTCTACCCTACTAGGAACGACACTGGGTATTTATACGCACGCCGTTTTAATCGGATTGGGTATCACGGCGCTGATCTCTTCGCCTGAATTTTTCAATATACTGAAAATCGCCGGCACCGCTTATCTTCTCTGGTTGGGCATTCAGCTGATCCGTAGCGGACTTTCGGCGCATACGTTTTCTTTCGATCATGCAGCGAATCCCGTGACGTTAAAAAAAGCCTGGCTGGCCAACGTGCTGAATCCCAAGGCCATCCTTTTTTATCTGACGGTGGTCTCCCAGTTTGCCGGCAGGCAGGGGAATATCAGCGATTATCTGGTACTGGCTTCGCTACACGTTGTGGTAATGGTCGCCTGGCTGCTGTTAGTCAGCAGAGCGCTAATTTTTTCTGTCCGTAAAATCGATCCGTTAATGCTGAAAAAATTCGTGAATATCACTGGCGGGCTGCTGCTTATCGCCTTCTCGCTAAAAGCGCTGCTATCCTGATTATGTTATCAATAACAATTCAGGAAACTTCCCAGCGGCTGTTTTGCAACACCACACGGTAGCCATCATTGTCCTGAAAAGTGATACCTTTACTTTCCCAGTACGGGTTAAAAGCACAGGTTCGGGTAAAACCCGCCTGCTCCATTTGATTACAGGCCGCTGTCCACGCTTCCCTTTCAGGGATATACAAAACCAGCAGATCCTCTGCCGGGGGCGCAGGCATCACCGGATGGTCATGGCACAGGGTGAACTCCAGATGCCAGGGCAAATCGTCACGGCCCAGCATACGCCCGCTGAAACCGTCATGGTCGGTGAACGCGCCAATTTCTTTCAGCCCAAGACCTCGACAGTACATCTCGCTACTCTGTTCCAGATCCGTTACCGGTCGCGCGATACGTAAGTGATGAAATAACATCTGTTTTCGCCTGCAATGAAAGATCAAAGTACCATAACATTACTTCCGGCTGCTTTTACAGAGGGCCATACATCAGCTTCCATTCCCCTGCTGCCGGACCTGCAGCCACTGCGCCAGCTGCTGACGTGATAACTTGATGCCGCCCCGCGCCGCGCCTTCCGGCAATGTCAGCCAGCGGACGGGACGCTGGAAGCTGGCCAGTTGCTCCCGCGCCCAGGCGGCGATGTTTTCCAGCTTTTCATCCGCTGCCAGCGTCAGCAGCGCCACCGGTCTCGCCCCCCACTCGTCATCCGGCTGCGGCAGAATAACCGCCTGCATCACGGCGGGATGCTGCATCAGCAGGCTTTCTATCGCTTCCGGCTGCACCGCCTCGCCGCCGCTGAAAAACAGATTGTCCTTCCTGCCCAACACCTGCAGTTCGTCCTGATGCCAGCGCCCCAAATCGCCGGTGGCAAACCAGCCCTGCTCATTCGTCAATGGCCACAGCCGCCCGTCACGCCAGTAGCCGCTGGCTAAGGTTGCGCCACGGATCCAGATTTCGTTATCAACAATCGCTATCTCACGTCCGTTTAACGCCCTGCCGACGCCGGGTCGGTTGTCCGCCCGTTTACCACATACCGTGGCGGCGCTTTCCGTCAGGCCATAACCGCACCAGCAGCTGATGCCTGTGGCTTGCGCGCGCGTGACTAAATCAGCAGGGATCGCTGCGCCGCCGAGCAGTACCGCCCTTAAGCCCGCAGGCCGCTCAGGCTGCCGGAGAAGACGCCATAGCTGGGTTGGCACCAGCGATGCAAAACTGCATCCGCTGAGCGCCTGCGACAAAGGCGATACGGGTAGCACCAGGCAGGCGCCCGCCAGCAGCCAGCGCCAGACGATCCCCTGTCCGGAGACATGATACAGCGGCAGCGACAGCAGCCAGCTTTCGGCAGCGTTGAAATTCATTAGCTGATTCACCCCCGCCGCGCTGAGCAGCAGTGCCTGAAACGTGTGCGCCGCCGCCTTCGGCAGGCCGGTGGAACCAGAGGTGAGCGTCAGCGTGGCGATAGCATCGGACCGCCATAAAGCCTGAATTGTTGTCGCCAGCTGCGGCGTCTGGTTTAACCACTGCGCCGTCGGAAAAGTAAGAGGCTGCGTTGCAACCGGCATAACGTCAGTCAACGGCTCAGCCAGGTCCAGCATAAAGTCAGGAAGCAACATGCGCAGCAACGGCAGCAGCGTCACTGACGGCAGCTGCGGATTAAGCGGTAATACCCGCGCGCCAGCCTGCAATAATGCCAGCCAGGCCAGCAACAGCGACAGGCTGTTGTTACCACGTAGCGCCACCAGCGAGCCGCACGTCACGCCCTGCTGCTGAAAACCGTTACAGAGCCGCTCCAGCCGCTCTGCCAGCGTCTGCCAGCTTAGCTGCTCTTTGCCTGCCCGCAGCGCGATTGCCGCAGGCATGGTTTGCGCCCGCACGCGCCATGGAAAATCATTTAATAAATGCGCGTCCACGTTTCCCGATCCTGTAAGGGCAGCATGCAGCCAGGCCAGCATCGCACCAGCTGCTGACGCATCAACGTTAAGGTATCCAGCCCCGGCAGCGACTGTGGCGTTAGCCAGTGCGCCAGCCGCGCCAGCTGCGTCAGTCCCAGGCTGGACTCCAGCGCCGAGCTGATAATCACCTGTAACCCCAGTCGCTGCGCCTCGTGGATTTGCTGCTGAATACGCGCCAGCGAGCCGGTTAACGTGGGCTTGATCACCAGCGCTGTCAGCCCCGGCGCGGCCTGTAACTGAAAGACCGGCTCACGCAGGCTCTCATCCCAGGCGATCGCTATTCCCCATTCGGCGGCAAACGCCAGGCTTTCAGCAGGTGTACGGCAGGGTTCTTCAATAAAGGCGATACGCGCACGCTGTGACGGCGTCAGGCAGCGGGCAAACTGGCGCGCTTTTTCCAGCGTCCAGCTGCGGTTGGCGTCCAGGCGCAGCTGCAGAGCGGGCAACGCTTCCAGCAGCAGGCTGACCTGCAGGCCGTCGCGTACCGCTTCATACAGTCCGACTTTCATTTTGGCACAGGGCGTTTCCTGCTCCTCAAGCTGTAACAGCAGCGCGTCGGGATCGCCGTGACACAGCTGTGCGCTGCGCCAGGTACCCGCTAACGGCAGCTCCCCCGCCAGCTCTGCGCTGGCGCAGCTCAGGCCAAAAGCCACTGAAGGCAACCGGCTTTCGGCAACCGGCCGTGCGGCAAGCCACTGCGTCAGCCAGGCTACGCAGGCCTGCTGCGCCTGCGCCAGCGTTTCGTGGCTGAATCCCGGCAGCGGCGCGATTTCGCCCCAGCCCTGCCGATCCTGCTGTTGCAGCATCACCAGCAGCCCTTGCCGCTGCGTCAGACGACGATCGCGCAATACCACGCCGCTCTCCATGGGAATGGCATAACGCCACAGCTTCGCCTGACGCATCAGGGATTACGCCTGAACTGACTGAAATCGGGCTGACGCTTCTGGTTAAAAGCGTTGCGCCCTTCCTGCCCCTCTTCAGTCATATAAAACAGCATAGTGGCATTGCCAGCCAGTTCCTGCAGCCCTGCCTGACCGTCGCAGTCGGCGTTCAGCGCCGCTTTCAGACAGCGCAGCGCCATCGGGCTGTTATGCAACATTTCGCGGCACCAGCGCACCGTTTCCGGCTCTAACTGCGTCAGCGGTACCACATGATTCACCAGCCCCATCGCCAGCGCCTGTTGTGCATCGTACATGCGGCACAGGAACCAGATCTCACGCGCTTTTTTCTGCCCAACAATGCGCGCCATATAGGACGCCCCCCAGCCGCCGTCAAAGGAGCCGACTTTCGGCCCGGTTTGCCCGAAGCGCGCATTGTCCGCCGCAATGGTGAGATCGCAGAGCATATGCAGCACGTGCCCGCCGCCAACCGCATAACCCGCCACCATTGCCACTACCGGTTTCGGGCAGTTGCGGATCTGGCGTTGAAAGTCGAGTACGTTAAGATGATGCACGCCGCCATCATCCTGATAGCCGCCGTAATCACCACGCACTTTCTGATCGCCGCCGGCGCAGAAAGCCTGTTCGCCCTCGCCGGTAAGAATAATGACGCCGATCCCTTCGTCATAACGCGCATCCTGCAGCGCCAGCATCATCTCCTGTACCGTCAGCGGTCGAAAGGCATTGCGTACCTGTGGCCGGTTAATGGTAATTTTGGCTATGCCTTCCGGCGATTTGTGATAGCGGATATCGCTGAATTCACCGCTGCAGTCATGCCATTCAACCGGCGCGGTAAGCTGTTGTTCATCGGGATAAAGCATAAAGTTCTCCAGAATTCAGACAGGTTGACGCAGCAGTTGCGTCAACCGATCGCTAAAGGCGGCAGGACTGGCACGATGGGCATTGTGTCCGGCAGCCGGAATGGTGTGCAGCGGCAGATGCGCCTGCATGGCCAGCTGAATAAATTTATTGTCCCATTCACCGCACAGATAGCTGAAAGGCACGGCCAGCTGCTGAAGTTCCGGCAGCAAATCAGGCTGCCTGCTTAATGAAGTGGCGTGCAGCATTGCCGCCAGCGAAGGGCCGTCGCCCGTGCTACGCTGCCTGACCAGCGTGTTGCGCTGTTGCTCGGTCAGCTCGTTAAAGAGCGGCTGCCGATACCAGACCTGTAGCGCGTCAGGCAGCGGCAGCTGGCGGAAACGGCTTATCCACAGAGTATCGCGCGCATCGCGCGCCCGACGTTGTTGTTCATCGGCCAGCCCCGGATGCCCCGCCTCCACCACCAGCCCGCATAGCCCAGGCAGCGCTGCGCGGCAGGCGTAATACATTGCCACGCGTCCGCCGAGGGAATAGCCGATGAGCCAGTAATGTTGAATCTGGTAATGACGCAGCGTAGCGCCGATGCGCTCGCTGAGTTCATCAAAGCCGCTGACGCGCTGCCCACAGGAGCCGCCGTGCCCGGGCAGATCGATGCTCAGCATCGGCCAGTTGATAAACGCCTGCTGTACCGGCAGCCAGTCATGCATGGTTCCCAGGAAACCATGCAGCCAAACCAGAGTTGGCTTGCTGCTGCGCCGGTGTCCCTGCCAGCGGGCGTGCAGGATCATAACGTTGCTCCCATCGCCACCAGGCGGGCAAAGGTCTCCGCACCGCTATCAGGCGCTACGCTGAACTCCACCAGCGTGCCGCCCTGCTGCAGAAAGCCCTGTTCAACGGCCTGTTGTAGCGACGCCCAGGCGGCGACATGCTGATAATCAAGGCCGAACATCTGCGCTGCCGGGGCAAAGCTGACCGACTGCGGCAAAGTAAAAAAACGCTCGCGCTCGCTGACAGGCGTCGGCAACAGAGAGAAAATGCGACCGCCGTTGTTGTTAATCACCACCAGCACCAGCGGCGCGGCAAGCTGACGCAGCAGCGCCAGACTGTTCAAATCATACAGGGCGGAGATATCGCCCAGCAGTGCCAGCATCGGACGCGCCTGAGCGCGCTGAATGCCGCTTAAGGTTGCTATCAGGCCATCGATCCCGCTGGCGCCGCGATTGCAGTAGACAGGGTAGCCAACCGGCAACTGTGCTAACGCATCTGTCAGCCGTACCAGCAGGCTGTTACCAAGAAACAGTGCGCCATCAGGCGGCAGTAATTCCGCCAGCCGGTGCGCCAGCAGTGCCTCTGGCGTATTCCCCACAGCTGCGCTGGCCTGGCGCTGGATGGATGCGGCCAGCGTAGCCAGCGTGGGTGCCCAGGGCGTAGCGGCCATTGCCGGATGCGCATTAATCCAGCTGCCGATCTCACTGACGATACGTCGCCCCGGCTGGCTGGCAGGATCGCGCCGCCCCGGCAGCGCATCGATAAGCCACCACTGCTGCGGGCGCGCCTGCTGCTGCCACTGCAAGAGCCGCTTGCTAATCAGACGGGTGCCAAACTGCACGACCAGTTCCGCCTGATTCAGTTGCTGCTGCGCCTGCGGGCTGCTCAGCCATAAATCCGCACAGGGCAGCGGCTGGCCGGTTTGCGATTGAATATCTGCCAGCAGCGGCCAGCCCAGCGTGGCCGCCCACCGAGCCACCACCGCGCCCTCCTCCGGGCGCATTTTGCCTGCGATAACCACGCCGCGTTTTTGTCGCCAGGCTGGCCAGTCGCTCTGCTGCGTATGGCTTTCCGGCGCGCTGTGAGTCACCCACGGGATCGATTGCTGCATCCATGCATCCAGCGACGCCAGCCATTCGCGCCAGGCATTATCCTCCGGGCCATAGAGCGGCTCAGCAAAGGGACAGTTAACGTGCAGCGCGCCCGTACTGGCTGCGGCAATCGCTTCATCCAGCGCCGCCGCCAGCCAGCGGGCGTCAATTTCAGGCGTTGGCCGCGGTAAATCGCAGCGGTGGGCAAAATGAGAAAATATGCCTGGCTGGGTAATCGCCTGATTAGCGCCGCAGTTAATCAATTCCGGTGGTCGATCGGCGCTCAGTACAATCAGCCGCTCACCGGTTAGCTGCGCCTCAATAACGGCGGGCAGCAGATTCGCTACGGCAGTGCCCGAGGTCACTATCAGCGCCACGGGGGTACGCGAGCCTTTCGCCAGGCCAAGTGCTAAAAAGCCCAGCCCGCGTTCATCAAAATGGGTATGGCAGGTTAATGCAGATTTGGCTGCCGCCAGCGTGAGCGGCGCAGAACGTGAGCCGGGCGCGATACAGACATGGCGCACCTGATGACGCAACAACACCTCAATAATCACCTGCGCCCAACGGCGGTTGAAGCTACTGTCAGACATACTCTCCCCTTAGTGTAATGACGCCGTCCGACGATGAAGCGTGCTTTCCCTCGCCATGCGGATGCATTCAGGCCGAATGCGCCACGGGCGGCTTCCCGGCCAGGCGGGGTGGTAGTGGTGCCGCGCTGGTGGGCAGCAAGGCTGCCAGCGCGGCCATTTTGTTTTCTGTTTCCTGCCATTCCTGTTGCGCATCGGAACCGGCGACGATCCCCGCGCCGCCATACAGCCGCACCCGCTGCCCCTGCACCAGCGCACAGCGCAGCGTGACGCAGAATTCGCTTTTTTGTCGGGAGATAAAACCGGTGGAACCGGCATACCAGTCACGATCCAGTGCTTCATGGCGCTGCAGAAAGGCGTGCGCTGCCGTGCGCGGCAGGCCAGCCACCGCCGCCGTGGGTTGCAGACGCTGTAAAATGAGCGCATCGCTGCGGCTGCGTAATTCGCCGTGGATGCGGCGTCGTAAATGTTGCAGATTGCGCAGGCGTACCAGTTCTACCGGCATGACCTCCAGTTTGCTGACAATCTCCTGTAGCCGGGAACAGATATCTTCCATGACCAGTGCGTTTTCATGCTGATTTTTGGCGTCATGCAGCAGCCACTGCGCCTGCTGCAGGGCAAGTATGGGATCGATATCACGCGCTACCGTGCCCGCCAGCGCCTCAGTCAGCAACGCATTTTGTTGCCGTAGCCAGAGCCGCTCCGGCGAGGCGCAGACCAGCGCGCTCTCATCTGCAAAGCGCAGCATAAACTGATAACAGTGCGGATTGGCGCGCCGGCTGGCCGCCAGCAATGCCTCCGGCGGCAACGGACGATCCCATAGCAGGTCCATCGTGCGTGCCAGCACTACTTTTTCCAGCCCTCCGGCGGCAATTGCCGCTAATGCCGAGTTTACTCGCTGGCTCCACTCCGCCTGTTCCGGCTCACACTGGCTCTGTTGCAACTGCCCGCGTATTAACGGCAGCGGCTGCGGCAAGCGCAGCCCATGCAGGAAGCGTACGGCAACCTGCGCATCCTCCTGCAGGTTATGATCGCTTTGAACAAACAGCGTCAGCCGTTCACCACGGCTGTCCTGCTGCCACATTAGCCGCGGCAGAAAGAAAAAGCTGTCAGTAGCGGCAAAACGGTTGCTGCCCCAGATCCGCCAGTTCCCGGGCAAAGCGCGACACGCCTGTTCAGCCTGATACAGCGTCTGGTAACAGCGGATGGCCCCGCAAAGCGCAACCTGCTCATGGCCGTTGCGGTGCTGCCACCAGAGCTGGGGCCGGTACGGCTGGGCACGAAGCCAGGACAGGGAATCCTCGCCGGACGCAAGGGAAACGGTTAACGCGCGACAGCCTGCTTCTCTGCTGTTGATTTTTGCCAGCTCAGTGAACAACGCGCTATACGCGGCAGGAAGCGAATACACGAACACCTCCATAATCATAAAGAGGTAGCTAGTGTAAAAGGGAGAGTGACAGGGGATTTTGATGCAGAACAGTTCGCGCCACGTTTTGTCGCGGTTCAGGCTGAGAAGAGTCGGATATTAAACGCAGAGGGCTGCACAGCAGAAAAGAGAAAAACCAGCCTCTTCCCGGTTGGTCAGAGGCTGTTTGCTACAGAACGTTTAGCGACGCGCCAGCAGAAGGCCAAGGATCAGACCCGCAGCAGCGCCGATACCGATGCCCTGCCAGGGTTTTTCATGAACGTAGCCATCGGCACGACAGGCTACCTGTTTGGCACGGTAGTAGTAGGAATCGGACGCCGCGCTGACGCGCGTTTTCACCCCGTGCAACGCCTGTTCCGCTTTCTCTTTTAGCTCAAGGTATTTCTGATCGGCTGGATCGCCGGAAGATTTCAGTACCTCTTCCAACGTTTCGGTCAGCAGCGTGAGATCATCATCCAGGCGCGTTTCCTGTGGTTCACCGGCTACCTGAGGCTTATCCGATACTTGCGGATCGCGCTTTTCTTGCGAGTCAGTTGATACAGCCATTTTCTTCCTCCGTGTAAAACACATGAATGTCCACTAACTATAGACACTTTTTACATCCCTGCCTGAACAGACGTTCAGGAATTTACTGGCAGGGCTGGCGGAAATTCGTTGGTTTATATGATTAATCTGATAAATTCCTGTTAACCGAATTTTTGCCGCCTGCGTCTGTCGTAGCTGACTGTACCCCAGGCTCATCCTGGGAAAGCAAATGGGTGCAGAAGCTCGATCACTACAAACTCGTTCAGCATAAGGAAAGCGTTTCTGGCATGAATCGAAGAATGTTTATGAAAACCTCAATGGCATTCGCTGCGGTTAGCGGCATGTCTGGCTTATCCACGCTATTTGCACAGTCCGCCTGGGCAGAAGATGGCATCGCTGACGGTACTGCGACGCGCTTTGACTTTGAGGTGCTAAAGAAAAAAGCCGCCGCGCTGGCGCAAAAGCCCTGGGGCGGCGCGCCAGGGCCGTTGCCGGATACGCTGGCGACCATGACGCCGCAGGCTTATAACGCCATCCAGTATGATGCTAATCACTCTCTCTGGAACGATATCGATAACCGCCAGCTGGACGTGCAGTTTTTCCACGTCGGCATGGGTTTTAAACGCCGTATCCGCATGTTCTCTGTAGATAAAAGCAGCCGTGAAGCGCGTGAGATTCACTTCCGCCCTGAGCTGTTTAACTATCAGAACACCAGTGTCGATACCAGACAGCTGGAAGGTAAAACCGATCTTGGCTTTGCCGGTTTCCGTGCGTTTAAAAAGCCGGAGCTGGCGCGGCGCGATATCGTCTCTTTCCTGGGAGCCAGCTATTTCCGTGCCGTGGATGAAACCTATCAGTATGGCCTGTCGGCGCGCGGCGTAGCGGTAAACACTTTTAGCAACGGACAGGAAGAGTTTCCCGATTTCGTCGCCTTCTGGTTTGAAACGCCAAAAGCGGACGACACGACCTTTACCGTTTACGCCCTGCTTGATGGCGCCAGCCTGACCGGTGCCTATAAGTTTGTTATCCACTGTGAGCCGAAGCGCGTGGTGATGGAGGTGGAAAACCACCTGTATGCCCGCAAAGATATTCGTCAGTTGGGGATCTCCCCAATGACCAGTATGTTCAGCTGCGGCAACAGCGAACGTCGTATGTGCAACACCTATCATCCGCAAATCCATGATTCCGACCGTCTGGCGATGTGGACCGGTAAAGGGGAATGGATTGCCCGTCCGCTGAATAACCCGCGCAAGCTGCAGTTTAACGCTTACGATGATGAGAACCCGCGTGGCTTTGGCCTGCTGCAGTTGAATCATGATTTTGAAGATTATCAGGATGTGATTGGCTGGTATGACAAGCGCCCCAGCCTGTGGGTGGAGCCGATCGGCAAATGGGGCAAGGGCGCCATCAATTTAATGGAAATCCCTACCACCGGCGAAACGCTGGATAACGTGGTCTGTTTCTGGCAGCCGGAGCAGCCGGTTAAAGCCGGTAGCGAACTCTCTTTCCAGTATAAGCTTTACTGGAGCGGCCTGCCGCCGGTACGCAGCGAACTGGCGCGCGTAGAGGCAACCCGTTCCGGCATTGGCGGCTTCCCGGAAGGCTGGGCACCTGGCGAGCATTTCCCGGATGTCTGGTGTCGTCGTTTTGCCGTTGATTTTGTTGATGGCGATCTGAAGAATGCCGCGCCAAAAGGCATCGAGCCGGTGATTACCGTCTCTGCCGGCACCATTAAGCAGGTAGAAATTCTTTATGTTGAACCGCTAAACGGCTATCGCATCCTGTTTGACTGGTACCCCACCAGCGATGCGGTGGATCCGGTCGATATGCGCATGTTCCTGCGCACCAAAGATGAAACGCTGAGTGAAACCTGGCTTTATCAATATTTCCCGCCGCCGCCGGACCAGCGGAAATATGTTGATGACCGCCAGATGACGGTAAGCTAAATAACAGGCGGAGCATTGCGCTCCGCCTGTTACGTTTTACTTCATCATATCGATATGCGGAATATTATCTTCCAGATAGACCTCGCCCTGCGGCTTAAAACCCATACATGCGTAAAAGCGCTGTAGATGCGCCTGCGCCGAAAGGAACTGCTGACGTTCAGGCCAGTATTGCTCACAGCTTTCCAGCACCCTTTCCATCAGGCGATAGCCAAGATGTAATCCCCGCGCTTCGCTGGTAACAATCACGCGCCCAATCTTTACCGGGCTGTCGGCATTTTCTGGCGTCAAAATACGTGCGCAAGCCAGTATTCTTCCTTCGCCCAGCGCAAAAATATGGCGGTTATCACGCGCTAAATCCTGCCCATCGATATCTTCATACGCGCACTGCTGCTCGACGATAAAAACGCGATTACGCAGAGCCAGAATGTCATGCAGTTGCTGAACGTTTAGTTCACTATGATGCAAATCGTACCAGGTTAACTCCATACGCCCGCTTTCCCCTTGGTTTTAGCCACATGTCGCCATCGAACATCAATTTTTCCTGCTAATAATGCGCGTTATGCCGGTTTAATATAACCTCAATCGATGCTTAAAAAACCGCCATCGTTTTAAAAATCATGGAAAAATGTCTGCGCTTTTATATCAACAGGAGGTTGAAGATGAAATCGGTAAAAGCGCTTTACAACGGAACGCTCCCTTTGACGCTGGCGCTAATGAGCCCGCTGGCGATCGCCAACAGTCTCCCCTCTTATCCTGTAACATTTACGCTGGTGACCGGCTGGCTCGGTGGCAAATCCAACGAATACGTTTACGACGAAGGGCATAAAAATAGCGAGCTGAACTGGAAAATAAAGAACGCAGCGGTTAGTCGTGGCCATCCCGACTGAGAGATTGCGCCGCAACTTAGCCTGGCGCTTAGCGGCTGGACAACCCTGGCGCGGGGCAGCGTACAGATGGATGACTATGACTGGATGGTTGATAACCAGTCGCACTGGAGCGACTGGTCTACCTGGCCTGCTGCCCGTCTTAACTATGCTAATCAGTTTGCCGTCAGCATTACCGGCTGGCTGCTACAGCAACCGGAATATAAGCCTGGCGCGGCGCCGCTTATCAGCAGACAAGGATCAGCTGGCAGCGCTAAACTGGGAAGATTACCGGCAAAGTCGCGGGCAAATGCAGATAATTGATTATGACCAACAGACCTATAATTACAGCAAGAAGGGAGGCGGCGGCCTGAGTCATAAAAATTACAGCCTGACCGCTGGCCTGCAATATCATTTCTGATGCCAAAAAAAAGCCCTGTAGCGATACAGGGCTTTCTCTTTATCGGCTGTCTTACATCAGCGGCTGTGCCATTTGCACCAGTCTGATCAGCGGCTGTGGGTAAACGCCCAGCAGCAGAACCAGAATGGCGGAAATCAGCACCACGATGCCGCCCGCGGTAAACGCCCAGTTGGCTGGCGTATCGCGCGTATGCAGCTCAGGCGGGCTAAGATAGAGGCTAACGGTAACGCGCAGATAGTAATAGAGGCCAATGGCGCTGCCTAATACCACCGCACCGGTCAGCCACCACAGCGAGGCACTAACGCCCAGCGCGATCACATAGAACTTACCAATAAAGCCCAACGTCATTGGAATACCGGCCAGCGACAGCATCATTACTGTCATCACGGCCGACAGCACCGGACGATGCCAGAACAGGCCGCGATAGGAGTAAAGCGAGTCGGCATCCGGGCCACGATACGGGCTGGACATCAGGCTCACTACGCCAAAGGCACCGATGCTGCTGAACAGGTAGCCAGCCAGATAAACACCGGCGGTTTCCAGTGACATCTGATGAGACTGCACCGCAATCAGCGCAACCAGTAAATAACCCAGATGCGAGATAGAGGAGTAACCCAACAGACGCTTAATATTGCTCTGACTGATCGCCAGCAGGTTACCAAACAGGATGGAAACCACAGCGATAATCGCCAGCACGTTGCGCACCGCTTCGCTATCGGTAGCCGGAGCATACATAAACAGACGCATCAGCGCGCCAAAAATGGCGATCTTGCTGGCGGTCGCCAGGAAGGTTGAGACCGGAGCAGGCGCGCCCTGATACACGTCTGGCGTCCAGAGATGGAACGGCACCAGCGACAGTTTAAAGCCCAGACCAATAATCATCATGCCAAGACCCAGCAGCAGCAGCGGCTGGTGCAGCACGGTGTCACTCAGGTTTTTACCCAGTTCCACAAAGCTCAGGCTACCGGCATCGGCATATACCAGCGCAATACCAAACAGCAGGAAGGATGAGGCCGCTGCCGACAGGATGGTATATTTCAGCGCCGCTTCCAGCGAACGTTTCTGACGGAAAGCGTAGCCAATCAGGCCAAACAGCGGCAACGACAGCAGTTCCACACCGATAAACAGCGAAGCCATATGGTTGGCGCTTGCCAGCACCACGCCGCCCAGCGCGGCAATCAGCACCAGCAGATAGAACTCGTCGCAGTTATCGCTGAAGCCCTGCAGCCACGGATAGGCGAAGGTGCAGGTGGCCAGACTCGCCAGCATCACCATCCCGGTATAGAACATCGAGAAACCATCAACGCGCAGCAGCGGCGTGACGTCCATCGGTCCTGCCTGGCCCACAAACCAAAGTGACAACAGCGCCAGGTTAAGGCCAATCACGGTCAGCGTCGCATTGGCAAAATGGTTGCGTCGCCACGCAATGGACAGCATCACAACCACCACCGTCAATCCGACGATCAACAGCGGCAGCAGCGCGATCAGTTGTTGAGGAGTTATTGTCATGGCGAATTACGGCCTTGTAGTTGAAATTGAAGCGGTAAACCACTGCTGAATGTTGCTCATTGCAGCGTGTGAGGTGTCCAGAATCGGCTGCGGATAGACTCCAAGCAGCACCAGCAGAACCACCAGCACCATGATCATGATGAACTCACGTGCGGACATGCCGCGCAGCGGCGTTTCCGACTTTGGCGCACCATAATAGGCGCGCTGCATCATGATCAGCGAGTAAACAGAAGCAAACACCAGACCAAAAGTCGCGATAACGATAATCGTCGGTACCACCTGGAAACTGCCGGTCAGAATCATAAATTCGCCAGCAAAGTTACCGGTGCCCGGCATGCCAAGGTTGGCCACCGCAAAGAACAGCGACAGACCCGGTATCCACTTCAGGCGTGACCACAGACCACCCATCTCACGCATATCACGTGTATGCAGGCGCTCATAAAGCTGGCCGCACAGGATAAACAGCGCCGCAGCCGACAGGCCATGCGCAATCATCTGCACCACCGCGCCCTGGAAAGCGAGCTGGTTGCCGGTATAGA
Source organism: Pantoea alhagi (assembly GCF_002101395.1). Lineage (NCBI taxonomy): Bacteria > Pseudomonadati > Pseudomonadota > Gammaproteobacteria > Enterobacterales > Erwiniaceae > Pantoea > Pantoea alhagi. The sequence continues at coordinate 2,915,750 of NZ_CP019706.1, read as the reverse complement.
TGGCGATCAGCACGAAGCCCATATGGGAAATCGAGGTGTAGGCGATCAGGCGTTTGATATCGGTTTGTGAGAACGCCATCCATGCGCCATAGAAAATACCGATAATCCCCAGCCACATTGCAACAGGCGCAAACTCCGCCGACGCATTCGGGAACAGCGGCAGGCTAAAGCGCAGCAGACCGTAAGCGGCGGTTTTGAGCAGGATCCCGGCCAGGTCCACGGAACCGGCGGTTGGTGCCTGGCTGTGCGCATCCGGCAACCAGCCATGTAGCGGCACCACCGGCATTTTTACCGCAAAGGCGATAAAGAAGCCGAGCATCAGCAGATACTCCACGCCACGTGACATTGGAGTGTGCAGCAACTCTTCATAGTTAAACGTCCAGACGCCGGTCGCGCGGTAATGCACAAACACCAGGCCAAGAATCGCAATCAACATTACCAGGCCAGAGGACTGGGTATAAATGAAGAATTTGGTGGCGGCAGTGATACGGGTTTTCCCGTCCGATGCCTTATGACCCCAGAGCGCGATGAGGAAGTACATCGGCACCAGCATCATTTCCCAGAAGAAAAAGAACAGGAACATATCGATGGCAAGGAACACGCCGATAACGCCACCGAGGATCCACATCAGATTGAGGTGGAAAAAGCCCTGATATTTCTCAATTTCATTCCAGGAACAGAGCACTGCCATCAGGCCCAGCAGGCCAGTCAGCACCACCATCAGCAGCGACAGGCCATCCAGTGCAAGGTGGAAAGCGATGCCGAAGCGCGGGATCCAGGGAACGGAGAACTCAGATTGCCACTGCGGCAAACCTGCCGCCTGGGTCAGTGAATAGCCTCCCTGCAACCAGAGCTGCAGTGAAAGCGCCAGCGTCAAGCCCATTGTAATCAGCGCAATCCAGCGCGGCGTCTTCGCGCCTAAGCGCTCAGCGAGCCAGCACAGAAAGCCGCCAACAAATGGGATAACAATTAGCCAAGGTAATAACATGGCGGTTACGGTCCCTTTTCTAGTCCTGCATGAGCCGCCGGCAAAGATAACCGGTCAGCCCAACCTCAGGTTTTTTCACAAGCTTATCGGGTGGGAGGCAGCAACGCCGCATCCCGCTCACTAACCTTACATCACCAGCAGCAACGCCAGCACCACAACGGCACCGATGCTCATGGAAGCGACGTACCAGCGCAGATAACCATTTTCGCTTACCGCCAGCCCTTTATTCGCCAGGCGTGATACCAGAGCCGGCGTATTCAGCAGCATATTCAGCGGATCGCGTGACAGCAGCCAGGCGATGCCTAAATAAGGCTTAACGAAAATTTTGTCATACAGCCAGTCGAAGCCCCATGCGGCGAACCACCAGGTGCCGAAGAAACGCCCCGGAGCGCTGCGCGCCACGCTGGTTACCAGCGTACGCTTGCCGAGCCAGAGCCAGGCGGCAATCAGAATGCCGACGATGGCTACCACGCCCGACGCAATTTCCAGCCCCATTTTACCCGCTTCGCCATGTTCGCTGGCTGGCAGTACGCCAGCCAGCGGCGGCGTAATCAGCGCGCCAATAAAGGTGGAAAGAACCAGCAGCACGATAAGAGGCAGATGATGCGTGATCCCTTTGCCTGCATGCGCATGAATTTTCTCTTCACCGTGAAACACGATAAAGATCATGCGGAAGGTGTAAATCGAGGTCAGGAAAGCACCGACTAAACCGGCAACCATCAGATTGACATGCCCGTTCGCCAGTGCGCCGAACAGGATCTCATCCTTACTGTAGAAGCCAGCGGTAACCAGCGGCAGCGCAGCCAGCGCCGCCCCCCCCACCAGGAAGCAGACATAAACCAGCGGAATGCTTTTACGCAGGCCGCCCATTTTGAAAATGTTCTGCTCATGGTGGCAGGCCAGAATCACCGAACCGGAAGAAAGGAACAGCAGCGCTTTAAAGAAGGCGTGAGTCATCAGGTGGAAAATAGCGGCATCCCATGCCTGAACGCCCAACGCCAGGAACATATAACCGATCTGGCTCATGGTGGAATAGGCCAGTACACGTTTGATATCGGTCTGTACCAGCGCCGCAAAACCTGCCAGCACCAGCGTCACCGCACCAACGATACCCACCAGATGCAGCACTTCCGGCGTCATCAGGAACAGCCCATGGGTACGGGCGATCAGATAAACGCCCGCGGTCACCATGGTTGCCGCGTGGATCAACGCCGAAACCGGCGTCGGACCCGCCATCGCATCAGCAAGCCAGGTCTGCAACGGCAGCTGCGCCGATTTACCGACCGCGCCGCCCAACAGCATCAGCGTTGCCCACTGCAGCATATGGTTATCAGCAGCGAAGTGCGCGGGTGCCAGCTCGACCATTTCACGGAAGTTCAGCGTGCCCAGCTCGTTATAGAGAATGAACAGCGCAAAGGCGAGGAACACATCACCCACGCGGGTAATGATAAACGCCTTCATCGCCGCCTTGCCGTTATCCGGATTGGTGTAATAGAAACCAATCAGCAGATAAGAACAGAGGCCCACGCCTTCCCAGCCGAGATACATCAGCAACAGGTTATCGGCCAGTACCAGAACCACCATGCTGGCGATAAACAGGTTGGTATAGGCGAAGAAGCGCGAATAACCCTCTTCCCCACGCATATACCAGGAGGCGAACATGTGAATAAAGAAGCCGACGCCGGTTACCACCGACAACATGGTCAGTGAGAGACCATCCAGCGTCAGGGTTACACCGATATTAAAGTTACCGACATGCATCCAGGTCCACAACGCCTGGGTAAACAGCGTACGATCATGGTTAAAGAAATCGATGCCGACCCAGGCAGTGACCAGCGCCGCCAGCCCGATTGAACCCACGCCAACAGTAGCAGACAGGTTTTCTGACCAGCGGCCGCGGGAAAACGCCAGCAGCAAAAAGCCGATCAGCGGAAGCAGTATGGTTAAGTAAAGAAGATTCATCCGCGCATCTCGCTCACTGTGTCAATGTTCAGGGTTTGACGACGGCGGTAGAGCTGCAGCAACAGCGCCAGGCCAATGCTGGCCTCCGCTGCGGCAAGGCTGATCGCCAGGATATACATCACCTGACCATCTGCTTGCCCCCAGTAGCTTCCCGCCACCACTAACGCCAGAGCCGAGGCGTTAATCATGATTTCCAGACCGATTAACATAAACAGCAGATTACGACGCAGCACCAGCGACGTGAGTCCGAGGACAAACAGTATGGCTGCCAGAATCAGTCCATGTTGTAGAGGGATCATGCGCGTTCCTCCTTTGTTTTCGCAACCGCTGCATCGCTGACGCGGTTGCTAAGCACTTCGCCATGACGATCTTCACGTCCGATATGGAACGCAACCACCAGACCTGCCAGCAACAGCATGGAGGCTAGCTCAACTGCCAGTACATAAGGGCCGAACAGGCTGATACCGACCGCTTTCGCATCGATTACCGTGCCGTCGATGCCCTGGTCATTGGCGCTCATAATGGCGTACACCATTACCGCCAACAGCAGCAGCGACACCAGGCCCGGCCCAATCCACAGCGAAGGCTGCAGCCACTGGCGCTCCTGTTCCTCAACCGACTTGCCAAGGTTAAGCATCATCACCACGAAGACGAACAGCACCATAATGGCCCCGGCGTAGACGATGATCTCCAGCGCACCAGCAAAGTAGGCGCCAAGCGAAAAGAAGACGCCAGCAACTGCCAGCAGCGAAACAATCAGGTACAGCAACGCATGTACCGGGTTGGTGTGGGTAATCACGCGTAGCGTGGTTAGCACCGCCACCAGACCACAAAGATAAAACGCAAATTCCATGCCGGGCTCCTTAAGGTAACAAGCCTTTGACGTCGATGGGTTTGGCTTCGTTTTCCGCTTCGCCCTTGTCTTTCCCTTCGATCGCCATGCCTGCCATACGGTAGAAGTTGTATTCCGGGTATTTGCCCGGCCCTGAAATCAGCAGGTCTTCTTTCTCGTACACCAGATCCTGACGCTTGAACTCGCCCAGCTCGAAATCGGGCGTAAGCTGGATCGCCGTGGTCGGGCAAGCCTCTTCGCACATGCCGCAGAAAATGCAGCGTGAAAAGTTGATGCGGAAAAATTCCGGATACCAGCGACCATCCACCGTCTCCGCTTTCTGCAGCGAAATACAGCTGACCGGACAGGCGACGGCGCACAGGTTGCACGCAACGCAACGCTCTGCCCCATCGGGATCGCGCGTCAGTACAATACGACCACGATAGCGGGGCGGCAGATAAACCGGCTCCTCCGGATACATCTGCGTTTCACGCTTCGCGAAGGCATGCAGGCTCATCATCCAGATACTGCGTACCTGGGTGCCAAAACCGACAATAATGTCTTTTAATGTCATGGTTACAACCCCTTTACTGCGCGTTGTACAGAATCACTGCGGCGGTAGCCAGCAGGTTCAACAGCGTCAACGGCAGACATACTTTCCAGCCGAAGGACATTACCTGGTCATAGCGCGGACGCGGCAGCGCAGCACGAATCAGAATAAACATCATCATAAAGAACGCGGTTTTAATGGCGAACCAGATGAAGGGCGGCAGCCATGGTCCGTGCCAGCCGCCGAAAAACAGCGTAACAATCAGCGCGGAAACCGTGGTAATCGCCACATATTCGCCCACGAAGAACAGACCGAACTTCATACCGGAATATTCGATGTGGTAACCATCTGCCAGCTCCTGCTCCGCTTCCGGCTGGTCAAACGGATGACGGTGGCACACCGCTACGCCAGCAATACAAAAGGTCAGGAAGCCAAAGAACTGCGGAATAATGTTCCACAGATGCGCCTGATTATTAACGATGTCGTTCATGTTGAACGAACCGGCCTGCGCCACCACGCCCATCAGCGACAGCCCGAGAAACACCTCGTAGCTCAGCGTCTGTGCAGAGGCACGCATTGCGCCCAGCAGGGAGTATTTGTTGTTACTCGCCCAACCGGCGAACAGCACCGCGTAAACCGCCAGACCCGCCATCATCAGGAAGAACAGCAGCCCGATGTTAAGATCGGTCACCATCCATGTCGGACTGACCGGCACAATGGCGAACGCTAACAGCAGTGAAACGAAGGCGATAACCGGAGCCAGCGTAAAAATAAAGCGATCGGTGAACGGCGGGACCCAGTCCTCTTTAAAGAACATTTTGATCATATCCGCCACCAACTGCAGCGAGCCGCCCCAGCCGACACGGTTAGGCCCGTAGCGGTTCTGGAACAGGCCCAGCAGACGGCGCTCGGCGAAGCTCATAAAGGCACCGCAGGAGACCACCACCAGCAGGATGACAATCGCCTTGAGAATGCCCAGCAAGATATCGATAACGTCCGGTGTCAACCAGCTCATTGTGCCGCCTCCCGCAGAGTCTCAATAGTCGTGCCCGACAGGAATGGCGGTACGCCCGGCATGCCCAGCGGTAAACCTACCTGCCCTGCCTGCAGTGCGTCAGAAAAGCGCACAGGCAAGCGCAGCGTTTCACCAGAGCAGTTGAACTCCACTGCCGTACCGACGTTAACGCCAAGCTGAGCGGCATCGGCCGGGTTAATCACCAGAGCGGCCTGCGGCATACGCTGCTGAATAACCGGCGCGCGCTGCGACATCTCTTCGCTGCCGAACAGATTGTAGTAAGGCGCAACACGCCAGCCGCCGTTGCGGGCAAAGGCGGTTGGCACCCGGGTAAACCACTCCAGTTGCCCCGTCGTTGCTTCAAACAGGCGCACGCCCGGATCGCCGTTACGCAGTTTGCCGCCCACTTCATCCTGGAACTTGTTCCACGCCTGCGGTGAGTTCCAGCCTGGCGCCCAGGCGAAAGGAATCTCAGAGCGCGGCGCGCTGGGCTGGTTGTTCCCTTCCATAGAGAAGGAGAACATGGTGTCCATATCCTGCGGCTGACGCGGCTCATGCACACTGATATTAGCGCGCGCGGCGGTACGTCCGCTGGAACGATGTGGCGAACGCGACAGTTTCTGACCACGAATACGGAACGAGGCATCCGGCGCGGCATCTTTAATGCCTTTCAGCTGCGGCAGCGCCACAACCACGGCATCAATCACATGATCCAGCTGCGTCCAGTCGACGTGACGGCTTTCCAGCGCGCTGTGTAGCGAGTGCAGCCAGCGCCAGCTTTCCAGCATCACCACCGTTGAGTCGTAGTAAGAGGGATCGTAAACCTGGAAGAAGCGCTGAGCGCGGCCCTCCTGGTTTATCAGCGTGCCATCGCTCTCGGCAAAGCTGGCGCCTGACAGAATCAGACCCGCTTTTTCCATGGTTGCCGTGCGCTGATGATCGACCACGATAATGCTGTCGGCGTTGCGCAGTGCGGCATCCACTTTCGCTTTCGGCGCATGACGATAAAGATCGTTTTCCAGGATCACCACCGCGTCGGCGCTGCCGTTTTCCAGCTGCGTCAGCGCATCGTCCAGCGTATTGCCGCCGATCATGCCAAGGCCCACGCTGTTCGCTGCGGAAGCCAGCAGCGTAATGCCGACATCGGCACCGCGCCCTTTCAGCGCTTTAGCGACGTTCGCCGCCGCCTCGATCATCGCCTCACTGCCAGAATGTGTACCGGAGATAATCAGCGGTTTCTTCGCCCCGGCCAGCGCCTGGACAATAACGTCAAGTTTACCGTTCAGGCTGCTGTCGAAATCGCTCACTGCCGGTGCACTCGCGTCCAGCGCGTGGGCGATAGCGAAACCGAGACGCGCCTGATCTTCCACCGGCGCGCGGTAGCTCCAGGCTGCGATATCATCCAGACGGGTTTCATCAACGTTGGTGACAAACAGCGGATGTTTCGCGTGCTGACCAATGTTCATGATCGCCGCGATTTGCCAGTCGGCTACTTTCTGCGCCGCCGCCATTTCGCGTGCTTTACCTTTCACCGCCTGACGTACGGAGAGCGCTACGCGCGCGCCGGTTTGGGTCAGATCTTCGCCCAGCACCAGCACCGCATCGTAGCTTTCAATTTCACGCAGCGCGGGCGTATGGATACCGCCTTCACGCAGCACTTTCAGCATCAGTTCCAGACGCGCCTGCTCGCCAGCTGGCATGCCGGTTGAGAAGTTAGCCGCGCCAACCAGTTCACGCAGCGCAAAGTTGCTTTCTACGCTGGCACGTGGTGAGCCAATACCGATCACTTTTTTCGCCTGACGCAGAATATCCGCCGCGCCCTGCATCGCCTGCTCAGCATTCAGCGCTACCCAGTCGTTGCCGCGACGCTGCATCGGCTGACGTGGACGATCTTTGCGATTAACGTAGCCATAGCCAAAACGGCCACGGTCGCAAAGGAAATAGTGGTTCACGCTGCCGTTATAACGGTTTTCAATACGGCGCAGCTCACCATAGCGCTCGCCCGGGCTGGTGTTACAGCCGACGCTGCACTGCTGGCAGATGCTGGGCGCAAACTGCATATCCCATTTACGGTTATAGCGTTCGGAGTGGGTTTTATCAGTGAACACGCCGGTCGGGCAGATCTCTACCAGGTTACCGGAGAATTCGCTTTCCAGCGTGCCATCTTCCGGGCGACCAAAATAGACGTTGTCATGCGCGCCATATACGCCCAGATCTTTGCCGTCCGCATAATCTTTGTAGTAACGCACACAGCGGTAACAGGCGATACAGCGGTTCATCTCATGGGAGATAAACGGCCCCAGATCCTGATTACGATGGGTACGCTTGGTGAAACGATAGCGACGGAAGCTGTGGCCGGTCATCACCGTCATATCCTGCAGATGACAGTTGCCGCCTTCCTCACATACCGGACAATCGTGTGGGTGGTTGGTCATCAGCCACTCGACCACGCTTTCACGGAACTCTTTCGCTTCGCCATCGTCGATAGAAATGAAGGTACCGTCGGCAGCAGGCGTCATGCAGGACATGACGAGGCGACCGCGGGTATCTTCAGCGTTTTGGTATTGCTTTACCGCGCACTGGCGGCAGGCACCCACGCTTCCCAGCGCCGGATGCCAGCAAAAATAAGGAATATCCAGGCCAAGGGAGAGACACGCCTGTAGCAGGTTGTCCGCTCCATCTACCTCATATTCTTTACCGTCTACATGAATTGTAGCCATAGTGAACATGCTTCCGTAAGGCTCGGCATCACCGAGCGTTAAACACAATTCTTCTTTACCCTTCGCCTTTCAGGCCGCAACGGTGTTGGCTGCCTTCACTCACCGCACTCACTTACTGATGTAAGCTCGCGGGATTCATTCAGTTGCCGCCTTGTCGCAACCCGAAATGCTTTGGGTAATCCCTTCGCCTTTCAGGCCGCAGCGGTGTTGGCTGCCTTCACTCACCGCATTCACTTACTGATGTGAGCTCGCGGGATTCATTCAGTTGCCGCCTTGTCGCAACCCGAAATGCTTTGGGTAAGCGGTGCGCACCTTTTCCGTTGCTGCTCTGTTTTACCAGCGCGCTTTGAGCAGGTTCGGCTGAATGCCGTTAATGGCACGCGTATTACCAAACACCTGCGGCGCGATACCGGCTTCAAACTCTTCACGGAAGTATTTGATCGCGCTTTGTAATGGCTCTACGGCACCGGGTGCATGCGCACAAAATGTTTTACCTGGGCCCAACTGACGACAAAGCTGCAGTAGCGTTTCGATATCTCCCGGCTGCCCTTTGCCCTGCTCCAGGGCGCGCAGAATTTTCACGCTCCACGGCAGGCCGTCGCGACATGGCGTACACCAGCCGCAGGATTCGCGGGCAAAAAACTCTTCCAGGTTGCGCACCAGCGAAACCATATTGATTTCGTGATCCACAGCCATCGCCAGCGCGGTACCCAGACGGCTGCCCGCTTTGCCGATGCTGGCAAATTCCATTGGCAGATCCAGATGCTGTTCGGTCAGGAAGTCTGTGCCTGCGCCGCCCGGCTGCCAGGCTTTAAACTTCAGCCCGTCACGCATGCCGCCCGCATAATCTTCCAGAATTTCACGCGCCGTGATGCCGAAAGGCAGCTCCCAGACGCCTGGATTTTTTACCCGACCAGAGAAGCCCATCATTTTGGTACCGGCATCTTCGCTCTTCGACAGCCCCTTGTACCACTCCACACCATTGGCCAGAATGGCCGGCACGTTAGAGAGGGTTTCCACGTTATTAACGCAGGTCGGCTTGCCCCAAGCACCGGCAGAGGCCGGGAATGGCGGTTTGGAACGCGGGTTGGCGCGACGTCCTTCCAGTGAGTTAATCAACGCCGTCTCTTCGCCGCAGATATAGCGGCCAGCGCCGGTATGGACGATCAGTTCGAAATCAAAGCCGGTGCCGAGAATATTTTTACCCAGGAAGCCCGCTTCGGTAGCCTCGGCGATGGCGCGACGCAGATGTACCGCCGCCTCAATATATTCACCGCGCAGGAAGATATAGCCACGGTACGCTTTCAGCGCAAAAGCGCTGATCAGCATCCCTTCCACCAGCTGGTGCGGCATTTGCTCCATCAGCAGGCGGTCTTTATAGGTACCCGGCTCCATCTCATCGGCGTTACAGAGCAGGTAACGGATATTCATCGACTCATCTTTCGGCATCAGGCTCCACTTCAGACCGGTGGAAAAGCCTGCGCCGCCGCGCCCTTTCAGGCCGGAGTCTTTAACTATCGCAACGATTTCGTCAGGCGCCAGGCCTTTCAGCGCTTTTTCCGCGCCGGCATAGCCATTTTTGCTACGGTATTCGTCAAACCACACCGGCTGCTTGTCGTCACGCATACGCCAGGTCAGCGGATGGGTTTCCGCAGTACGAATGATCTCTTTTATTGTCATTGATACTGCTCCAGTAACGATGGAATATTTTCCGGCGTCAGGTGAACGTGCGTATCTTCATCCACCATCATGGTCGGACCTTTATCACAGTTACCCAGGCAGCAGGTTGGCAGCAGCGTAAAGCGGCCATCCGTGGTGGTCTGGCCCGGTTTGATATTCAGCGACTGCTCCAGCGCCGCCTGAATGCCCTGATAACCGGTGATATGACAAACCACGCTGTCGCAATAGCGGATCACGTGTCGGCCAACCGGCTGACGGAAAATCTGGCTGTAAAAGGTAGCAACCCCTTCTACATCGCTGGCGGGAATGCCTAACACTTCAGCAATGGCATTAATGGCACCATCCGGCACCCAGCCGCGTTGCTTCTGCACGATTTTCAGCGCTTCGATTGAGGCTGCGCGTGCATCTTCATAATGGTGTTTTTCATGCTCAATCGCGTCGCGTTCTGCTGCACTCAGTTCAAAGACCTCGGTCGGGTCGATCGTTTCGATAGCAATTTTTTGATCGTGCATAATTAGCGGTCCACGTCTGACATAACAAAATCGATACTACCCAGGTAAACGATCAGATCGGATACCAGGCTGCCGCGGATCACTGATGGGATCTGCTGCAGGTGCGGGAAGCTTGGCGTACGAATACGCGTGCGATAGCTTACGGTGCTGCCGTCGCTGGTCAGGTAGTAGCTGTTGATCCCCTTGGTGGCCTCGATCATCTGCAAAGATTCGTTCGCAGGCATTACCGGTCCCCAGGAGACCTGCAGGAAGTGGGTAATCAGGGTTTCAATATGCTGCAGCGTACGCTCTTTCGGCGGTGGCGTGGTCAGCGGGTGATCGGCCTTAAACGGCCCGGCCGGCATGTTGTTCAGGCACTGCTCCAGAATACGCAGACTCTGACGCATCTCTTCCATTTTTAACATCACGCGGGTGTAAGCGTCGCTGACGCCGCCGCCCACCGGGACTTCGAAATCGAAGTTTTCATAACCGGAGTAAGGGCGCCATTTACGCACGTCAAAGTCGATGCCGGTGGCGCGCAGACCCGCGCCGGTAGAACCCCAGGCCAGCGCTTCATCTTTCCCGTAGCAGGCAACGCCTTTAGCACGGCCTACCAGCACGCTGTTTTTCAGCGCCACGGTTTCATATTCCTTCAGGCGCTTCGGCATCCAGTCGAGGAATTCACGCAGCAGACGTTCCCAGCCTTTCGGCAGATCGTGGGCAACGCCGCCGATACGGAACCAGGCGGGGTGCATACGGAAGCCGGTAATGGCTTCTACAACGTCATAAATTTTCTGGCGATCGGTAAAAGCAAAGAACACCGGCGACATGGCACCGACGTCCTGAATAAACGTAGAGATATAAAGCAGATGGCTGTTGATGCGGAACAGCTCAGAGAGCATCACGCGAATGACATTAACGCGATCCGGCACCACGATGCCCGCCAGCTTTTCAACCGCCAGCACGTAAGGCATTTCGTTAACGCAGCCGCCCAGATATTCCACGCGGTCGGTGTAAGGGATGTAGCTGTGCCAGGACTGGCGCTCACCCATTTTTTCTGCACCGCGATGGTGGTAACCGATATCAGGCACACAGTCGACAATCTCTTCACCATCCAGCTGCATAACGATGCGGAATGCACCGTGCGCCGATGGGTGGTTCGGACCGAGGTTGAGGAACATAAAGTCCTCGTTTTCGGTGCCACGCTTCATGCCCCAATCTTCCGGCTTGAAACGCAGCGCTTCCATCTCCAGATCCTCTTTCTGCTTAGTCAGCTCGAAAGGATTGAATTCCGTTGCACGCGCCGGATAGTCTTTGCGCAGCGGATGACCTTCCCAGGTCGGCGGCATCATGATGCGCGTCAGGTGAGGATGGCCGTCAAAGGTAACGCCAAACATCTCCCAGGTTTCACGCTCATACCAGTTGGCGTTAGGGAAAATTTTAGTCAGCGTCGGCAGATGCATGTCGTTTTCAGACAAGGCCACCTTGAGCATAATGTCGCTATTGCGCTCAATAGAAAGCAGATGGTAGAAAACAGAAAAATCCGCAGCGGGCAGCCCGTTACGGTGGGTACGCAGGCGCTCATCCATGCCATGCAGGTCATACAGCATTACATAGGGCTTTGGCAGCTTGCGCAGGAATTCTGCTATCTCCAGCAGCTGTTCACGCTTAACCCAAACCACAGGAATGCCGGTACGCGTCGGCTGAACGGTAAAGGAATCCGGCCCAAAACGGTTACGCAACTCGCCGATCACTGGATCATCCAGGTGATCCCGGGTTTGCCATGCAGGCTGTGCGAGATCTTGCGTGGTCAAATCTGTCATACGTTACTCACCATTGGCCTGAAAACAGGCACGAAGTCGTTGGTGTCAGGATGAGGTGCGCGCGTTGGTTGGTCGTATTATTGCGCTGCGTGTCAGGCCCCATCCATAAATTGTTGATTTAAATTTCGTCCGGGGTACGCAGGTTCGTTACCGCAATGCGATCGCCGCGCTTCCTTTCACGCTCGGACTGCATATTGGCGCGATAAACGCCCTGATCGCCAACGACCCAGGAGAGCGGACGACGTTCTTTACCAATGGATTCCTGCAACAGCAGCAGCGCCTGCATATAGGCTTCCGGGCGCGGCGGGCAGCCAGGGATATACACATCCACCGGCAGGAACTTATCAACGCCCTGCACCACTGAATAGATGTCATACATGCCGCCAGAGTTAGCGCAAGCCCCCATGGAAATCACCCATTTCGGCTCCAGCATCTGATCGTACAAACGCTGAATAACCGGGGCCATTTTGGTAAATGGCGTACCGGCTACCACCATAAAGTCAGCCTGACGCGGTGAGGCTCGAATAACTTCGGAACCAAAGCGGGCAACATCATGCACCGAGGTAAAAGAGGTGGTCATTTCGACATAACAACAGGAGAGGCCGAAGTTAAACGGCCACAGAGAGTTCTTACGACCCCAGTTCACCATGTCATGCAGTGCGTTTTCCAGCTTGCCCATATAAACGCTACGGTGGACATGCTGCTCCAGAGGGTCGGAAACGATCTCCTGTTTTTGCAGGGGATAACGGTCGTTCTCACCGTTGGGGTCTATGCGGGTGAGCGTATAGTCCATCTTAATGCCTCGCTGTTACTGCTTTTGAGGGTTGGTGTTAGTGACCTTACCGGTATCAACGTCTACGCGACGACGCGCAGGCGCCCAATCCAGCGCACCAATACGCACCAGATAAACCAGACCAGCCAACAGCACCAAAATGAAAATTGTGGCTTCAACAAAGCCGACCCACCCGCTTTCGCGGATAGAAGTCGCCCATGCATATAAAAAGAGGGCTTCTACGTCAAAGATAACGAAGAACATAGCCACCAGGTAGAACTTGGCAGAAAGGCGCAAATGCGTACTGCCAACCGGATCGATACCTGATTCAAAGGGGGTGTTTTTATTACGTGCGCGGGCGCGACCGCCTAACAGCCAGCCACCAGCCAGCATAAAGAGACATAGCCCAAAAGCGACAACGATAAAAACAGCGAATGCCCAGTGATGAGCGATAACTTCTGTGGTTGTTGACATACTCTCTGCTTACTCATCAAAAGTGGCGTTTAGCGTCCTGCGATGCCGATAGCGAAGAACACACCACATTAATTCAAGGGAAGGATGAAAAACCTTATAAATTATGCTGTCATTAACCTATAAGCAGCAATTTAATGGGGTTTTTTACCCCTTTCTATAACCTTTTGTCAACTTTGACAAAAGTATCCACACGTTAATTTACAGTTGCAGCATTTTATTAACATATGATGCGTAATAATTAAGCTAAATCGTGTCAGTTTGAGAATGTAAATTAAGTGTAGTGGGTATTTGCACGGTTGGATCGCGCATTTAACAAACATATTTTGACAGGAAAACGTCAGATTTCCTGCCCCTTTGCGGGGTTATTTTTTTGATCCAGGACACACTTTTGCCCTTTTTGATAAAATAACGGACAATTCAGGCGGGTAATTTTTAGGCAAATGCGCAACAAAGGCTGATTACAACAAGAAACATTACGTTTTAAAAACGCGTTTCATTATGGCAGGCAGAATGACACAGGAAGTTGCCAGGAACAGGCAAAAACAGCAGTAAAAAGAGCAACAAAAAGGCCTCTTAGATCGTTACAGCGCTAAGAGGCCTTTTTTTAACAGTTTAGAATCAGAAACCGCATTCTAAATGAGAAACCGTCTCATTTTTATACTTATTCTTCATCATCCAGCAACATTGCATCGCCCTGCCCTGTTAAGGAGAGATTGTATGGGTCGTTGCTGGATTCCATAGCGTTGAAAATAGCCAACGCCAATTCGTTTTCACTGTCCGGATTGCGGCACAGCAGGTATTGCGTATCCGGCAGCACCGGCAGGCCTTCAGCCGCGCCCATTACGCGCAGTTCCGGGCTCATCATTTCTACCGGACGGGCGGTCACGCCCAGGCCCGCTTTCACGGCGGCGCGAACCGCGGCCAGCGTAGAGGCCACGTAAGAGATGCGCCATGGAATGCCAGCTTCATTCAGATGGTCAATCGCCATATCGCGATACGGACTTGGCTCGTCCAGCAGCACCAATGGAATCGCTTCGCCGCGCTGGAAAATATAATCCGCAGCGCAGTACCACAGCGTTGGCGAAGTGCGCAGCACCTGATGAGTAAAGGAACCCGGGCTGGAGGTGGTCACTACCAGGTCAACTTCGCCCTGGTTGAGCATTTCCATCATAAACGGATTGCGCTTCACGCGTACATCAATCGCCAGTTTCGGGTAGACAGAGGTCACGCGGTTCAGCAAGAACGGCAGAATGGTATCTGACGTATCGTCCGACGCGCCGATAGTCAGCACACCCTGAACGTTGCTGTACATCAGCGAGGTACAGGCTTCATCATTGAAACGTAAAATTTTACGGGCATAGCCGAGCAGCTGAATGCCATGCTCGGTCAGCAGCTTATTACGGCCATGCCGGGCAAAAAGTTCTTTGCCTACCAGCTGCTCCAGACGCTGCATCTGCTGACTGACGGCTGATTGCGTCCTGCATACGGCAGCGGCGGCGGCGGCGAAGGTGTTGAGATCTGCTACTGCAACGAAAGTTCTCAGCAGATCGAGATCGAGATTAAGTATCGGACGATTTGCATTAGTCATATTTTTCTTCACTTATAAGTTTTAAGAACAACTACCCTGGTGTTACTCCCGCCGATCAAATGTCAAACGGAGATTTAAGATGGCAACAATGACGTCTCCGATAAACCGGAAGCGACAGCTCAACACTGCAAAAAGAAAAGCTGCTTTTCATAATACCGCTGGAGGAATGCATACAGACCAGCCAGTGCCGCCGGTATTTAATGACCAAATACTCAGCGCCGGAGCGCTGCAACAGTAGACGCAAAATGCGCCCTGCTTAGTGATGGAAACCGCGCCAACTTCAGGCAAGTTAACTACGGGGCCGCTGGTTCATAACATCTACATACTGCGTTTGCAAAACTGCGCAACGCAAAAAAACCAATAAATCGCCGGACTTAACCTTCACCGCCGCCTTTTTAATTCTGGCTACAGTCAGGTGTGTTTGTTTTATCACAAAGCCCGTTGATGGATATCCTGCCACAACGACGTCTAATTTTTAAGCCCCAATCGCATTTTTCTTATCAATAAAGCCCCGTTTTAGCATTATTGAGCTTTTTTTTAACGATTGCTTTTAACGGCTCGCTGGCTGAAAAGCATCCTGAAGCACAATGGGGTGTTTGATGGCAAAACAGCAGAAAAGTATCTGACCCGTTTAATCGTTATACCCCTTTCAGGTTATCGGCACTTTAAGTAGTAAAATTTAACTGTTTCACTCCGTATCAATCTACTTTTTTTATCTTAATTTGTTTCTTTTTCTGATCCAGCTCGCATACTGTGAAGAGATTTTTACAGCCGGGTGATTAACCTGGCATTTTATGCTGAGGTTAAGCGAAATCTTGGTTTTTTAATCCAGCTAATCAGGATTGCCTGACGTTGCATACCAGTCAGCTCCTTATTGCCTTTCAGTTGCGCCAAAAGCCAGCCCTGCCCTTCAAATCGCAGGAGCAGAAGAGTAAATTGAGCGGGTTTATTTCCACGGCAGGAACGCAGTTCTGTCAGTAAAGGCGCATGTAATGAATTCAACAATCGAAAAATCGTCAAAGCTGGATAATGTTTGTTATGACATCCGCGGTCCGGTGTTAAAAGAGGCCAAACGCCTTGAAGAAGAAGGCAACAAGGTTCTGAAATTAAATATTGGCAATCCCGCTCCGTTTGGCTTTGAAGCCCCGGATGAGATTCTGGTCGATGTTATTCGCAACCTGCCTGGCGCTCAGGGATATTGTGATTCAAAAGGGCTCTATACGGCGCGCAAAGCTATTATGCAGCATTATCAGGCGCGCGATATGCGCGACGTTACCGTAGAAGATATTTATATCGGTAACGGCGTATCCGAACTGATTGTTCAGTCAATGCAGGCGTTGTTGAACAGCGGCGATGAAATGCTGGTGCCTGCGCCGGACTATCCGCTGTGGACCGCTGCGGTTTCCCTTTCCAGCGGTAAAGCGGTGCATTATCTCTGCGATGAATCCGCTGGTTGGTTTCCGGATCTGGCCGATATTCGCAGCAAAATTACGCCGCGTACCCGCGGTATTGTGATTATTAACCCGAATAACCCTACCGGCGCCGTCTACAGCAAAGAGCTGCTGCTGGAGATCGTGGAAATTGCCCGCGAACATAATCTGATTATTTTTGCCGATGAAATTTACGACAAAATCCTCTATGACGCCGCACAGCATCACTCTATCGCCGCGCTGGCACCCGACTTGCTTACCGTAACCTTTAACGGCCTGTCAAAAACTTATCGTGTTGCAGGATTCCGTCAGGGTTGGATGGTGCTTAACGGCCCGAAAAAACATGCCAAAGGTTATATTGAAGGGCTGGAGATGCTGGCGTCTATGCGTCTTTGCGCCAACGTCCCTGCGCAACACGCCATCCAGACAGCGCTGGGCGGCTACCAGAGTATTAGCGAATTTATCATGCCGGGTGGACGTCTCTATGAGCAGCGCCAGCGTGCCTGGGAACTGATTAATGACATCCCTGGCGTAAGCTGCGTCAAGCCGCAGGGCGCGCTCTATATGTTCCCGCGTATCGATGCGAAAAAATTCAACCTGCACGACGACCAAAAAATGGTGCTGGATTTTCTGCTACAGGAAAAAGTGCTGCTGGTACAGGGATCGGCTTTCAACTGGCCGTGGCCGGATCATGTTCGCATCGTGACTCTGCCGCGCGTTGACGATCTGGAGATGGCCATCGGCAAATTTGGCCGTTTCCTGGAGGGCTATCGCCAGTAACCTCCCTCTGCTCTGCCTGCTGTAGCGCAGAGAATGAAAAGGCGATACTGTTGCTGTGGAGACCGGAAATGCCGGTTTCCACAGTCTGTACAGAGGAGAAACCTTTTCAATGAAGCAGAGCCATTTCTTTGCCCATCTTTCCCGCCTTAAACTGATCAATCGCTGGCCGTTGATGCGCAACGTGCGAACGGAAAATGTCTCTGAGCATAGCCTACAGGTCGCGATGGTCGCGCATGCGCTGGCGTTGATAAAAAACTGCATGTTCAACGGTAATCTCAATGCGGAACGCATTGCGCTGATCGCGCTCTATCATGATGCCAGCGAAGTGCTGACCGGCGATTTGCCGACGCCGGTTAAGTATTACAATGCGCAGATTGCCCATGAATATAAAAAAATCGAAGAGATCGCCCGCCAGAAGCTGATTGAAATGCTTCCTGCCGAGCTGCAGGATGCGTGGCGTCCGCTGCTGGATGAACAGCAACAGAGCGAAGAGGAAACGGCCATTATCAAGCAGGCCGATGCGCTATGCGCCTATCTGAAATGCCTTGAAGAGCTTTCAGCCGGAAATAATGAGTTCCGCCGGGCATTGTCGCGCCTGGAAATAACGCTTGAGCGACGTCGCAGCGAGGAAATGGACTATTTTATCGCCGTGTTTGTGCCCAGTTTTAACCTTTCGCTGGATGAAATATCGCAGGATACGCCGCTGTAAATCAGAACGGAAAAAGCAAGGGAACCAGCAGAACGCTAACCACCATTACCACCAGGGTAAAGGGAACGCCAATTTTAACGAAATCAGCGAAGCGATAACCGCCTGGCCCTAAAACCAGCGTATTAACCGGAGAAGAGACCGGCGTCATAAAGGCGGCGGAGGCAGCGATAGCGATAATCATCGTGAAAGGATAAGGCGATACGCCCATCTGCTGCGCTGCCGCTACGCCAATCGGTGCCATCAGCACGGCGGTGGCCGTATTGGAAATAAACAGTCCAATGCTGGCACAGAGTATAAACAGGCAGAGCAGCATAATATGCGGGCCTCTGCCACCAGCAATATCCATCAATCCCTGCACAATCAGCGCCACGCCACCGATTTTTTGCAACGCCAGCGCAAACGGCATCATGCCGGCAATCAGGATGAGTCCCGGCCAGTGAATGGCTTTATAGGCACTCTCCATATCGATACAGCGAAATTTTCCCATCAGCAAACAGGCGATAATTGCCGCAATCGGGCCGGGGATCACATCGGTAATCATCAGCGCCACCATCAGCGCCAGGGAGAATAACGCATGGGGTGCCTGGCTGTGCGCCGGTACCGCTTCATCGATCTCTGCAGGCAGCGCCAGCAGCAACAGATCCCGTTTCTGCTGCTGTAGCTGCTGAATACGCCGCCAGTCACCGATGACCAGCAAAATATCCCCTACCTCCAGTATTTCATCCGCCAGCGCGCCTTCCACCAGGCTGTTGCGACGTCGAATACCGATCACGCTCAGCCCATAGCGTTGACGGAAACCCAGCTCGCGTACGCTTTTGCCGGCCAGTTCTGAATCGGGAACCAGAGCGGCCTCGGCCATACCGACATCACGTGCGCGATCGGAAAAATAGTCGCCGCGTAAAATTAACGGTTCCAGCAACTGTTCACTGCAAAACTGCCGTAGATCGATCTCAGCTGCCGACATATCAATCAGCAAGACGTCTCCGCTGCGAAAGGTTGTCTCTCCCGTTACCGTAATCATCACGCGTCGAAACTTGCGCCAGCGCTCCAGGCCAACCACATTCGCACCATATTTTTCCCGCAGCCTGAGATCGTCAAGGCGATGGCCCACCAGCGGCGAACCGGCACGGATCGCCAGACGACGGGCGCGACCGCTAAGCCGATATTCGCGAATCAGATCGCGGAAATTGCGGCGGCGCGGTGCGGCAGATGATGAAAATTCCGCAGATGAATCGGCCAGCCAGTAGCGAGCTATCAGCATATAGCCGATGCCGAGCACCAGCACCGTTATCCCCACAGGCGTAACGGCAAAAAAGCTAAAGCCCTCCAGCCCTTCACGCTGAAGTTCACTGTTCACCACCAGATTTGGCGGCGTGGCCACTAACGTCATCATGCCGCTAATCAACCCCGCCACGCTAAGCGGCATCATAAGCCGGGCGGGCGATGAGCCAATTTTCGCCGCTACGCTCAGCACCACGGGAATAAAGATAGCCACCACGCCGGTAGAGCTCATAAACGCGCCCAGTGCCGCCACGGTCAGCATTAGCCAGAGAATCATTTTACTTTCGCTGTTGCCGGCGATTTTCATCAGCCATTCACCGGTCTGCAGCGCTACGCCGGTACGCACCAGCCCTTCGCCAATCACAAACAGCGCGGCAATTAAAATCACGTTGGGATCGCTAAAGCCGATGGTCGCTTCCTGCAGCGTCAGCGTACCGCTAAGCACAAAAGCGATAATCACCAGCAGCGCAACGACATCCATACGCAGCCTGCCGGACGCAAACAGCCAGACGGTTATTGCCAGCAGGCCAGTTACCCAAAGAAGTTGACTATTCACAGCCCTTTCCGCGTCACCAATCCTGAATGCGCGCAGCATGCCATAAAATAAACCCCGCAGTAGCGGGGTTAAATCAATCAAGCCTGGGTTAGCACCGTGATTGTTCCGTCATCGTCTTTGGTGATGCGCAGCGCCGTCAGCGTGGTCAGCTGCAGAGCGGTTTTCGCCAGGCGCGGCGTATCGGCGGGCGCGTTCACGGCAATGACCGCACAGCCGGCGGCAAGGCCGGAAAGAATACCGGCGGGAGCATCCTCCACCACCACGCAGTCAGCAGGCGCCAGGCCAAGCAGCTCTGCGCCTAACAGGTAAGCATCCGGTTCAGGTTTGCCGTTTTTAACCCGCTCGGCGGTGACAAAATGGGTTGGCAACGGCAGTCCTGCCGCCTGTCGTCGCGCGGAGGCGACCGGTACCGACCCAGAAGTTACGATCGCCCAGGGAATGGCCAGCGCGTTCAGATGCTCCAGCAGTTCACGGGCGCCCGGCAGCGTCGTTACGCCTTCCGTATCTTCAGCTTCGGTTTTTTCCAGCAGCTGGAATTCCTGCTGGATTTCCTCTTCGCTGCTGCCGCGCATAAAGTGACGCAGTGAAGTGATAGCCTGTTTGCCGTGGATAAAATCGAGGATCTCATCCGCGTCGATGCCGTGACGCTTGCCCCAGTTACTCCAGGCGCGTTCCACCACCGGCAAAGAATCGACCAGCGTGCCGTCTAAATCAAACAAAAAACCTTTACACTTCACTCGCGTTTCCTTCTCAGGCGTTGATGATTTGCGCAATCTCTGTCGCGCAGAGATGATACTGGCGCGGGCAGGTTTGCCAGACGGCCAGCATCCGTTGATATTTGTCCCACATGGGCGTCTGGGCATTAAAGCCGTGCGTACCGGCATCAAAATGGGTATAGCGTCCTTCTACGTTAACCATAAAACGCACATATCCCAGATAGCGCGCTTCGGTTGCCGCATCGAACCCCAAAAACTGTAACCGGCGCTCGTCAATAGCAGCGCGCTCCTTCAGGTTTTCCCAGGATACCCGCAGTGCATGATGCATTTCCATAATATTGATGATGGTGCGGCAAACCGCTTCGCCCAGTTCGCCGAATTCGCGATCTAACTCACGCATCTGCAGGCTGTAGCCGCGTTCAATGATAGTTTGCAGACGGCGATAGCGCTCGCCGTTATCAGGATCGAGCAGGGTCATCAGTTTGTACTGGTTGGAAAGAATTAAGCGCTGCGCATGCGTCATGTCCATCGTCATCTCCTGTATCAGGCACAGTAAAAGGATGTTCAAGAATCGCACGACGCATAAAAAGGCGGTATCACAAGCCAGCCTTTCTTTGATTTAAGCCGGGTTGCCATAGAAAAATTGTCTGGCAACCCGAAACTTATTCAGAGATCGTCAAGGAAGGTGTTATCCAACTGACGGAAAGCGCGTTTAAGCAGATCTGCCAGCGCCTGATAGGTGGGTTTTCCTTCAACAGGCGCGATCGACTGCCCGGCCTGCTGCAATTTCTCACGCACCTCATGAAACCAGTTCAGCAGCGTGGGCGGCAGCGGCGTTACAGAACGACGTCCTAACCACCATAGCCCCTGCATCGGCAGGCTACAGGCAAATAGTGCCGTCGCGACCGCCGGTCCCAGCTGTCCACCCAGGGCAATTTGCCAGGTGAGCGTGAAAATCGCCAGCGGTGGCATAAAGCGGATCGCAAAGCGCGTGGCGCTGCTGATGCGGTTCTCCGGAAAAACCGGCGCGAGGCGTTTATCGTTCGGCCATGTTTTCATGTAGTGCTGTCCAAGCTGGAATGTTTTAAACCAACCGACGCTGGATTCATTTGCCATGGCTCACCTCAACTTCTTTTGCAAGATTTAAAAAATTTAAACAACGAAACAACTTTGTGTGACAACCTTCAAAAAATTTTGTTTTTACCAGAGACTGCCGTTATTCTGAGCGCGTTATCAGCGCCGCCAAAGGCAATAATCTTTATTATTTTGAGGTGAAGCCATCGAAGGCGACACAAATTTCAAAATTTTACGTAAAATTACCGTCTTTTTTTGCTGTCGGATAACTTTTTGCTGGCAGTATGATGATAATCATTAATGTACCAGCTTTCATACACTACGATGATAGGCTGATTGCTTTTTTTTTAGCCACTTTTGACAAATAGGTACTTCCATGTCGAGTAAGTTAGTACTGGTTCTGAACTGCGGTAGCTCATCTCTTAAGTTTGCCATCCTCAACCCGGCGGACGGTAAAGAGTATCTGTCAGGTCTGGCCGAATGCTTCCATTTGCCTGAAGCGCGCATTAAATGGAAACTGGACGGCGCTAAACAGGAAGCTGAGCTGGGTGCGGGCGCAGCCCACAGCGAAGCCCTGAACTTCATTGTTAAAAACATTCTGGCACAAAAACCAGAGCTATCGGCACAAATTGCTGCAATCGGTCATCGTATTGTTCATGGTGGGGAAAAACTGACCCAGTCAGTGCTGATTGACGATAAAGTGGTACAAAGCATTAAAGACGCCTCTTCTTTTGCTCCGCTGCATAACCCGGCGCACCTGATCGGCATTGACGAAGCGCTGAAAAACTTCCCGCATCTTTCTGATAAAAACGTAGCGGTTTTTGATACTGCGTTCCATCAGACAATGCCGGAAGAGTCTTACCTCTATGCCCTGCCCTATAATCTTTATAAAGAGCATGGCGTTCGTCGCTATGGCGCTCATGGCACCAGCCACTATTATGTGTCGATTGAAGCTGCCCGCATGCTGAATAAGCCGGTGGAAGAGCTGAACGTCATTACCTGTCACCTCGGCAACGGCGCTTCCGTATCCGCGATCCGCAACGGCAAGTGCGTGGATACCTCTATGGGTCTGACCCCGCTGGAAGGTCTGGTAATGGGTACACGCAGCGGCGATATCGATCCGGCGATTATTTTCTTCCTGCACGATACGCTGGGCATGAATATTGATGCCATCAATAAACTGCTGACCAAAGAGTCCGGCCTGCTGGGTCTGACCGGCGTAACCAGCGACTGCCGCTACGTAGAAGAAAATTACACCACCAAAGAAGATGCGAAACGCGCGATGAACGTTTTCTGTCATCGTCTGGCTAAATATATTGGTTCCTACAGCGCGATGATGGATGGTCGCCTGGATGCCGTGGTGTTTACCGGCGGTATCGGTGAGAATGCGGCAATGGTACGCGAGCTGTCGCTGGCAAAACTGGCGCTGCTGGGCTTCGAGGTGGATCACGAGCGCAACCTGGCGGCGCGCTTCGGACAGGAAGGCTTTATTAACAAAGAGGGCACCCGTCCGGCATTGGTTATCCCGACCAATGAAGAGTTGGTTATCGCCCGCGACGCTGCGCGCCTTACCGCATAAGACTTTCTCCGTCAGCTCAGGCTGGCGGAGTTGTTTTGACAGCCTGAAATACCTGAGAGGTTTACTGTGTCACGTACCATAATGCTTATCCCTACCGGCACCAGCGTCGGGTTGACCAGCGTCAGCCTCGGCGTTATTCGTGCGATGGAACGCAAAGGGGTTCGCCTCAGTGTGTTCAAACCCATCGCGCAGCCCCGCGCCGGTGGCAATACGCCTGACCAGACCACCACCATTATTCGTAAAAACTCCTCCATTCCTGCCGCTGAGCCGCTGCAAATGTCACGCGTGGAATCGCTGCTGGGTTCTAATCAGCAGGACGTGCTGATGGAAGAGATCATTGCTCGCTACCACGCCAATACCCAGGACGCGGAAGTGGTGCTGGTGGAAGGCCTGGTGCCAACGCGTAAACATCAGTTCGCCAGCGCGCTTAACTATGAGATCGCGAAAACCCTGAATGCGGAAATTATCTTTGTGACCGCGCTGGGCAACGACTCACCGGCACAGCTGAAAGAGCGTATCGAAGTTACGCAGAGCAG
The DNA here is from genome assembly GCF_002101395.1 of Pantoea alhagi. Lineage (NCBI taxonomy): Bacteria > Pseudomonadati > Pseudomonadota > Gammaproteobacteria > Enterobacterales > Erwiniaceae > Pantoea > Pantoea alhagi. The sequence goes on along the minus strand of NZ_CP019706.1, from coordinate 2,892,194 downwards.
CTTTGGCGGCAGTAAGAACAAAAACATTACCGGCGTTATCATCAACAAACTCAACGCGCCGGTAGATGAACAGGGCCGTACTCGCCCGGATCTGTCAGAAATTTTTGATGACTCCACGAAAGCCAGCGTCGCGAATATCGATCCGAGCCAGCTGTTTGCCAACAGCCCGCTGCCGGTGCTGGGCTGCATTCCCTGGAGTTTCGATCTGATCGCCACCCGCGCGATTGATATGTGCCGTCACCTGAACGCGCGCGTAATCAATGAAGGTGAAATTCAGACGCGTCGCGTAAAATCAGTGACGTTCTGCGCCCGTAGCCTGCCGCATATGCTGGAACATTTCCGCCCGGGCTCGCTGCTGGTGACCTCTGCCGATCGTCCTGATGTGCTGGTTGCAGCCTGTCTGGCGGCCATGAACGGCGTTGAAATCGGTGCGATCCTGCTGACCGGCGGCTATGAAATTGATGACCGTATTTACAAACTCTGCGCACGCGCCTTCCAGACCGGCCTGCCGGTGTTTATGGTTGAAACCAATACCTGGCAAACCTCTCTTAGCCTGCAAAGCTTTAATCTGGAAGTGCCCAGCGACGATACGCAGCGCATCGAAAAAGTTCAGGAGTACGTTGCCAGCCATATCAGCAGCGACTGGATTGAATCTTTGACCGCCGCCTCTGAGCGCAGCCGTCGTCTTTCACCGCCAGCCTTCCGTTATCAGCTCACCGAGCTGGCGCGTAAAGCGGGTAAACGTATTGTGCTGCCGGAAGGCGATGAACCGCGTACCGTTAAGGCTGCCGCCATTTGCGCCGAGCGCGGCATTGCGCATTGCGTGCTGTTAGGCAATCCGGATGAAATTCAGCGTGTCGCAGCGGCGCAGGGCGTCGAACTGGGCAAAGGTATTGAGATTATCGATCCGGAAGTGGCCCGTGCCAATTACGTGGCGCGCCTGGTTGAACTGCGTAAAAACAAAGGTATGACCGAAGTTGTCGCGCAGGAGCAGCTGGAAGATAACGTGGTGCTGGGCACCATGATGCTGGAACGTGACGAAGTGGATGGCCTGGTTTCCGGCGCGGTACATACTACCGCCAACACCATTCGTCCGCCGCTGCAGCTGATTAAAACCGCCCCTAACAGCTCGCTGGTCTCTTCCGTGTTCTTTATGCTGCTGCCGGAACAGGTTCTGGTTTATGGCGACTGTGCCATTAACCCGGATCCAACCTCTGAACAGCTGGCGGAAATTGCTATTCAGTCGGCGGATTCCGCAGCGGCATTCGGCATTGAGCCGCGCGTCGCGATGATCTCTTACTCTACCGGTAACTCCGGCGCGGGTAGCGACGTTGAAAAAGTGCGCGAAGCAACGCGTATTGCGCAGGAAAAACGTCCCGATCTGGTGATCGATGGCCCGCTGCAGTATGACGCAGCAATTATGGAAGATGTAGCGAAATCAAAAGCGCCAAACTCTCAGGTAGCGGGTCGCGCTACGGTATTTATTTTCCCGGATCTGAACACCGGTAATACCACTTATAAAGCGGTACAGCGTTCAGCAGATCTGATCTCCATCGGACCGATGCTGCAAGGCATGCGTAAGCCGGTTAACGATCTGTCACGTGGCGCACTGGTTGATGATATTGTTTATACCATCGCTCTGACCGCGATCCAGGCTGCACAGGCAGAAGCACAGCAAAACTAATTTTGCCTGCTGATTACAGGCGGCCTGCGGGCCGCCTTTTTATTTCCCGCTGTTGTCACTGCTATCTTTGCAAATTCCCTGCCCTCCTTTCTTTCTTTTTTCTCTTAATAAAAGGCCCTGCCGAAACAATGTTTGTTGTGACTGTATGCGCCAGTTAAAAACGCAATAAATAAGCGCATTGACAAACTCGCAAATTATAAAACAACAAGCGAGACGCCAGGAGCAAAATAAGCGAAGCGGCAACCGACGCGTTTATTTTTCTACGCAATTTGTGAAATTATTTTGGTCAAATCCGCATTCCCTAACTAGCCTTAAATTACCTGAAACAGAGGTGTCGAAATTTTTCACGCACGTTGAAAAATTAATACTGTGGCAACGGGTTAAAAGATAAACATAGGGAGTAAATATTATGAGTGAACATCCTGAGCATCTCCGCAACCGGCACGATACGGCCTGGGTGGAACCGGTGAATGGTGTACCGCTGAAGCGCATTTCATGGAGCGCTATCTTTGCCGGCGTTATCGCTGCGGTATTAGTCCATTTATTATTATCGCTGTTGGGAATGGCGATCGGCACATCCAGTATCGATCCGATGAAAGAGCAAAATCCGATGGACGGCATCGGCACCGGCGCGGCCATCTGGACCGGCCTTAGCATGCTGGTCTCCATCGCCGTGGGCGCCTGGGTTAGCGGACGTCTGGCGCAGCGTGAAGGAATGCTGCATGGTCTGTTAATGTTTGGCGTAAATACCCTGTTTAGTCTGTGGCTGGCTATTATGCTGGTTAATTCCGCTATGAGCGGCGCCATGAACGTGATGGGTGCCGGCCTGAGCGCAATCGGCAGCAGCATTAGCGCTGTCGCTCCACAGGCAACGCAAATGGCGCGTGATAAGCTGCAGGAAAGCGGTATTAATCTCGATGACTTGCAGAATGAATTAGAAACCACGCTGCGTCAGACGGGTAAACCTGAGCTGCAGCCGGAAAACCTGCAAAACGATGCGCAAAATGCGGCAAACAGTGCGCAGAATCAGGCGCAGGCCACGGCAAATAATCCACAGAATGCCGATACGGACATTGCTAACTGGATTAAAGGTGTAATTAACAGTAATCAGGACACGTTACAGGCTGCCGACCGTGAGGCACTGAAAAATATTATTCAAGCACGTACCGGTAAAACTGATGCCGAAGCTGAACAGATTGTTACCCAAACGGAACAAACCTATCAGCAGGCGCGTCAGAAATATAATGAGTTAAAACAGCAGGCGGAACAGAAAGCGCGTGAAGCTGCAGATAAAGCTGCAGAAGCGACCGCTAAAGCCAGCTGGTTCGCCTTCTTTATGCTAATTATCGAAGCGATTCTGGCAGGCGTAATGGGTATGGTAGGTCGTCGTACTCAGCCGCGTCAGGTACTGAGCAATCAGCGTCCAACAAAACGCGATTAAATAACCTCAGTGAGTAAAAAGGCGGGAGATCTCTCCCGCCTTTTTTATTAGAGCAGTTCACGCGCGGCTAAAACAATATCCTGCGCCGTCAGGCCATATTCCTGTTGTAAAAACGCCTGCGTGCCTACCTGACCGTAGCGCTCCTTTACGCCAACGCGCCGCATCGGCACCGGACAGGTTTCTACCAGCACTTCCGCTACTGCCGAGCCCAGCCCGTTATGGATACTGTGGTTTTCACAGGTCACAATACGCCCGGTTTTACTGGCATAGTTTTTTATCAGCATGCGATCCACAGGTTTCAGGGTAAACATATCGATCACTGCGGTGCTGATGCCTTCCTGCTCCAGCTGCCGCGCCGCCTCCAGCGCCTCTGTCACCATAATACCGTTGGCGATCAGGGTAATATCATCGCCATCACGTAACACATTGCCCTTGCCGATAGTAAACGTGGAGCCTGGCGCATATACAGCGGGTGCCTGTTTGCGGATGGTACGCACCCAATAAAAACCGTCCAAATCGATAAGCTGATGCAGCAGATCGTCAAACATGACTGCGTCTGTCACCTCCAGCACCACCGAATGGGCCAGCCCGCGCACAATACCCATATCCTCAAACGACATATGCGTGCCGCCGTTGTGGCAGGCGGTGATGCCGGCATCTGATGCAATGACCTTCACATTATTACGTGCGTAATCCAGCGCCATAAATAACTGGTCAAAGCAGCGGCGGCTGGCAAAGGCAGTAAACGTGTGTACGAAAGGTTTTCTTCCCGTCAGCGATAGCCCTGCGGCAATACCTATAACGTTGGCCTCCATGATGCCACAGTTGATAACCTGCTGCGGCCAGGCCCGCGCCACACTATCCATCGCCATTGAACTCATCAGATCCGCCTCAAGGGCGATAATGGAGCTTCCCGCCGCAATCTGTTTCGTTACGAAGCTGGCATATACCTTGCGCATCTCGGGCGCGTCGTGTTGTCCTGCGGGTGCAATCTTAATCATGTGCCGCCTCCAGTTGGCGAATGGTTTCCCGGAGCGCCTGTTTCATCTCATCGGTCAGCCGCAGGTGATGAGAGTTACTTAATTGCTCGAGGCAGGGCACGCCCTGCCCTTTAATACTGTCGAGGATCACGACGCGTGGGCGGGCATCTGCTGCCGGAACGGGCTGAACCTGCTCCAGTAATCCGGCGATGTCATCGCCTTTTACCGTTACCACATCAAAGCCAAAGGCACGGAATTTTCCTTCAAGGTCAAACGCGCAAATGATTTCGTCCAGCTCGCCGTCAAGCTGCTGTTTGTTCCAGTCGATAAATATCGTCAGGTTATTCAGGCGGTGATGAGCGATAAACTGAAATGCCTCCCAGCACTGGCCTTCATTCAGCTCACCGTCACCAACGATGCAAAACACCCGATTCGGCCGTCCCGCCAGCTTATGCGACAGCGCCATGCCGCCAGCAATGGAGATCCCTTGTCCCAGCGAGCCGGTTGTAGCATCAACGCCGCGCGTTTTCAGTCGGTCCGGGTGGCTGGGAAGCCGGGTGCCGTTCTGGTTTAGCGTACTTAGCTCTTCAACAGGAAAGTAGCCTTTGATAGCTAACGTGCTGTACAACGCCGGCCCCGCATGTCCTTTCGACAGAACAAAGTAATCCCGCTCAGGCCAGTCCGGATCTGCCGGGTCGATTTTCATTACCGCGCCGTACAATACCGCCAGCGTTTCCACTACCGACATACTGCCGCCGTAATGACCGAAACCCAGCTGCGTCAGTGATTTAAGCGTGGCGATGCGAATATCGCGCGCCAGCTGTGTGACGTCCTGTACATTCATGATTTAGCCCCGCTATTTTCCTGCGGCTTACCGTCCGCAGATCTGTTTTTTGCCATCAGGTTGTAGGCCACCAGCAGCATGAACAGCGCCACTACCAGCCCCGTAATAGCCAGCGGCGGCAGATAGCGTGCCAGATTACCCAGCACAATCCCGATGGCCCCAAAGTCAGCATCTGAGAAGGTGGTATTGGCAAAGCCTATCGCGCCCAGTACCGGCAGCAGCAAAACCGGCAGAAAGGTAATCAGCAGCCCGTTGGCGAATGCGCCAACCATTGCACCGCGCCGTCCGCCGGTGGCGTTACCAAACACGCCAGCCGTCGCGCCGGTAAAGAAGTGCGGCACCACGCCCGGTAAGATCAGTACCAGTTTGAGCTGCCCCAGCAGAAATAACCCCACCAGACCGCCAAGGAAGCTGAACAGAAAGCCAATCAGTACCGCATTAGGGGCGTAGGGGTAGACAACCGGGCAGTCCAGCGCAGGACGCGCATTCGGCACCAGCTTTTCCGAAAATCCGGTAAAGGCGGGAACGATTTCCGCCAGGATCAGACGGACGCCCTGCAGGATGATAAACACGCCCGCCGCGAAGGTAATCGCCATGATAATGGCGTACACCAGATAGTGCTGACCGCCGCTGAACTGGCTTTCAACATATTCTCTGCCAGCGCTTACCGCCATAATCAGATAAATAATCATCATGGTCAGAGAGATGGAAATTGAGCTGTCGCGCAGGAAGCTGAGGTTTTTCGGCAGGTTCATCTCTTCGGTGGATCGGGAGCCTTTACCGCACTTGCTGCCGATCCAGCCGGAAAGCACATAGCCGAGCGTCCCGAAGTGACCAAACGCAATATCATCACTGCCGGTAATACGTTTCATATAACGCTGCGCCAGCGCCGGGAAAAAGGCCATAACCAGGCCTAAAATCAACGAGCCGGTAAAGACCAGGCCAACGTCTCCGAACCCGGCTACGGTCAGGATCACGCTGATCATACAGGCCATATAAAAAGTGTGATGTCCGGTCAGGAAAATATATTTCAGCCGTGTAAAGCGCGCGACAATAATATTCGCCACCATCCCGAATGCCATTATCAGCGCGGTAGAGGCGCCATATTTTTCCAGTGCAATAGAGACAATGGCCTCGTTATTGGGAATAATGCCCTGGATATTAAAGGCGTGTTCAAACATACCGCCCAGCGGATTTAATGACCCAACCAGTACCGTCGCGCCGCCGCCCAACACAATAAAGCCGAGAATAGTTTTAATTGTCCCCTTAACAACGTCAGAAAAAGACTTTTTCTGTGCCACCAAACCAATCAAGGCAATTAAGCCCACCAGCACCGAGGGCACTTTAAGAATATCAACGATAAAATTCAGCGTTTCCCGGATAAACATATCCACCTCGCTATAGAGATTTTATTTTTCAGACTGCTTTTTCCTGGCTGGCTTTATATACCCGATTAAAAACATAAGAAGCGTTGGGTTGCCGCCTTGCTGCACCCTGAAATTTGATGTTTTATGATGATTGTTTGTCGAACCAGGCGCGCAGCTGCGTTTCCAGTTCATTGATATCGATGATGTTCTTAATCACCACCAGCTTGCTTTCCGGCACGCTGGCACTGGCGGCGATATCCTTTGCCATAACAAACAGGTCTGCGGCGTCAGGCGTTGCGGAAGAGAGATCGGCATGCTCTACCTCCGCCTCTCTGTCCAGTTTTTTCAGTACTTTTTTAATATTCATTTCGACCATAAAACTGCTGCCAAGACCGGAACCGCAAATAGCCATGATTTTCATGATTACCACCTTTTTGAGTAGAGGAGTCCCCACCACGCTGGCGCGTAATGTATTTAAAATCGAAATGCAAAGTGAATTCAGAAGCGTTCGATAATCTTTTTAATATCTTCCACGCTTTTCGCCTGATGTAATTGTTCCATATCCTTATCGCTGGAAAACAATTCCGCCAGCGCGGATATCATTTCAATATGGCTATGTTTATCGGGCGCCGCGAGCATCACTATCAGATCTACCGGGTCAAAGGCTTCAGACTTAAAGGCTATGCCGCGTTGTAGCTTGAGCAGCGATAGCCCTAATCCTTTTGCTCCCTCTTCCGGTCTGGCATGCGGCATCGCCAGCCCGGGTGCCAGCACATAATAAGGTCCCAGCTGGCGGTGCTGCTCAATCATCGCCGTAACGTAATCGGGTGTGATGACTCCGGCCTCCAGTAATGGCCTGGCAGCGAGTTCCAGCGCCTGCGGCCATGTTTCTACGCTCTCGTGTAGCCTGATGGTGGCGTCATGCAGCCATTGTTTAAGCACTTTTCTGTTCCGCCGTTTAGCACAAGATGAGCAAACTTTATGCAAGGCAACAATTGTTAACCGTGATAATAATCACAAAGATAGCGCTACCAAAAAGTATCATGCAAAATTGTGATAGCGCTATCAAAGCGTAATCATGGCAGGAATTCACAGTAAGCATAGAAGCTTAAGGCGTATACTCTCTGCTATGTGAAGCGAAGGAAGACACTCAGCGTCTGGTCAGCAGGAATGTGTATGTCTCTAACCCGAAAACGGCGCAGTACCGGTAAAGTCACGCTTGCTGATGTGGCTCAGCTTGCCGGTGTGGGCACCATGACCGTATCCCGTGCGTTACGCACGCCTGAACAGGTTTCCGATAAATTACGTGAAAAAATTGACGCTGCGGTGCAAGCGCTGGGATATATGCCCAATCTTGCCGCCAGCGCGTTGGCATCGGCCTCATCCAGAACCATTGCCATGGTGGTGCCCAACCTTGCCGAGGCGGGCTGCTCCGAGATGTTTGCCGGGCTGCAACAGACGCTTCAGCCTGCCGGATACCAGATTATGCTGGCGGAATCGCGCCATCGTCTTGAACAGGAAGAGAAGCTGCTGGAAACGCTGCTCGCTTCCAATATTGCCGCCGCAGTTTTGTTGAGCGTTGAGCACAGCGATACCGTGCGCCACTGGTTGCACAACGCCGCGATCCCGGTGATGGAAATAGGCGCAATACGCGCCGATCCTGTTGATATGAATATTGGCATTGATAACGTTGCCGCAATGTACGAACTCACCGACATGCTTATCCAGCGCGGTTATCAGAATATCGGCATGCTCTGCGCTAATCAGGAACAGTGGATTTTTCAGCAGCATCTGCAGGGTTGGTATAAGGCGATGCTGCGCCATCATTTATCGCCTCATCGCGTGATCAACGCGGCGCTTCCGCCCAATTTTTCCACCGGTGCCTCTCAGCTACCGGAATTTTTACTGGCGTGGCCAGAACTGGACGCGCTGGTGTGCGTTTCCGACGAGTTGGCCTGCGGTGCGCTGTATGAATGCCAGCGCCGACGGATCAAAGTGCCGGACGAGCTGGCGGTGGTGGGTTTTGGCGACAGCGATGTCAGCCGCGTTTGTCAGCCGCCGTTAACCACCATAGCGGTGCCGCATCGCAAAATTGGTATTGAGGCGGGACGTGTACTGCTGGCGCGTTTAAACGATGAGGAGTGGAGCGATCGGCAACCGATCGCCTCCAGTTTATGTTTGCGGGATAGCTGCTGAGGAATTATTCCGCCCTGACCTGTTTTTCCTGTCTGGCCGGTTCATTATTGGCGTTGCGGCTGAGCCACAGCGACAGCGCCTTCAGCGAATCGGAGGTAAATTCATCACAGCGGGCGGTGATCTCCTCCGGGGTCAGCCAGAAAACCTCAACCACTTCTTCCGGCTGCATGGCAAACGGGCCGTGAGAAACGCAGCTGAACAGCGCGCCCCAGACGCGGCAGTGTTCATCTTCAAAATAGAACTGGCCATGTTCGGCGAACGGCACGGCAGCGATACCTAATTCCTCTTCCGCCTCACGACGTGCAGACTCCAGATACCCTTCCCCGCTTTGCACTACGCCGCCTGCGCACGCATCCAGCATGCCGGGCAGAAAATCTTTCGTTTCCGTTCGGCGCTGCACCAGAATATTACCCATGCCGTCGTGCACCACTATATAGGTAGCGCGATGACGCAAATGTTGTGCCCGCATCTGGGCACGGCTGGACTGAGCGATAACTTCGTTATCTTCGTTAACGATATCTACCCATTCAGTGCCGGCATCCTGACCTTGCTCCACCATCAGTAACCCTTTTCGTTCTGGCGCCCATTGCGCGATGATATTTCCCACAGGTTTTGCGTTACGTTGACGCAAGCCGCCATAACTTAAAGGCTTCGCCTGCCGGACGCAAGCCGGGCGATTAGCCTTTTTTAACCGACTCGCCCAGCCACAGCTGAACCGAGGCGCGCTGCCACTGAAACCAGGCGTATTGCGCCAGATTTTCCGGCAATTCATCACCATGCAAAGCCAGACGATTCAGCATAATGGCCAGGTCGGTATCAGCAATAGACCATTCACCAAACAGGTTCTGTTGCCCTGCGCTCAGCAAACGTTGCGCACCTTCGATAAGTTTAGCGGCGCTCTGCCGCGCTTCCTCGCTAAGCGGTGAATATTTTTCACCGGCAAAGATAACTTCTGTGGGGCGCTCCTGACGGAGCGGCATAAAATCGCTGCGCAGCCACGCCTGCAGTTCGCGCGCCCGGGCGCGTTTCTCGCGATCGTGTGGATAGAGACGTTCATAGTCGGGCGCAGGAAAACACTCTTCCAGATATTCAATAATCGCGGAGGATTCGCTGAGACACAGACTATCCAGCGCCAACGCAGGAACGCGGCGGGTAAGTGAAATGGCAGCATACTCTTCGGTCCGATGCGCGGCATGTGCCAGATCGACTCGCTGTAGCGTAAAAGGTAGTGCTTTTTCCCTCAGGGCGACATAAACGGACATCACCCAGGGACTGTAGCAATTAGCATCAGACCACAGCTTAATCGTAGGATATTGCATGCGGTTCTCTCCTGCGAGTTAACGATCGGTATATTTGGTCAATCGATAATAGCACCACTGTAAAGGTTCTCTTCTATGCTGAATAAAGAGTGATAAAACAGGGATAAGGCTTGGCATGCAAATATTAATTACCGGCGCTACCGGCCTGATTGGGCGTCATCTGGTGACGCATCTGCTGGCGCGTGGCGATCGCGTGAGCGTGGTAACACGCAACGTCGAGGCGGCGCGCGATCTGCTTGGTCCGCAGGTCAGTATCTGGTCCGGGCTTAATCAACAGCGCGATCTCAACGGCATCGATGCGGTGATCAATCTTGCCGGCGAGCCGATCGCCAGCAAACGCTGGACGCCACAGCACAAGCAGCTGCTGTGTGAAAGCCGCTGGCAAATTACCGAGCGGCTGGCCTCATTAATCAACGCCAGCAGCGAGCCGCCTGCGGTACTGATTTCCGGTTCGGCCACCGGTTATTATGGCAATGCCGGCGAGTCAGTATTAACCGAAGAGGATAGCGGTCACGATGAGTTTAGCCATCAGCTTTGCGCCCGCTGGGAAGCGCTGGCGATGACCGCCGCCAGCGATCGTACCCGCGTTTGCCTGCTGCGCACCGGCATCGTACTGGCAAAAGAGGGTGGCGCGCTGGCGCAGATGAAAAAACCCTTTCTGCTGGGCCTCGGCGGTCCCATCGGCAACGGACGTCAGTATCTGCCATGGATCCACCTGGAGGATATGCTGAGCGGCATTCTCTGGCTGCTGGACCATCCGCTGCAGGGGCCTTTCAATATGGTTGCGCCATATGCGGTACGCAACGAGCAGTTTGCCGCCACGCTGGGTAAGGTGTTGCATCGCCCGGCACTGATACGCACGCCAGCCAGCGCAATAAAGCTACTGATGGGGGAATCTTCTGTGCTGGTGCTGGGCGGACAGCATGTGTTGCCCCAGCGGCTGGAGGCCTCCGGCTTCCGCTTCCGCTGGTATGAACTGGATAAGGCGCTGGCCGACGTCTTATAAACATCCTGACAAAAAACGGCTGACCGGCGCAGATCTATCTGCCTATAACGCGTCCCGCCAGGCTATTTCAGCACGCCGGAAAGAAACTGCTGGAGACGTGCGCTTTTCGGTTGACTGAAAAGCGTCTCTGGCGGCCCTTCCTCTTCGATTTTGCCCTGATGCAGAAAAATAACGTGGCTGGAGACATGGCGGGCAAACTCCATTTCGTGCGTGACCACTACCATGGTCTTCCCCTCTTCCGCCAGCTTTTGCATAATGCGCAGCACTTCGCCCACCAGTTCAGGATCAAGCGCTGAGGTTGGCTCATCAAACAGCAGCACATCCGGCTCCATCGCCAGCGCACGGGCAATGGAAACGCGCTGTTGCTGACCGCCGGAGAGGTTGACTGGATACTTCGCCTGAGCGCGCTCGTCAATGCCCACCTTATTGAGATAGCGCAGCGCGCGTTCCCGCGCCTCGGTCTTGCTCAATCCCAGCACCTGAATCGGCGCTTCCATGACATTCTCCAGCACCGTCATATGGTTCCAGAGATTAAAGTGCTGGAATACCATGGTGAGACGCGTACGCAGCAGGCGCAGCTGCTCTTTATTGGCGACTTTCAGCTGTCCGTCGCCGTCGCGCACCAGATTTATAGGCTGGTTATTGACCGCAATCGATCCTTCGCTGGGCTTTTCCAGAAAGTTTATACAGCGCAGGAAGGTGCTTTTCCCGGAGCCGGACGATCCGATAATGGTAATCACATCGCCGGCGTTTGCCTGTAGCGATACGCCTTTTAACACCTCATGCTCACCATAGCGTTTGTGCAGTTCGGTAACGTTGAGTTTATTTTCAGCCATAGTCGTACTCAGTGGGACGATGAAGGTTTAAGGTGCGCCAGCCAGCGTTTTTCCGCCTTGCGGAACAGGCTAATCAGCACGTACGAAATCACTAAATAGATCACTGCCGCAATGCCAAAGGCGGTAAACGGCTGATAGGTTGCGGCATTGATATCACGCGCGACTTTCAGCAAATCGGGAACGGTGGCGGTAAAGGCCAGCGCCGTTGAGTGCAGCATTAAGATCACTTCATTGCTGTAGGCAGGCAGCGCGATACGCAGCGCCGCAGGCAGAATAATGCAGCGATAGAGCTTAAAAGTAGAGAAACCATAGGCGCGCGCCGCCTCAATTTCTCCATGCGGGACGGAGCGAATCGCACCGGCAAAAATCTCGGTGGTATAGGCGCAGGTATTCAGCGTAAAAGCCAGCAGCGTACAGTTCAGTCCGCTGCGGAAAAAGGCGCTGAGCAGCTCCGATCCCTTGACCACTTCCAGCGTATACATGCCGGAATAGATGATCAGCAGTTGCACATAGAGCGGCGTGCCGCGAAAAATATACGTAAAAAACCATACCGGCGCGCGCACCGCTCTGTTTGACGAAACGCGCGCGATAGCCAGCAGCACCGCCAGGGCACCGCCGACAGTTACCGAAAGGATCAGCAGCCACAGCGTAATCGCCACGCCGGTGAAACGGTAGCCGTCGGTCCAGAGCAGCGCTTTCCAGTATTCCTGTAAAATTTCGATCATAGCTCGGCCTTCTTCACGCCAACGGAATAGCGACGTTCCAGCCACCACAGCACGCCGTTTGATAAGGTAGTGAACAGCAGATAGATGATGCCAGCGACAAGGGCGAACCAGAACGGCTGCCAGGTGCTTTTGCCAGCCAGTTGAGTCGCTTTTACCACATCCTCCAGCCCCAGCAGCGAGACCAGCGCCGTGGCTTTCAGCACCACCTGCCAGTTATTGCCGATGCCGGGCAGCGCAAAACGCATCATGGAAGGGAAAAGAATGCGGCGAAACACCTGCGAGCCGGTAAAGCCAAAGGCGGTTGCCGCTTCTATCTGCCCTTTCGGTACCGCCATAAAAGCGCCACGGAAGGTTTCGGTAAAATAGGCACCATAGATAAAGCCGAGAGTGATCACCCCGGCCGCCATCGGATCGATATCAAACTGCGCGATCCCCAGCATGGTGGTAATGTGGTTGAGCGCGATCTGCAGACCATAAAAGATCAGCAGCATCAACACCAGATCGGGCACGCCGCGTATCAGCGTGGTATAAGCCTCAGACAGCAGCGCCAGCGGACGATGGCGCGACAGGCGCGCGCCAGCGCCCACCAGACCTAAAATAACCGCGAGCAATACCGAGCTGAGCGCCAACTCCAGCGTCACCAGCGCGCCGCGCAAGATAACTTCAGAATAGCCATACAGCATCAACTAAATCCTGGCGTAACAGAAGAAACAAAATGCCGCTCGCGCTAAGCAAGCGGCCATAACGGTCGGCGATTAATTACCGTAAACGTTAAAATCAAAATACTTTTTCGCGATCTTGTCATAGGTGCCATCTTTGCGCATTTCAGCAAAGGCTTTATCAATGGCCGCCTTCAGTTCGCTATCTTCTTTACGCAGCCCGATACCGGTGCCGACGCCAAAGATCTTGTCATCTTTCACCGCCGGGCCAGCAAAGGTGTAATCTTTGCCCACCGGCTGTTTCAGAAAGCCTTCGCTCGCCTGCACTTCATCCTGGAAAGCGGCATCGATGCGGCCCGCATTCAGATCCTGATAAACCAGATCCTGATTAGCGTAAGGCGTGATAGTAACGCCTTTTGGACGCCAGTACTGATTCGCATAGGTTTCCTGAGTGGTGCCCTGCAGCAGGCCGATATTTTTCCCTTTTAACGACTCCGGCGTTGGCTCCAGTTTTGCCCCTTTTGGCGCAACCAGCCGCGAGTTAGCGGCATAGAGCTTGTCAGAGAAGGCGATCTCCTGCTGACGCTTTTCAGTGATAGAGAGCGAAGAGATAATAAAATCAATTTTCTTCGCCTTCAGCGAGGGGATCAGCGCATCGAAATCGCTTTCCACATAGGTACAGCGAGCCTCAATACGTTTGCAGATCTCATTGGCCAGATCGATATCAAAACCGACCAGCTCGCCCTGCGCATTTTTCGATTCAAACGGCGGATAGGTGGGATCGTTACCGATACGCAGCGTTTTCGGTACGGCAGCACCGACAGTGCCTGCGAAAGCCAGCAGCAAAGAGAGAGCCAGAACTCGCTTTTTCATGGGTTATCCTCAAGTGAAGAGCTTATAGTTATGTGAGATGTGACAGGTTTGCTTTCAGGAAACTGCACTTTTCATGCCAGTTTAGAATACTGCGGCATGAATGACGTTTGGCCTTCACGGCAGCAAAAAACGGGCATAAGCGCTTCGTTTGTGAATGAAATATAGCAGGCCTGAAAAGAGGAAAAAGCGACATTGTTACGTTTTGGTGCATGACCTGCACGAAAAGTGATCCAGGCCAGATTAATGCACCAAAACAGAACATTTTATGTGAGGTTATGCACCCTGCCAGCGCGTGAACAGATCTTCCGGCAGAGTAATATCAAACTGATCGAGTACGCGATTCAGCGTTTGATCCACCACCTCCATCAGGCTCTGCGGACGATGATAAAAAGCTGGCACCGGCGGCATCACAACTGCGCCCAGTTCGGCGGCAGCGGTCATCATCCGCAGATGTCCCAGATGCAGCGGCGTTTCCCGTACGCACAGCACCAGGCGACGGCGCTCTTTCAGTACTACGTCGGCAGCTCGCGTCAGCAGCCCATCGCTATAGCTGTGGACGATGCCGGAGAGCGTTTTCATCGAACAGGGTAAAATCGCCATCCCTGCAGTTTTAAACGAACCGGAAGAGATGCTGGCAGCAATATCACGCACATCATGCACCACATCGGCGAATCCCTGAACTTCGCGCAGGGTAAAATCTGTCTCCAGCGCCAGCGTTTGGCGGGCGGCATTGCTCATCACCAGGTGCGTTTCAATTTCCGGCAGCGGCTTTAAGAGCTGCAACATGCGAACGCCGTAAATGACGCCGCTGGCGCCGGAAATGCCAACGATCACTCTTTTCATGAAAATACTTTCCTTATTGGTGGGAGGTTAAGTTTGGACGCCCGCCTCCAGGATTACAATCAAACCGTTAATGCGACGCCCTTCAGCACCTCTGCCTGTGCAGCAAAAAGATGAATAAGGTGATCGGCAACCACCCTGACCCGACGCGAATGCGCCAGATCGGCATGCATTACCAGCCACACCGGCTGCTCAACGCCCGGCTCCTCCAGCAGACAATGCAACCCTGCCCGCTGCGCCAGAAAATGAGGCAGCAGCGCTAAACCCATCCCGGCAACGGCGGCGGAAAGCTGCGCCGACAGCGTATTGGTTTCCAGCCGGCAGGGACGCCCGCGCAAGGTACGTAAAAGCCATTTTGCTGCAGGCAGATGATGATGCGTTTCCGCCCAGCCAATAAAATCATCATGCTCAAAAGCAGCGTTCTCTTTATCGAAGCGCCGGGTGGTCAGGTAAGAGGCTGACCCGTACAGGCCGAAGCCCAGCGTGCCTACACGTTTTATCGTTAAATTACCCGCTTCCGGACGCACCATACGTACTGCCAAATCGGCATCGCGCCGGTGCAGATTTACCGTTTCCAGGCCGCTGATGACCTCTACCCGTAGTTCAGGATGCCGGGTGAAAAGCGCCCCCAGCGAAGGGATAATCAGCGGGTTCGCCAGATTTTCCGCCGTCGCCAGCCTTACCACTCCCGCCACCTTGCCCTGGGTTTGCGCCGCCTCGCCAAAAGCAAGCGCGGCATGTTCCAGCGCTTCAGCCCGTTCCAGCAGCGCTTCGCCATCATCGGTCAGCCGATAGCCGGTCTGATGGCGGCTGAAAAGCGGTACGCCCAGCGCGGTTTCAAGCCGATCCAGACGGCGCGACAGCGTGGCGATCCCGATGCGCAGTTCATCTGCAGCACGACTTAAGGTGCCACAGCGGGCAACGGCAAGAAATATCCGGGCATCATCCCAGTGAATAGAGGCGTACATTTTGTTTTTCAAAAATGGAAAACGGAACGCCGATTTTAACGCTACTTTGCCAATAGAGAAAAGCAGATACTTCCTGCAACCAACAGGAGGAGCAAAAATGCAACAACGACAGCTGACAAAAAATCTGCAGGTTTCTGCACTGGGCCTGGGCTGCATGGGAATGAGCGAATTCTACGGGCCGCGCGATGACGCCGCCTCGCTGCGCGTACTGGAACAGGCGCTGGATAGCGGAATTAACTTCTTCGATACGGCAGATATGTATGGTCCTTACCACAACGAAGAGATTATTGGTCGCTTTCTGGCCTCCCGGCGGCAACAGATAAAAATTGCGACCAAGTTCGGCATTGTGCGCCAGCCGGGGGAATACCGTCGCCATATCGATAACAGTGCGGACTATGCCCGCCGCAGCTGTGAAGCTTCGCTGCGACGTTTAGGCATTGAGCAGATCGACCTCTATTACGTTCACCGTCTGGATAGCGCAACGCCGGTGGAAGAGACAATGGAAACGCTGGCGCAGCTGGTGCGTGAAGGGAAAATTGCCCATATCGGCCTGTGCGAAGTTAGTGCAGCCACGCTAAAACGGGCGCATGCGGTTCATCCGGTGGCGGCACTTCAAACGGAATATTCCCTCTGGACACGCGAGGTAGAAAACGCAGTGCTGCCGACCTGTCGGGAGCTGGGTATCGGACTGGTGGCCTACTCTCCGCTTGGACGCGGCTTTTTAACCGGTCGTTTTCAGCCAACGACAACCTTTGCGCCCGGCGATTTCCGCGCCAGCCTGCCCCGTTTTCAGCCGGAAAATATCGCCAGGAACCGGCCGCTTGCTGAAGTAATCGCTGCGCTGGCGGCAGAAAAAGCGTGTACCGCAGCCCAGATTACCCTTGCCTGGCTGCTGGCGCAGGGAGAAGACATTATTCCCATTCCCGGCACCTGTAATCCCCTGCATTTGCAGGAGAATGCGGCGGCGCTCAGGGTAACCTTAAGCCCGCAAGAGCTAACGGCATTACGGGAGGCGGTGACGGCATTACCGGTAGCTGGCGAACGTTATACCGCAGAAGGCATGAAAGGTCTTGATGCGTAAGCAACTTAAGAAAAGGAACCCGATATGAGCAGAACCGCAATTCTTGAGAAGCCAGCCATACAGAGCTGGCGTAGCTGGCTGGCCGTGGTGGCGCTGGGCATTAGCGCTTTTACTATTGTGACCAGCGAACTGGCCCCGATTGGCCTGCTCTCAGCGCTGGCGCAGGATTTTAACCAGTCTCAGGCCGGTACCGGGATCATCGTCACGGCCTATGCCTGGGTGGCAGCGGTGGCCGCACTGCTTTCCGGGGCTTTGCCGCAGCGCGTTCCGCGCCATATGCTGCTGACCGGCATGATGCTGGTTCTGGCAGCATCCTGCCTTGCCGTCGCCTGGGCCAGTTCTTTCAATCTGCTGCTGGCGGCACGCATCACTGGCGCGCTGGCTCATGGTGCTTTTTGGGCATTGATCGGCACCGTTGCCGCCCAGTTGGTTCCGCCTGCCCGCCTCGGATTAGCGACCGCAATTATTTTTGGCGGGGTTTCCGCCGCCAGTGTGGCAAGCGTGCCGCTGGCTAATTTTCTGGCGAACGTGGCGGGATGGCGCAGCGCCTTTATTATTATTGCCGTGATTGCTCTGTTAACCGCCTGCGTTATCGCCTGCAGCGTTCCACCTCTGCGTGCAGCATTTCCGATCGGGCTGCGTGCGCTGTCAGCGCTCTTAACGCAGCGCACTTTTTTACAGCTTTATCTCGCCACTGCCTGTGTGATTACCGCTCATTTTGCAGCCTTTACCTGGATAGAACCCTTGTTGTCAGAAACCTTACGCTTGCCTGCCCCTCTGGTAAGCATGCTGCTGTTGGTATTCGGACTGGCGGGTATTGTTGGCAATGTCCTGGCAGGTAAGCTTATCGATCGTCATTTGAAAGGTCTGGCGATTACAGCATTAATCATGGCGGCTGCCGCCGTTGCGCTGTTAGCCATCTTGCCTTTACAGGAGCATCCGGCTGTAACTGGATTACTGCTGTTGGGCTGGGGAACAGGCATTGCGGTAATTTTTGTCGGCTTTCAAACGTGGCTGTTACGGCTGGCTGGCGCTGCCGCGCAGGCCGCTTCGGCAATTTATGTGGCTATTTTTAATGTGGCGATTGGCTCAGGTGCGCTGGCGGGAAGCCTGCTCCTGCGCTTCACATCAATTGAAGGTGTGCTGCTGACGGCATCAGCGGCGATTTTGCTCGGTCTGCTCCCGATACTGCTATTGCCTCTGCCGACAGAAGATTAAGTTTTGACGGGGCTTGCCGCTGAAAAGGCCCCGTTAAACCTCTTTCAGCACATATTATAATGAGACAGCCAACGCGAGCTGATGACAGAAAGGGAAAGCCGCCTGATTTAAGTCCATAACATCAGGGAATAGCGGGCCGTTTTTTAAGCTTTATGATTCAGGCATAATTTCCTTGCTCAGGCCTGACAGATAAATTCTTACGTGCCTTTCGATGAAATCTTCATCAAGTTCTCTGTGTTGCACAAGCAGCCGATAGAAAATCGGCCCGTAAATACTATCGATTACTTCTTCAATATCGATTCGGTCTACAGTATCAGCACCTAATATTCTGTACAGAGCCTCTCGCGCAGCCTGCCGCCGGGGTTCGATGTAACCTTCAGCAAATGCTTTTAATACGTGTTCATCGGCTTGCCCTAGTGCCAGAAGCTGTTGCACCGTTCTGCCATCTTTTCCGATGTAGGCAGCAACCACAGATCGTAGTTGAGCAATAAGATCCTCAACGGGATTATTGGTTACGGGAAAAACAATTCTGGGCGAAATCTGAGTTAAAAATGCCTCAATGACAACAGCACCTTTAGTCGACCACCATCTGTAAATAGTACGTTTACCTATCCCGGCCCGTGCAGCGATCCCATCGATTGAAAGCCCGGCAAAGCCCAGCTCATCCAGAAGTTCGATGGCCGCACGAAGCGCTGCTTCCCTGCATGCCTCACTTCGGGGCCGACCCGGGCTGCGACTTTTTGGGTTAACGCTCATGTAGATCCCTGCTGAATGGCTCGCGGCATCAGATCATAGGGATGAGCCCATCCCGGCAAGGTTGTCAGGCGTTGTGCCCAGGCGCGGGTCTGAGGATAGCTTTCTAAGCGTATTCCTGTGTCGTCTGTGAAATAAACGTAACCGGCCATGGAAATATCCGCGATTGTGGGCCTGTTGCTTACAATGAATTCTCGATCTTTCAAATGGTTCTCCACAGTCGCGAAGGCATTTTCCGCCTGCATTCGCAAAAATTTTGTGACTTCTGACTCGCCGCTTTTACGGAGACCTACCAGCATGCGCAGGGTCGCGTAATAACTGGAAAATCTGTGGTTATCAAATAACAGCCAGCGAAGGATCTCAAGACGCTCAATCTCATTTTCAGCGCCAAACCTTCCTGTAAAACGGGACAAATATTCCAGAATTACACCCGACTGGCTCAGCCGTCTTCCATCGAATTCAAGGACCGGGATCTCGCCCATTTCATTGACTGAGAGGGCAAATTCAGCCTTTGATGCGCCATTGAAAAAATTGACGAATTGTGGTGTCCACGGGAGGCCACACAGATTGAGCATCAGGGCTGCTTTGTAGGTGTTTCCCGACTCACCTCGTCCATAAAGTGTAAAATGTGTCATGTTGGTTTTCTCCAGCCGAACAACTTTATGAAGCGCCTTTCAGCAATATAAAAGTTACGAACCGGTTCGTATACTATTTAAGTAAACTTTTGCGGATGTATGGTCATTTCTACTATTCATCGCATCCCCCGCTTAAAATATCTCGCTGCAAGAACGCAGATGGCACGAAAAGGTATTTTTTATAATGAATAAAATGAATGGCATAGCTCTCAATGACAGCCAGATTAGGCCGTATTAAATCACTGCCTTAACCCAGTACAATCTGCAAAATGCCGAGTGAGGCGATGGAAATTAACAGTGTCGGCAGCATCGATAGCCGGATAGCGCAGCCCACTGTAATTAGCATGGCTATAACCATCGCCGGATTCGTTGATACCATGTAAGGGGCAATAGCAGACACCATCACACAGCCGGGCGCACTTTCCATAACGCTTCGGGCACGCAGATTAAGATGGCGGTTACGCAACATAAGATACCCCAGAACTCTTGTCAGATACGTCACGATAGCCATGCCAGCAATAGTGAATAACGCAGCCGTGTTCATGCTTTATCTCCCCAAAACCATGCCGCCAGCAGGCCACTGAACGTACCCGCCAGCACATAAGCGTGACCCGGAAATATCAGATACACCACGGCGGCCACAGCCAGACTTATCATCCAGGGACGGGCCGCTCTGAAGCCTTTCCACATTCCCCTCAGCAGCACAATAAACGTGGCGGGAAAAGCCATAGCGAAGCCATACATTTCCACATTGCCAAGAGCAGGGCCAGCAAGCGCACCCACTACGGAGAAGCCCAGCCACACCGGCCAGAAGGGAAAACATGCGCCCATAAAATAGCTCAGGTTAAGGCATTTATCGGCGGGCATGACAGCCGCATTTTTAAGCGTGCGGGAATAGGTTACCGCCCAACCCTCATCAGCCATAAAGAACAGTGCCGGCAACACCTTTCTGCGGGGCTGATGCCTGAGATAGGGCGTAAGCGCAGCGCTCATGATGATGTGGCGGCTGTTAATAAGAAAGGTGAGCAGAATGATGGTCAGCACCGGTAGCGGGTCGCGCCAGAGCTGAATGGCAGCAAACTCTGAGCCACCGGCAAAGTTCAGGCCGGTCAGCAGGCCCAGCTCCGGTGTGCTTAGCCCGGTACGGGATGCCTGCGCACCGAGTATAACGGCATAAGGAGCAATCGCGAGCAGCAGCGGAAGAGCATCTTTCATTCCCTGAGCGAACGAGTCCTGGGATATGGGTTGTTGCATAAAGTTACGTGACCTTTTGAAACATTATTGAATCCAGGCGGACTGGCGACACGTCGCCTTCAACTTAATGGCCGGACTCTGTTAACAAACCGGATAGAAACAATACCCGGCTATTGTTAGAATGTGTTTTCAAAATAACCCCGACTCTGGCAAGTTTGTGGAAGGAAATGCTCATTGGATAAAACAGACCGGAAGATCCTTGCTGAACTTCAAAAAGACGGGCGTTTATCTGTTACTGCCCTTGCTGAACGCGTCGGGCTGAGCTTGTCTCCCTGTCACCGCCGTGTACGGGCGATGGAAGACTCAGGCATTATTTGTGGCTATCGTGCGCAGATTAATACCCGCAAAATCGGTCTCAACTTTTCAGCAATTATCTTTGTTACTTTGCGTGAAGATACCAATTGGTCGGTGGCACTGTTTGAAAAAGCCGTAAAGGAAGTCCCGCAAATTGTGCAGGCGCACCGGTTATTTGGCGATCCTGGTTTTATGCTGCAGATTCTGACAAGAGACCTTGATGACTTTCAGAAAGTTTATGATGAAAAACTGTCGGCTCTCCCCGGGGTCATGCGGCTAACCTCCACTATGATCATGAAAACGGTCATACAGGATCCCCTCCTGGAAATACCGGCAAATGTCACCAAAAGCGAACAACGCTATTTTAAATAACTGGAGCGTCTGACAAAAGTACGCGACGGGCTACGTCACATGGCGAACTGTAGCGCGCCCAGCCACATGCAGTGTCCGCAGTTTCAGAAAATCATCAAAGCTGTTCAGCGTCATACAACACATCCCTGTCCAGTGAGGTAAACCATGACCACCGCTACCCAGACCAGAAAAGCCACGCTACATCTTTTATGTGGAAAAATCGCGTCAGGAAAATCCACGCTTTCAGCGAAATTAGCCACATCGCCCGGTACAGTGATGATTAGTGAAGATCAATGGCTGGCGGCACTCTATGCTGACGAAATGCGGTCTGTTGCAGATTATGTCCGGTACTCACTAAAACTGAGAGAGGCAATGAAACCGCACCTGGTTTCATTACTTGAGGCGGGAGTAAGCATTGTTTTAGATTTTCCGGCTAATACGCTGGCGAATCGTGAATGGATGATGAGCATCATTATAGAGTCTGGTGCTGAGCATTACCTGCACTATCTCAACGTTCCTGATGAAGTCTGTAAGTCTCGTTTACGCGCCCGCAATGCTGCAGGCTCGCATAATTTTTCAGCAACGGATGAACAATTCGAACGGATAACCCATTTTTTTGTTGAGCCAGCCGCAAAAGAAGGCTTCCGCATTATTGAATACCATTAAATTCAATGCCGTCAGATGAATCTTTGGCAGGCGGTATTGCGTTGCGCTGTTTATTTTGTTGGCAAGTACTGCTCCTGTAAAACTGGCAAAATCTTTTTGCCAGCGATAATTTACACAGGCTGCTTCGATATACATAACTCTCTGGCAGCCCATCAATCAATAATCGCGATAAAGCAGCCTGATTAGTAAACCGGCGGCGTAACACCAGAATCTGCAGGCGTAACGATTTTTTCCAGCTTACCAATTTGTGAAATATCACTTTGCGAAATCACACTGCTGATATTGGAATCAGGAAAACGGAGATCCTTGATAACATGTATTTTAACAGGAGCACCCTTACTGTCAGTATCCATCACCCATGCCAGAAAACCCCCAGCGTATTTGGCCAGGCTTCCAATCGGCGATGGCCCGTAGAGTTGAACATATTCAATAAGCGCCGCTTTTTCATAGGCGCTTCCCGCTTCATTTATCTGGCGGTAAGCCTCCAGCGGCGAGTGTGCCGGGATATCATTACGTGGATGTTCCAGCTTGTTGATCGCCTTGATCACTGAGACCAGCCGCGATAGCTCCGAAAGTTGCTCGCCGCGCTTGCCCGCCGGGTAGCCTGTCCCATCCAAACGCTCGTTAGCATTCTCAATCACATCGCGGCAAACCGGGCCCGGCATCCAGCCTGATTCTGGCAGTTTCCGGATAAGCTCTCCCACATGACCGCGAAGGATATCCTTCTGGGCCGGATTCATCGAGAGTTTCAGCGAAGGCAGGCTTGCGCTCAGTAACAGGGGTTTACCCATAGTGTGCATTAACGCACCCAGCACAGCTTCACGCACCTGTGGGTGATTCGGGTTACGCAGCAGCAGCATATCAGCCAGTTTACCGGCGACCTGTACCGCATGCCTGACCCATTCTGGCTTATTCCACAATACCGACAGGGCACAGAGAAAAGCTTTACGGTCTCGTCTCACCAGGCTGAGTAAGCCATCGGCACAGCCATAAAAGACTTCAATAGAGAACTGACTCCGGGATTTAAGATACATCAACCCGGCCTGGAGCTGGTGCGCCACGTTAATGACGTCACTCTCCATCGGAATATGGCGTGCGCGTTTTTCACGTTCAATCGCTGCCAGCTTTAACATC
This sequence comes from Pantoea alhagi, assembly GCF_002101395.1. NCBI lineage: Bacteria > Pseudomonadati > Pseudomonadota > Gammaproteobacteria > Enterobacterales > Erwiniaceae > Pantoea > Pantoea alhagi. The sequence goes on along the minus strand of NZ_CP019706.1, from coordinate 2,869,070 downwards.
TTTAATTCCTTATGACCCGGAATAAACAGAGGAGACTTGAAAATCAGCTTGCCGCTCATACCGATACGATATGAAGCCTCTCTCTCCGCTTCATTGACAAAGTGAAACAGCGTCTGCAACTGAGATGACGAGAGATTGATAAAGTTAATATAAACCGCAGCATAACCGTGATTACCGAAAGGCCGTATATGGCGAATCCTGCCTTCGGCAAAGAAGCTTTCGCCATTAGGAAACTCCAGCGTAATACCAGGGATCGCCAGGCCAACGTCCAGCGCAATACTCTCAACCAGATCTACTTCGACCATACAGCAGTTGACAGATAATTCACGCAACCGTCCAGGAACGTTAAGTTCGTGTGGATAGACTTCAACGTGGGCGCGGGCCTGCATACCAAGAATAAAAGGAACACGGATAGTGCCTTCATCATCGTTAGAAAAAATAGTATCAGGCAGTTGAAAATCCAGACGATACAACATGCTGTTCGTCTTGTGCAGTTTGGCAGGGATATTACTAAGACTATAGGTCTCCCGTTCAGTGGTGGGCGAACCTTTCAACGTTTCGATATCAAAAATCAGGCCGTCACTGGTCAGATATTTTTCAATATTCGAGCCGCCATACTCCACTTCCAGGCTCATGTTACCGGTATTCAGGTTGAACTCAGAAATTTCAGCCTTTAACGCATAGGGCATGTCCTCGGCATAAACAGACAGAGAGTGTGTATGCTGAAGTAGCGAACGAATGATATTTGATGAAGGAGAAGCATATTGAGTCATAATATAAACACCTGGCATTAAATTTAAAAGGAGTTGCCCGAAATGCCAGTTATCTGGCATCAGATATGATTTATACCTATTATTAGGTAGATGGTACTTTGATACCTGTTATCAGGTGCAAGGCGCTTCTACTATCAATTCCCTGGTACATTCTTTTTTAAGACTGCTTGCTCAAAATAAGTGACCCGAAAAAGCCGAAGTCAAAGAACAGTGATGTTAAGAATGTAGTTCCCTTTAAAAAACATAATCAAGTCTGAATAAATAAATTTATTCGACGGGAAATATATATATTATTTTTATATGAGGTGCAATAGTTTTAATAAAATAGCTGATTTGATGCCTGTTGTAATAAAACAATATAATACAAGGCGTTATAATAAAAACCGTTGAAAACTTTCTTGATACTTACTTTACTTTATTTTACTTTAAACTCAAGTTAATATGCATAACAGATAAAGTATATATATAACAATAAGTTAAACTAAAACGCTTATTGCCGGGACAGGCGGTAAAACCAGCCACCTCATTAGTTAAATGAGGTGTTATTTTATCTTTTAACTCTAAATATCAGTTATTTAATTAAAAATTAACCTTACTGTTGTGATGGTATGAATATTAGCGAAAGTAATACTTCGACTCTGTAATTGAAAAATTTTAATTTTATGATTCAGGTAAGAAAAATTACAGCCTGACGACATCATATTTATTTAACCCATATCTTTTTCTTATAGTTTGAAATTCTTTAGCCTGTAAATGATCACATCTAAATAAAAGACTGCTGTGCCATTTAGAGATGCTCATCTCTTTTTATTTGTCAGAGAAAACACATTAAAAATAAAACTGTAATTAAAATTTGGCTTAAGTAATTAAATGGCTATTTTATTATTATAAAAAGGCCGCTTTACGTTTTAATAACTCAATATAGTTAGCTAATTGCTGTTATTGACAATGGGTTTAGGCAGTGGCTGTAATTATGTTTTATCTACGGGCTAATACTACCATGCGGGAAAATTCAGCAAGGTAATGTAACCTACAGAACCAATTAATAAAATCTATGTATATTTTTTTAATGGGGTGAGCATCCCGGTCCGTAATCACGGTTAAAGGAAGGAATAGTGGGAATCAGAGGCAGGCTCAACAGCTCAGGTTTGATGCCTGTAGCCTTTAACAATACGGCTCAACCTGCCCTAATAACCGACGAACGCGATAAACAAGCAGGAGATAAACAACAATGAGGTACAGATGGAGGCAGCAATCTGGCTGTTGACGAGCATTGTCGTCTGTAACAGAAAAGCTGCGGGCCGGATAACCGGCCCGCAAAGAAGTTTAACCTTCGTTGTGCATTTCGAGGCTTTCCACCTCGTTCTGACGCGCCAGCGCTTTGGCATCGTCATTACGTAGCGATTGCAGATATTCCAGATATTGCAGATCGACATCTTTCGTGACGTAGATACCGTTAAAGACCGAGCATTCAAACTGCTCAATATCCGGATTTTCTTCGCGTACCGCTTCGATCAAATCATCAAGATCCTGGAAAATCAGCGCATCGGCTTTAATCAGCTGACGGATCTCTTCCACTTCACGACCGTGTGCGATCAGTTCCGTAGCGCTCGGCATATCGATGCCATAGACGTTCGGAAAACGGATTTCCGGTGCGGCGGAAGCCAGATAAACCTTCTTCGCGCCCGCTTCGCGCGCCATCTCAATGATCTGTTCTGACGTGGTGCCGCGCACGATGGAATCATCCACCAGCAGCACATTCTTATCGCGGAACTCAGCACGGTTGGCATTCAGTTTACGGCGCACTGCGTTACGACGCAGCTGCTGACCCGGCATGATAAAGGTACGGCCAACATAGCGGTTTTTCACAAAGCCCTGACGGTAAGGCTTATCAAGGATGCGGGCGATTTCCAGCGCCACGTCAGTAGAGGTTTCCGGGATCGGGATCACCACGTCAATATCCAGGTCTTCCCATTCGCGGGCGATTTTCGCGCCAAGCTTGGTGCCCATACGTACGCGGGCGCTGTAGACCGAAATCTTATCCAGAAAAGAGTCCGGGCGAGCAAAATAAACATATTCAAACAGGCATGGGTTATTACGCGGATTTTCAGCGCACTGGCGGGTATAGAGCTGACCGTTAACGGTGATATACACCGCTTCGCCCGGCGCTACGTCGCGCAGAAACTCAAAGCCCAGCGTATCCAGCGCCACGCTTTCCGAAGCCACCATATATTCAGTGCGACCTTCAGCCAGCTCACGCTTGCCCATTACCAGCGGACGGATACCGTTAGGATCGCGGAAGGCGACCATGCCGTGACCGATAATCATTGCCACGCAGGCGTAGGCGCCGCGCACATGCTGATGTACGGCGGCAACGGCAGAGAAAATATCATCGGCTTCCAGCGGGTGATGCGGGCAGCGATCCAGCTCCTGCGCAAAAATATTCAGCAGAATTTCCGAATCCGAGGTGGTATTCACATGACGGCGGCCGCTTTCAAACAGTTGCTTACGCAGCTCGTGCGCATTGGTCAGGTTACCGTTGTGGGCCAGGGTAATACCGTACGGGGAGTTGACGTAGAAAGGCTGCGCTTCGGACGCGCTGGAGCTACCGGCGGTAGGATAACGCACATGACCGATGCCCATATTGCCCTGCAAACGCTGCATATGGCGAGCTTCGAACACATCGTTGACCAGCCCGTTCGCTTTGCGCAGACGGAAACAGTTCAGCGCATCGATGGTACAAATGCCTGCGGCATCCTGCCCACGGTGCTGAAGCACCGTTAACGCGTCATAAATCGACTGGTTGACCGGCATAAAACCGGTGATACCGACAATACCGCACATGTTGTCATATCCTCATTGGCCGCACACCCGGCGCGATTACCGGGGTAAAAAACTCGACGTGCTTTGCAGATAGTCAAAAAACCATCTGATGATGTAACTGAACTCAGGAATCAGCTGAGACTGCTGCCAGTCCGGGCTTTTGGAAAAGCCGGTAAAGGTATCGAGGAAGAACAGCATCGCTGAAACGATCAGCACGCCGCGCAGCGCCCCGAAGCAGACACCCAGTACTCTGTCGGTTCCCGACAAACCCGTTTTTTCGACCAGCGAGCCAATCACATAGTTCACTATTGCTCCGACAATCAGGGTAGCAATAAAGAGAACGGCGATGGCAATGCCGTTGCGCACCAGCTGATCGTCAAACCCGGTGAACCAGACAGCAAGGAAGGGATAGTAATGACTGGCAACAAAGAATGCGCATCCCCAGGTGATAAGAGATAAAGCTTCCCGAACAAACCCACGAATCAGGCTGACAAGAGCAGAAAAACCAACAATCCCAATGATGACGTAATCTATCCAGACCATGAACTCTTCCAGCGACAGTGCCCCTGCATCCAGTTCGGGGCGCATTCTAACAGAAAAAGAAAACGTTTGCGTAGCGTTTTCCCCATCCCATAAAAATAAAAAAGCGAATAAAAAAACCGCAGCGGGAGCAGGCGCAGCGGCAATCCCCGTGCGGGATCCCCTGCTGCGCGGGCTCTTTAGCGTGCGCTGTAAGGTTTAACCACGCCGCCCAGGCCAGAGATACTTTTCAGTTCGCCTACCGCAGCCTGCATTTTAGCCTTTGAGGCATCCGGACCAACGTAAATGCGGGTAATCTGCCCCTGTACCGGCGTTGACGGCACGGTCCAGGCACGATAGCCGGAGAGACGCAGCTGCGCCACAATCTCATTAACCTTGGCAGCATTTTTCAGCGCGCCCAGCTGTACCATCCAGGCCTGCCCTGTCGGAGCCGTTTGCTCTGCCGGTTTCGGCGTTTCCACCGGCTTTGGCGTCTCTACCGGTTTCGGCTTCGGCATTTCTGCTGGCTTAGGCTTCGGCCTGGGTTGCTCAACCGGCTTCGGTCGCTCTGTTTTCACTTGTGGCGGCGACTGCACCACTGGCGGCGGCGCGACTACCGATGGTTCACTGTTGGGCTGCGGTATCGCAGCGCCGTTATCGCCCATCTGCTGCGGACGATTACTGTCGCCTTCGATCGCCGCGCCAGCGCCTTCCGGCGGCTGGGATGGCAGCGACTGCGTGACCGGCGGCACCATATCGCTATCCTGCTGATCGTCCGGTTTCGGCACCAGCGGGATCGCCGCAAACTCCTCTTTATAATGCTTTTTTTTCCCGTCAAGCAGGCCCGGCAATACAATGACGCCAACGGCGACCAGAATCACCGTGCCGACTAAACGGTTCTGAAACTTACTTGCCACTGCCCTTCTCCGTTTCCATCGCTTCCATGACCTGTGCCACGGTATGGAATGATCCACATACCAGCACAATATCCTGTACAGCCGCCTGCTGCATGGCGGCCTGCCATGCTTCGGTAACAGAACCAAAGGCGATTGCCCGATCCGTTTGTAGCTCGGCCATCAGCTGCTCTGCGCTGGCCCCGCGCGGGCCTTCCAGCGGCGCTAAATACCAGCGATCAACCTGCGGTGTCAGAGATGCCAACGTACCGGCAATATCTTTATCATGCAGCATGCCCACTACCGCATGCACCTGCCCCGTTTTCGGCAGCTGCGCCAGCCGTGCGGCCAGATAACCTGCGGCATGGGGATTGTGCGCCACGTCCAGAATCACCTGCGGCTGCTGTGCCACGGTCTGGAAGCGTCCCGGCAGCACGGCTTTATCCAGATGCTGACGAATAATCGCTTCGCTGACGTGCAGACCTGAGGCGCTCAGCGCCGCCAGCGCGGTGGCCGCGTTAGGCAGCGGCACCTGCGGCAGCGGCAGATTTTCCAGCGTTATGCTGGCATTGCAAAAACGCCAGCCGCTCTCCTGCGGTTGCCAGTGCCAGTCGCGGCCCAGCTGCAACAGCTGCGCGCCTTTTTCGTGCGCCACCTGGGCGATACTCTGCGGCATGTCAGGCTCGCCGACCACGGCAGGGTTGCCTGCACGGAAAACGCCCGCCTTTTCGCGGCCAATGCTTTCACGATCCGGTCCCAGCCAGTCGGTATGGTCCAGCGCGATACTGGTGATCACCGCCACGTCCGCATCCACGATATTGGTGGCATCAAGACGGCCACCCAGCCCCACTTCCAGAATCACCACGTCCAGCGCCGCCTGTTTAAACAGCTGCAGCGCCGATAGCGTACTGAACTCAAAATAGGTCAGCGAGGTTTCGCCGCGCCCTGCTTCAATCGCGGCAAAACTGGCGGTATGCGCCGTTTCCGGCAGTTCATCGCCCTGAATCCGCACCCGCTCGGTATAGCGCAGCAGATGCGGCGAGCTGTAAACGCCAACGCGATAACCGGCGGCTATCAGCAGCGTCTCCAGGGTGCGGCAGGTGGTGCCTTTGCCGTTAGTGCCGGCAACGGTAAACACAAAGGGGGCGGGTTTTAACAGATCGAGCGTACGGGCTACGCGCTCAACGCGCGTCAGACCGAGATCGATGGCCTGCGTATGCAGACGCTCAAGATAATAAAGCCACGCGGCCAGAGGCGACGTGGCTTGAGGAAGGTGAAGATTTTCCATGGATCCCGTTCACAAGGTTACGGTTCATTGGTGAAAGGCGTCGTGTAAGACGCCTTTCCATCATCTGTCAGGCCTCTTGGCTTTCCGATTTCGGCTCGTCCGGCTGATCAACATGATCGGGCAGCGGTGCAGGCAGATTCTGCATTTTCGCCAGCAGGCTTGCCAGTTTATAGCGCATTTCCGGACGGCGGATAATCAAATCGATCGCGCCTTTTTCAATCAGGAACTCGCTGCGCTGGAAGCCCGGCGGCAGTTTTTCACGTACCGTCTGCTCAATCACGCGCGGGCCGGCAAAACCAATCAGCGCTTTCGGCTCCGCCACGTTCAGGTCGCCCAGCATGGCGAAACTGGCGGAAACGCCGCCCATGGTCGGGTCGGTTAATACAGAAATATAAGGCAGACCGCGCTCACGCATTTTCGCCAGTGCTGCACTGGTTTTCGCCATCTGCATCAGCGACATCAGCGCTTCCTGCATACGGGCGCCGCCGCTGGCGGAGAAACAGATCAGCGGGCAGTTATCTTCCAGCGCCTGCTCTACCGCACGGACAAAGCGCGCACCGACGACGGAGCCCATTGAGCCGCCCATAAAGGAGAACTCAAACGCGGCGGCCACGACCGGCATGCTGTGCAGCGTGCCCTTCATGACGATCAGCGCGTCTTTCTCCTCGGTTTCTTTCTGCGCCGCAGCCAGGCGATCCTTATACTTCTTGGAGTCGCGGAACTTGAGAACGTCTTTCGGTTCCAGTTCGCTGCCCAGCTCAACCAGCGTGCCCTGATCTAACAGGCTGTGCAGGCGCTCGCGCGCATGCATACGCATGTGATGGTCGCATTTTGGGCAAACTTCCAGGTTGCGCTCCAGCTCGGCACGGTAAAGCACCTGCCCACAGCTGTCGCATTTTGTCCAAACCCCTTCAGGAATGTTTGCTCTGCGCGACGGGGTAATTGTGCTCTTATTGAGAATTCGTTCAATCCAGCTCATTGATGACCTTTCTGTTTGAACCTGGTGAGACCAGTTTTTCTTGTTGCTGCTGAAGCCGTCTTCAGCAGACCATAAATGTCGCTCATTAAACCATAACCATTACGCGCTGTGGATAAAAATCTGGTCATACCCGTTAGCGCCGATAGCTTAAGGCTGTTTTTGCTGGCGGGCCGCACGGCGATGACGCCATATTTCCACTACGCCCGGCAGTATCGATACCACGATAATCGCCACAATCAACAGCTTCAGATTTTCCTGAACCATCGGCAGCGCGCCAAAGAAGTAGCCCGCATAAGAGAACAACAACACCCACAGCAGCGCACCGGCTACGTTAAACAGCGCGAAATGGCGATAGGACATATGTCCCATACCCGCGACGAACGGCGCAAAGGTGCGGACGATCGGCACGAAGCGCGCAAGAATAATGGTTTTTCCGCCGTGACGCTCGTAAAAAGCGTGGGTTTTATCCAGATAGCTGCGGCGGAAAATACGCGAGTTGGGATTGCTGAAGAGCCGTGCGCCAAACAGCCGCCCAATAGTGTAGTTAACCGCATCGCCCAGCACCGCAGCGATCACCAGCAGCGTTACCATAATATGCACGTTGAGATCGTTATCCGGCAGCGCCGCCAGCGCGCCTGCGACAAACAGCAGCGAATCGCCGGGTAAAAACGGCGTTACCACCAGTCCGGTTTCGCAAAACAAAATCAGAAACAGAATGGCGTATACCCACATGCCATACTGCGCCACCAGCTCGGCCATATGGACATCAATATGCAGGATAAAATCAACAACAAAATGGATTAGATCCATAACTCTTCCTTAGTGAGCGGCAGCGCCTGAAAGTTAATCTTCGAGAAACAGCGGCCCCATCGGAGGCCGGGGTAAAGCAAAATGCGCCGGGTAATCAACGGCGACTAAATAAAGTCCCTCCGCTTTGGCCGTTGCGGCGGCCAGCTTACGATCTTTGGCCGCCAGCAGCTCAGCCATCCAGCCTTCGGGCTGATTGCCACAGCCGATCTCCAGCAGACTGCCAACGATATTGCGCACCATATGATGAACAAACGCGTTAGCCTTGATATCCACCACCACATAACCGCCGTGGCGGCTGACGTTAAGGTGCATTACATTACGCCAGGGCGTGCGCGACTGACACTGCACCGCACGAAACGAGGTAAAGTCGTTTTCGCCCAACAAACACTGCCCGGCGCGGTGCATTTTTTCCACATCCAGCGGCAGATGAAAATGCGTTACGCCACCGTGCAAAATCGCCGGACGCAGCCGGTGATTATAAATCACATAGCGATAACGCCGCGCCGTTGCGCTAAAACGCGCATGAAATTCGTCCGGCACCGCTTTTACCCAACGCACAGCAATATCGTCCGGCAGATTAGCGTTAACGCCCAACGTCCAGGCGGCGTCTTTCCGTACCGATGTGGTTTCAAAATGCACCACCTGGCCGGTGCCGTGTACGCCCGCATCGGTACGTCCGGCACAAAATACCGTAACGTCATGGTTTGCCACCTGCGACAGCGCCTGCTCCAGACGTGCCTGCACGCTGCGCACTTCCTGCTGTCGCTGCCAGCCATAATAACGGCTGCCGTCATATTCAATACCGAGCGCCAGTTTACAGGCGCCCGGGTTAACCGCCTGCGTCATTAGTACAGATACTCCTGTACCAGCTTTTCAGCAGTTTTTATCGCCATCAGCGCGCCGCCGAAGCGCACATTATCGGCCACCGACCAGAACTGCAGCAGCTCCGGGATACCGTAATCGTTACGCAGACAACCCACGTTGAGATTGGCATTATCTGAGGCATCCGTTACCTGGGTCGGATAGCTGTTTTCATCCGACAACACAATCTCATCAATGCGCGACAGCTCATCGCGCGCCTCTTCCGCAGAAAGCGGACGCAGGCTTTCCAGATGCACAATCTGCGCATTGCCGTAAAACACCGGCGCCTGCACGCTGCTGACCGCGATCGGTAATCCTTCGTCCTGCAGTACTTTACGCACCTGTTCAACCAGCCGACGTTCGCTTTCCACGCTGCCGGTGTTGTCCGGCAACTGCGGCAGCAGGTTAAACGCCAGCTGACGGCCAAAGTGATGCTCTTCAGCTGGCAGGCCGTTCAGCAGACGCGCGCTTTCGCCCGCCAGCGAATCTACTGCCGCCTTGCCGTGCGCCGATACCGACAGCAGATTAGTCACCTGCAGACGGCCCAGACCGGCCTGATCGGTAAGCGGCTTGATGGCACTCAGCAGCTGACTGGTCAGGCTGTCCGCAACGCTGATGATATTGCGGTTACGGTAGTCTGCCAGTACCTGAGGATTCACATCCGGCACCACCAGCGGCACATCGGGTTCCAGCGCAAACAGATCGCTGCTGTCGATCACCAGACAACCCGCGCTGGCGGCTTCCTCTGCGTAGCGCGCCGACGCCTCGCGACCGGCCACAAAAAAGGCCAGCTGCGCCTGCGACCAGTCAAACTCACTGGCGTCCTGAACACGCAAAGAGTGCCCGGCAAACCGTACGCTTTCTCCAGCGCTACGCTCGCTTGCCAACAAATACATTTCACCAACCGGGAACTGGCGTTCGGCCAGCAACTCCAGTAAAGCGTTCCCTACTGCGCCTGTCGCGCCTAAAAGCGCAATATTCCAGCCGTCAGACATGTTGGTTTACTCCAGACAATGACATAAAAACAGAAGGCGGTGATATTCACCGCCCGTTGATTCAGATTATTCCCCTGCGATAAGCGCAGGCGAAATAATAAGGGTTATGCTGGCTGATGGACCGCATTAAAGCCCAGCTGTTGCAGCAATGCCGCCGCGTCAGCGTTATCACACTCAACCCGCAGCGATGACCATTCGCGTCGTTCCAGATATTGCTTGCGCAGGCGATCAAATTCACCGGGCTGGCCTGCGACTTTTCTCAGCGGCGCATCATCGCGGCGCACATCATACACCAGATGCGCCAGACGTTTTAGCGTTGGCTGATCGAGCGGGCCGCGCAGCGTAATGCAGCCAAACTCCGGCGCAGGCAGCAGTGTCTCCAGCTCCACCTGCTGCGCCTGACCGATAAAGCGCGTCCAGGCTTCAAACACCTGCGTGGTGCCGCGCGCTTTTCCTTCCAGCGTATAGCCAGCAATATGCGGGGTGCCAATATCTACCCGCTCCAGCAGCGCCACGTTCAGATCCGGCTCCGGTTCCCACACATCCAGCACCACGCTTAAATCGCGACGCTGCTGCAGCACCCGCAGCAAGGCGGCGTTATCCACCACCGGTCCACGGCAGGCGTTGATTAAAATTGAGTCTGGCTTCAACGCCTGCAGCAGCGTTTCATCGGCCAGGTGCAGCGTCCGATAAGGTCCCGCTTTATGCAGCGGCGTATGGAAGGTCAGCACATCCGCTTCCGCCACCAGCTTCTCCAGTGAATGAAACTCACCCGCGTCGCCGCGATCGGCACGCGGCGGATCGCACAGCAGCGTCTTAATGCCCAGTGCTTCCAGCCGTTTTTGCAGACGACCGCCAACGTTGCCAACGCCGACAATTCCCACGGTGCGATCGCGTAGCTGAAAGCCGTCACGTTCCGCCAGCATCAGCAGCGCAGAAAAAACGTACTCCACTACGGCGATGGCGTTGCAGCCGGGCGCAGCGGAAAAACCAATCCCGGCGCGCGCCAGAAAATCCTCATCGACATGATCGGTACCCGCCGTGGCGGTGCCAACAAACTTTATCCCTTTGCCGCCCAGCAGCGCCTCATTCACCTTAGTGACCGAGCGTACCATCAGCGCATCCGCATCGTTCAGCGCCCCGGTGGGAACGGGCCGACCGGGTACCGCAACCACCTCCCCGGTGCGGCTAAATAGCTCACGGGCATAAGGCATATTTTCATCTACCAGAATTTTCACAACGGCTTTCCTGCATCGACTGAAAAATTGGCGGTTATGTTGCCATATCCAGACAGGGAATTCATGCCGCGACGTGCCGTCGACGCGCCCGGTAGCGCTCCGGCGTGGTGCCCGCCTGCTGCTGAAACATAACAATCAGCGCGGAAGAGGAACTGTAGCCCAGTTCCAGCGCAATATCCTGCACCTGCATCCCCTGCTCCAGCAGCGAAATCGCCTGCAGGAATCGCAGCCGCTGTCGCCACTCGCTAAAAGTCATCCCCAACTGAGCCTGACAGCGCCGCGCCAGCGTACGCTCGGTGGTATAGACCTGCTTCGCCCACTGCGCCAGCGTACGGTTATCGCCGGGATGGTTTTCCAGCGCCTGCAGCACCGGTGCCAGATATTTATCATCGGAGCGCGGCAGATAGCTCTCCTGCACCGGCACCTGCAACAGTTGATCCAGCACCACTTCGCAGAGACGTAAATCAGCCGTGGTCTGCGGCATATGCAGCTGCCGTGCGGCGAAATCGGCCATAATCGCCTTAACGATCGGACCGCTTTGGATCAGGCAGGCCTGTGTTGGCATGCCGACGCAGCGTTCCACAGCGATATTAAAGGTCAGTAGCCGGGTATGCTTATGGTTATAGCTGGCATGTTGATGCTCAGGCGGGATCCAGACCGGGAACGCGGCGGGCGTCAGCAGGCGTTTGCCCTCCGCCTCTATCTGCAATACGTTCCCTTCGACAAAAATCAGTTGCCCCCAGCGGTGCGCGTGCGGCAAATATTCCGTGCGGGCATTGGTTTGCTCATAACGCAGGAAGAAACGGAAATCGCTGGCAAAAGCGGGTTCCTGATAAACAAGCTGAACCATCTTTTCTCCCGGCTGCGCCGAACGCCTGTCTGTCCGGTCAGTGATAAATTTTGTCTGATATTAACTATCTGTCTGAAAACGGACAAGCGTACACTGCCCACTATTGATTCAAAGACGTTGAAACCATTATGAGCTTTTTATTTCCCTTGTTTGCGGTGCTGATCTGGTCGGTTAACGCCATTGTCAGCAAGCTTTCCGCTGGCGCTATCGATCCGGCGGCAATCTCCCTTTATCGCTGGCTGCTGGCGCTGCTGGCGCTAACGCCCTTTGTACTGCCTGCCGTCTGGCGCAATCGTCGTGAGGTGGCGCAGGTATGGTGGAAGCTGCTGGTGCTTGGCCTGTTGGGTATGGTGCTGTACCAGTGCCTGACCTATTACGCAGCGCACAGCGTGACCGCTCTGTTTATGGGCATCCTGAACGCGTTGATCCCGCTGCTGACGGTACTGTTAAGCGTGGTTATTCTGCGTGTTGCGCCGACGTTGGGAATTCTGCTGGGAAGCCTGCTTTCATTCGGTGGACTTACCTGGCTGGTAAGCCAGGGGAACCCGGCTCAGCTGCTGACGCACGGTATGGGCAACGGCGAACTAATGATGTTTGCCGCCTCAACCTCGTACGCACTGTATGGTGTCCTGACCCGGCGCTGGGCGCTTACCCTGCCGGGCTGGCAAAGCCTCTATATGCAGATTTTCTTCGGTGTACTGTTGCTAATTCCCGGCTTTTTACGTGCGCCGGATATCAGCCTGACCGCCCAGAATATCCCGCTGGTGCTGTTTGCCGGTATTCCCGCCTCGATTATCGCGCCATTCCTCTGGATCCAGGGCGTACTGCGCATGGGTGCCAGCACTACCAGCATTTTCATGAATCTGGTGCCGATATTTACTGCGATAATTGCCGTGCTGTTTTTGCATGAAACCCTGCAAAGTTATCATTTTATCGGCGGCGGCATTACGCTGCTTGGCGTGATTGTGGCGCAGCGCCTGCGCATACCGCTGACTGCCGCGCAGCGTGCGGCTAACGATCCGGCGGCCTGACACGCTGAGATTGTATGCTTTTTCCGCGCTGAATCGGGCCGGTGCTGCGACTTCCCCGCATCGGCCCGTAATAAACGCCGCCAGTAATGAATTATCCCACCTGATTCCCTACATTTTCCGCGCCAGGATTGGTATCATAGCCGACTATTCTATTTTTCCGGCGCGCCCCGGATATTGACCTGCCGTTTTAAGGATTCCGCCATGCAACCTCTTACTGGCCCCGGCGCGCCCCAGGGCGATCGTACTACTGTACCCGGCGTATCCGGCCAGGCCCCGCGCAGCGGCGGCACACCCGGCGAGCAACCGCTTTCTCCTGGCCAGCGCACTACGCTGGAAAGGCTGGTGGTGCGCATTATGTCGCTCAGTACCCTGAAAGCGCCTGAGCTGTGGGCGGGATTACGCCGTGAGGTGGGAGTGAAAAACGATGCCGAGTTGCAGTCGCGCCACTTCCCCGCTGCGGAAAACTTTCTTAATGGCAGGCTTACGCAGGTACAAAATAATCACGCTACCCGCCAACTGTTACACCAGCTGACCGAGCTGCTGCCGCAGGGCAATAACCGGCAGGCCGTTAGCGATTTTATCCGCCAGCATTTTGGTCATACGGTGCTCAGTTCGCTGTCGCAGGATCAGCTACGTCAGGTGCTGACCATGTTGCAGAATGGGCAAATGACCATTCCGCAGCCGCAGTTAACGCGTAACAGCGATCGCTCGCTGCTGCCTGCAGAACATCAGACGCTGAATCAACAAGTGGTCAAATTGGCAGCCGCAACCGGCGAGCAGCCCTCAACGGTCTGGTCATCGGCCCTGAAGCTGGTCGGTCTGAAAAGCGGCGATCCTATCCCGTTACGCCACTTTCCGCTGCTGACGCAATATTTGCAGGTTCGTCAGACACTGAGCCAGCAGCATGCGCCAACGCTGCATATGCTGGAGACCGCGCTGAAGCATCCGCTGGATAATGCTGAACAGCAGATGCTGGAAACGTACAGCCAGCAGAATTTCCAGGCGACGCCGCAGACCATTTTGACTACCGCGCAGGCACAGGATCTGCTGAATCTGCTATTTTCCCGTCGCGCCGAACGCATTAGCGAAAGCGAGACGCCGCGGGCAGCCAGCGATATTAATCCGCAACCTATCTATAATCCGCTGGTTCCCTGGCTTCCGGCTCCGCTGCAGCCGCTGGCGAACCGGCCTGCTCTGGCGGCGCTGATAGTGCTGCTGGTTATCGGCCTGCTTTGGCTGCTGTTTTAATTAACAGCCGCAGTCACGCGCCGTAGCCTGCTGCGGCCATTCACCAGGGCTATCTCCCGTAACAACCGGATGCTGGTCGCGACGCCAAAAATCGAGTCCGCCGATCAGCTCCTTTACCCGCAGCCCGGCGCTGGCCAGTTTCCACGCCGCCTTAGTCGAACCATTGCAGCCGATGCCATCGCAGTAGGTGATATAGACCTTGCTGCGATCGAGGCGCGCCAGACTCTCCGGCGTCATATCGCGATGGGGAAAATTCACTGCGCCGCAGATATGCCCGGCCTGCCACGCCTGCGCTGAACGTGCATCTATTACCACGATATCCGTTACGCCATTGGCTAAGTCTTCGGCTACGTCCCATGCATCAGCGTAATACGCCAGTTTATGTGCCAGCCAGACTGCGCTGGCCTCCGCTTCAGGTGGGGGGAAAGCCAGAACGCTGGAAGTCATTGACATGTTTTTTCTCCGTTGGTTTTTCTGCCATCATAACGGTACTTCGGTATGATGACTGATACCGATTATTCTTTGCTGATAAGACCCATTATGGCCTCGCTTAGCGCACGTATCTCCATGCTTTACGCCGCCCAAACGGGCGCGACCCGGCGTGACCGGCTCTGCGGCGCGCTGCGTCAGACCATTAGCGAAGGCAGCCTGCCGGCAGGAAGCCGTCTGCCCTCTTCGCGTTTATTGGCCGCTGAGCTAAAACTGTCACGGGTAACGGCAGAGGCCGCCTACGGCCAGCTGGAAAGCGAAGGCTATCTGCATCGCAAAACCGGCCAGGGAACGTTTGTGGCTATTACGGTGCGCGCTCCCGCCGCCAGCAGATCCACCGCCGCGTTGTCCTTTACCCCTTCAGCACGAGCAGCTACGGTCATCACCAGCGGAGGCTGCCAGGATCCGCCCTTTCCTCACGCTTTTGCCGCTGGCTCGCCGGAACTGCGCGCATTTCCTCATGAGCTTTGGCGCAGGCTCACTGCTCGCCAGCAAAAACTGCATGGTAACGCCCTGATGCGTTATGGCGATCCACAAGGCTGGCTGCCGCTGCGTCAGGCATTAAGCACCTGGCTGGCTCAGGCGCGCGGCGTGCGCTGTGAGCCTGAGCAGTTGCTGGTGTTAACCAGCTCGCAGCAGGCATTACAGATGCTGGCGCTGCTACTGCTCGACAGCGGCGAAGAGGTATGGATGGAAAATCCGGGCTATCCCGGAGCGCGCCACGCTTTTCATAGCGCAGGCGCGCGCGTGACTGGCGTAGCGGTTGATGAGCAGGGAGCCGTACCCGGCGACGGTACGCCACGGCTTATCTACCTAACGCCTTCGCATCAATATCCCGCTGGCCCGGCGCTTAGCCTTGAACGTCGGCTGGCGTGGCTGGCGCTGGCAGAAAAGCGGCAAAGCTGGATTATCGAAGATGATTACGACAGCGAATTCTGGTACGACGCGCAGCCGATGCCCGCCATGCAGGGACTGGCGCCACAGCGCACCATCTATCTTGGCACCTTTTCCAAATCGCTGTTCCCTTCGCTGCGTCTGGCATGGATGGTGGTGCCTGAACCGCTGGTGACGCCGCTGATCCGTTTACGAAGCGTGATGGATGGGCACAGCGCACAACTGCCGCAGGCGGTGACCACAGCCTTTATTGAGCAGGGCCATTACGCAGCGCATCTGCGGCTGATGCGCCAGCTTTATCACAGCCGGCGTGATCTGTTGCAGGAGCGGCTTACCACCCTGTTGCCCGATCAGCTGGAGATACTGCCCTGCCGTGGCGGCCTGCAGATGACGGTTTTACTGCGTAAAGGGGATGAAGCTGAACTGACCGCACGGGCAGCGGCGCAACAGCTGCTGTTGCCGCGTCTGGCACCCTGCTGGCTTAACGATATGCCGGAACAGCAGGGCTGGCTGCTGGGGTTTTCCGCGCTGGAGCGCGCGGAAATCATCAGCGGCGTGAACCGGCTGGCGGCCCTGTTCTGAATCTATGCCCGCCAGTAGTGATAAGCGCTATGATAGTGCGGATGGCGTTTTTACCTGACGCACCATTAACAGTGACAGCAGCAGGCCAAGCAAAGCGCATGCGGCAGCGGCAAAATAAACCGAGCCATACCCCAGCGAGGTCGCCAGCAGGCCGGTCAGCGGTCCGCTGATGCCGTAGGCCACATCCTGAAAGGCAGCGAATCCGCCCAGCGCCGTGCCTCGCACCTGAGGCGCTACGCGTTTCACCACTTCCACGCCCAACGCCGGGAAGACCAGTGAACAGCCGCAGCCGGTCAGCGCTGCGCCCGCCAGCGCCATCCAGCCGTTGAATGAAAATCCCAGCAGCACCAGTCCAGCCGCCTCAATGGCCAGTGAAGCTACCGCAACGCGAACGCCGCCCAAACGGTCAGGCAAGTTGCCAAAAAAGATGCGCATCAATACAAAAGCACCGCCAAAGGCGCTCAGGGCAAAACCCGCATTGCCCCAGTGACGCTCTGCAAACCATAGCGAAGTAAAGGTGCCGATTACCGCAAAACCCACGCCCTGCAGCGCCAGCGCGCTGCCCGGTGACAAAATTTGTCCCACCACGCGCCACAGCGATGGGCGTTCGCCGCTCTGGGTTGGAACCGCCCGGATCCTGCTGTTCAACGCCAGTGCCAGCAGCGGCAGGACAAGCGCAACGACGCCCAGCCCGCTAAACCCCCAGTGCGCATGGATCCACAGCCCCAGCGGCGCGCCAGCCGCCAGCGCGCCGTAGATGGCCATGCCGTTCCAGGACATTACAAGGCCGGAGCGCTTCGGCCCGACCAGCCCCAGTCCCCAGGTCATGTTGCCGGTCAACAGCAGGCTTTCGCCAAACCCTAACAGCAGTCGGCCCAGCGCCAGCAGCGCGAATTTTCCTGCCGCTGGCAGCGCCAGCTGAGCCGCCAGCAAATAGGCGACGCCAACCAATGCGATTGCCATCATGCCCTGCTGGGTAGTGATTTTTGCACCGTGGCGATCGGCCCGCTTGCCGGCCAGTCCACGCGTCAACAGCGTGGCGAAAAACTGGATGCCTACCGCCACGCCAACCATAAGGTTGCTGTAGCCCAGCTCCTGATGTACAAACAGCGGAATAACCGGCAGCGCCAGGCCTGCGGTCAGATAGGTTAAAAATACTGCGAAGGAGGTACAGGCAACTAAAGCCGTACTCCGGGAAGATGAATTGATTGTCGTCTCGGACATTCGTCACGTATCTCCTGAATATTGCGGACGCAGGTCAGTTACCGCGCCCATCACGCCAGCAGAGCACTGGTCTGAATGCGTTGGTAACGTGAGAGTTTACGCAATATCATGACGATAGCAGATTGCAGATACAAAAAAGCCCGGCTTTCGCCGGGCTTTTCATTAAACGATTACTGATATTTACGCAGCGTCAGCGTTGCGTTGGTGCCGCCAAACCCGAAGCTGTTGGACATCACCGTGGTCAGTTGACGTTCGGTTGGCGTGGTAACGATGTTCATTCCTTCCGCCACCGGATCCAGTTCTTCAACGTTAATACTTGGCGCGATAAAACCGTGCTCCAGCATCAGCAGGGTGTAGATCGCTTCCTGTACGCCTGCGGCACCCAGGGAGTGACCGGTCATGGCTTTGGTTGCGGAAATGGCCGGCTGGTTCTCGCCAAACACTTCACGAATCGCACCCAGCTCTTTCGCATCGCCAACCGGCGTTGAGGTGCCGTGGGTGTTGATATAGTCGATAGGGGTATCCACGCCCTGCATCGCCATTTTCATGCAGCGCACTGCGCCTTCACCTGACGGTGCAACCATATCAGCGCCGTCGGAGGTCGCGCCGTAGCCCACGATCTCTGCGTAGATATGCGCGCCACGCGCCAGCGCATGTTCCAGCTCTTCAACCACTACCATGCCGCCGCCGCCAGCGATAACAAAGCCGTCACGGTTGGCATCATAAGTACGGGACGCTTTTTCCGGCGTGTCGTTATAACGGGTAGACAGCGCGCCCATGGCATCAAACTCACAGGCCATTTCCCAGCACAGCTCTTCGCCGCCGCCGGCAAAAACGATGTCCTGTTTACCCAACTGGATCTGCTCTACCGCGTTACCGATACAGTGCGCGGAAGTGGCGCAGGCGGAGCTAATGGAGTAGTTAACGCCGTGGATTTTGAACGGCGTCGCCAGGCAGGCGGAAACGCCAGAGGCCATCGCTTTGGTTACTACATATGGACCCACTGCTTTCAGGCCGCGCGGGCTACGCATAGCATCGGCGCCAAACACCTGGAAACGAGGAGAACCGCCGCCGGAACCGGCAATCAGGCCCACACGCGGATTATTTTGGTACGTTTCATCGCTCAGCCCAGCGTCTTTAATCGCTTCAGCCATTGAAAGATAGGCATAAATGGACGCATCACTCATAAAACGCACGATTTTGCGATCGATGAGGCCGGTGGTATCAAGCTTAACGTTACCCCAGACGTGACTACGCATGCCGGAATCTTTCATCTCCTGAGAGAAGGTAATACCAGAGCGACCTTCACGCAGAGATGCCAGGACTTCTTCCTGGTTGTTGCCAATGCTGGAAACGATTCCCAGGCCAGTAATCACTGCACGTTTCATCAAATACCTCTTCCATCATCATAATTAGGTTTTGACAGGCACTCTAGCTTACACTTGTACGCCGAACAAGTCCGATCAGCAAAATAGTTGCGTAAATTTGCGTGATGTGACCGCTCTCGCTAAAATCGCGGCACTGCCTGATAAGTGAGCCATTCCCGTTGAAAAACATTCCGATAGAACATGCAAAACTGGACTGGAACGATCAGGGTACACCTGTATCCCGAGAATTTGATGATGTCTATTTTTCTAACCAGAACGGCCTGGAAGAGACCCAGTATGTCTTTCTGGGCGGCAATAAGCTACCCGCCCGCTTTGCCACGCATTCACGCGCCTTATTTGTTGCCGCAGAAACCGGTTTTGGCACCGGTCTTAATTTTTTGACGCTGTGGCGCGCCTTTGATCGCTTTCATCAGGCGCACCCACAGGCAACTTTGCAGCGCCTGCACTTTATCAGCATGGAGAAGTTTCCGCTGACCCAGCAGGACCTCGCAGCCGCTCACAGACGCTGGCCAGAACTGGAGCCATACGCTGCACAGCTGCGTCAGCAGTGGCCGCTGGCGCTGCCTGGATGCCATCGTTTGCTGTTGGATGGCGGGCGCGTCACGCTGGATCTCTGGTTTGGCGATGTTAATACGCTTATTCATCATTTTGATGACAGCCTGCAGCGTAGCGTGGATGCCTGGTTTCTTGATGGCTTTGCGCCCTCTAAAAACCCGGAGATGTGGACGCCCGCGCTGTTTGAGACGATGGCGCGGCTGGCACGCGCTGACGGCAGCTTCGCGACCTTTACCGCCGCAGGTTTTGTGCGGCGTGGGCTGCAACAGGCGGGCTTTGCAGTGACCAGGCGCAAAGGTTTTGGTCACAAACGTGAAATGCTGTGCGGTATGCTGGCTGATGCGCCTGCTCTGCCCCCTTCCGCTCCCTGGTATGCGCGTACTCCTGCCGCTGGCGAGGAGATTGCCCTTATCGGCGGCGGTATTGCCAGCATACTTCTGGCGCTGGCGCTGCTGCGCCGTGGCAAACAGGTTACGCTCTACTGTGCTGACGATGCGCCGGCGCAAAACGCCTCCGGCAACCGCCAGGGCGCGCTCTATCCACTGCTTAACCAGCACGATCCGGCGCTGGCTCAGTTTTTCCCCGCCGCCTTCAGCTTTGCACGGCGGCTCTATGACAGCCTGCCGGTGGCTTTTGCCCATGACTGGTGCGGCGTGACGCAGCTGGCGTGGGATCAAAAGAGTCACGATAAAATTCAGCACATGCTGGCAATGGCGCTGCCTGAAGCTCTGGCGCAGGGCGTGGATGTCGGGCAGGCCGAACAGCTTGCAGGCGTGACGCTCGGCTGCAGCGGCATTCATTATCCTGCTGGCGGCTGGCTGGCCCCGGCAGAGCTCACCACGGCGCTGTTTACGCTGGCTCAACAGCAGGGACTACAGGTTTACTGGCAACATCGCTTAGAGCAGCTGGAAGAAACGGATAACGGCTGGCGGCTACGATTTGCCAACGCGCCGGATCGGCAGCATCAGAACCTGGTGCTGGCGAATGGTCATGCCATTAGCGCGCTGGCGCAAAGCGCTAAACTGCCGGTCTATCCGGTCAGCGGCCAGGTGAGCCATATCCCAACCGCGCCCGGCTTAACCGAACTCAGGCAGGTGTTGTGTTATGAAGGTTATCTGACGCCGGTCAGCCCGCAGTTTAATACCCACTGCATTGGTGCCAGCTATCATCGTGGCGATACCTCGGTGCATTATCGTGAAGAGGATCAGCAGGAGAACCTTCAGCGGCTACGGCACTGTCTGCCCGCGAGTGAGTGGACGCAAGCGGTAGACGTGAGCGCCGGTGAGGCCCGCAATGGCGTGCGCTGCGCAACACGCGATCACTTACCGATGGCGGGCAATCTGCCGGATTATGAGTCGCTTTTAGCGTGCTATGCCGATCTGCCGCAGCAGCGCGACGCGCTGGCAGAGATAACGCCGGCTCCAACATGGTCGGGATTGTTTGTGCTGGGCGCGCTGGGCTCACGCGGTTTATGCAGCGGCCCGCTGGCGGCTGAAGTCCTTGCGGCGCAGCTGTGCGATGAGCCGATACCGCTGGATCGCGATACGCTGGCGGCTCTTAACCCCAATCGTTACTGGGTGCGGAAACTACTGAAAGGCAAGCCGGTGAGCTGACGGCAGTTTATATGTACAGGAAATGTAAAAAGCGGCCCGCGCCAAGTAAGGCGCGGGCCGGGCTGTCAGGGATAACGTTTTTTGCGTCTTTACGATCGGCCCGGACTCCCCGCGCAGGCACGGTATAAGGTCAGTTACGCTTCGCCGTTTTTTAATAAAAATCAGGCGGGCTGGCGCGCCTGCAAAAACAGATTATCCCACATGCCGATCACCAGCGCCTGATCGCGCGGCGAGAGTTCACCGGCGGCAATAGCGTTTTGCAGGCTGTTTTGCACCTGGATCTGTAGCGCCTCTGCAGTATGTTCGCCGCTCTTTTCCAGCTCCACTACCGCCAGAGTGAGGTGACCGCGCAGGTAGCCACTGGCAAATAGCTCATCATCGCTGGCATGCTCGACCATATCGTCAATCAGGGCCAAAATACGCGTTTCAAATTCTGCGATCATCTCAATTCCTCATTATGTCGCGCCTCCGTTCAGCGCAGATCTTCCGGCCAGGGAAACTGCGCCGCCGTCAGCGGGGGCGTGTGATAAAAACGCTGTAATTCAGCGATAAAACGGGCCGGGCGCGCCGGGATCCCGTTTTCAAGATAGTGCATTACCTGAGCATAAACCTTACGCTGAAACGCAATGCGATCCGGCTCATGATCGCCATTGAGATTGTCACAACTTACGTTGAAGGGAAAGCCCGCCGCGACGCTGAACATCCACTCCAGCGCCTGCGGTTTAATCTCAACCGATTCAAACTGATTTTGCGTGGCGGCGTCACGTCCGTCCGGGCAATACCAGTAACCAAAATCAACCAACTTGCGACGCTCAGCACCGGCAATACACCAGTGAGATATCTCATGCAGCGCGCTGGCGTAATAACCATGCGCAAACACCACGCGATGCCAGGGTGACGTTTCATCCGCCGGAAGATAAATGGGTTCATCGTCGCCTTTAATTAGACGCGTCTGAAAATCATCCTGGAAACAGCGATCGAATACGCTAATCAGGTCCTGATAGTGGTGCGTTGTGTTCATATACTTATATGTCTGCTAAAAAAAACGCGCAAATTGTCGCATTATGCATGCGCATTGACGAGCATTATCCAAAAAGGTGCGTGAGCCAGTGACCAATGGCAGCGCCGTAATCTTCATACAGCAGCTTGCTGCTCATCACCACCGAAACAATCACTACCATCGGACGGATCAGCTTCTGTCCGCGCGACAGCACCATCCGTGCGCCCAGACGCGCGCCGCAAATCGAACCCAGTAGCATCACCAGCCCCACGCTCCACACCACTTTGCCGCCCATGATAAAAAACAGCAGGCTGGCGAAGTTAGAGGTGAAATTAAGCACTTTGGCGTGCGCGGTGGATTTAGCCAGATTGAAACCGGCCAGCGTCACGAAAGCCAGCGCATAAAAAGAGCCGGCCCCCGGCCCGAAAAAGCCATCGTAAAAACCAACCGTGCCGCCCGCCACCAGCGCAAACGGTAGCCCGTACAGGCGGCGCTGCCGATCCTCTTCGCCTAAGCGCGGCATCAGCAGGAAGTAAAGGCCAATACCGATAATCAGCAACGGCAATACCTGACGCAAAAAGTCGGAACGCACATGCTGCACCAGCAGCGTGCCGCAGACCGCGCCGATAAAGGTCATCGCGATATTCAGACGCTGCTCGCGCAGCAATACCGCGCCGCGCCGGACAAAATAGAGGCTGGCAGAGAAAGAACCGCCAACCGCCTGCAGTTTGTTGGTCGCCAGCACCTGAGCAGGCGTTAGCCCGGCTGACAGCAGCGCAGGCACGGTAAGCAGGCCGCCGCCGCCAGCGATCGAATCGATAAACGAAGCCAGCATAGCGACAAAAAACAGCACCGCTATCATCTGCGGCGTGACAACCAACCAGTCCATGTAAAGTCCTAAAGTAAATGTTTATCCAGTAGCGCCTGACAGGATGGCGGCAGCGGCGGCGGTTCTCGCTTCACCGATGCTCCGCTGCCTGGTTTTTTCGGCAAAAACCAGCTTTCCAGCTCAGCATCGCAGCCATCACCCGGCGGCGGCGGCGCCTGATCCTGACACTCCAGGCTATCCGGCGGACAACGCAGGCGGACATGCATATGGGCGCGGTGAGCAAACCACGGGCGCACCTTGCGCAGCCAGTCGCGATCGCTACCGGCATCAGCGCAGAGCTGCTTTTTGATCGCCGGATTGACAAAAATGCGCGTGACCTGCTCATCTTTTGCCGCCAGTTTAATCAGGCTGCTGATCTCCGGCTTCCAGTGGCGCGCCACGACGCGCTTGCCGTCGGCGCTCACCAAATCAAGCGGTTGCGGCTTCAATAGCATCTGCGGTGTCCAGCGTTTTTTCGGTAGCTGCAGCCAGATATCAACGTCCAGCCCGCTCTGATGGCTGGCATGACCGCTGCTGAAGCGCCCGCCTGCAGCCATGCCCATATCGCCAATCAGCACCTGCCCCAGCCCCAGATTATGAACCTGAGTCGTCAGGCGCTGGATAAACAGGATCAGGTCAGGATGACCAAAATAGCGTCGCTGATCCGGGCGCATGACCTGATAAGCGGGATTATTCAGCGGCAGCGGCTGTGCGCCGACAATACATCCGTTGGCAAATGCGCCAATCGCCTGCGGCGAGCCGGGGATCGGCGAAGTAATGCGCTGCCATGGCGTGGCCGCCAGCGTCGATGGGCTGAGCAGCAGCGCGCCCAGCATAAGAAGCGTTTTCTTCATCATTACCAGCGAGGAATGGTGGTAGAAACGTCAGCGCACTGTGCACGGTGGCGCAGCAGATGATCCATCAGCACGATCGCCATCATTGCTTCCGCGATCGGCACCGCACGGATCCCTACGCAGGGATCGTGACGCCCTTTGGTGATCATCTCCACCTCTTCACCCGTGCGGGTAATGGTTTTACCCGGCACGGTAATGCTGGAGGTGGGTTTCATCGCCAGATGGGCAATCACCGCCTGACCGCTGCTGATGCCGCCGAGAATGCCGCCCGCATGGTTGCTCTGGAAGCCGCTGGCGCGGATCTCATCGCGATGCTGACTGCCACGCTGATTCACCACGGCAAAACCGTCGCCGATTTCAATCCCTTTCACCGCATTGATGCTCATCAGTGCGTGGGCCAGATCCGCATCCAGACGATCAAATACCGGCTCGCCAAGGCCGACCGGCACATTTTCCGCAACGACCGTCACTTTCGCGCCAATCGAGTCTCCCTCTTTCTTCAGCGCCCGCATCAGCTCGTCCAGCGCCTCCAGCTTGTCGGGATCGGGACAGAAGAAGGGGTTTTGCTCAACCTGATCCCAGTCTTTCAGCTCGCAGGCAACATCACCGATCTGCGCCAGATAGCCACGTACCTGAACGCCGAACTTCATCTGCAAATATTTTTTCGCAATGGCACCGGCCGCGACGCGCATCGCCGTTTCGCGTGCGGAAGAGCGCCCGCCGCCGCGATAGTCACGCAGACCATACTTTTGCTCGTAGGTGTAATCGGCATGGCCCGGACGGTACAGATCTTTGATCGCGCCGTAATCCTGCGAACGCTGATCGGTATTTTCAATCAGTAACCCAATACTGGTGCCGGTGGTGACGCCTTCAAACACGCCGGACAGAATGCGTACCTGATCCGGTTCACGCCGCTGGGTGGTATAACGCGAGGTGCCCGGACGTCGCCGGTCAAGATCCCGCTGTAAATCCGCTTCGGTTAGCGGAATACCTGGCGGTACGCCGTCAACGATACAGCCCAGCGCAATGCCATGCGACTCACCAAAGGTGGTGACGCGAAAAATCTGTCCAATCGTGTTGCCTGCCATCTCGGCTCCGTTATTGTGCGATTAATCTTTGAAGAATTTGAAATGATGCTGTGCGTCGATAATTTGCTGACGGGTCAGCATAAACACGCCGTCGCCGCCGTTATCAAACTCCAGCCAGGTAAAGGGCACGTCAGGATACTGCTCCATCATATGCACCATACTGTTGCCTACTTCACAAATCAGCACGCCATCTTCCTGCAAATAGTCTGGCGCGCAGGCGAGGATGCGCCGCACCAGCTTCAGGCCATCGCTGCCTGCTGCCAGGCCCAGTTCCGGCTCATGCCGGTACTCGTTGGGCAGGTCATCCATATCATCCGCATCAACATAGGGCGGATTGGTGACGATCAGATCGTACTGCAGCCTGGGCAGATCGCGGAACAGGTCGGAGCGGATTGGCGTAACCTGATGAATCATACCGTGCTCGTCAATATTCTGCTCGGCAACCGCCAGCGCATCAATTGAGAGATCCACGGCATCCACTTCCGCCTCCGGAAAAGCGTAGGCGCAGGCGATAGCGATACAGCCGCTGCCGGTACACATATCCAGAATATGCTGTGGCGCGCGATTTACCAGTCCGGCGAACCGGCTATTGATCAGCTCGCCAATTGGCGAACGCGGCACCAGCACGCGCTCATCAACATAAAATTCATGACCGCAAAACCAGGATTTATTGGTGAGGTAGGCCACCGGAATCCGTTCATTAACACGGCGGATAACGCGCTCAACGATACGGTGGCGCTCGCTGGAGGTCAGGCGCGCGTTGCGCATCTCTTCAGGAATATCCAGCGGCAGGTAAAGGGTAGGCAGAACCAGCTGAACAGCTTCGTCCCAGGGATTATCCGTGCCGTGGCCGTACCAGATATTGGCAGCGGCAAAACGGCTCACCGCCCAGCGCAGCATGTCCTGAATGGTATGCAGTTCATTCACTGCCTCATCGACGAAAATTTTGTCCACGTTGCCCTCCACAGGCCGTTCCGTAATTACGGCGGGTAGTTTGCCATGAAGCGGGCAAGAATTCAGCGCGGCGAGGTGAAAAAGCTGACTTTTGTTTACAATGCGGGTTATCGTAGCCGACAGGCCGTGCAGCCTGCGACTTTCAACCAGCAGATAATTGAAGATTATGAAGAAAAAAGAGCAGCTCAGCGACGATGATAAAGCGCTGTTTCGTCAGCTGATGAGTGGCACCCGCAAGCTAAAGCAGGATACCCTGGTGCATAAGCCGGTGCGTAAGAAAGCGGAGGTTTCGCTGAAGCGTCAGCTTTCGGAACAGGCAGATAACAGCCACTATTTCTCAGATGAGTTTCAGCCGCTGCTGGCAGAGGAAGGTCCGGTACGCTATGTGCGCAGTGATGTCAGCCACTATGAATTAAAAAAACTGCGGCGCGGCGACTATACGCCGGAAATTTTTCTCGATCTGCATGGGTTAACGCAGCAGCAGGCCAAACAGGAACTGGGCGCGCTGATCGCCGCCTGTCGGCGCGAACATATCTTTTGCGCCAGCGTGATGCACGGTCACGGCAAGCATGTCCTGAAGCAGCAAACGCCGCTGTGGCTGGCGCAGCATCCTTTTGTGATGGCGTTTCATCAGGCACCTAAAGCCTTTGGGGGCGATGCGGCCTTGCTGGTGCTGATTGAAGTAGAAGAGTGGCAACCGCCAGAGTTACCCTGACGGCAGAGAGGATTACATCGCTTTTGCCAGCTTAGAGGGGCTAACCTGCCACTTTAAAATGCCTTCGCTGTTTTCGGCATCAAAATCGATACAGGCAATGGCCGAGGTGGCAAACATCGGCGGTGGCTCCTGCGGACAAAGCTCCGATACCAGATAGCCAACCAGGGGAAGATGCGAAATAACCAGCACGGATTTCACGCCCTCTTTCGCCAGAGTCTGTAGATAGCAGGCCACCAGCGCCGGATCGCCGCCCGGTGTCAGCTCAGGTAAGACTTCCTGCTCCTGCGGTAGCCGCAGGGCTTCACGTACTGTTGCCAGCGTCTGCTCTGCCCGCAGGTAGGGACTGACCAGCACCCGTTCAATATCCAGAGTCTGGCTGTTTAGCCAGCTCGCCATCTGGCGTGATTCATCACAACCACAATGGGTAAGAGGCCTAACCGAATCACTGGCTGCCTCAAGTGCAGCGTCGCCGTGACGCATGATAAAAACTTGCATAAAGCACCGCTGTTGTTTAACAAAATCGTCAGATCATCAGGCTGTCCGACGCTTCATTCTGCGAATGAACGCTGTGTTGTAACCTAATGACTTG
The DNA here is from genome assembly GCF_002101395.1 of Pantoea alhagi. NCBI lineage: Bacteria > Pseudomonadati > Pseudomonadota > Gammaproteobacteria > Enterobacterales > Erwiniaceae > Pantoea > Pantoea alhagi. The sequence goes on along the minus strand of NZ_CP019706.1, from coordinate 2,841,949 downwards.
AGTATAGTCAACCGATTGTTTATTAAACGAGCTATTGTCGGAATCTGCCGCCCGACGCAATGAAATTGCGCCCTGCCTAAGCCGCTGAATCATTGTGGGTATTAACTTCCGGTAATGAATTGTAAAAGTGTTCACCGCGCTCGGCGCGTTGGCGAAGCGCTTCGCAGGGAGAAAAACGATCGCCGTACTGATGCATCAGGCTGGCTAATGTATTAACCACATTGGCGATCCCCAGGCTATCCATATAGCGGTAAGGACCGCCCAGGAAAGGAGGAAAGCCGATGCCGAACACCGCGCCCAGATCGCCATCGCGCGGGCTGCGTATGATCCCCTCTTCCAGGCAGCGCGCCGCCTCATTCAACATCATCATCACGCAGCGTTGAACAATCAGCGCACCGTCCAGCCGATGCTGCGGCTGAATATGCAGCAGAGAGTAAATGGTTTTATCGGGGCGTTTTTTTCCGCCCTGATAACGATAGAAACCGCGCCCGTTCTTACGCCCTTTGCGGTTATCGTTGAGCACGGCGGCGAAGGCTTCCGGCGCGGCGAAACGCATGCCATATTCCTGTTCCAGAATCGGCAGGATTTTAGTGCCGACATCGATACCGACCTCATCCAGCAGCTGTACCGGACCCACCGGGAAGCCGAATTTAATCAGCGCGTTGTCTACCACTTCAATAGGCTCGCCTTCCAGCACACAGCGCATGGCTTCATTTATATAGGGTGCCAGAATACGGTTAACGTAAAAACCAGGGCGGTCGGCTACCACAATCGCTGTTTTTCCCTGCTGCCTTGCCAGCGCCACGGTGGTGGCAATGGTACGGGCGGAGGTGGTTTGATGCGGTATCACTTCCACCAGCGGCATTTTTTCTACCGGGCTGAAGTAGTGCAGGCCGATAACATTTTCCGGGCGCTGCGCCAGCGCGGCGATGCGGGCTATCGGCAGGGAGGAGGTGTTCGAGGCGAAAACCGTATCAGGGGCGCAATGCTGTTCTACTTCCGCCACCATCTGCTGCTTTAAGCTGAGATCTTCAAACACCGCTTCGATAATCAGATCGCGCTGACTAAAGCCGCGATAGTCGGTGCTGCCGGTAATCAGCGCCATCTGACGCTGGCGTTCGGCGGCGCTAATTTGGCGTCGCCGGACCTTTTTACTCAGCAACTCCCAGCTATATTTCATCGCATGGTTAATTCCTTCCACGCTGACATCTTTAATACGCACCGGCAGTTTCGCTTTGGTTGCGGTAACGGCGGCGATGCCGCCGCCCATCAATCCACCGCCCAGTACGCCAATACTGCGTAACGTGGCGGATTCAGCGTCATACTCTTTTTTCAGCGCGGTGTTGGCAAAAAACAGCTGGCGCAACGCGGCGGCCTGCGCGGTCATGGTGAGTTCGCCAAAGGCAAGCGCTTCTGTTTCATGACCGGCCCGCATCCCCTGCTCCAGCCCGGTTTTTACCGCCTCCAGGATACGTCGCGTAGCCGGATAGTTGCCGTGTGTTTTCGCCTCGCTCTGGCGTGCCGCCAGTTGAAACAGAATGGCGCGCCCCGCCGGTCCGTTCAGCAGACGCTCACGCAATGGCAACTGACGATGCGCGCTTTTGCCTTTCAGCACCAGCTTAACCGCCGTTTCCAGCAGAATGCTGTGCGGTACCGCCTCATCAACCAGTCCCAGCTTCAGCGCCTGCTTTGCCCGCAGGGTTTTACCGGTAAGAATCAAATTCAACGCCTGGGATGCGCCAATCAAACGCGGCAGGCGTTGTGTGCCGCCGCTGCCGGGCAGCAGGCCCAGCTGTACTTCCGGTAATCCAAGCCGGGTTTTATCATCCAGCGTACAAACGCGCCGATCGCACGCCAGCGCCAGTTCCAGCCCGCCGCCAAGGCAGGCACCGTGGATCGCGGCCACTACCGGCACCGGCAGCGCGGCAATCTCTGACATCACACGCTGCCCCTGCTCGGCCAGTTTGCGCGCCTCATCGGCACTGTGGCACCGATCGATCATGCTGATATCCGCGCCGGCAATAAAGGAATCCGGCTTGCCGGAAATGAACACCAGTCCGGCCAGCGTCGGGTTTTGCCGCGCCTGAGTTATCATCGCCCGAATTTGTTCAATAAATGCCGCCTTCAGGGTATTCATTTTTTCATCGGGGACATCAATAACGATGATGCCGACATTGTCGCTGCGCATGCTCAGATGAAATGCGGATTGCTGTTCCATGACCTTATTCAACCTCCAGTACCATTGCCGCACCCAGCCCACCCGCCGCACAGGCGGTAACCAGACCAAGACCGCCACCGCGCCGGCGCAGTTCGTTCAGCGTTTGCGTAATCATGCGCGCGCCGGTTGCGGCAAAAGGATGTCCATAGGCGATAGAGCCACCGAGAACGTTAAACTTCTCCTGGTCCACGTCCCCCAGCGCCTGGGGACGATTAAGCACCTCGCGGGCAAAACGCTCGTCGCGAAATACTTTCAGATTAGCCAGCGTTTGCGCGGCGAATGCCTCATGCATATCAATCAGCGTAAGATCGCTTAGCGTTACGCCCGCACGATCCAGTGCCAGCGGCGAGGCATATGACGGCCCCAGCAGCATATCCTGCCAGACATCGGTAGCGGTAAAGGCGTAGCTACGCAGGTAGCCCAGCGGCGTAATCCCCAGTTCGCGCGCGCGCGATTCGGTCATCAGGATAACCGCAGCGGCGCCGTCGGTAAGCGGTGTGCTGTTGGCCGCCGTCACGCTGCCATGTTGACGGTCAAAGGCGGGACGCAGCCGAGCATAATCCTCAACGGCGCTGTTTTCACGTACATTATTATCCTGCTGAAGCGCTGCGCGCCATGGCGGCACCCAGGTTGTCATCACTTCATCCGTTAACTTACCTTCCCGCCAGGCCTGCGCTGCGCGCTGATGGGAACGGTGCGCCAGCGCATCCTGCTGCTCGCGGCTGATACCATGCGTTTTCGCCATCTGTTCAGCGGTATCGCCCATGCGTAGTCCGGTAGAATACTCCGCTACCGCAGGCGGCACCGGCAAGAGGTCTCGCGGACGCAGCTGGCTAAACAGCCTGAGTTTTTTACTCAGGGTACGGGCTTTAGTGAGGTCGACCAGCGTTCTGCCCAGTTTTTTACTGACGCCAATCGGTAAAACAGATGAGGAATCGGCTCCGCCGGCGATACCGGCGCTGACGCTACCGGCCAGCAGGCTTTCCGCCAGATTAGCCACCGCCTGAAAACTAGTGGCGCAGGCGCGGCTGACGCTGTAGGCATCGGTTTGAACGTTGAGACCGCTGCTTAATACAATTTCGCGCGCAATATTGGGCGCTTCAGGCATCTGAATGACCTGTCCGAAAACCAGCTGTTCAATGATCTCCGCCGGGATTTCGCTCCGGGCCATCAGTTCGCTGACCACCATCCTTCCCAGCTCGACCGCCGGAATGCCGTGCAGCGCTGTCGCCTGACGGGCAAAGGGGGTACGAAGTCCGTGGGTAATGGCGATGCGATCGCCCTGACGCGTCAGCAAAGGAAGCGCTCTGCTCATTATTCTCACCTGTTAACCGCGACCGCAGCATCATTGCCAAAGAGGTCAGACCTGCACAGTGTAAACAGTTTGTTTAAGCGTGCCAGCGGCGCGGCGAGAAAATGAGAGCAGCAACACAGTTGCCGAAAAGATGAAACCGGCACGAGCTCCGGCATTGCAGGCAAGGAAAATCGGCGCCGTTTCCTGCGCCGACAGGCAGGACTTAGCGCAGGCCGAGCTGGAAGATGAGGGTTTCCGCCTGGCAGCTAAAGGTAAAATCCACATCCAGACGCACGCCGTCAGGCTGCTCAGTGAAGATCGGGGTGATAATACAAGGTTCAGATTCAACGCCGCGCGCTTTTTCCGTGAGTGAGGCCAGCATCGCTTCTGCCTGCTGACGGTTCTCAAACAGGCGTGACCATGAGGCGGTACAATCGCTGTTATCCATTACGGTGCCGACATCAACGCAGCAGCAGGCTGCTGTTTCGTTAGCGCTACATTTATTTAAAGCATCACTCATCGCTCTCTCCTGGCATGCTTTTTATACAGTCAATTTTAACTGCCGGTTATTTTACCCCCGCCTTTTTATCTGCACTAACTTGTGTGAACGCAATCACGAATAATATTGATCTGACGCAGGATTAAGCGCGCTTCGATTCAGGAAAGCGCCTTTTTTTGTTAAGGAGATCTTATTTTATCGATCACATTTGAAATATTTAAAGAACAAGATTGCAACATAGACACAGGTCAGACCTATACTGTGCGCACTGGTCTGATTTGTCCGTTGTATTTCAGCCCCTAAAATCCCCGGCTCCTTGTTACTTGATGTAACAGATTTTATAAAAATCACATAATGAGGTTGTGGTCATGAACCATAAAAACCTGTGTGCAAAGTCAGCTTTAGCAGTAGCAGTCGCAATCGCTTCCTCAAATCTTTATGCAGCGGGCTTTCAACTCAATGAATTTTCCTCAATCGGTTTGGGTCGATCTTATTCAGGCGAAGGGGCAATGGGCGACACGGCAGCCTCTGCCAGCCGTAACCCAGCGACGATGACATTAATGGATCGCCCAATGTTTTCTGTTGGCGCGGTATTTATCGATCCCGATGTCAATATTGATGGCGATAGCGGCGCGGGTAATAGCCTGCGTGCGAATAATATTGCCCCAACGCAATGGGTACCGAATATTCATTATGTGCAACCCATTAATGACCAGTGGTGGGTGGGCGCTTCCGCAACCACAAATTACGGTCTGGCTACCGAGTTTAATAATGATTATGCGGGCGGCGCATTCGGCGGTAAAACCGATTTGCTGACCACTAACCTTAATCTCAGCACCGCATGGCGCATGGATGAGCACTTCAGCTTCGGCGTGGGATTCAATGCGGTTTATGCGCGGGCGAAAATCGAACGCTATATGGGCGAACTTGGCGGCCTGCTGCCAGCTGTAGGTTTGCCAGCGGTCGCGGCGGATACGCAAATTGCGCACCTGAAAGGCGATGAATGGGGCTATGGCTGGAACGCCGGTATTTTATATGAAGTGGATGATGATAACCGCTTCGGCCTGACCTACCGTTCCGAAGTAAAAATCGATTTTAACGGCGATTACAAAAGCGCCATTCCTTCGCAGTTAAACCCGATTATCGGTGGAGCAGGACTGGATCTGCCTTACGGCACCAGCGGCAGTACTATTCCGGGCGCGCTGACCCTGAACCTGCCGGAAATGTGGGAAGTCTCAGGCTATCATAAAGTTGCTCCGCAGTGGGCGGTGCACTATAGCCTGGCCTACACCAGCTGGAGTCAGTTCCAGGAGCTGAGGGCTACCGGCAGCAACGGTCAGCAGCTTTTCTATAAAGATGAAAGCTATCGTGATGCTTACCGTATTGCGCTCGGTACCACCTGGTTCTATGACGAACACTGGACGTTCCGCACCGGTATCGCCTTTGATGACAGCCCGGTTCCGGCCGATAAGCGTTCTATCTCGATTCCGGATCAGGATCGCCTGTGGCTGAGCGCTGGCGCCTCATACGCCTTTAATGAGAACGCGTCGGTGGATGTGGGCGTTTCTTATATGCACGGACAGAAAGTCACCGTGCGTGAAGGCATCGATCCAGTGGCGACCGCACGCAACGGTACTACCACGCCTTACGAATTTAGCTCAGAAGGTAAGGCATGGCTGTACGGTGCCAGCTTTAACTATCGCTTCTGATAAGCGGGCGGATTTGATAAAGGTAAAAAGGCGGGAGATCTCCCGCCTTTTTAATGGCATTACGGGTGCATGCGCAGGGCGTTCGGTCCGCGCCTCGCGCCTGGTGCAATAAAAAGCGGGAATTCCCCGCTTTTTTATCTTTACTCGGCGTCGATCTCATCCAGATCGCCCTGAATCGCCTGCGCGTTAGGGTTCTCCTGCGGCTTCAGCTTGCCACCGTGGGCAAGGAAGTCGTGACGCTGGAAGTAAGCGTTACGCACGAAAGCGTAAGGATCGCTGGTATTACGCAAAATCGCATCGGAATCCAGCAGCTGTGCCCGCGTTTCTACCCCTTCCAGCACCCATTTTCCGGCAGACATTGGCCAGCTCAGCCAGCCAAGCACCGGATAGAGCGTATCAAGATAGTCACCGCCATCTTCACGCGGCGTAAAACTGCCGTAGCCAGGCAGCACCACATATGGCCCGTAGCCGACGCCCCAGGTCCCCAGCGTACCGCCAAAGCGCGGCGGCTCTTCACGCGCCAGCTTATCGTTCGCCATGCCGGCAACATCGATAAAGCCACCCAGACCCAGCACGGTATTCAGGAAGAAGCGGTTAAAGTGCACCATACCGCGATAGGGATCGCCACGCAGGAATGAGTTCACCATTGCCGCCGGCTCACTCAGGTTGCCAAGGAAATTACTGACGCCGGTACGCGCCGGAACCGGCACATAGTCACGCCAGGCGACCGCTACCGGGCGCAGCACATAAGGATCCAGCACGTTGTAGTTGAAATCAAACATCGTGCGGTTAAAACCTTCCAGCGGATCGGAACGCCCCTGCGGTTCGTCGTTATGCTGTGAACTGGCGCAGCCTGCTAACAAAATGCCGGCCAGCGCCAACCCCGTCAGGCGGAAGTTCATAATTTTCTCCCTGTATAATTAAATGCTTACCGCTTCAGGGCTGCTGCTGATTAATCTCAACAGCAAGATGCTGATGACCATCAAAAGGTGTTAACGCACTCTCGCCGAACCAGTCGCCTGGCCGGGGAGTTGCGCTGCCGTCACGCGCAATACGCACGCGAACTTTCACCTGATGCAGCGCCGAAAGCAGACGTTCCGGCATCATGGCATTGCTGTCATCCAGCGTCAGCGATAGCGGAAAATGACTCAGCGGCAGCTTTTTCACTGCCACCGGAACCGGTGAAACACCGTCAGAAACAGAAATATACATGACTCCGTCCGGCGGTAACATTTTTTCTACAGCATCTGCCAGCGTGATAGTGAGCGAAAGCTGGCTGGTTTGCAGTCCGGCGGCCGTTTTCGCCTGTTGGATACTTCGCTGCACCTGTTCTGTACGCGGATCGCTGGCCGGTAACTGCCTCAGCATGGTTTGCCAGGCGTTAATCGCCTGTGTGTACTCTTGCTGCTGAAAAGCATTAAAGGCGATCAGACTCAGCAGACGCATATTCGCCGGATCCTGCTGTTGCATAACATTGAGCATCGCCTGCGCTTCACGGTTATCCTGTGGATCGCTGGAGCGGGTCAGCACTTCAGCATAGCTGAGTTTTACCTCTTCGTTATTCGGCGCCAGCTGTAATGCGCGCTGAAACGCCTCAACGGCCGTATCGCGATTATTTAACACCATGCCGATGCGCCCCAGCATAAGCCAGTCATGCAGCTTACTGCCATCCTGCTGCAGCGCCGTGCGCAGCCCCAGCCCCAGACGCGCCAGCTCCTCCGGCGTTAACGACTGCGCCTGCGGATCCAGCAAACGCGCGCGCAGCGCGGGATAATCATCCTGCACCTGATGCCAGACGATCAGGCCCGACAGATCGCCGGTTTTCAGATAACATCCCAGGCTCACCACCACCAGCAACAGCGCACCGGGCAGCAGCACCCAGCGACTTAGCGGACGCGCCGGTGTGCATAAAGAAGAGGAAGGAATATCAGTCAGCAACGTTTGCTGTAGCTCCTGCACCATCGGCTGGCGGGCGGCGATTACGCCCTGTGCCTCATCCTGCTCCAGTTCATTCAGGCGCTGCTGGTAGAACATTTTATTTAACGTATCACGATCCACCGGCGGCTGACGATCGCCTCGCCAGCCAGCAGTTAACAGTAACAGCAACGCAGCCAGCAGCAGACCGGTAAGCACTATCCAGAAAAGAGTCATGACGATTTCCTGTCATCTTTCAGCAGCGCGTCGAGGCGCTGTCGATCGCCCGCATTCAGTTGCTCGTCGGCCTCCGGCTGACGACGGCCACGTAGAAAAATCACCAGCGCCCCCGCGATAATAAACAGCAATGGACCGGCCCACAGGATCAGCGTTGATGGCGTAACCGGCGGTTGGTAGGTAACGAAATTGCCGTAGCGGTCAATCATATACTGCGTGATCTGATGCTTATCCTGGCCCTGCTTCAACAGCTGATAGACCTTCAGGCGCATATCCGCCGCGATCATCGCATTCGAATCGGCAATGCTATTATTTTGACATTTTGGGCAACGCAGCGAGGCAGTCAGCTCACGGTACTGCTGCTCCTGCGCGGCAGAATCAAATTGCCAGGTTTCAATCGCTGCCAGCGCGTTCAGGCTGAACAACAGCCCCGCCAGCAATATTAATAGCTGCTTCATTGTACCGCCTCCCTGCTGTATTTTTGCCACAGCGGCGCAACTTCCCGCTGCCAGATCTGTGCGTTAAGATCGCCTGCATGGCGATAGCGAATAATGCCCTGACCATCAATCAGGAAGGTTTCAGGCGCGCCATATACCCCCAGATCCAGCCCAAGCATGCCGCTGCCGTCATACAGGCTCAGCGCATAAGGATTTCCCAGCGTGTTTAGCCAGGTCACCGCTTTTGCGCGGTCATCCTTGTAATTCAGACCGACCACCCGCACGCCCTGCTCTGCCAGCCTGTTCAGATACTGATGCTCGGCGCGGCAGGTAGGACACCAGGTTGCCCAGACGTTCAGCAGCAGCGGCTTGCCGTCCGCCAGTGCCGTCTGATTGTAAACCTGTCCCGGACGCTCAAGCGACTCCAGCTTAAACAACGGCACCGGCTTACCGATCAGCGCCGACTCCAGCCGCGTCGGATCGTCGCCTTCAGCGTTACGCGTTAGCTGCCACATTAGCGCCAGCGCCAGCAGCAAAAACAGGATTAGCGGAATATAAAAAAGTTTCTTGTTCATGCCCCCTCCCGCTGCGCTTTTTTACGGCTGCGATAACGCGGGTCCAGCAGACAAAGCAGGCCGCCGAAGGCCATAAACAGGCCGCCGTACCATATCCAGCGCACAAAAGGTTTGTAATAAATACGCACCGCCCAGGAGCCGTCATCCAGCTCTTCGCCAAGCGCGGCGTACAGATCGCGCGTCAGGCCGCCATCAATCGCCGCTTCGGTCATCATGCTGCGCGCCACGCTGTAGTAGCGCTTTTCCGCCCGCAGCGTTGCTTCCGGCCTGCCGTCACGCGTCACCTCAATGATTGCCGCTCCGCCGCTGTAGTTAGGGCCGTTCAGTTCACGTATATCGTGAAAAACAAAGTGATAATGATGAATATCCACGCTGTCGCCCGCCTTCATACGTACGTCACGCTCAATGCTGTAATTCTGGCTAAAGGCGATGCCGATCACCGTAACCGCAACGCCCAGATGCCCCAGCACCATGCCCCAGTGGCTGCGCGAGAGATGCCGGATACCACGCAGCAGAGTATGACGATGCGTAGCGCGCTCGTGCAGCTCCAGCAGCGTAAGAATAATCACCCACAGCGCCATCATCAGGCCTACTACCGTCATCGCCTCGATGCGATCCTGCATCAGCCACGGCAGAATGATTGACAGCAGCAGCGTGAGCAACAGCGCCAGAGCCAGCCGCTTCCAGAGCTTTTGCGGTTCATCGCGTCGCCAGCGTACCAGTGGGCCGATGCCCAGCAACAGCGCAAAAGGCGCCATCAGCCAGGTGAACATGGTATTAAAAAAGGGTTCGCCCACCGAGATAGTGCCCAGCCCCAGTTGCTTATGCACCAGCGGCAGCAGTGTTCCCAGCAGCACCACCAGCATGCCAGCCATCAACAATACGTTGTTGCCCAACAGGAATGACTCGCGTGACCAGAAATCGTTTTGCACCCTGCTGCGCACCCGCCCGCCTTTTACCGCATACAGCAACAGAGAGCAGCCGATAACGATCACCAGAAACGCGAGGATAAACATGCCGCGAGCCGGATCGGAGGCAAAAGCATGCACCGAAACCAGCACGCCGGAGCGCACCAGAAATGTTCCCAGCAGGCTGAGGGAGAAGGCTGCGATCGCCAGCAGTACGGTCCAGGCTTTAAAGGCACCGCGCTTTTCCGTTACCGCCAGCGAGTGAATCAATGCTGTGCCTACCAGCCACGGCATAAAAGAGGCATTTTCCACCGGATCCCAAAACCACCAGCCGCCCCAGCCCAGTTCGTAGTAGGCCCAGGCGGAACCCAACACGATGCCGATGGTCAGGAACAGCCAGGCTGCCAGCGTCCAGGGCCGTGACCAGCGCGCCCAGGCCGTATCCAGCCGCCCCGCCATCAGTGAAGCGATAGCGAACGCAAAGGCGACTGAAAAACCAACGTACCCCATATAGAGCAGCGGCGGATGGAAAATCAGACCGATATCCTGCAGCATCGGATTCAGATCGTGGCCGTCAATGGGATAGTCCGGCAGGGTACGGGCAAATGGGTTGGACGTAAAAATGATAAACAGCAAAAAGCCAAAGTTAATCATGCCCATAACCGCCAGCACGCGCGCGATCGCATCCTGTGGCATGGCGCGACTAAATATCGCCACCGCCAGCGTCCAGCCGCTGAGCATCAATACCCACAGCAGCAGAGATCCCTCATGCGCTCCCCAGGTCGCGGCGATGCGGTAATACAGCGGTAGCTGGCTATTAGAATTGCTGACCACATAGGCAACGGTAAAGTCATTAACCACAAAGGCATGCACCAGCAGCAGAAAGCTGCCAGCCACGCAGAAGAACAGGCCAACGGCGAGCGGTCGCGCCAGCCCCATTAGCCTGCTGTCCTGGCGCGCAGCGCCCCATAGGGGATAGAGAGTCAACAGCAGCGCCAGCGCCAGGCCCAGACAAAGCAAGAAATGACCAATTTCCGGCATCATTGGCGATCACCCTGCGGCAGCGCTGTCGCCATTGTTCCCTGATGGTTTTTCTTCATCGCATCGCTGATTTCCGGCGGGGTATATTTTTCGTCATGCTTCGCCAGCACTTCTTTCGCCTGGATCAAATTGCCCGCCTGCAATTCGCCCTGCGCCACCACGCCCTGCCCTTCGCGGAACAGATCGGGCAGGATGCCTTCATAGCTGACGTTAATCACGCCGTTAGCGTCATACAGCTTAAAAGAGACGCGCAACGTTTTCTCATCCCGCTTAACGCTGCCGGGCATCACCATACCGCCAACGCGCAGCCGCTGACCGGGTTCCGGCAGCGTATGCGCTTCGCCTTTACCATAGAGTATTTCGCTGGGGGTATAGAACAGGTCGATATTAGCGCGCAGCGCATACATCACTAATGCCGTTGCCAGGCCCAGGCCAGTCAGAATCGCCACGACCACATAAAGACGGTTTTTACGACGGGTATTCACATCACTCTCCTGCCGCTTCGCTGGCGGCCCGTTTCATTTTTGCCGCCCTGATGCGGCGTTCACGCGCCTGATACTGTCGGACGCTTTTTAACAGCTGACGACGCTGCCATAAGGTATGTCCTGCCAGCGCGGCCAGTGACAACAGCGTAACGCTCACCGCCAGCCAGACATAAAAGCCGTAGCCGCCCATCGCCAGGAAATCGTGCCAGGAAGAAAATGCGGGCTTCATGCGGATCGCCCTCCCTTATTCACCAGGGCGGCTACCCAGGGACGATGACGCTCAGTCAGTAAGATCAAATTGCGCAGTCGCATCAGCGTCAGGGTAATAAACAGCAGCAGATAACCGATAATCGACCAGCGCAGCGGCACGCGCATCTCGGGCGCAATCGCCTGCTGTAACATGCCTGAGGAACCCTGATGCAGGGTATTCCACCACTGTACGGAGAAATGAATAATGGGGATATTTACTACGCCCACCAGAATCAAAATACTGGCGGCGCGTCCGGCAAGACGCCGGTCATCAAAAGCGTTATACAGTGCGATAACGCCCATATAGAGGAACAGCAGCACCAGCTCTGACGTTAACCGCGCGTCCCAGATCCACCAGGTGCCCCACATCGGTTTCCCCCAGGCCGCTCCGGTAATCAGCGCGATGAAGGTAAAAATTGCACCAACCGGTGCCATAGCGGCTGCGGCTAAATCGGCCATCTTCATCTGCCATACCAGACCGGTAAAAGCGGCAACGGCCATTGCGCTGTAGATGCCCATCGACCAGATAGCGGCAGGCACGTGGATATAAATAATGCGATAGCTCTCTCCCTGCTGATAATCTGCCGGCGCGAAACCAAATCCCCAGCTCCAGCCAATAAATAGCGCCACGGTCGCCAGCAGTGCAAATCCCGGCACCAGGCGACCACTAAACTGATAAAGCCGTTCGGGCTTCGCCAGCTGATGTATCCATTTCCACATTGTTATTGCTCACGGTAAAAATATAAATTCATAGCCTGTCTTAGTGCAGGCTGATACGTAACGCGGCCGCCGTCGCAAACGGCGCCAGGCAGAGACTGGCCGCCAGCATGGCCCCCAGAATCGCCAGATAACCACTGATGGGCAGCCCCATGCTGGCGGCATCAATAGCGGCACTGGCGAAAATCAGCACCGGCACCGCCAGCGGCAATACCAACAGGCTAAGCAGCACGCCTCCCCGGCGCAGGCCCACGGTTAACGCCACGCCGATCGCGCCAAGCAGGCTCAACACCGGCGTACCGAGTAATAATGTCAGTGCCAGCGCACGCCAGCCGTTAAAATCAAGCGACAGCAGCAGCGCGGCCAGCGGCGACAACAGCAACAGCGGCAGGCCGGTGATCAGCCAGTGCGCGATCACTTTTCCCAGCACCGTCACTGGCAGCGGGCTCGGCAGCAGCAACAGCTGTTCCAGCGAGCCATCGTTAAAGTCATCCCGGAACAGCCGCTCCAGCGCCAGCAGCGATGAGAGCAAGGCGGCGACCCACGCCACGCCCGGCGCAATACGCGCCAGCAGCTGCGGCTCAGGCCCAATCCCCAACGGGAATAGCGTAATCACAATCAAAAAGAACCACAGCGGGTTAATGATTTCCGCCCCGCTGCGAAAGGCGATGCGCAGCTCGCGGCTTATCACGCGCCATAACATCAGATGCGTTCTCCTGCCGTCAGGCTAATTCTTCTTAGTGGCCAGGCTGCATCAGGCAGCGGCTGATGGGTGGTAAGGATCACCATGCCGCCCCGTTGCGCATGCTGCACAAACAGCATCATTAACTTTTCAACGCCATTAACATCAATCGCCGTTAAAGGCTCATCCAGGATCCACACCGGCGCCTGGCTTAACCACAGCCGCGCCAGCGCAACGCGCCGCTGCTGGCCTGCCGACAGCTGCGCAACTGCCATCTCTTCAAATCCCGTCAGATCTACCGCTTCAAGCGCGGCAAAACACTGTTCGTCATCACATTCGGCATGATAAAAGGTGAGATTTTCCAGCGGCGAGAGAACATTTTTTACGCCAGGCTGATGCCCAAGGAACAGCAGATCGCGGTGCCATTGCTCGCGCTGCTGTTGGAGACGCACTCCCTGCCAGCGCACCTCGCCCTCTTCAGCGCGGCTCAAGCCCGCCAGTAAACGTAACAGCGAGGTTTTACCCGCGCCGTTAGGCCCTTCAATCTGCACGATGTCCCCGCTATTCACCGTGAAATTAAGGTCGCTGAATAAAATACGGTCATCGCGAATGCAGGTCAGGCTGGTGACTTCCAACATAAAAGGAATCGTTCGCGCTATTGAATCGGGCCGCGATAATAACATAAGTCAGTATCCGGCCGAAGCCTGTGCTTGCGCTTAGAAAGTACTGATATGAATAAATAAGCTGCAGAAGATCGTTCTTTTGTTGAAAAAAAACACGATATTAAAGTTTTGTTACTTTTATTCTAAAATCAGGTCACATTTTACTTACCTGAAAACTGGCTACGCTTAAATCACTGGTTAATAACGCAGGGTGAATTATGACGTCACAACATAAGAATGATGAACCGGAAGTGGAAAGCGAGGAAAAGGAGCAGGGAGAAGAAATTGAGGTTGATGAAGAGCAACTGCCCTCAGGCGCGGCGGCGATTCATGAACAAATCCGCCAGGAGGGGGAGAAAGAGCTGGAGCGCGATAGCATAGCGCTGCTGTGGTCTGCCATCGCCGCCGGCCTTTCCATGGGTGCTTCGCTGATGGCCAAAGGTATTTTTCAGGTGCATCTGGGCGATATTCCAGGGGGATTTTTGCTGGAGAACCTGGGTTATACCTTCGGTTTTATTATTGTCATTATGGCGCGCCAGCAACTGTTTACGGAAAACACCGTTACTGCCGTACTGCCAATCATGCATAAACCGAGCGGCAGTAATTTTCTGTTGCTGCTACGTCTTTGGGGCATGGTGCTGCTGGGGAACCTGATCGGCACGGGTTTAGTTGCATTGGCCTTTGCCCATATGCCGATTTTTGATGATGCCACGCGTCTTGCCTTTACGCATATCAGTGAAAAAGTGATGGAGAATTCGCCAGCAGAGATGTTCGCTAAGGCCATTATTGCCGGCTGGATTATCGCCACTATGGTCTGGATGTCCCCTTCCGCAGGCGCCGCCAGGATTCTGGTGATTATTCTGATGACCTGGCTGGTGGCGCTAGGGGATTTGGCGCATATTGTGGTAGGTTCGGTAGAGGTTTGTTATCTGGTATTTACCGGCGCGCTGCCGTGGCAGGCGTTTATCTGGCCCTTCGCGATACCGACGCTGGCAGGCAATATTATCGGCGGCACCTTCATTTTTGCGCTGATCAGTCATGCGCAAATCCGCAACGATATGAGCGCTGAACAAAAAGCGCAGGCAAAAGCGAAACAGAAAAAGCAGGCGCAGCAGGGGGAGAAAGCGCAGAAAAACCAGCGTAAATGACAAAATTGCTGACAGAATAAGCAGTCAGGCGGGTAAGTGGTTAATCTGGTAAACAAATTGCGCTATACTGCCCGCCGCTGCCCCCGTTAGAAATGGACTAAGAGCATAAAGTAGTTAATCAGTTGATTTTTATGAATAAAAATGAAAGAAAACAAAAAAATGTACTTGGTATGTACACTAAAATCACTTTCTAATTAACTGTTTTTCATTGTGTACATCAGTTGTTACCAATGCATATTATAATCATTTAATCCCTATCAGCGGTATACAGTGTCAACAATGCCAGCGGTACGCGTTGATGCTACGTAGCATTGCGCCAGCGGCCACTGAATAAACACATAGCCGCCGTCCTCGCGGTTCTCATCGATGTACAGCACGAACCAGCCCGCACAGACAACATCAATGTTTGCTTCATATCCTTCGGCATCGAAATTCGCGGAGTGGATATTTTCCCATATCAGCGTTGCACATGTAGACAACCACGCTTTCGCGTCGTCTGGCAGTGCCCCACTGTTGAGATTGAGCCATTGTGCATTAGCCGGCGTCATGCCTGACATCAGCGCAGAGGCCAGCATGCGGGCGCTGTCTGTTGCCGTGCCATCCAGCAATTTCGCCACTTAGTGCTTTGCACTCTGCGCATCCAGAACGTCGCCGGCCAGGCCAGAACCGCGCAGCGGGTATGTATAGTCATAACATTCGCGCCAGACACTTTCATGCCTCCGACGCAATGCTTTCGGCGCATCCAGACGCTGAATCAGCTGTGTTACCCGCGCCATCATCTCATGCCCCTAAATTTGTTTTAGCGGCCTGCGCGCCGTTGTCAGCAGCGAGCTGCCCGTATCGATGCACCCTCCGCACCGCTTGTCAGTAGCGAGCTGCCTTTCTTACGTTTGCGACGCGCTGCTGTGTCTGCTTTCGCTGCTGCGTTTGCTGCTGCGTCTGCGTCTGCCTGCGGATCGCTTTTAACGACTTGCGGCGAACCGCCACCACACGTAAATCTTCTCCTTAACCTTTAACCTGGTACGTGCCAGCCGTTTGGTGTCAATACCGGCTGGCACGACAACCTACGTAGGCCATCCTCATTCGATGCTGCCATCGCAGTGCTTGCGGATGCCGTCGCAGTGGTCACTTTCTGACCAGCTCGATAAAATCCAGATTATTAGTTAACGAATGCCCCACATCATCTGTAAAACCGAACCCCTCAAACTGTGTAATGGCAGCTGCACCCTGCGCATTTAGCTGCTGCAGAATTGCATTACGAGCGGTTAGAGTAGCGCCAACACAACAGCAACAGCATCAGCATTGTCATGCTGGGTGGGCGTGCGCATCTGCGACTGTTTCCTGTACCGGTTCCTGTCCGGTGTCCAGCATCGAACCCTCTACCGGCACAGCTTCCTGTACGTGCTCCTGACCGGGCACCTCGATTGTTTTTGGTTGGCGGGCCATGATCTCTATTCCAGACTGTGTGATTTACATGCTGGCAGTGTGCCCCTTTGGCAAAGTCGGAATCCTGACTAAATTTGAGGAAAGACAGCCCAATTTAACATAATGGGTCTTACGCGCATTGCTGAAACGGCACTCGTAGCCAAACAGAGACCAACGGCGCATTTTTAGATGTTAAATGCACGAAATGCTTGAAAATAACGTGAATAAAACTTGCATAAAACAGGCCCAAAAATGCATAGCTTGTTTTCATCGCGAACGTCTCGTTTTTGTCAGTTTTCCGTGATAACGGATAGCGGCCAGATGATAACGGATAGCCGGGAAATGATAACGGATAGCGAGCCCCTAAAACGCGCGCGCGAGGATAAACCGAAGTAGAGTTGTAAAACAGTCTGCTAATCAACAATAAATTAGCATATTTTTTATACGTTAAGCGGCAGTTTTAGGTAGGATAATAAGACCAATTAATACTGGAGGTCATCATTATGGAAGATAACTTAAAAATTTTATTAAGCCCCGTCCAACTTGCCGCCGTTCTGACTCCTCATTCTGTAACTGAAGCGGATGCACTCAGCAATCGACTGCTGGGCGGGCTTGAGCTGGCGCTGGGAACCGTAGAGCTGATGGGAGCGACGGCCCTGTGCCTGGCTCCCGATCCCACTCTGTTAACTAAAGCGGCCTGTGTCGTTACCGGCGCCCACAGCATGGACGCCATTAATGCTGCGGCTAACCGTATTCTGACCGGACATGATACCCGATCGGCGACGTTTCAGCTTACCGAAAAACTGGCTAAACAGCTCGGCGCCAGCGACAGCGCTGCCATGTATATTGGGCTGACCGTTGATATTGGCGTACCCTCGGCAGCCGGCCTTGCGTGGGGCGTGTCGCGGATAAAGTATGTCCGCTCAGGTACGCTGAAGCTTGCTGAGCATGAAGCAGTTAGCCGTGCGAGAATTGGCGGTCATACGCTTAAAAAGCATATCTCAAAAACCGATGAAGAACTGCTGGCGCGCCTGGCACAAAGCCGTGATACACGCGCGGCAACGTCTTTTTATAGCGTTGAGCAAGCAGAGAAAGCAATCAGCGCGGCATTGCGGGCTAATCGTTTTAAAATCTTGCACTGGGCGAATACAGGCAAAATAGAAAAAACGTTAGACATCACCTGGAATGCTGGGACAACAGTAGGCTATGGATTTCGTCAGGGCAGCCAGATTAAGTGCACTATCAGCCACGTTCGGATAGTGTTGAAGGGGGCAAAATACAATGGGAAACCGTATTTTATTTTAACATCGTATCCATTTCTGGAATAATGACATGAAAAAATTATGGGATAAACTGAAAATAAACGCCTTTAAACGAAAAAACTCATCTCTAATGAGTTTAACGCAAACGTATTTCGGTCAGGATCGTGATTTGTTCGGTGAAACTATTGAGGAAGTCGTTCAGAGCTATTGCGATAACGGCGAAAATGCGACGCGGTGGTTAAAAAGCGAAATTACAGAGATGTTAAAAACGGAAGATGACAGCGAGCTGATAACCCGCATGGAGCTACTGGCGGAAAATCAGTTTACACCAGAGCCCTGGGGCGAAACGTGGCGCAGCTTCCTACAGCGGGTACTGCGCACGTTGCCAGGTTAAATCATTTCCGCCCGTATACAAACCGCCTCGATACAATGTTAACAGGCAGGCGTTCGCGCGACAGGTGCGTGACGCTACGCCAGAATTCGATCAACGCCTCGCCCTTACTGTGGCCCGGTTCTGCTCCTTGTTTCCAGCCAATTACGGCAGATTTTGATACATCCAGCTCGCGGGCGATTTCGTGGATCGGCACACCGCATCGAGTTATATCTGTTATCACGCGGAACCAGTCAGTTTTGAATGTCGCAATCACGGGCATTTTTTCCCGGCCTCGTTTTTGCTGTAAACCAGCTCGCGGACATGATCACCATTCATCAGCAAATCGTTAAAATCCCCGCCATCGCACCAGTGAACGCTAATTTTTTCGATGTCGTTTTTAGCCAGCAAATTTCCGTGGGCGCATTCAAATGCCGCCGCGTGACCGGTTGCGGAGTGTTTATCCATATCGGCAAAAATAATCAGATTTTTCACGCCAGCCGGGACGCGAAATTTTTTCATAAATCCGCTGTTCAGCGTCGCCCAGGTGTTTACGCCATAAATCTGATTGCATGACAGTGCGGTCTCGATCCCTTCGGCGATACCCAGCGTGGAGGAAACCGGGAACATGCGCACGGCAACAGACCGAGCATGATCAAGATAAGTTTGTTCTTGCAGCGATTTAAGGCGCTTCGCGCTGCTACCGATTTGCGCTTTTTTATCGCCATCCAGCAACGTCTGATGCAAATAGCACAACTCCCCTTTATCGTCAGTTGCCAGCGCGTACAGCGCCTGGTAAACACGGCCAGCATGCCGCTGATGATCATTAAACCGCACCGCATCCGTAGGCAGTTTATTAATGCCACGTTGCCGCAGGTATTCCGCTGCGCTTGTATCTCTCAGGCTCATCAGCTTTGAAAATTTGCTGATAACACGCTGGCGCTGTTTCGCCGTCGAGCTGTTAACAGGAATCGGAATATGGCGGTAGTTATTACTGATAAGTTGGTCAATTTCACCACACAGGATTGAGAACGGCTTACCCTGCGTTTGTGTAAGCAACGCCATCCCGTCGCCGCTGCCGCTGCCGCAGGTACAAATCCAGGTGCCGGCACCATTTTGATCGTCAATGCGAAATTTGCCCCGCGCACCGCAGATCGGACACTCCCCTTTAAAGCATCGGTGGTGCTGCGGATGAACGCCGAGCCTGTGACACCCAGCCATAACCAGGAGGACGCTAAACTATGAGTCGCCACATTATACCTGACGAACTGGCATCAATTAGCGAATGCCTGGAGGCACTGGCGGAAATCAACGTCACAATCGAAAGCATCCAGATACAGCTGGACTTTCCCGATCCCGATCGAGGTGAAAGCTGGCGCCAGAGTGCTGAATACGCGCTACGTGTCTGCAAAAAAATTAAATGCGGTATTGATGGCCGGTTAGCTGTACTGCGGCAGCTGGAGAAAAAGCAAGAAACGGCGCAAGCGCAGCGGCACAATGATTTTTTGGTGTTAGAGCTGGCGCGTTATGTTCCAGACGTAGTTTTTAGAGCATGCGATTATCGCGCAAGAATCAAAGCAAGCAGTGAGGTATGACATGTCAGATTTTATGACAGAAGAATAAGTATTTCAGCGGATAGAAAAAAGGCGGACGGCATTATGACGACTGCGGAAAAAACATGGATTCCCGGCCCCGGTGTTAACACATCCGGCGCGCTACAGTTGAGCAGTAGATTAAAGACGGCGGCGTTAACCGATCCGCTTAACGTGCCAGAATATTTTGTCTGCGTACAGCTCATAAGCGTCTTTTTGTTCCCTCAGCCAGTCATGCTTGTTATATACAGCCATGACTCCGCCCAGTTCATGCCCCAGCATCTTTTCGGTGACATGGGGCATAATCCCCTCGCCTGATAAATTAGTTACCAGAGAGCGCCGGAAATCGTGCGTTCGCCATTCGGGTATATCGATACCGCCGCGCAATTTTTTCATATAGAGATTTGACGACGATCGGTCAATAGGCTTATCTAATTCTTGTCCAGGAAATAGAACCGGGTTCTTAGATGCCAGTAATTGCTCTATATATGGCTTCACATGCATAAAAATCGGGCGTCGGATTACATTCCCCATTTTCGAATGCGCGGCTGGTGTAGTCCAGATCAAATCTGTCATATTAAATTCATCAGCATTCGCCAGGCGTAACTCTGATAACCGTGCGCCCCACAGCAAAAGCAATTGATGCAGTATTTTGTTCGATGAAACGATTTTGTTATTTTCAAGCGCCAGCCAGATTTTAGCTAATTCTGTATATGTTAAAACGCGGCTGCCAGTATCAGGTTTTTTACCGATGTTTTTTACGCTCAACGTTGTGAGCTCGCATGAGGGGATCAGTTGTCGGCTAATGCACCAGTTGATCACTGACCGCAGTTGCAGGAGCAGAACGCGAGCCTTTTTCTTATTGAGTTTCTCCTGTTTATCGAAAAATTGAACCCAAAGCGATACCGGGATATTAGCTACAGGTATACCCTCAAATTCTGTGTACATAGTGTTGTACACGACTGATCTATACAGTGTCTGAGTGTTAGGCTTAAGCCCCACAACATACGCTGACCACCATTGATCCAGGCACTCTTTTAACGTTAACTTGCCATCTGCTTTGGCAAAATAATTTTTGGGGTTTACACCCTTTGTGTACAATGCCCTCATCTCACCAACAATAACACGTGCATCCCTAAGCGTGGTTGATGGGTAGCGACCAACAGTCAGGCGCACTGGTTTACCAGCCCAGCGGTAGCGGAACTGAAAAGCAATAGTGCCAGACGGAGTAACGCGTACACTCAAACCGTCCCCGTCAGTAATCTCTGCCGGACCGGAATACGGTTTGTTTACAATGCTGCGTAGCTTTGTATCGCTGAGAGCCATGTTATAAATCCTGTACACATTAACCAAATGCATTCTGTACTCATTCTGTACATTTTAGCAAGTGAACGAATCTCGTAAACATAGAAACGTCGGCGGATTAATGCGAACAAAGATGAATGGAAAACTTGATAAAACGTGACGTTGTGCGATAGGATAGAAACATACGCGAGCAAGACGAAATGCGCCCGCACAGAGTCCCCTTAGTTAAATGGATATAACGAGCCCCTCCTAAGGGCTAGTTGTAGGTTCGATTCCTGCAGGGGACGCCATCTCATCGTTTGTCAGCTTCGCTTACGCTCACCAAATCCCGGCAGGCACAACCAGAATTCTCGTTTTTTTGCCATCACTTATTACCTGTCTGTTTTTTTGTTTTGCTACATCAATCATGATAAGCCGCCTGGTTTTTACATAATTCACCATAAGCACTGCGGCATTAAGCGCCCAGTCACACTGAGTGTTTAGCGGCGTACCCTTTTCGCTGAAGATAAATTATAAATTTTCGTGGCAGCAACCAATGATAGGAGTATTAGTACAAAGCTATAGCTCTGGCGCAGTTTTTTTATTTTTGATAACGGACATCAAAAGCATGCAAGAAACAAGCGACATTAATTTTTATTTAACTCAATCTACTCATTCTGGGCCTTATAAACATCTCAGGTATCAGGGCAGCCTTGAGATTAAACACATTCATGTTAATAAGTTAAAAATCATTTAAAAATTATTAGTCTGAAGATGTTTTCTGTGTTGTCAGTGTAGATCTGCGATAAAAAGCAAGCCGGTTAGAGGGATTTCCTGTAATTGTTACCTACAGCAGATGGGTTTGTATCTTTTTGAGATCCTAAATTGATAAAAGCGCTATCACCTGATGAGACTTATCAATAATAAATACAAACTATCCCAGCGGTTTTTACCGTACAATAAACAGAACCGGGCTGATTAGTCGCTTTTCTTATACTTCTAAGACCATGGCAGGCCTCCATGCCTGCCGGTTTAGCTTAACGCGCCTGACGGAAGGCGCTCAGGTTTACTACCTGGTGCGGCTGGTTGATCGCCTTCCGTGCCAGCCAGTAGAGTAGTACCCGGTCATCATCGCCTTCACTATCTGCCATAGAGAGCAGTTTCAGCGAGAGGGTCGATTTGTTTAATGGCTGACTGGCGTCACTCAGTTCAATAACAGCACGACCGATAAGACAACAGACTTCGTCCTCTTTAGCAGTGGATTCATATGCTCGGTCTTTCATATTTCCTCCTTTTATGTAAAAACTAAGTCTGGCACAAATAATAGTTTCCGGTATAAATTTTCCCGGGATGAAATATATTGCAACGCTTATTGAAGTTTGCTTGCGATTTAGCGGCATCTTCACAGAAAAAATGCCTGTCAGGAGAAAAATTATGCCGTTTATTGCCCGTGGCGCGCTGTTATTAAGTCTGCTGGTCAATGTTATCCCGGCAACCGTAGCTAACCCGCTAAAGCACGTTAATCCAATGACCGACTGCCTTAATGGCCATATTTTGCCGCAGATGGGCAGCAACGAAGCGCCAGAGGCGATCGTTAATCATGCTTTTCTTCTCTGCAAGCCTTTTATTGATAGCTGGCTCGCTTCTTATCCGGATGCACGTCGCCAGCAGTTAGGTCAGGCGCTGCGACAGTTTTATCTGGACCGACTTTATGCTGCGTTAAACAGCCCGGTAAGATGAACCAAACAAATTGCGATACGATCGCGATTGCAATAATATATTTCCCCTGCTTAGCAAAGTGTTTACCAAATTCCCACCGGTAAGCTTTGTTTTTAACCTCCTTTCACTCGCTGTCTTTCTTTTTATTGATTAATGCAATGCCGTTCATGCCGTTAAACAGGCACTTTATTCCTTACGCGTGGCTGTTCATGGCTATTTTTCCCGTAGTAAGACGTACCGGCTCTATTATCAGGCTAATTAAGGCATTCCCTCAGGGAGAAGATAATGAGCAGAACACACCTCTCATCCGTTCCAGATTCAGTTCGCTGGCTAACGCTACTCGGCACAATTATCACCCAGTTCGCACTCGGCTCGGTTTATACCTGGAGCCTGTTCAACGGGCAGTTATCACAAAAACTGGATGCGCCGGTGAGTCAGGTCGCCTTCTCTTTTGGCTTACTGAGCCTCGGGCTGGCGCTCTCGTCATCCATAGCCGGCAAGCTGCAGGAACGTTTTGGCGTGCGCAACGTCGCTATCGGTGCTGGCCTGTTGTTGGCATTAGGCTTTTATCTCACCGCGCAGGCTAATTCCCTGTTGATGCTGTGGCTGAGCGCAGGCGTGCTGGTTGGTCTGGCGGACGGTGCAGGCTACCTGATGACGTTATCTAACTGCGTAAAATGGTTCCCGGAACGTAAAGGTGTGATCTCCGCCTGCGCCATTGGCGCTTACGGGTTGGGCAGCCTCGGTTTTAAATTTATCTGCAGCAGCCTGCTGGCGCATTTTAGTCTGGAAAATACTTTTTTAATCTGGGGTGCCCTCGCCATGAGCATGGTGATTTTAGGCGCATTGCTGATGAAGGATGCGCCGCAGCAGCGGGCATCTCAAAACAAGAACGGCGAGGCCGCCGCGCTCGATTTCAGCCTGGCGCAATCAATGCGTATGCCGCAATACTGGATGCTGGCGCTGATGTTTTTGACGGCCTGTATGAGCGGCCTGTATGTGATTGGCGTAGCGAAAGATATTGGCGAGGGTATGGTGCATCTCAGTACGCAAACCGCAGCCAGTGCGGTGACGATTATTGCTATCGCCAACCTGAGCGGTCGTCTGATCCTGGGCGTGCTGTCAGATAAAATTGCCCGCATCCGGGTAATTACGCTGGCACAGGTCGTTTCACTGGCAGGCATGGCTATCCTGCTGTTTACCCGGATGAACGAAACCACGTTCTTTATTTCCGTTGCCTGCATCGCCTTTAGCTTCGGCGGCACCATTACCGTGTACCCTTCCCTGGTCAGTGATTTCTTTGGTCTTAATAATTTGACGAAAAACTATGGCGTTATTTACCTGGGTTTTGGTATCGGCAGCGTGCTGGGTTCGCTTATCGCTTCGCTGTTTGGCGGCTTTACCGTGACGTTCAGCCTGATTATGACGCTGCTGGTTATCTCACTGGTGATGTCGTTGGTGATTCGTATACCGCATCGGGAGCGCAGCATGCAGCAGGTTTTGCAACGCGGTTGATACTGCTGCCGGGTAAGGCCATCAGGGCGTCCGGCAGGCTAATATTCAGGCACCGGACGCGCTACAGGCCGTCCGGTTTCTTTTAACCAAACAAGGGTTCAGGCTGACCAGCAACCGGCATCCGCACCGCGAATACGCTTCCGGACCATGGATACTGCGCCAGCTCTTCTGCGCTACGGTTTTCCCGACTGGATGTGATATAGAGCGTTTTCAAATCCTCGCCGCCAAAGGCGACCATCGTCGGCCAGCGCACCGGCAGTGGAATTTCATCCACAATCTCTGCGGTATTTGGATCGATGCGCACGATACGTCCGCCATCAAACATTGCCGACCAGTAAAAACCTTCTTCATCCACCGCCGCCCCATCTGGCATCAGCCCATCGCTAAAACGCCGGAACGCCTCGCGCTTGCCGTTCTCGCCGGTTACAGCATCAAGCGAATAGCGCCAGATCACATGGTTCGCCGTGTCGCTGTGATACATCCAGCGACGATCGGGTGAAAAAGCCAGACCGTTAGAGACTTTGATATCCTCATCGATCACATGCAGCTGTAGATCTTTATCGAGACGGCAGAGTTTCGCGCCGTTACGATCCTGAGGCTCCCACAGGCTGCCGCACCAGAAACGGCCAAAGGGGTCGACGCGCCCGTCATTAAAGCGGCTTTTACTCGCTTCACCTGGATTATCAGCTATCTTACGCTCAGGCTTTCCCTGTGCGTCAATAAACCAGACGCCGCTGCGCAACGCCGCTACCAGGCCGCCTTCACGGCGCAAACCGATACAGCCCACCTCTTCCTGCTGCGGGAACACCCGATGTTCGCCGCTTTTTGGATCGAAGCGATGAATCGCCGGGGCGAGAATATCAACAAACCACAGCGCCTGCTCTGCGGTTGACCAGAGCGGGCATTCGCCCAGCTCGGCCTCAATGGGTAAAACGCGCTCCACCTGCCAGTTCATTATGGCTCCTTTTCGCTACGCATTTGGAGCATAAACTGTAGCGGAAATTACAGTGTCGGGGTTTACCTGCCAGCCAAAATAATCACGATTTCAGGCTTTCGCCATGCGTGGCCATCACCTGTGGATACCAGCAAAATATTTTTGCAACCAGGTGCTGGGCTGCCTCTGCCATTGTCGTGGCGATCCTCACAGATAAAGCCATCGTGCCCGGCGGTTCCGCTTTCAGGACGCGGAGAAAACCAACCGCTCCCTTGCGGGTATAGTCTTGATTTCAACGGAATAGCCTGCACCCGCTAAGGGATGCCATCAATCACCACTTCGTATTAAGCGCTTTATTGATCCTTTACCTGTATATTTATCCAGAAACTTTCTTCAGAACCGACAATTATTTTCTGGGCGATTGTTTAATATTTTCACTTGTGTCGGCCCAGCAAGATAAATATTCCTGCCTTTGCAAAAATTCCCCACGAAAAAAACTAATAACCTGGACGGCAAATGAGAATGAGAATATAGGTAAGGGGTTGCGTTTAGGATAATTCCTGCTATTATTGCTTTCCATTCAGCCCATTCCTATATTTTTGCGCGGCCCTTTTACTCTACTCTTAATTGCATTGAAACATTTGCAAATATTTAAATATTAAACTCTACATTAGTGCCGTTATTCCTCCACTTTTAGGTTTTATAGTGGACGGCATTAAAGGTAATAAGAGAATTTATCATGCGAATAATGATAAAAAGCGCTTTTGTACTGGCGATTGTCAGCATGCTAAGCGGATGTATCATCGCTCACGATCGCGGGCATCATAAGGGTTGGCAGCACGATAACGGCCATCATAAGGGCTGGCGCCATCATCATCGAGGATGGTAAAAAATTCTAAACGGGTAGGTCACAGCAACATACCTGGCGGGCAAAGCCTGCACACAGCAATATAATAAAAATAAGGCAGGAAAAGTTGGGCGAGAATATTCTCGCCCTTTTCTTTTTTAGCTTTTTAAAGCGAAATTACATTGATACCAGACCGTGGTTAATCCCGGAATATGGCTATCCTGCGGAGGTAATGATTCAACCAAATCAAAGCCCTGAGCGTGGCAATAGTTGGTCACATCAAGCTTCAACGCATCTTTATCCACTTTTTGCGGGTGATAACGATACTGCACCGTATGTGAAACAAGATCTTCATCTACTCGTTCAAACGCGCCTGGTTTGCTGGCCGTACAGCCTGCTAATAAAAACAGCGCCAAAACGCCGTAAATTTTGCTTTTCATAACTCTTCCTTATGCTGGTGCGGCATCTTAACAGGCAGCCATAAAGGCACAATCGGAATGCTGCTCAAAGCGCAACGGCGGATTGATGTTTTTACCTATTGAATCGATTCAATTTAACGTTTAGGGCTGCTGGCTGTTAAGTGCGATTATCTCTACAGATGTCATGATATCTGTGCTATACACCAGGTTTTTTACGATAGATAATAAGAAGTTAACTGCTAATGCCCGCCTGAAGCGGGCTTTTTTTTGTCGGTTATCCGGCGTTAGCGCTGAGCATCATACGCACAACGCAGACCGTTTACCTGTCAGGAAGTGCGATAGGGCCCTCGCCAGCAACAGAACGCGCACAGAAAGAGAATGCTGCAAAGTTTTTTACCGATCTCGCTATTGCGCGCGAACGTCTACCAGTACCGGACAATGCGCACGTTCAATAACCGCTGCACTAACGGAACCTTTCAGCAGACGATTAAACGGCGAAAGATGGCGACGCCCCATAATAATCATTTCGGCATCCAGCGCAGCGGCCTGCGCCACAATGGTCTCCGCCGACTCGCCCGCCACCACGCGACCGCGCGCAACGATTCCTGCTCCCAGCAGCTGTGCCAGCGCATGGCGAATCACCAGCTCTGCGGTGTTTTGCTCATCCAGCGCCGCGCCGAAGTCAGCAGGATCTTCGCCGGCCGTAATATCCAGCGGCTCGCCGCAGGTGGCATAGGCCGGATCGATGCAGCACAGCACTATCACCTGTGCCTTTAACGCTCGCGCCTGCTCCGTTGCCAGGGAGACGACTTTACGTGAGTGATCCGAGTTATCTATTGCGACCAGTAAGGTTGTCATTCTGTTTATTCCTCAGTCATGCGCCAGATGTTTGCCAATTTCACGCGTCATCGCTTCCTTACATCTTAGTATTTCATCACGATAGAACGCTTCATTCCTGTGAAAGCGCGCCGCCGGCACCAGCAGCGAAACGGCAAAGCGTCCCAGCAAGGTATCCAGCGCAACACCCATCGTAGAGATCCCTTCCAGGGTTTCACCACGATCAAAAGAGACGCCGCTCTGGCGGATCTCTTTTAACTGCCGCAGCAGCTCCGGCAAGGTTTTAATGGTCTTTTCGGTAATAGCGTCCCAGGAATCACCCACCAGCGCCCGGACATCTTCGTCGCTCTCCAGCGCCAGCAGGGCGCGACCGCCTGAGGTACTGTACAGAGGCAGATTAAGCCCCATCCTTGGTACGACGCGTAGTTCACGATCGGCAACGATAAAATGCACAATTGCCAGTTGGGTGCCGCTGGCGCGCGCCAGCGAAACGGTTTCTCCGGTGGCATCGCTCAGCGCCTGCAGCAAAGGACGCGCCACTCCCACGACATCCGTATGAACGCTGGAGATCAAACGCAGCAGCGCTGGCCCGAGCCGCACGCCGCCTGCACCGTGACTGCGTACCATTTGGGCCGCGTCCAGCGCCGCTACAATACGCTGTACCGTTGAACGAGGGAGATCCACCGCCTGAGCAATTTCTCCCAAACTCATACCGCCCGGCTGCTCTCCTAAGGCGTTAAGGATTTTCGCTGCGCGTGCAATCACCTGGATGCCGCCCGTTTTCTCATCATCACGATGGTACGGTTTTTCAGACATGAACATGCTGTTCTCTTTCCATGAAGGGCGTCGATACTGTAGCGCATTTCATGCCACCTTCCCAGCCTGTATCACATTGCAATACATCTAATCGACATGTAAGATGCGCGCTCGCTGTATCGCATCACAATACACCACACCATAATAAAAAACGCTATGGAGTACCTGCTATGAACGGTCAGCCTGCCGCTGCACCGGCTCCCCATCCTTTTACCCTGCGTCTGGCACTGGGGCTGGCCGGGGTGCTGATTGCTGCCCTTGCTTCCGGGCTTAACGATCGCGTCACCGATATGGCTCTGGCCGATATTCGCGCCGCGCTGGGCATCAGTTACGATCGGGGAAGCTGGCTTATTGCTGGCTATCAGGCGGCAGAAGTCGCCGCCATGATGATCGCGCCCTGGTTTGCTGTTACGTTATCGCTGCGTCGCTTCGCGCTTGGCGTGGCGTTCGGTTTTGGACTGATGGCGGCGCTGCTGCCTTTTGTCACGCACTATCCGCTGTTCCTGACGCTGCGTGTGCTGCAGGGAATTTTTGGTGGCGCATTGCCGCCGTTGCTGATGACGGTCGCGCTGCGCTTTCTGCCGCCGCCGCTAAAGCTTTACGGACTGAGCGCCTATGCATTAACCGCCACCTTTGGCCCCAATATGGCCGCTACCCTGACCGCTTTCTGGACCGACAGCGTGGGCTGGGCCTTTGTTTTTTGGCAAATTATTCCGGCTATGCTGATCGCTATGGTGTTGATTGGCTGGGGGCTCCCGCAGGATCCTGTGCGGCTTGAGCGTTTCCGACAGATGGATCTGTTTGGCATGCTCACCGGCTGTAGCGGCATTGCGCTGCTGATCCTGACGTTAAGCCACGGAGAACGTCTCGACTGGCTCAGCTCGCCGCTGATCTGCGCTATGCTGCTGGCGAGCGTGGCGCTGCTGACGGTCTTTCTGATTAATGAGTGGTTTCATCCGCTGCCGCTGTTCCGCCTGCAAATGCTGTCACGTCCTAACCTGACGCACGGTTTGCTTACGCTGGCGGGCGTGCTGCTGCTGGCGCTCTCCGGATCGGCGCTGCCTTCGGCATACTTTTCTCAGGTGGACGGTTTTCGCACCGCACAGTTTGCGCCGTTAGCGTTGATGATTGGCGCGCCGCAGCTGCTGATCGCTCCGTTTATCGCCATGCTGCTTAATCTGCGCTGGATCGACTGCCGCTGGGTGCTCTCATGCGGTGCCCTGCTGATGGCAGGATCCTGTCTGATGGGCTCGCAGCTTACCGGTGACTGGGCGCGCCAAAACTTTTGGCTAATCCAGGTGATGCAGGCCTTTGGCCAGCCGATGATGATTTTGCCGGTGTTAATGAGTGCCACATCGGTAGTACTGCCGCCGGAAGGCCCGTTTGCTTCAGCAATGTTTAATACCGTGCGCGGCTTTTCCAGCGTGGCGGCCGGTACGCTGGTGGAGTGGTTTCTCAGCCATCGCGAGCAGTTTCATTCACATATTTTACTGGACGGCGCTGCCAATCGCAGCTGGCTGCTGCGTGCCGGCTCGTCTGAAGAAGCCAGCGCCTCCGTTCCGCTATTGCCGGACGGCAGCATCAGCTCCACGGAAAATATCGCCCATTTCTCCACGCTGGTTAAGCATCAGGCGCAGATATTAAGCATCAGCGACAGCTATCTGTTGCTGATCGCTTTTGCCCTGCTGCTGATCCTGCTGACCGCCTGGCTGCCGAAGCGTGTCTGGCCGCCGCAAACGCTATTACAACAACCTGTTATAACAAAACCGGGAATTTAACGATGTCTTTAACACCTGCTAAACGTACCGGCCTGTTGGCGGTACTGTTGATTGTCTTACTGGCTATTGCCTTCTTTATCTGGTCCAGCATGATGCGGGCCGACTATCGCACCGATGACGCATGGGTCACTGCGGACTATACGTTGGTGGCACCGAAAATTTCTGGCTATATCAGTCAGGTGATGGTGCGTGATAACCAGCGGGTAAAAGCGGGCGAACTGCTCGCCACGCTGGATGACCGCGACTACCGCGTTGCGCTGGAGAGCGCCAGAGCGAACCTGCAGCTAAGCGAGGCGAAGCTTGCCAGCATTGTTGCCCAGCGGGAGCAACAGCAGGCGGTGATCGCCCAGCAAAAGGCGGCGGTGAACGCCAGCCAGGCGACCTTAAGCTACGCCGGGCAGAACGCCGAGCGCTACCGTCGTCTGTTGCAAAGCGGCACCGCCACCGCCGACGAGCAGCAGAAGGCCAGCTCGACCATGCGATCTGCCGCCGCTCAGGTTGAGCAAAATCGGGCTGCGGTAGTGGCAGCAGAGAAAGAGACGGCAATTTTACTGGCCAGCCAGAAACAGGCGGAGGCCGATATTGCCGCCGCTCAGGCTGCAGTCGATCAGGCGCAGCTGAATCTCTCTTATACGCGCATTGTGGCACCGGTAAGCGGTATGGTGGGTCAGCGTGCGCTGCGTCAGGGCGCGTATGTTTCTGCCGGCAGCCGCCTGCTGGCGCTGGTGCCGCTGGAGCAAAGCTATATTGTCGCGAATTATCTGGAAACCCAGTTGGATAAGGTGCAACCCGGTCAGCCGGTAGAGATTACCGTTGATGCGCTGCCCGGCCAGCATTTTCATGGTCACGTCGATAGCATCGCGCCCGCAACCGGCGCGACTTTTTCCGCCATTGCCGCAGATAACGCCACGGGAAATTTCACCAAGGTGGTACAGCGCCTGCCGGTCAAAATCGTTCTGGATGCCGATCAGCCTAACCTGGCGCATCTGCGGGTAGGCATGTCGGTGATCCCGGAAATTAAAGTGAAGTAACGGCAAGCTTTTCGGGCTACGGCTCGGAGCATGCCTATTTATTTTGTGATCGAATCCGCGTAAATTAGCGCGCGATCCCGTTCTGAGTTATTCAGGACTAACCGGAGCAAAGGCGTCGTACTAAAGAAAGCGCGCCTTGTTTTTATTCTGTTCGCGTTATGCAGGCCTGGGATCGCCACCGACATAACCGCTCAGAGGAGTTGTCAGGTGAAATACGCGTTGATGGGAATCTCTTTTTTCCTGTTAGTCTGGGTTGGTACCTTCATGCTAATGCTGTAAGCGTGCGAAAATAGGGGCGACGTCATGCGTCGCCCGATTTGCTTTCAGTAGTCGCTTTTTCCATTGCCCGGCAAAATGCCATCGGCACGAAACATCGCTTTAATTCCCCGCACCGCCTGACGAATACGATCGCAATTCTCAATCAGCGCAAAGCGCACATGCGTATCGCCATAGTCGCCAAAACCAATACCCGGCGAGACGCAAACCTTCGCCTCCTGCAATAGCCGTTTGGCAAACTCCAGCGATCCCTGCTCCGCATAGCGATCGGGGATTTTGGCCCAGACGTACATGGAAGCCCTGGGCATCTCAACCATCCAGCCTGCCTCATGCAGCCCTTTTACCAGCACGTCGCGGCGGCGTTTATACTGCTGCGCAATATCGCGCACGCACTGCTGATCGCCTTCCAGCGCGGCGATGGCCGCCACCTGCAGCGGCGTAAAAGTGCCGTAATCGTGATAGCTTTTGATACGCGCCAGCGCGTTCACCAGTTCTTTATTACCGACCATAAAACCGATGCGCCAGCCCGCCATGTTGTAGCTTTTCGACAGCGTAAAAAACTCAACCGCCACGTCGCGCGCACCTGGCACCTGCATAATAGAGGGCGCTTTCCAGCCGTCGTAGACGATGTCGGCGTAGGCCAGATCGTGGATCACCAGCACGTTGTACTGCTTCGCCAGCGCAATCACCCGCTCAAAGAAATCAAGCTCGACGCACTGCGCGGTAGGATTTGATGGGAAACCGAGGATCATCATTTTCGGCTTGGGATAACTTTCGCGGATCGCTCTTTCCAGCTCGTTAAAAAAGTCCACGCCAGCCACCAGCGGCACCGAGCGCACCTGTGCGCCAGCGATCACCGCGCCGTAAATATGAATGGGATAGCTGGGATTGGGCACCAGTACGGTATCACCATGATCAAGCGTCGCCAGCATCAGATGCGCCAGTCCCTCTTTCGAACCGATGGTAACAATCGCTTCCGATTCGGGATCGATCTCCACCTCATAACGGTCAGCGTACCAGCGTGAGATCGCCCGACGCAGACGCGGAATACCGCGCGAGGTAGAGTAGCCGTGCGTATCGTCACGCTGCGCCACCTGACATAGCTTTTCGACGATGTGCGGCGGCGTTGCGCCATCGGGGTTGCCCATGCTGAAATCGATAATATCTTCGCCGCGCCGACGCGCAGCCATTTTCAGCTCAGCGGTAATGTTAAAAACGTAAGGGGGGAGACGTTCAATACGCGAAAAACGACGAGACGAGCTGTTATCAGCCATAGCATCCTCAGAATATACGTAAGCGCCCGGACCGTCCGAGCGACGCTGACCACTGATGTGGTCGAATAATGAACATAGCCTGGCGGCGCTCCCCTTGTCGACAGGCCAGCAAAAATAAACTTTTTGTCGAGCCGGCTGGCGGAACATGCGAAGATCGTGGCGCCGTATGGCCACATTTTTTATGATGTTACTTCTTCATTACGCCACGAGATGCCTGTGCAATCTATATTTGATATGCTGCTGGCGGTGTTCGATCGCGCCGCTTTAATGCTGATTTGCCTGTTCTTTTTGACGCGCACGCGCCATTTCCGCCAGCTTTTGCAGAAAGATGAGCACTCCCGCCAGGAGCTGCTGGCGGTCACCGCGATCTTCTCGCTGTTTGCCCTGTTCAGCACCTGGTCGGCAGTAAATGTTGAAGGTTCCCTGCTGAACGTGCGTACTATCGCCGTAATGTCCGGCGGCATACTGTTTGGCCCATGGGTGGGTATCGCCACCGGGATTATCGCCGGGCTGCATCGTTTTTTAATCGATATCCACGGCGTCTCTTCGGTGCCCTGTTTAATTACCAGCATTATTGCCGGCATGGTTTCCGGCTGGATTAACCTGAAAGTGCCGAAAGCGCAGCGCTGGCGGCTCGGTATTCTTGGTGGGATGCTGTGCGAATCGCTGACCATGCTGCTGATTATTCTCTGGGCGACGCCGTCAGCGCTGGGCCTGGAGATTGTCTCTGAAATTTCAATTCCGATGATTCTGGGCGCGGTCAGTATCGGCCTGATTGTGCTGCTGGTGCAAAGCGTAGAGGGAGAGAAAGAGGCGGTTGCCGCGCGTCATGCCAAGCTGGCACTGGATATTGCCAATAAAACTCTGCCGCTGTTCCGTCAGGTAAACAGCGACTCGCTGCGTCAGGTCTGTGAGATCATTCGCAACGATATCAACGCCGATGCCGTCGCGATGACCAATAAGCATCAAATCCTGGCCTATGTCGGCTACGGCGAAC
Organism: Pantoea alhagi; assembly: GCF_002101395.1. Taxonomy (NCBI): domain Bacteria; kingdom Pseudomonadati; phylum Pseudomonadota; class Gammaproteobacteria; order Enterobacterales; family Erwiniaceae; genus Pantoea; species Pantoea alhagi. The sequence goes on along the minus strand of NZ_CP019706.1, from coordinate 2,808,798 downwards.
AGCACTATCGTCAGGGCGATGATGGCCTGAGCCCCACCACACGCCAGGCGATCAACTACGGTAAAATCATTATTAAAAACAACGATGAGGCCTATCGCACGCGTGATATTCACTCAATGATTGTGATCCCGCTGTGGGAGAAAGGTGAAGTCACCGGCACGCTGAAAATCTATTATCGCCATGCGCATCGCATTACCTGGTCACTTAAGGAGATGGCGGTCGGCCTGTCGCAAATTATCTCTACTCAACTGGAGGTGTCGCGCACTGAGCAGCTGCGTGAAATGGCGAACAAGGCGGAACTGCGCGCGCTGCAAAGCAAGATTAATCCGCATTTCCTGTTTAACGCACTGAACGCGATCTCCTCTTCTATCCGGCTTAATCCCGATACTGCGCGCCAGCTGATTATTAATCTGTCGCGCTATTTACGTTACAACCTTGAGCTGAACGATGACGAGCCCATCGATATAAAAAAAGAGCTGTATCAGGTGAAGGATTATATCGCCATTGAACAGGCGCGCTTTGGCGATAAGCTGACGATGATTTATCACATCGACGAAGAGATAAACTGTACCCTTCCCAGCCTGCTGATCCAGCCGCTGGTGGAAAACGCTATCGTACATGGCATTCAGCCCTGCCGTGGTAAGGGCGTGGTGACGCTGTCGGTAGAGGATGTCGGCGATCGGGTACGGATTGCGGTACGCGATACAGGAAACGGCATCAGCGATGAGGTTATCGCGCGCGTGCAGCGTAACGAAATGCCGGGCAATAAGATTGGCCTGCTGAACGTACATCATCGCGTTAAACTGCTGTACGGCGGCGGGCTACAGATTACACAGCTGCATCCGGGCACGGAAATCGTGTTTTTCATCAGTAAGAACGGTGAAAAACTGCCGGAAAAAACGCTGTCGCTGACGGCCTGAAGGAGAGTGGTAAGTGAAAGCCATCATTGTGGAAGATGAGTTTTTGGCGCAGCAGGAACTGAGCTGGATGATTAAGCAGCACAGTCATATCGATATTGCAGCCTGTTTTGATGACGGCCTCGACGTGCTGAAATTCCTGCAGCACAACGAAGTGGACGTTATCTTTCTGGATATTAATATCCCCTCGCTGGATGGCGTTCTGCTGGCGCAAAACATCAGCAAGTTCGCCCATAAGCCGCAAATTGTTTTTATTACCGCCTGGAAAGAGCATGCGGTACAGGCATTTGAGCTGGAAGCGTTTGACTACATTCTTAAGCCCTACCACGAATCGCGCATTGTCAGCATGCTGCAAAAGCTGGAAGCGCACTGGCAGCAGCAGCAGCAGCCCGCCGCACCGGAAACCTCATCGCTGCGCCCGGTGGCGCAAACCGTTAATCTGATCAGGGATGAACGGATTATCGTTACGGATATCAATGAAATCTACTATCTGGAAGCGCATGAAAAGCTGACTTTCGTCTATACGCGTCGCGAGGAGTATGTGATGTCGGTGGCGATTAGCGAGTTTTGTAACCGACTGCCGGAAAGCCAGTTTTTCCGCTGCCATCGCTCCTACTGCGTAAACCTGAACAAGATCCGTGAAATCGAACCCTGGTTTAATAACACCTATCTTTTGCGGCTGCGCGATCTGGATTTTCAGGTGCCGGTGAGTCGCAGCAAAGTAAAAGCCTTTCGCCAGCTAATGCGTTTGTAAGCATGTCCGGGGTGGGATCGGCGTGCGAATGGTTAGCCTGCGCGCGCAGGCTAATCATGAATGTTGCGAAATTAAAGTACGCGTCCCAGCGTCTGGCGCAGATGCGCGCCTGCGCCCAGTAGTCCTGGCTGATCGTGCTTGATCATATAGACCGGAATATCATGCACGTAATCGCGGAAGCGGCCCTTGTCTTCAAACGCGGCGCGGAAGCCGGAGGCTTTAAAGAACTCAAGGAAGCGCGGCACAATACCGCCAGCAATATACACGCCGCCGAAAGTCCCCAGGGTAAGCGCCAGGTTACCGCCGAAGCGTCCCATAATTACGCAGAACAGCGACAGCGCGCGGCGACAGTCGATACAGCTATCGGCCAGCGCCCGCTCGGAAACATCTTTTGGTTTCAGATTTTCCGGCTCGCGCTTATCGGATTTAACAATGGCGCGATAGAGGTTAACCAGACCGGCGCCAGACAATACGCGCTCAGCTGAAACATGGCCCAGCTCTTCACGCAGCACGCGCAGGATCAGATCTTCTTCCACGCTGTTTGGGGCGAAATCAACGTGCCCGCCCTCGCCTGGCAGGCTAACCCAGCGGCGATCGACATGCACCAGATGCGCCACGCCCAGCCCGGTGCCTGCGCCATACACGGCGATGGGCTTATCTTTTACCGCTGCGCCGCCGCCAAACTGAATAACATCCTCTTCAGTCAGCATCGGGATCGCCATAGAGACTGCGGTAAAATCGTTAATGATTTCCAGATGATCAAATGCCAGGTTGGCTTTCAGCGCTTTGGTAGAGAACGCCCAGTCGTGATTGGTCATTTCTACCCAGTCTTCGGTAATCGGGCAGGCGATGGCGATACAACCATCTTTTACATCCTGCTGCTGCTCTTCCAGAAACAGACGAATCACCTCTTCCAGTCCATGATGTTCTGAGGTGGAATATGTCGTTACCTGAGAAATCAGGCCGGTTTCTACTTCACACAGCGCCAGGCGCGCGTTGGTACCGCCAACGTCACCCACCAAAGCGTATTTAGTCATTATTCTGCTGCTCCGCTTATGTCAATTCACTACGGGACACTATAAATTTCCCCCGGTAAAACAACAACGCTCATTAAAACGAAAGCGCTTTGCCAAATTGCCCGTTACCTTAACCGTGAAAGTCCGTGCTGAACAGCACCATCTTTCTGAAATCACTGTGCTGAATTACGCTGATGCAGCGAGGCGGAGACCTGCTGCAGTAAAGGCGGCATATCAAGACGCGGCAGCACCACTTCAACCAGGGAAAGTCGGCGCGCGTCGGCAATCAGCTTCAGGACTTCAGTAAGCTGTACCGTTTCCAGTACGCGCCAGCTTTGCGCCGGACACGCGGTACTCAACGCCTGCGGTATTTGCGTCCAGTTCCAGTCGGCAATATCGTTATAGCGCTGACTGGCGCCGTTAATGGCGCGCTCAACGGTATAGCCGCCATTATTTAACACAAAAATCAGCGGCTTCAGGTTATCGCGCATCATCGAGCTCAGCTCCTGCACCGTTAATTGCGCCGACCCATCGCCAATAAGCAGGATGACTCGCCGTTCAGGCTCTGCGGTCTGGGCGCCAAAGGCCGCTGGCAAAGTATAGCCGATAGATCCCCATAACGGCTGCACCACCAGCTTCGCGCCCGTAGGCAGACGCAACGCCGCTGCGCCAAACGCCGCGGTGCCCTGCTCCGCCACCAGTAGATCTCCTGGCTGCAGAAATGCCTGTATCGCCTGCCAGAACGCATTTTGTGTCAGGCCCGGCTGGTCATTTGCTGCCAGCGGCGCGGGCTGACAATAATCCAGCGTCCAGCGCGCGGCGTAACGCTGGCAGAGCTGCCGGAGTTCTTCAATGACCGTAGACATCGGCAGCGAATCGAACCTCTGCCCGGCGACCGTTACGCTAAAAGGCTGTACGTCGATGTTTTTTGCCGTCCCGATTTGCTGGGTAAAGCCAACCGTAATGGTATCTGTGAAGCGTACGCCGACAGTAATAATAACATCCGCCTGCTCAATCACCCGCCGCGTCCCATCAGCGCACCCCTCCCCGGCGTAGGTTCCGGCAAAGCCTGTACGCTGCTCATCCAGTACCCCTTTCCCCATCAGCAGCGTGGCGTGCGGCAGCGGAACCGTCTCCAGCCAGTGCGCCAGCTGCTGCTGTACGCCAAAACGGTCGGCCAAAAAATCTGCCAGCAGCGATACGCTGCGCGCGCCTGAAAGCAGCGCTTCCGCCGCACAGCGAAAAGCCTGCAGCGCCTGGTCATCGGGCTGCGTCTGAAGAGTTAACGGCTGCCCGGGCGAACAAGCCGGCGCGCCTGCGACATCGACCGGTAACAGCAAATAGCCTGGTCGCCGTTGCGTCAGCGCTTCGCGCATAACCCGATCGATCTCCACGCAGGCGTTATCGGCGGTAAGAGTCGCCTGTGCTACCGTTACCTCGCGCTGCATACGCAAAAAATGGCTGAAATCGCCGTCGCCCAGTGAGTGATGAATAAGATCGCCACGCTGCTGCGCCGATAAAGAGGGTGCACCAACAATATGGATCACCGGCACATATTCCGCGTAGCTGCCCGCAATGCCGTTAATCGCGCTAAGCTCACCGACGCCAAAGGTTGTCAGCAACGCACCTGCGCGACGACTGCGGGCATAGCCATCTGCGGCGTAAGCCGCGTTTAGCTCATTGGCGCAGCCCACCCATGCCAGCCGTGGATGGGCGATAACCCGATCGAGAAACGCCAGGTTGAAATCTCCCGGCACGCCAAACAGGTGATCGATACCGATTTCATTCAGACGCTGTAGCAGATAATCACTTACCGTTAAGCCAGACATAGCAGACTCCTTGCGTAATCAGGTCATTTCAGTATCGATTATTCTGCTGCCACGTCGACATACGATATTGTTATCTTCAGGCGCGACGTGGCAAGCGGGCGTTACGCCTGCGAATTTTTCTGTAATTGCGATCCGCCCCGCGGCTTTCACTTTGTGTAAACGTATACACTGCTAAGCTTCCTGTTTAACCTTTTCTTTCTTCAGGGAATCGCCATGTACTATCAACCCGCCGCTGAGCGCTATCAGCAGATGGATTATCGCCGCTCTGGCCGCAGCGGCCTTAAGCTGCCCGCTATTTCTCTCGGCCTGTGGCATAACTTTGGCGATAGCACGCGCGTGGACAATAGCCGCGCCCTGCTGCGTCACGCTTTTGACGCCGGCATTACACATTTTGACCTCGCCAATAATTACGGTCCGCCGCCGGGTTCCGCCGAGGAAAATTTTGGCCGTATCCTGCGGGAAGATTTTCACGCCTGGCGCGATGAGCTGATTATCTCGACCAAAGCAGGCTACACCATGTGGGATGGGCCCTACGGCGACTGGGGTTCGCGTAAATATCTGATCGCCAGCCTTGATCAAAGCCTGAAGCGTATGGGACTGGAATATGTCGATATTTTTTATCATCACCGTCCCGATCCGGAAACGCCGCTGGAAGAGACCATGATGGCGCTGGATCAGGTAGTGCGTCAGGGCAAAGCGCTGTATGCCGCGATCTCTAACTATCCCGCCGAGCAGGCGGCAGAAGCGATTAAAATTTTGCGCGATCTGGGAACGCCGTGCCTGATTCATCAGCCAAAGTATTCGATGTTTGAGCGTAAGCCGGAAGAAGGCCTGCTGGATACGCTACAGCGCGAGGGCGTAGGCTGTATCGCCTTTTCACCGCTGGCGGGCGGCGTGCTGACCGATCGTTATCTGCAGGGCGTACCGGAAGATTCCCGTGCCGCCAGCGGCAGCCGCTTTTTGAATGCTGAACAGCTGACCACAGATAAAATGGAGAAGGTGCAGCAGCTCAATGCCATTGCGCAGCGCCGTGGACAGAAACTGGCGCAAATGGCGCTGGCCTGGGTACTGCGTCAGCCAGCCATGACCAGCGTATTGATTGGTGCCAGTAAAACCAGCCAAATCGACGATGCAGTACAGATGCTACAGCAAAGCCCTCTGAGCGCAGAGGACCTGCAGGATATTGAGCGCGTGCTGCGTTAAGCCCTCCTCTGGCTGCCCCGGCGCAGCCAGAAAAATCTCAATTCAGATTATCCTTAACTTTTTCAGATATGCGCCGATGTTATGCCTGAGCTTTCTTTATATGCTGGCGCCACAGTGCTGCTGTTTGCGCACTGATAAGGAGAAACATGAAACGTGCCATTATTTTTGCCGCTTTGCTGGCAACCTTGTCCCCTTTAGCTACACACACAGCACAGGCGGATGGCGCCACAATTACTCTGGCTCCGGGCGTGACGTTGCAACTGGGCGATCGCGATCGCCAGGGTCAATACTGGGATGGCGGACACTGGCGCGACGGTCGCTGGTGGCACGATCGCTATGAATGGCAGCAGGGCCGCTGGTGGCGTCATGAGCAATGGCGACGTCATCACGAATGGGAGCGCCAGCAATGGCAGCGGGAACGGGAGTGGCGACATCATGAGCGCGCTCGTGAACGCGAACACCGTAAATGGGAAAAACGCCGCGAACGCGACCACCGACAGTGGGAAAAACATCGTGAGCATGAGTATCGCCAGTGGGAAAAGCATCATCGCGACTAAGCGCCCGTGCGCTTAAGCAACTGGCCGTAGCTGTACGATAAAATCGATGTCCGATCCAGAAAACACCCGGCGCCGTATTAATGGCGCTTAGTTTCAACCAAGACCCAACGCTTCTCCGACCAGCAGGTAAATATTCAGCGTAACCACCAGCGCGACAATCACCCAGCCCACGGTTTGCATGATACGAGAGTTAGTCATATCTCCCATCAGCTCTTTCTTGCCGGTAAACACCAGCAGCGGTACCAGCGCCAGCGCGATACCAAAGCTTAACAGTACCTGACTCATTACCAGGATACGCGTAGGATCCCAACCCGCCATGATGACCACAAAAGAGGGCAGCATAGTAATCGTCCGGCGCAGCCACAGCGGGATATAAAAGTGAATAAAGCCCTGCATCACTACCTGCCCCGCCAGCGTACCGACAACCGTGGAGGAGAGTCCCGCCGCCACCAGACTCAGACCAAAGACTAACGCAGCAGCATCGCTTAACAACGGTTTCAGCGTCAGATAGGCCTGATCGAGATCCGCTACGCCGGCATGTCCATTAAAATGGAAAGCCGCTGCCGCCGTGGCCATCATTGCCAGATTCACAAAGCCAGCAATGGTCATGGCGATCGCCACATCCAGCTTGGTGGAGGAGTAACGTTCGCTGCGCGAGCTGCCGCGTCCGCCGTTTTGCGTCAGCGAAGAGTGCAGATAAATCACGTGCGGCATAATGGTTGCGCCCAGCACGCCCGCTGCGAGAAATACCGCATCAGCCGTGGGCAGCGAAGGCACGGCCATTCCGCGCGCCAGCTCGCTCATTTGCGGCTGGGAGAAGAACAGCTCAACGATATAAGCCGCAGCAACAAACAGCAGCAGCCCACCTATAACCAGCTCCAGCGGCTTTTGACCACGGCTTTGCAGCATTAAAATTAAAAAGGTCGCGACGCCGGTAAGCACGGCTCCCTGCAACAGCGAGATCCCCAACAGCATCTTAAAGCCGAGCGCGGCGCCGATAAACTCAGCCAGATCGGTGGCCATAGCGATAATTTCTGCCTGTACCCAATAAAACCATACCGCCGGGCGCGGAAAGCGATCGCGGATATGCTCAGCAAGATTTTTTCCGGTGGCGATGCCCAGCTTGGCGGACATCAGCTGAATAATCGTCGCCATAATATTGGCCCAGACCACTACCCACAGCAGCTTATAGCCGTAAGAAGCGCCCGCCTGAATATTAGTGGCGAAGTTACCAGGATCGATATAACCAATGGCCGCAATAAAGGCCGGCCCCAGCAAAGCCAGCTTTATCTTACGGGCTCCGCGTGCTGCTCGTTCCGCGGTGCGGCTTTCTAACATAGTCATTATCCTGTCTAAAAGTTATGTCACCCTTACAGCGTAAAGGGACGTAAGGCAAGGTAAAATAAGGTTGTCGTTATCGTTGTGATAGCTCGCGCTATAAAGTATAGCAAATGCTATATCTGTATTCACAATAGCCGACTGTTTAACAAGCATCAACCCACTAACTGTAGGCCATCCCAAAAATGTTAACAATGCAGATGTGGTTTTTTTAATCGGTGTTACAGTTGTGATCGGGATGCCTTTTCTGACGCAAGTTGCTATAGGCAATTGTTATATTGTGGAGTTGATCTCGTTTTTACGCCCGGTGTTACATAGAATACGCAGCGAAATATAATCTGCCTCAAATTTGGAGCATACATGTCCCGCATTTTGCATTTTGTTCTGGCGCTGGTGGTGGTTGCGTTACTGGCCTTACTGGTTAGCCGCGATCGTAAAAATATCCGCGTCCGTTTTATCATACAGCTACTGGTAATTGAGGTTCTGCTTGCCTGGTTCTTCCTCAATTCAGAAGCTGGCCTGGGATTCGTGAAAGGCTTTGCCGGCCTGTTTGATTATTTGCTGAAATACGCTGCTGAAGGGACCAACTTCGTATTCGGTGGTATGAATGATAAAGGTCTGGCGTTCTTCTTCCTTAATGTTCTCTGCCCTATCGTCTTTATCTCTGCCCTGATTGGTATCCTGCAGCACTTCCGCATTCTGCCCATCGTTATTCGCGCTATCGGCACGGTACTGTCGAAAGTCAACGGCATGGGCAAGCTGGAATCCTTTAACGCGGTGAGCTCACTGATTTTGGGACAGTCAGAAAACTTTATCGCCTATAAGGATATCCTCGGGCAGATGTCGCAGCGCCGGATGTACACCATGGCCGCAACCGCAATGTCCACTGTCTCCATGTCTATCGTGGGGGCGTATATGACCATGCTGCAGCCACAGTATGTGGTGGCCGCGCTGGTGCTGAATATGTTCAGTACCTTTATTGTACTGTCGTTGATCAACCCCTACCGCGTCGACAGCGAAGAAGATTTGCAGCTGAGCGATCTGCATAAAGGGCAGAGCTTCTTTGAAATGCTGGGCGAATATATCCTTGCCGGTTTCCGCGTGGCGATTATCGTTGCGGCGATGCTGATTGGCTTTATTGCTATTATTGCCGGGATTAACGCACTGTTTGATGCGATTTTCGGCATCAGCTTCCAGGGCGTGCTGGGCTACGTCTTCTTCCCGTTCGCCTGGGTGATGGGCGTACCGTCCAGCGAAGCGCTGCAGGTGGGCAGTATCATGGCAACCAAGCTGGTTTCCAATGAGTTCGTGGCCATGATGGATCTGCAAAAAATTGCCGGACAGCTCTCTCCGCGCGGTGAAGGCATCCTTTCTGTGTTCCTGGTTTCTTTTGCTAACTTCTCTTCTATCGGCATCGTAGCCGGTGCGATCAAAGGTTTGCATGAAGAACAGGGCAACGTGGTATCACGCTTCGGCCTGAAGCTGCTGTATGGCTCTACGCTGGTCAGCGTACTGTCAGCGTCTATCGCCGGTCTGGTGCTCTCCTGATCGCATCAGCATTGAAAAAAACCGGGCATGGCCCGGTTTTTTTATACCCGTGGATAACAGGCTTAATAATGTACCCTTGGGCAGATAAGCAGATAAGCAGATAAGCAGATAAGCAGATAAGCAGATAAGCAGATAAGCAAACAGTAACTAACGGGAAATAATAAGAAGATAAAACCGAAAGGAAAATGGTGGAGATAAGCGGGATCGAACCGCTGACCTCTTGCATGCCATGCAAGCGCTCTCCCAGCTGAGCTATACCCCCACATCAGATGATTACCGTGACCAAACCTGTTGGGATAAGATTTGGTGGAGCTAAGCGGGATCGAACCGCTGACCTCTTGCATGCCATGCAAGCGCTCTCCCAGCTGAGCTATAGCCCCATACCGGATAATCGTGTCGTGTTGACGGAGCGCATGATATGAAACCGCCTCCAGGGTGTCAACGGCAAATTCAAAATCTGTGTTTGATCGCTGAAAAAGACGTCAAACGAAATTAAACCTCGTCAGCATCAGGAGTGTCAGTTACCAGATAATCTTCCTTAAAACACGCTTCTGGCTGTGAGCTATCGTGCAGGTTGCCGTTGGGGAAAGATTTATTACTGGCCGGTCCTGATCATACCCGTTTTGTTGTTAATTTTGAGTTAATGTCTTTATGAAAAGGTACTTGTTATTGTTAATTTGCTATGCAAAACTTCGCGCGCTAATTAATTTATCGGTTGATCGAGTCCGCTCTGGCTGCCTTCTGCCGCCGACGAGAAGCGAAAACCTCCATTATTCTTTGACTAACACCAGAGCTACTATGTCCTTACATTCACCTAAAGAAATCGCTGCCATTGCTATTCAGTCTGGCGTGGCAAAAAGTCGTCTTTCTATTCCGTCTCTGTTGATCCTTGGCTTTATGGCTGGTGCATTTATTGCCACCGGCTTTCTGCTTGATCTCCATGTGATTAATAAACTGCCAGCGGACTGGGGTTCCTTCGGCGGCTTCCTTGGCGCTGCGGTCTTTCCGGTTGGCCTGATCCTCACTATTCTTGCGGGCGGCGAACTGCTGACTGGCAACATGATGACGATGCCTATTGCCTGGTTTGCCCGTCAGGTAAGCGGCCTCAGCGTGCTGCGTAACTGGTTCTGGATCACCATCGCTAACTTCATCGGCAGCGTGGCCGTTGCCTGGTTCTTTGGTCATCTGCTTGGCATGACAGAAGGAGATTACCTGAATAAAACCGTTGCCATCGCCACAGCAAAAGTAAATGCCGATTTCATGCACGCCTTTATCTCCGGCATTGGCTGTAACTGGCTGGTTTGTCTTGCCGTCTGGCTGGCCTTCGCCAGTAAAGATATGGTGGGTAAAATCTTTGGTGCCTGGTTCCCGGTAATGGCTTTTGTTGCTATCGGCTTTCAGCACGTGGTTGCCAACATGTTTATTATTCCTGCGGCAATTTTCGCAGGTCATCTTAGCTGGGCTGAATACCTGCCGAACTTTATTGCGGTCTTTCTTGGCAATGGCGTTGGCGGTGCGATTTTTGTCGGCCTCGCCTATTTCCTCGCCTTCCGTCCAGCTGTAGAAAGCGCCACTACCCCGCGCTAATCTTGTTTGTCCTCTGCCTGCGGGCAGAGGATATAACCTTCCTGTTAGTGATCCTCGTTAGTTAATCGCATGACTTTTTCATGTAATATATTCGCCTGTTGCTTAAGTTTACAGGGAATGAAACGTGAAAGAGGAATGGTTAACGCCGGAAGAGCTTGCCCAACGGACAGGCTATACGCGTCAGACAATCAATAAATGGATTAAGCGCGAGCAGTGGATAACGAAACCCAAGCCCGGCGTACAAGGTGGTAAAGCGCGCGTGGTAAAAATTGATGAAAGGGTGACGGCCTTTTTGGATGATACCCGCCACGCTGCGGAGCCAGCCGGGACTTACCTGGTAAGATCCAATACGCTGCCCGCGCTACTGACTTCTTTTGTTCAGCAGATGACTCCGCAAGAACAGGAAAACCTGCAGAAATTGTTGCTGCGTGAAGGCGTCACAGGGCTTCTTCAACGGCTGGGGATTGAAAGCAAGTAAAAAAAACCGGAAGCATGCTTCCGGTTTTTTTATCTGCCGCAAGGAGGATTTAGCCCTGCGCTTCACGTTCGCTGATATAGGCCAACGCTTTTTCAATACGCGCCACCGCACGCGAGCGGCCAATCGCCTGCACCGTCACGTCCAGTGCCGGTGACTGCCCTGCTCCGGTTACCGCTACGCGCAGCGGCATGCCTACTTTCCCCATGCCTACTTCCAGCTCATCCGCCGTCGACTGAATAGCATGGTGAACGTTCTCTGCTGTCCAGTCGCTGATTGCTGCCAGTTTATCACGCACCACTTCCAGCGGCTGACGCGCAACCGGACGCAGATGCTTTTTCGCCGCATCCGCATCAAAGGTCTCGAACTCTTCATAGAAATAGCGGCAGCTGGCGGCCATTTCTTTCAGTGTCTTACAACGTTCGCCCAGTAATTTCACCAGCTGCGCCAGTTCAGGACCGGTACGGGTATCAATTTGCGCCTGCTCAATGTGCCACTGTAAATGCGTAGCGACATATTCCGGCGCCAGGCTATTAATATAGTGATGGTTCAGCCACTGCAGCTTTTCAGTATTGAAAGCGCTGGCTGACTTGCTGACCGCATCCAGTGAAAACAGCTGTTTCATCTCTTCAATCGAGAAGATCTCTTGATCGCCGTGGGACCAGCCCAGACGCACCAGATAGTTGAGTAGCGCTTCCGGCAGATAACCATCATCACGATACTGCATGACGCCTACCGCGCCGTGACGCTTGGAAAGCTTTTTCCCATCGTCGCCAAGGATCATGGAAACGTGCGCGTAAACCGGCACCTGCGCGCCAATTGCCTGCAGGATATTAATCTGACGCGGCGTGTTATTGATATGGTCTTCACCACGAATGACGTGGGTGATGCCCATATCCCAGTCATCAATCACGACACAGAAGTTGTAGGTCGGCGAACCATCGGTACGACGGATAATCAGATCGTCCAGCTCCTGGTTACTGAACTCAATCGGACCACGGATCTGATCGTCAAACACCACAGAACCTTCCTGTGGGTTACGGAAGCGCACCACATGCGGTTCATTATCAGCATGATGTTCATGACTGTCACGGCAGCGGCCGTCGTAGCGTGGCTTTTCGCCGTTCGCCATTTGCGTTTCGCGCAGCTGCTCCAGGCGCTCTTTAGAGCAGTAGCATTTATAGGCCGTCCCCGCTTCCAGCATCTCGTCAATCACGGCGTTGTAGCGATCGAAACGTTTGGTCTGATAATACGGACCCTCATCCCAGTCCAGATTCAGCCAGTTCATGCCATCCATAATGGCATCGATCGCCTGCTGCGTGGAGCGCTCCAGATCGGTATCTTCAATGCGCAGGACAAATTCACCGCCGTGATTACGAGCAAACAGCCAGGAGTAGAGTGCGGTACGAGCGCCGCCAACGTGCAAATAGCCGGTCGGACTGGGCGCGAAACGGGTTTTGATTTTCATTGAGCTTGCCTTAGTGCGCAGATTTTCTGCGGAATGACAGAAAAGATGATTTTCATGCATTGTTTAAGTGCGCATATTCTATCACTTGCCCCTGATTCCTCAACGGCAAACCCGGCGTTGATGCGGCATGCTGCTGAATTTTCATGCATCCGGAAGGCGGTTTCGGCTAAAAGCGCGACACGCTGCCTAATTTTAAGACGAACAAACATTTTCGTTTTAAAAAGCGTTGACTCGTTGCGAACTCTCCCTATAATGCGACTCCACACAGCGGGGGTGATTAGCTCAGTTGGTAGAGCACCTCCCTTACAAGGAGGGGGTCGGCGGTTCGAGCCCGTCATCACCCACCATCTTCAGGATGGCCCGCAGTGTAAGACAGATGATAAAAGATGGGTGATTAGCTCAGTTGGTAGAGCACCTCCCTTACAAGGAGGGGGTCGGCGGTTCGAGCCCGTCATCACCCACCATCTTCAGGATGGCCCGCAGTGTAAGACAGATGATAAAAGATGGGTGATTAGCTCAGTTGGTAGAGCACCTCCCTTACAAGGAGGGGGTCGGCGGTTCGAGCCCGTCATCACCCACCATCGGGTCGTTAGCTCAGTTGGTAGAGCAGTTGACTTTTAATCAATTGGTCGCAGGTTCGAATCCTGCACGACCCACCAGTGTAGAAAGGCGCCCTAAAGGCGCCTTTTTGCTATGCGTAATCGGCAGGATGAGAACCTGCCGCAGGTTCGGGCCGAGCGAAGCGAGACAACGTTGCCAGCGGCAACGGCCCGAAGGGCGAGGCGAAGCCGAGTTATCCTGCACGACCCACCAGTGTAGAAAGGCGCCCTAAAGGCGCCTTTTTGCTATGCGTAATCAGCAGGATGAGACGCTAGCTGGTTCGGGTCGAGCGTAAGCGAGACAACGTTGCCCCTCAGATATTTTTCAGTCTTTTCACTTCCTTAACGCTTCTTTTACGCTTCTCAGCGTCAAGCCTCTGTTAATACCGACCGATAAACGTATTGGTCTATTAAAAAGGAGAAGATCGTGACAACTATCAATACTTCCACGCCAGGCGTTAGCCAGAGCAGCAGCGCCAGTAGTTCCAGCAGTGGTAGCGACGTATCATCGCAAATTTCTCGTCTGACTAACCAGATTACTAAGCTGCAGCAGCAGCTGAAAGAAGTGACTAACTCAGACTCTTCCGCAGAAGAAAAACAGAAACAGCAGGAGCAGATCCAGGGTCAGATTGAAATGCTGCAAGCTCAGTTAGCTCAGCTACAGCGTCAACAGGCTGAAGAAGCGGCAAAGAAACAGCAGAACAGCAACAGCTCAAGCAACCCGAGCGACCCGAAAGTGGCTGATGGGGTGAATCGCCCTACCGCAGAAAATCAAATTAACGTTTATATCTAAAAAGCGGGCATGCTTTGCCGCTGTTGCGTCAGCAGCATCGCCTGCTGACGCACTTCCTGCCAGATAACCTCGGCTGCGGGCGTCAAAGAGCGGTTTTTTCGCCGAATCAGCATCAGCGTACGATTAATCTCCGGCAACAGCCTGCGTACCATTAATGGCCGCCCTGCAGGCAAGGGCAGCGCCAGCGCTGGCAGAATACTGATTCCGATCCCCGCCTCGACCATGGGATACAGCGTGGTAGGGTGACCAATTTCCTGAACAATCTCTGCCTCCACTCGCTGTTGCTTAAGCGCCTCATCAATCAACACCCGACTACCGGAAGCATAATCCTGTAATACCATGGTACGTCCACTCAGCATCTGCCAGTGAAGTTCTTTAGCGTATGCCAGTTCATCATCCTGTCGGCACAGCAGCAGGAAAGGCTCATCAAGAATGGGCTGCGATGTAAACTCTCCTGCGGTCAACGGGCCAACCACAATGCCGAAATCCACCTCAGCATCACGCACGCTTTGAATAACCCACTGCTGCGGCCGGTCACGTAGCAAAACTTTGATTTCAGGGTAATTAAGCTGACTGGCGGCCAGACACTGCGGCATCAAGTGGGCAGAAATAGTCTGACTGGCCGCTACCCGCACCGTGCCGCTGCGCTGTTGCCCAAAGCTGCGTGCATCCAGCAACGTAGTATTCAGCTCTTCCAGTAGACGCTCAAGGCGATTAGCCAGCAGCTGTCCGGCGCTGGTAAGAAGCACTTCGCGTGTCGTACGGTCCAGCAGACGAATCCCCATCTCCGCTTCCAGCTCTTTAATGCTATGGCTCACCGCCGACTGGCTAAGACCAATCACCTGCCCTGCCTGGCTAAAGCTCCCGTGCTGCGCAACAGCCACAAACACCCGCAGTTGGCGTAACGTATAATTCATCTATTTTATTCATTAATGGATGCAATAAATCAATTTTATTTCTAAACCCGACTGGCACACAATAGACCATCGAATTTTAACCTGGATTTAACAATGCGGATTTTGCGTCTCGACCCGATGATGGTCAAATTGCTGATTGTCGTACTGCTGGCAACGTTTTTACCGGCAAAGGGCGGCTTTGTTCCTTTTTTTGAATGGCTGACCACCGCCGCGATTGCGCTGTTGTTTTTTATGCACGGTGCCAAACTTTCGCGGGAAAAGATCATTGCCGGCAGCAGCCACTGGCGGCTGCATCTGTGGATTATGTTCAGCACCTTTGTGCTCTTTCCGATTCTGGGCCTGCTGCTGGTGTGGTGGCATCCGGTTAATCTCAGCAACGAAATTTATACCGGCTTCATTTACCTCTGTATTTTGCCGGCTACGGTTCAGTCCGCTATCGCCTTTACTTCAATGGCGGGCGGTAACGTTGCGGCTGCCGTCTGCAGCGCTTCCGCTTCCAGCCTGCTCGGCGTGTTTATCTCCCCGCTGTTAGTCAATCTGGTAATGAATATTCATAGCGAGATGCCGGGCAACGGCCTGGAGCAAATTGGTCGCATTATGCTGCAGCTGCTGGTGCCTTTTGTGCTGGGACACCTGTCGCGTCGCTGGATTGGCGGCTGGGTTGAACGCCATCGCAGCCTGATTGGTAAAACCGATCAGGCTTCAATTCTGCTGGTGGTCTATTCTGCCTTTAGTGAGGCGGTGGTTAACGGAATCTGGCATCGGGTGGGCATAATCACTCTGCTATGGATCCTGGCGGGAAGCGTGCTGCTGTTGGCAATTGTACTGATAGTGAATTTGCTGGCGGCGCGGCTGTTCGGCTTTAAGCGGGCGGATGAGATTACTATTCTGTTCTGCGGCTCGAAAAAGAGCCTGGCGAACGGCGTCCCTATGGCTAATATCCTGTTTCCTGCCGCCGCCGTGGGTATTATCGTGTTGCCGCTGATGGTGTTTCATCAGGTACAGCTGATGGTGTGTTCGTTTATTGCTCAACGCTATAAAAAGAAAAATGAAGCCGAGCTTCAGGCCAGCGAGTCAACAGGCAAAGCTATGATGGAATCTCAAAAGTAAACCAGACGCGCCGTCGCTGACGGCGCGCTCAAACTTAACGCTTAAGCGGCTTCACCAGCCCTTCCAGTCCTTCAATCTTGATTGCCAGCGTCAGCTGCATCAGCTCGCCCAACTGCCCTGCCGGAAATTCGCCCTTGCGGGCGAACCACAGCAGATAAGGCTCAGGCAGATCGATTAATACGCGTCCCTGATATTTACCGAAAGGCATCACAGTATTGGCGATATCGATCAGCTGTTGTTTATCCATTCTGGCTATCCAGCAGGCGGATCATTTCCGCTTCATCAATGACCTCGATTCCCAGCTCCTGCGCCTTAGCCAGCTTGGAACCTGCCGCTTCGCCCGCGATCACCAAATCGGTTTTCTTTGATACGCTACCGCTAACTTTGGCTCCCAGCGCGGTTAAACGCTCTTTCGCCTCATCGCGTGACATAATACTCAGCGAGCCGGTCAGCACCAGGGTTTTACCGGCAAACGGATTGTCCAGCTCTTCGACATTCACCAGGGTAATTTCTGGCCAGTGGATACCAATATCCTCGACCAGCTGGCGGATAACTTCACGGTTGCTCTCTTCTTCCATAAAATTGCGCACGTGGGAAGCGACAATCTTGCCCACATCCTGCACGGCAATCAGCGCATCCAGATCGGCATCCATGATCTTTTCCAGCGAGCCGAAATGATTTGCCAGGTTCACCGCCGTCGCTTCACCAACTTCACGAATGCCTAACGCATAGAGAAAACGCGGCAAGGTAGTGGCTTTCGCCTTATTAAGCGCATCGACAATGTTTTGCGCCGATTTCGGCCCCATGCGATCCAGACCGGTCAGCAGACCGGCGCTGAGGCGGAACAGATCGGCGGGCGTTTTCACATACTCTTTTTCCACCAGCTGATCGATGATTTTATCGCCCATGCCCTCGACATCCATCGCACGACGCGAGACAAAATGCTTCAGCGCCTCTTTACGCTGCGCGCCGCAAATCAGGCCGCCAGTGCAGCGGGTTACCGCCTCGCCTTCCACTCGCTCTACGTCCGAACCGCAAACCGGGCAGTGGCTGGGGAAAGTAATTTCTTGCGTATCGTCAGGGCGCTCTGATTCCACTACATTGACCACCTGCGGTATCACATCACCCGCACGGCGGATAACCACGCGATCGCCAATTCGCAGGCCAAGGCGAGCGATCTCATCGGCATTATGCAACGTTGCGTTGCTGACCATAACGCCTGCAACCTGTACCGGCTCCAGACGTGCTACCGGTGTTATTGCGCCGGTACGACCAACCTGAAACTCTACGTCACGTACGCGCGTAAGCTGCTCCTGCGCCGGGAATTTAAACGCAATTGCCCAGCGTGGCGCGCGCGCCACAAAACCCAGACGTTCCTGCAGCTCCTGCGAATCAACCTTGATAACCACGCCATCAATATCAAAGCCAAGTTGAGGACGATCGCGCTCTACCTGATGATAAAAATCCAGTACTTCATTAGCGCTGTGATGAAGACGAATACGATCGCTGACCGGGAGCCCCCAGGCTTTAAACTGCTGCAAGCGTTCCCAGTGACTGTGCGGCAGCTCTCCGCCCTCTACCAGACCGATGCCGTAGCAGAAGAAGGTCAGCGGACGCCTGGCGGTAATCCGGGGATCAAGCTGGCGCAGCGATCCCGCTGCCGCATTACGCGGGTTGGCAAAAATTTTGCCACCGGTGCGGCGCGCTTCGGCGTTTAGCTTTTCAAATCCCACCTGATTCATAAACACTTCGCCACGCACTTCCAGCCGTGCAGGAATATTATCGCCTTTAAGACGCAGCGGAATCGCGCGGATGGTGCGCACATTGGCCGTGATATTTTCACCGGTCGTTCCGTCGCCACGGGTAGCGGCACGCACCAGCAGGCCATTTTCATACAGCAAACTCACTGCCAGGCCATCCAGCTTTAGCTCGCAGCAAAAAGTAATATCATCGCTGCTCTTCAGCCGATCCTGGACGCGCTTATTGAACGCCAGATAGCCCGCCTCGTCGAAAACGTTATCCAGCGACAGCATCGGCACTTCATGACGTACCTGTTCAAAAGCGGTTAACGGCGCGGCACCCACGCGTTGGGTGGGTGAATCAGGCGTGATTAAATCGGGATGCTGCTCTTCCAGCGCACGCAGTTCGCGCATCAGGCGGTCATATTCCGCATCGGGAACTTCCGGCGCATCCAGCACATGATAGAGATATTCATGATGACGAAGCGTGGTTCGCAGCTCGGTGATTTTTTCTTGTACGGATTCCATAACGCACCATCAGAGAAAGAAAACCCCCGGCAAGCGGGGGGTTCAGGGGAACAAAGCGGGAACCGGCTATCAGGCGTTCGCCTCAACTACGTCGCGGATCCGCGCCTTATAGGTTTCCAGTTTTTGCGGCGTCATCATCCGACGCTCATCATCCAGCACCACGCCGCCAACATCATCAGCGATGCGCTGCGCCGACTGCAGCATTAACTTAAAGTTTTGATGCGGATCGCCATAGGAAGGCACCATCATAAACATAGAAACGCCTGGCGTTGAAAAGTCTGACATTGCATCAGGATTGAACGATCCCGGCTTCACCATATTGGCCAGACTAAACAGCACCGGGCCGCTTCCGGCCGGGCTTAAATGACGATGGAAAATGTTCATTTCGCCAAACTGGAAGCCTGCCTGCAAAATGCCCTGCAGCAGGCTTTCGCCGTTCAGCTCGCCGCCAGCGTGAGCAGCGACATGCAGCACCAGTACCGTCTCTTTGCGACGCGCTTCTTCACGCGATTGCGATACAGGCTCTGCGGCTGCAGGTGCCGCTGGCGCATCGCTTTCAACGTTCATTACCGGTTCATCATCATCACGCCACTGCGGTTCATCATCCAGTAGAGGATCGGCAGGCTGCTGTAACGGCGCTTCAACCGGACGCGCAGGCGCGGGCTGCTGCGTACGTGACGCAGGCTGCTGCGTACGTGAAACGGTCGGCTGCCGCTCGCTTTGCGGATGCGGCTCAAAAGCGTCATCATCAACCGCAGCGGAAGGTTCGGCATCAAACAGCGGATCGCGTTCCGGCTGGGGAACAACAGGCACCGCCGTAGGTGTCGGTTGCGGCTTACGCGCAGCAGGACGTGGCGCGGGCTCTTCGTCTTCTGCAGTAAACCCATCAAAAGAAGGTTCATTATGTGAAGATTTTGTCGGCGTTCGTCGGACCCGAACGTCACCCACACCCTGGGTGTCTTCTTCGGTCAGGTTATCTTCTTGATCCTGCTTTAAACGCTTGTGCGGGCGATCACGAAACACAGATGAGCGCTCTTTACGGCTGGTCCACAGCCCGTGAAGCAGCAGCGCTATTATGGCGATCGCACCAACAACGATTAATATCAGACGCAAATCCTGCATCATTGTATTCTCTGTTGTTCCAATACCTTGCCACCACGGCAAACTTTATCCTCTAACTGTATTTGTCCCGCTAAACAAGTGCAAGTCTGCACCGGCTTTTCTGACAAATAAGATAGAGCCACCCCGATTTTTTGCTGTTTTTTCAGCCAAAACGCGACTGGTAAGAGAAAAAACCCAGGTTATGATAGCCTGGCCTGCCAAACAGAGGAGAAAAACTGTCGATGGCTACGGTTCAACCCACGTCTTACAATGGTATTCACTACTTCGCTCAGGGCTGGAAATTGATTCGCCTGCCGGGCATTCGCCGTTTCGTTGTTATCCCCCTGCTGATCAATATTATTCTGCTCGGCGGCGCTTTTACCTGGCTGTTTTATCGGCTTAACGAATGGATCCCCCGGCTGATGTCGCATGTGCCTGACTGGTTACAATGGTTAAGCTATCTGCTCTGGCCGCTTACAGTGCTTTCGATCGTGCTGGTGTTTAGCTACTTTTTTTCTACTATTGCGAACTGGGTCGCCGCGCCCTTTTGCGGTCTGCTGGCGGAACAGCTCGAAGGACGACTTACCGGACACCCGCTGCCCGATAGCGGCTGGCTGGCGCTGGTAAAAGATATTCCGCGCATCATGAAGCGCGAATGGCAGAAGCTCGCCTGGTATTTGCCGCGCGCGTTGGGATTGCTGTTGCTTTACTTTATTCCTGGTTTCGGCCAAACCGTTGCGCCGGTATTGTGGTTTCTGTTCAGCGCCTGGATGCTGGCTATTCAGTACTGTGACTATCCTTTTGATAATCATAAGGTCAGTTTTCAGAAAATGCTCGGTGCGCTGCGCCAGCACAAAACCGCTAATATGCAGTTCGGCGCGTTGGTAAGCCTGTTTACCATGATCCCGCTGCTTAATCTGGCGATTATGCCGGTCGCGGTCTGCGGCGCGACGGCGATGTGGGTTGATCGCTATCGCCAGCAGTTAGCTATGCCTGCGGTTCGCTCAGCGGAAGTTAAACAGGTTACCAGCCGCTGACAGCCGTATAAAACCGGCCTTATGCATTTTCGCTAAGGCTTATTTCAGCTAAACATATACATATACTATTTCCTTCCTTCCTTGCGAAACTGGAAAAGGTATGCTTTGACGGTTCCCTGAAATTCATACAGTTAAGGACGGGCTATGAGTAAGATTTATGAAGACAACTCTTTGACAATCGGTCATACGCCGCTGGTTCGTCTGAACCGCATCGGCAATGGACGCATTCTGGCGAAGGTTGAGTCCCGCAATCCCAGCTTCAGCGTCAAATGCCGTATCGGTGCCAATATGATATGGGACGCTGAAAAGCGCGGGATCCTGAAACCAGGCGTGGAGCTGGTGGAACCTACCAGCGGCAATACCGGGATCGCTCTGGCCTACGTTGCGGCCGCACGTGGCTATAAGTTGACGCTGACCATGCCGGAAACCATGTCCGTTGAACGCCGTAAACTGCTGAAAGCGCTGGGTGCCAGCCTGGTATTAACCGAAGGCGCAAAAGGCATGAAAGGCGCTATTGCTAAAGCAGAAGAGATCGTGGCCAGTAATCCGGACAAATTCCTGATGCTGCAGCAGTTCAGCAATCCGGCTAACCCGGAAATTCATGAGAAAACCACCGGCCCTGAAATCTGGGAAGATACCGATGGACAGATTGATGTCTTTATTTCCGGTGTCGGCACCGGCGGCACGCTGACCGGCGTTACCCGCTTCATTAAAAATACCAAAGGCAAAAAAGATCTGATCGCCGTGGCGGTTGAACCTACTGATTCACCGGTTATCGCTCAAACGTTGGCCGGGCAAGAAGTTAAACCCGGTCCGCATAAAATTCAGGGCATCGGCGCTGGTTTTATTCCGGGCAACCTGGATCTTAGTCTGGTGGATCAGGTTGTGGCCATCACAAATGAAGAGGCGATTTCCACTGCCCGACGTCTGATGGATGAAGAAGGGATTCTGGCTGGCATCTCTTCCGGTGCAGCCGTGGCCGCCGCGCTTAAATTGCAGGAAGACGAAGCTTACGCCAATAAAAATATTGTGGTAATCCTGCCCTCTTCCGGCGAGCGTTATCTGAGTACTGCCCTGTTTGCCGATCTTTTTACTGAAAAAGAACTGCAATAGTAGTGCCAGAGTACCGGCATTGTTGCAAAAAGCGCCTTTCGGGGTGCTTTTTTGTGGACCACTTCAAATTTTTACCACCCCTGTCATTGATTCACTCTGGTAGCTCTGGTATTTAAGCTGACAATTATTTCGAAGCGAAAAATTAATCGCGCTTTGAACTGGATCAAGCTGAATCGATTTACTGATTTGGCGGAATAGCGCAACACGCGGCATAATGAGGAGTAGAGCAGCGAAGCGAAAACCCCCGTTTTTTTGCCCCGTCCGCTCTCATACCTTAATTGCGCATTTTTTGGTGAGTCCCGTACTCGAACCAGCGCGACCTACACAGGCTAAAGTTTCGCCGCCAGGCTAGACTTTAGAGACAAAACACCAAACCTAATTAAGTTGGGGAAACATAATGTTCCAGCAAGAAGTTACCATCACCGCACCTAATGGCCTGCATACTCGTCCGGCTGCTCAGTTTGTTAAAGAAGCAAAAGCTTTTGCCTCAGAAATCACCGTGACGTCTAATGGTAAATCCGCCAGTGCGAAAAGCCTGTTCAAGCTGCAGACTCTGGGCCTGACTCAGGGTACCGTGGTGACGCTGTCCGCTGAAGGTGAAGATGAACAGCAGGCTGTTGAGCATCTGGTTAAACTGATGGCTGAACTCGAGTAATCGTCCAGCCGACGAAAAACCGTTTCATCAGGCAACTGAGTGCAAACATATTGATCGCGGACATTATGTCCGCGTTGTTGCATCCGTAAAGTACGGTTCCGCAGGATCCTGGCACCTCGTTTCGCCTGGTAGGCATCGTTATAATAAAGGTAGGGTTATGATTTCAGGCATTTTAGCATCACCGGGTATCGCTTTCGGCAAAGCACTTTTGCTGAAGGAAGATGAAATCGTTATCAACCGGAAGAAAATTTCTGCCGATCAGGTTGATCAGGAAGTTGCTCGTTTTCTTGAAGGTCGTGGTAAA
The DNA here is from genome assembly GCF_002101395.1 of Pantoea alhagi. Lineage (NCBI taxonomy): Bacteria > Pseudomonadati > Pseudomonadota > Gammaproteobacteria > Enterobacterales > Erwiniaceae > Pantoea > Pantoea alhagi. Next base: position 2,786,210 of record NZ_CP019706.1, on the reverse strand, counting down.
GCCGCTGCACAGCTTGAAGCTATAAAAATTAAAGCTGGCGAGACTTTTGGCGAAGAAAAAGAAGCCATCTTCGAAGGCCACATTATGTTGCTGGAAGATGAAGAGCTGGAACAGGACATCATCAGCCTGATCAAAGATGAAATGGCCACGGCCGATGCCGCAACTCATAGCGTCATTGAAGGTCAGGCTAAAGCACTGGAAGAGCTGGATGATGAATATCTGAAAGAACGTGCTGCCGACGTACGTGATATCGGTAAGCGTCTGCTGCAGAATATTCTTGGCCTGCACATTGTCGATCTGAGTGCGATCAAAGACGAAGTTATTCTGGTTGCCAAAGATTTGACGCCGTCCGAAACCGCACAGCTGAATTTGAAAAAAGTGCTGGGCTTCATTACCGATCTTGGCGGTCGTACTTCACATACGTCTATTATGGCGCGCTCCCTTGAGCTACCTGCCATTGTCGGCACCGGTGACGTCACCAGTCGCGTTAAGAACGATGATTATGTGATTCTGGATGGCGTTAACAATAAAGTTTATGTTAACCCGACTGCTGAAGTCATCGAAGAGCTGAAGGCAGTACATCATCAATATCTGAGCGAGAAAAATGAACTCGCTAAACTGAAAGATCTGCCGGCGATCACGCTGGATGGACATCAGGTAGAAGTGGGCGCTAACATCGGCACCGTGCGTGATATTCCGGGCGCTGAGCGTAACGGCGCAGAGTGTGTTGGCCTGTATCGTACCGAGTTCCTGTTTATGGATCGCGATGCGCTGCCGACCGAAGAAGAACAGTTCCAGGCTTATAAAGCCGTTGCCGAAGCCATGGGCTCTCAGGCAGTGATTGTCCGTACCATGGACATTGGCGGTGATAAAGATCTGCCGTACATGAACCTGCCGAAAGAAGAGAACCCGTTCCTTGGCTGGCGCGCTATCCGTATCGCTATGGATCGCAAAGAAATTCTGCATGCACAGCTGCGTGCTATTCTGCGCGCTTCCGCGTTCGGCAAGCTGCGCATTATGTTCCCGATGATCATTTCCGTGGAAGAAGTGCGCTTCCTGAAAGCAGAGCTGGAGATGTTAAAAGCCCAGCTGCGTGAAGAAGGCAAAGCTTTCGACGAAACCATCGAAGTCGGTATTATGGTGGAAACGCCAGCCTCAGCCGTTATCGCTCGCCACCTGGCGAAAGAGGTCGACTTCTTTAGTATTGGGACAAACGATCTGACGCAGTATACTCTGGCGGTCGATCGCGGTAACGAACTGATTTCGCACCTTTATAACCCAATGACGCCGTCAGTTCTTGGCCTGATTAAGCAGGTAATCGATGCTTCTCACGCCGAAGGCAAGTGGACCGGCATGTGTGGTGAGCTGGCCGGTGATGAACGTGCTACACTACTGTTATTGGGAATGGGGCTGGATGAATTCAGCATGAGTGCCATTTCTATCCCGCGCATCAAGAAGATCATTCGTAACACGAACTTCGAAGATGCGAAGGCATTAGCAGAGCAGGCTCTGGCTCAACCGACCGCGGAAGAGTTGATGAACCTGGTCAACAAGTTCATTGAAGAAAAAACACTCTGCTGATTCCGCGATACGCTGGCCCAACATTACTGCTTAGGAGAAGATCATGGGTTTTTTATCCAAACTTTTTGGCGATAAAACAGAAAGCGCATCTGGCACTATTGAGATCGTCGCCCCGCTGTCTGGTGAGATCGTAAATATCGAAGACGTGCCAGACGTAGTATTTGCGGAAAAAATTGTCGGCGATGGCATCGCGATTAAACCGGCAGGCAATAAAATGGTTGCTCCGGTTGATGGCACCATCGGCAAAATTTTCGAAACCAACCATGCGTTCTCTATCGAATCCGATAACGGCATTGAGCTGTTCGTTCACTTCGGTATCGATACCGTGGAGCTGAAAGGCGAAGGCTTTAAACGCATCGCGGAAGAAGGCCAGAAAGTGAAGAAAGGCGATGTGGTTATTGAGTTTGACCTGCCGCTGCTGGAAGAGAAAGCGAAATCTACCCTGACGCCGGTCGTGATCTCCAATATGGATGAGATCAAAGAGCTGACCAAGCTGACCGGTCAGGTTATTGTTGGCGAAACCCCGGTGATTCGCATTAAAAAATAACGGTTTTCATGCTGACTAAAACGGCACCTGCGGGTGCCGTTTTTATATCATAATGCGGAGCTAAGCTAGTTTTCCCAGTGCGGCAGACGAATAATCATTTCTAACCCACCGTTACGCCCGTTAAGCGCCTGAACTTCACCATGATGCGCCAGCACCACCTTACGCACGATAGATAATCCCAAACCGTAACCTTTGCCCTGCATAGGTGAGTTAACGCGCACAAAGGGATCGAAAATGCTGGAGAGCTTATCGGCATCCACGCCAGGCCCGCTATCGCTCACACAAATGCTTAGCCAGTGGCCGTCAGGCCTCAGGCTCACTCTGACCACCTGCCCTCGTACCGAATAGCGCAGCGCGTTACGCACCACATTTTCTACCGCACGGCGTATCAGTTCGGCGTTGCCTTTCACCGTATAGTCGACATTTTCCCCGACCTCCAGCGTAATATTTACGCCAGGCAGCTGCGCCTCATAGCGCGCATCATTAACGACCATTTCCAGCAGACCGTGTAGATCGAAATATTGCTCATCGGGCATCTTTTCATTTTCGGCCCGTGACAGCGTCAGCAGCTCGCCAATCATCTTATCCAGCCGCCGCGCCTCTTCATCGATGCGATCGAGAGAGGCGTTAACCGACTCCGGCGTCTGACGTGCCAGACCGGTCGCCAGTTGCAGCCGTGCCAGCGGCGAGCGCAGCTCATGCGAAATATCGTGCAGCAACTCTTCACGCGCCTTCACCAACACAGCAAGGCGTTCAACCATCGCATCGAAATCACGGGCGACGACGGAAAACTCATCGTGGCGACGACGCATCTGCGGGTAAAGACGTACGGAAAGATCGCCATTGGATACGCGGGTAAAGCCCAGACGTAGTTGACGCATCGGCCGCGTCAGGTTCCATGCCAGCAAAGAGCTGAACAGCAGTCCCATTACCCCGGCAAACCAGAACACCGGCTCTGGAATATTCAGGATCTTACGCGGCGGTCTGCCCATCTCGCTGTCTTCTCGCAGCCCTTTTACGTCATAACGTAGCTGGTACTGCTGACCATCTGCGCCGGTCACCCACTCAATAACCTGATCGGGGAAGCCGCTACCCGGCAGTGAAAGATTGAGCTGATGACGCGAAATCTCCTGCGGTGGCGTCGGCATAAGCGTGACAGAAAAAAAACGACGATCGCCGGGCGACCAGTCCGACATCATATTATCCAGCGCTGGCAGACCGCCGTGCTGCAATACCGAAACGGCTGAAGCCATCTGAAGATTAACAATACGCCGCGTGGCTATATGTTCTGGCGGCTCGCGATGCTTGCCATACAGGGTGAACCCCAGCCACAGCAGTTGGCTAATCAGAAAAAACACCAGCAGGAAACCAAACAGGATTTTCCAGAACAGGCGACCACGAAAACGGCTCCTCATCGAATGCGATAACCGATGCTGCGTACGGTTTCAATATTGATCGCCTCGCCAGCCAGGCTGGATAGTTTTTGCCGGATATTGCTGATATGCACATCCACGCTGCGATCGTAGGCTTCGCGTGGACGCCCCAGCCCTTTCTCCGACAATTCATCTTTTGTCACTACCCGATCGGGCGATCGCAGCAGCAAATCAAGCAGATTGAATTCAGAAGCGGTCAGGTCGAAAGGCTTGTTTTTCCATTCGCTGATACGTGTAGCTGGATTAAGCGTCAGATCGCCCCAGCGTACCACCTCTTTTTTCTCCTGCTGGGCAGGCAGCTCATCAAAACGACGCAGCACGGCCCGCAGGCGTGCCACCAGCTCACGGGGATAACAGGGTTTGGGGACATAGTCATCAGCGCCCATTTCAAGCCCGATAACCCGATCGATATTATCCCCTTTTGCCGTTAGCATAATCACCGGGATACGGCTGCTTTGCCGTACCTGACGCAGCACGTCAATACCACTCATATCCGGCAGCATGATATCTAATATCATCGCCTGAAAGTCACCGGACAGCGCGCTATTAATCCCGGCCTGACCGGTAAGCACCAGCGAGGCGTCAAAGCCCTCGCCCATTAAATATTCACTGAGCATCGTGCCCAGTTCCAGGTCATCGTCAACTAACAGAATTTTCATGCATGTACTCTCATAATCGGTTGGCGTTATTTTGACCTTAAGCGGAGCAGTACGCAGCAGAATTTACTCAATCCTTACAGATATTCTTGCCTGATTGGGCGGCTGTTTCACTTTATTGTGGCAGCCTTTTAGGCTATACCAGTGTTTTCTTCGTACCAGGGATATTGGTCATGGCATTAAGTCGCACCCTGTTCAGCCGTAAAGGATTTTTACTGCTGCTGTTTATCATCATTGCTGTTGTTATCGCCTGGGTGCTACTGCATCAACGCCAGGAACCCGCAGAATTTTTGACCGCTACGGCGGAACAGCGCCCGCTGCAACAGGCGGTGCTGGCAGACGGCACGCTCACCGCCAGCAAACTGGTTAGCGTCGGCGCGCAGGCTTCAGGTCAGATCAAACAGTTGCGGGTTGAATTAGGCGATCAGGTCAAACAGGGGCAGCTGGTGGCGGAAATTGACAGTATGACGCAGCAAAACGCCCTACAAAACGCGCAGGCGGCCTTAAAAAATATTGAAGCACAGCGGGCAGCTAAGCAGGCGCAGCTCAGCAACTATCGGGCAACCTTTGCCCGTCAGCAGGCGATGCTGGCCAGAAACCTTACGGCGAAAGCGGAGTATGACGATGCGCAGGCCATGCTGATCGCTACCGAAGCGGAGATCCGCGCGCTGGATGCACAGATCGTCCAGGCGCAAATTGAAGTGAATACCGCCCAGGTGAACCTTGGCTATACCCGTATCGTGTCACCGATGGACGGCACGGTTGTTTCGGTACCGGTTGAGGAGGGGCAAACGGTTAACGCCGTACAAAGCGCGCCAACGCTAATCAAAGTCGCCAACCTCGACACCATGACGGTAAAGGCGCAGATTTCTGAAGCGGACGTTATCAAGGTGGAACCGGGCATGAAAGTCTGGTTTACCATTCTCGGCGAGCCGCATAAACGCTATGAGGGCACACTGCGCGCCATCGAACCGGCACCGGACTCGATTAATAACGACAGCTCCAGCAGTAGCCTGACCAGCTCTTCCAGTAGCTCCAGCGATAAAACCGCCATCTATTATTATGGCCTGTTCGACGTGCCCAATCCGCAGCATCGCCTGCGCATCTCTATGTCGGCGGAGGTGCATATTGTGCTGGGTGAGCGCAAAAATGCCGTGGTGATCCCCGCAACCGCGCTGGATAACCTTGACGGTAAAACATCCGTACAGGTGCTGGATGCCAGTCAGCAGGTCACGCGCCGTCAGGTTGAGGTAGGGCTGAATGATAATGTCGAAGCGGAAATCGTTTCCGGCCTGAAGCCTGGCGAGAAAGTAGTGCTGGGCCAGCGCAGCGCAGCTGACGCGCCCGCTGGCGGCATGAGGCCACGATAATGGCGCTGCTACAGCTTAATGATATCTGCCGTTCTTTTCAGAATGGCGAACAACAGGTGCAGGTGCTGCGCAATATTAATCTGGCCATCAATTCAGGCGAGTTTGTGGCCATCGTAGGCCAGTCCGGCTCCGGCAAATCAACGTTAATGAATATTCTCGGCTGTCTGGATAAAGCCAGCGCCGGTGAATATCTGATTGCCGATCGCGCCGTCTCGGCACTGGATAACGATGCGCTGGCGGCGCTGCGGCGTGAGCATTTCGGCTTTATCTTCCAGCGCTATCACCTGCTAAGCGAACTGACGGCGCTGGGCAATGCTGAGATGCCCGCTATCTATGCCGGTCAGGCAGTGCAGACACGGCGTGAACGGGCCGCTGCCCTGCTGACGCGTCTTGGCCTCGGCGAGCGTCTGCATTATCGACCGGGTCAGCTTTCGGGCGGACAGCAGCAGCGTGTCAGTATTGCGCGCGCCCTGATGAACGGCGGCGAAGTGATCCTGGCCGATGAGCCGACCGGGGCGCTTGATAGCCACAGTGGCGAAGAGGTGATGCGCATCCTGCATGACCTGCATCAGCAAGGGCATACCATTGTTATCGTGACGCACGATATGCAGATTGCACAGCACGCACAGCGGATTATTGAAATACGCGATGGCGAGATTCTCAGCGACAGCCAGCGTCAGACACCTGAAGCTGGCTCGCGGCAAATAACCCGGCGCGCAGAAGGTAACGCCTGGCGCGCCGCGCGCGATCGGCTGACCGAAGCATTTCGTATGGCGCTGGTCTCAATGATGTCGCAGCGCTTACGCACATTCCTGACGATGCTGGGCATCATTATCGGTATCGCCTCGGTGGTTGCGGTTGTGGCATTAGGTAAAGGATCGCAGCAAAAAATCCTGCAAGAAATCAGCTCAATGGGCACCAGCACGCTGGATATTTTTCCCGGCAATGATTTTGGCGATATGAACTCCTCCGCCATTCAGACGCTGCGCGCCAGCGATGCCGATGCGCTGGCTTACCAGCCTTATGTGCATAGCGTCACCCCTTCGCTTTCAACCAGTACCACGCTGAAATATCGCAATCAGGCGCTGTCGGTAATGGTAAACGGCGTTGGCGAACAGTTTTTTGCCGTACGTGGCTATCATGTGACGCAGGGAATGGCCTTTGGCCGTCAGGGCATAGACAGCCTGGCGCAAGAGGCAGTGATTGATGAAAATACCCTAAAAAGGCTCTTCCCTCACGGTGAAAATCCGCTGGGTGAGGTAGTGATCCTCGGCAATATGCCGGTGCGCATTATCGGCGTCGCCACCCGCCAAAGCAGTTTCGGCAATGACAGCAATCTGAACCTGTGGGTGCCCTACACCACGGTGATGAAACGTATGGTTGGGCAGACGTGGCTCAGCGGCATTACCGTACGGGTGCGTGATAACGTTGATTTGGATCTGGCGGAACAGGGGGTTACGCGCCTGCTGACGCAGCGCCACAACGGCAAAGATTTTTTTATCCTTAATACCGACAGCATTCGGCAAACCATTGAGCGCACCACCGATACCATGACGCTGCTGGTAGCGATGATTGCACTGATTTCACTGCTGGTGGGCGGCATCGGGGTAATGAATATTATGCTGGTTTCAGTGACTGAGCGCACCCGTGAAATCGGCGTGCGCATGGCGGTAGGCGCGCGCGCCAGCGATATTATGCAGCAGTTTTTGATTGAAGCGGTGCTGGTCTGTCTGACCGGCGGTATTATCGGCGTGCTGCTGTCGCTGGTACCAGGCATCATTCTGGCGCAGACCACCAGCAATTTCAGCATGATCTACTCGCCCTTCTCAATCGTGGCAGCTTTTATCTGCTCCAGTCTGATCGGTGTGATCTTCGGCTTTTTCCCGGCAAGGCGGGCTGCTCGGCTCGACCCAATTCATGCGCTGGAACGCGAATAGTTGACCCTTTTGTTACAAAGCCGCAGGAGAGGCCCGCGCTGTGGGCCTGTCGCGCTTTGCGGGGCGCGTTATTGATAAACGCCAGTCGAAAGGTAACGGTCGCCGCGATCGCAAACGATCGCAACCACTATGCTACCGGGATTTTCCGTAGCGATGCGAATCGCGCCCGCCGCTGCGCCGCCGGAGCTAACGCCGCAGAAAATCCCTTCACGCCGCGCCAGTTGGCGCATGGTCTCTTCTGCCTCGCCCTGCCCCATATCGATAATGCGGTCAATCAACTCCGGGCGCCAGATACCCGGCATATAGGCAGCAGGCCAGCGGCGAATGCCGGGAATACTGCTGCCTTCCTGCGGCTGCAGCCCCACAATTTGTACCTGCGGATTTTGTTCTTTCAGGTAGCGGCCAACGCCGGTTATCGTGCCGGTGGTGCCCATACTGGAAACAAAATGCGTGATGCGTCCGGCGCTCTGCTGCCAGATTTCCGGGCCGGTAGTGGCGTAGTGACCCAGCGGATTATCAGGATTATTGAACTGATCCAGTACCTTGCCTTCACCACGTGCCGCCATTGCCAGAGCCAGATCGCGTGCCCCTTCCATGCCCTGTTCACGGCTAACCAACACCAGTTCAGCCCCGTAGGCGCGCATCGCTGCCTGCCGTTCCTGGCTCATATTATCCGGCATCAGCAGCTTCAGACGGTAACCTTTCATCGCAGCGATCATCGCCAGCGCAATACCGGTATTGCCGCTGGTCGCTTCGATCAATTGATCGCCGGGAGAGATTTCACCACGTTGTTCAGCGCGCTGGATCATTGACAGCGCGGCGCGATCCTTAACAGAACCTGCAGGGTTGTTGCCCTCCAGCTTCAGCCAGATTTCGCTGCCGTTGGCAGGCGTCAGGCGCTGCAGTTTAATCAGCGGCGTATTGCCGATAGTGGTTTCCAGAGTCGTCACGATGTCTTCCCGGCAGGCAAAATAACAGGGCGGGAAAATCCCGCCCAAATAAAATATGTGGAGTTAGAAAATATCAGGCGCTTTCGGCAAAGGCAACTGCACGCAGTGGCGTATTGCCCTGATAGAGGCGCGCCTGCTGCAGGCCAACGTAGAGGCGCTCGCCGCGCTGCGGGGCCGCCTGTTCGCCATCAAACACCAGGCTAAAAGGCTCAGCCTGCCAGCCCGCGGGTTGGACCAGCAGCTGCCAGAAGTGCCCACGCGGGCTGACTTCCAGAATCTGAACCGGCAAAGGGGTTTCCAGGCTGCTCTGGCGCGCCGCATCAATTTCCCAGGGACGCAGGAATAGCTCAACCGCACCCTGATGCGCTGGCGTATAGCCCAGCGGCCAGTGATGCGCGCCCACGTGGAAATGAGAGCCATGAACCTCAGCATCAAAGCGGTTCACTTCGCCAAGAAACTCCAGCACAAAACGGTTGGCCGGTTCGCGCCACACATCATCCGGCGTACCGACCTGCTCGATATTACCCTGGCTCATAACCACCACCCGATCGGCAACTTCCATCGCCTCTTCCTGATCGTGAGTCACAAACACGCTGGTAAATTTCAGTTCTTCATGCAGCTGACGCAGCCAGCGACGCAGTTCTTTACGCACCTGCGCGTCCAGTGCGCCAAAAGGTTCATCCAGCAACAGAATCTGCGGCTCGACCGCCAGCGCGCGCGCCAGCGCCACACGCTGTTTCTGACCGCCGGAAAGCTGGGCCGGAAAGCGGGTTGCCAGATGTCCCAGCTGCACCATTTCCAGCAGCTGTGTGACCTTCTGTTTGATCGCCGCCGCTGACGGGCGTTCGCGACGTGGCAGCACCGTCAGGCCAAAAGCAATGTTGTCGAACACGGTCATGTGACGGAACAGCGCATAGTGCTGGAAAACAAAGCCAACCTGGCGATCGCGCGCATGTACATGGCTGACATCTTTATCATGAAAGCGGATCTGTCCGCTGTTTTGATGTTCCAGGCCGGCGATAATGCGCAGCAGCGTGGTTTTTCCGGATCCGGACGGCCCCAGCAGCGCCACCATCTGACCAGAAGAAATATCCAGCGAGATGTCATTGAGCACCCGCGTACGGCCAAACGATTTATTAATCTGCTTAATCTCAATGCTCATGATTTTCCTCCTGCTGTAAACGCTTCTGCTGGTTCTCTAATCGCCATTGCAGCGCGCTTTTCAGAAACAGCGTCACTATCGCCATCAGAGTCAGCAGCGCGGCGGCAGTAAACGCGCCCACGCTGTTGTAATCCTGATGCAGTAACTCAACCTGTAGCGGCAAGGTATAGGTCTCGCCGCGAATCGATCCCGAAACCACCGAGACCGCACCAAATTCACCGATCGCGCGGGCATTGGTCAGCACCACGCCATACAACAGCGCCCAGCGGATATTGGGCAACGTCACGCGACGAAACATCTGCCAGCCGGAAGCGCCCAGCAGCACGGCGGCTTCATCTTCATGACTGCCCTGACTAAGCATCACCGGTACCAGTTCACGCACCACAAATGGGCAGGTGACAAAGATCGTCGCCATCACGATGCCCGGCCAGGAGAACATCAACTGAATATGGTGCTCATCCAGCCAGCCGCCCGCAGGTCCGTTTACGCCCCAGAACAGTAAATAAATCAGACCAGCCACCACCGGCGAGACCGCAAACGGAATATCGAACAGCGTCAGCAGTAACTGGCGACCCGGGAAGGTAAAACGGGTCACCAGCCAGGCAAGCAGCGTCCCGAAAACCAGGTTAACCGGTACGGTAATCAACGCCACCAGTACCGTGAGCCAGATAGCATGCAGCATATCGCTATCGCTGAGGTTACTCAGCACCGCGCCCAGCCCCTGTGCCAGCGCCTCGGTAAAAATGGCGATCAGCGGCACCACCAGCAACAGAAAAGAGACCAGCACGCCAACAGCAATCAGCAGCCATTTACCCCAGTTAATACGCGGACGCTCAGCGCCATTCAGTTGGGTGATATCAGCCATTAATGACCTCCAAGACGACGGCCAAAGCGGCTCTGTAACGTATTGATAGCGAACAGCAGCAGCAGCGAGGCGGCCAGGATAACGGAAGCAATTGCGCTGGCTGCGGGGTAATCGAATTCCTGCAGACGAATAAAAATCATCAGCGAAGTGACTTCCGTCTTCCATGCAATATTACCGGCGATAAAAATAATCGCACCAAACTCACCCAGGCTGCGGGTAAAGGAGAGCGCCGTACCCGCCATTAACGCCGGAGCCACTTCCGGCAGCACCACGCGGCGGAAACTTTGCCAGGGCGTTGCGCCCAGCGTTTGCGCCGCCTCTTCATATTCCGGACCCAGCTCTTCCAGTACCGGCTGAACGGTGCGCACCACAAAGGGGATACTGGTAAAAGCCATCGCCACGGCAATCCCCAGCCAGGTATAGGAAACCTTGATATCAAACTGCGCCAGCCACTGACCATACCAGCCGTTCACCGAAAACAGCCCGGCCAGCGTCAGTCCCGCTACCGCCGTTGGCAGCGCGAAAGGCAGATCCATTAACCCATCCAGCACACTGCGGCCGGGAAAGCGGTAGCGCGTTAAAATCCAGGCCATCAGCATGCCGAAGAAGGCATTAAACAGTGAGGCCACCGCCGCCGAGATCAGCGTTATTTTGTAAGCCGCTACTACCTGCGGATTAGTAATGACTTCCCAGTATTGCGCCAGCGACATTTGCGCCAGTTGCATAATCAAGGCGCTCATTGGCAACAGCAGGATCAGGCAGGTGAAAAACAGGCTGCTGCCGAGGCTAATGCCAAAGCCAGGAAGTACGCGTTTACTACTTGCTACAAACATTAACCACGCCCCGCCGCTAACAGCTTATCCAGCTCGCCACCGCTGGCGAAGTGGGTTTTCATGATTTTTTCCCAGCTGCCAAAGCGATCTTCCACACGGAACAGCTCGGTTTGCGGGAAGTCCGCCTGCTGCATCATCTGAGGGTTATTTACCCGATAATAGAATTTGGTCATTATCTGCTGCGCCGCTGGCGTGTAGAGATAATTGAGGTAGGCTTTCGCCGCAGCTTCGCTATGATTCTGTGCCACGTTTTTATCCAGCCACGCCACCGGGAACTCGGCGAGAATATCGGTTTTCGGCACCACTACTTCGTAACCTGCCTGCGCATACTGGTTACGAATATTGTTCACTTCTGATTCAAAGCTGATCAGTACGTCGCCCAGACCACGCTCAACGAACGTGGTCGTTGCGCCACGTCCGCCGGTATCCATCACTTCGACATTTTTCATCAGTTGAGTCATAAACTGGATGGTTTTAGCGCGATCGCCATTGTTGGCTTTATCTGCTGCGCCCCATGCCGCCAGCCAGGTATAACGGCCGTTGCCGGACGTTTTTGGATTAGGGAAAATCAGCTTAACGTCGCTGCGGATCAAATCGTTCCAGTCATGAATTTGCTTTGGATTGCCCTTGCGCACCAGAAACGCCATGGTGGAATAGAATGGCGAACTGTGGTTCGGCAGACGCGATTGCCAGTCGGCAGGCAGCAAACGACCGCGATCGTGCAGGATTTGTACATCGGTGACCTGGTTATAAGTGACCACATCCGCCTTCAGGCCCTGAAGGATCGCCAGCGCCTGTTTCGACGATCCGGCATGTGACTGGCGAATAGTAAGCTTATCGTTCGGGTGCTTTTCATCCCACTGTTGGATAAAAGGAGCATTGAGCGCCGTAAAGAGTTCACGTGACACATCATAAGAACTGTTTAACAGCTCGGTTGCCTGCACGTTTGCGGCCAACAGCAAAGAGAGCGCCGCGCCGCCGAGTAACTTTTTCGCTACGGGAAAGGTCATTTCACACCCTGAGTATTGATCCGGCTCACATCACCGTATGCTCAGTGTATTTATAACTCAGGGCAAAGCTGTAACGGTTTTATATATCTTTTGCTGCTTTAAAAGTAGAAAAAAGCATAAGCGCACGGCAAAGCTTAACGGCAATACAGCAAAGCTGAAATTAGCGGTACGGCAAATAAATCGGGCGATACCTGGCCGGTATCGCCCCGTTATTTACAGCGCCAGTAGCGTCTCAAGAGAAGGCGCAAACCACCACGCGCCGCTGACCGGTTTAGTAAAACGCAGCATGGCGTCATACTTGCCGTCACGCTCGCCAAACATACTTAACAGCTGCTGTTCAATATTGTAGAGCGTGGCGCAGTAAGCGATAAAATAGAGGCCGTTAGTGCCGCTGGCGGTGCCGTAAGGCAGGCTCTGGCGCAGGATTTTCAATCCCTGCCCGTTTTCTTTCAAGTCAACGCGGCTAACGTGCGAAGTTGCAGGACGCGCATCGCCTTCCAGCTCTTCATTGCTCAGCCTGGTGCGTCCAATGATTTGCTCCTGTTTCGCAACCGGCAGACGTTGCAGCTGCGATAAATTATGCTCCCAGCGCTGGGTAAAGACATAGCTGCCACCGGCATCAGCCCCGTTGGCGATAATCGCTACCTGTTGACGCATCTCTCCCTTTGGGTTTTCAGTGCCATCAACGAAGCCAGAAAGATCGCGATCTTCCGTCCAGCGGAAACCGTGCGTCTCTTCTTCAATGCGTACCGCCGGGCCAAAAGCCGCCAGGGCCGCCTGGGCCAGTGTAAAGTTAACATCATGACGCAGGGATTGAATATGAACCAGCAGGTCGCGTTGGGTTGCAGGTGCCATATTTTTGCCCAGAGGCTGAAAATCCTTCAGCTCCGGCGCACTGTCGCCAGGCTGTAGATCGCGCCAGAGTGCATTGCCAAAAGCAATGGTCGCGCCCAGCGCCGCATCGGGATAACGCGCCTGCAGCTGGGTTAACTGATGATGGAAGGTTTTTACGCCCTGGCGAATCCTGTTCAGGTCGTCCTGAGCCACGGCTTCCAGCCAAATGGCAAAGCGATTATTTTCGGGCAAAATGCCGCTCTGATGCGGGGACATACCGTGCTACTCCGGAATGAAACGGGTCGAAACAGGGCCATTATCATACCGGAAAATAGCGACGGGGGTTGAGCTTGTAGATATATTCACGCTGACCGATAAATAACCCGCTGAAAACAGCATGCAAAACCCATCATGCATAACCTGTTGCACCAGCTCTTTCAGTTAGCGTTCTGTACCATTGTTGATCCTGGTTCAATGATCCCCGTTTTGCCATTAGCAGTAGCACAAAGGGTGTTCCTGCCGGATACCCCTAACCAGCAGATTGCGCGCTTTTTATTATTCTTAAAAGGGTCTGTTTTACAGCGGTGCTACGCGTTATCCGCGCGAAATGCGTGAAGGTATTAAACTGGCGGGCGTTGCGCCCGCCGTTCCGGGTTTATTTAACGTTGCCAGATGATTTTACTCACCTGCCAGCTTTTTAGCACATCATCCGGCGGGATAAGCCCCTGTGGACCCGCCCATTTTCCCTGATAGATATAGCTGATATGCTCGCTGCCCGGTGCCTGGCACAGCACTGCGGGAGCCGTTTCCCCGCTGGCGGCCTGACAATGGCCAAAGGCTTTTTGATAATGATCGCTGAATACATCGCCAATGCGGGTGCCGTCGGCGCTGGCGATATCTCGATCCGTTACCTCTATGCGGCTCACCGTCTCTTTGCCGCTGAACGTTAACTTCACCTCGTTATCGGTCAGCGCCTGCCAGAAACTGACCACGCCGCCCTGCTCGCTACGCATGCCCTGTCGCAACCGATAGTCACCATTCAGGCCCGCGTTAAGGGCGCTTTCCTGCAGCGGCGTAGAGCTATTGATTGCGCCAACGCCCTGTTCGGTTACCGTCAGCGAGGAGCCAAACCAGTTGCCGGGCCACAGCGCAGACCATGACCAGTCAATTGGATTCCACCAGCTGGCTTCGTTGCTGTTCGAGCCGTGACTGGCACAGCCCGCCAGTAGTAACGTAGCGACCATCAATGCCGGACGTAGTGATTTCATTGCAGCTCCTGTAGTGATTACGCAACCTTTTTCAGTGGGATTGGAGTCGCATAAGCGCAAAAAGTTTTATTCCGTCTGATTGAGTTGCGCATTAAAGCAGGCTTTCAGGCGACGGCTAAGCAGTAGCCAGAGCAGCGCGACCAGGTCAAACAGCGCCGGCAGCCATAGCGCGAACAGCAAGATATCGCTCTCCTGTCCACTCTGCCACAGCATCAGCAGCAGGTTCAGCAGCAAGGTAACGCACAGTACCCAACGCCAGGCCTGCCAGAGCGTGGGCCAGCGTTGCCGGTAGCCAGTAAGCAGCAGCCCGACGGCGGCGGGGATCCCCAGCGCCATGCCCATCCAGAAGATGTTTCTGTCAGGATAAAAGAGCTCCAGCAGTTCGGCACCCTGCTGACGTGATGCGCCAGCCATAATAAACAGCACCCAGGTACGCGCCTGTAACAGCAGAATAAGCCAAAAGGTCAGCGGCAGACGTAGCTGACCTTTACTGTCGTAGTCATCAGGGGTGAAAAGCATCATGCGAACGGTCTACGGCCGCAACCATGCGGCCCGGCAAGGTTAATACTCACGATCTTCAATCAGCCGCTTGCCCAGGCAGACTGCGTCCTGCATTTCATAATCGAGCTTTTCATAAAAGCCAATAACCGCGTCGTTCTCTTCACGTACGATGAGATTGATTTTTGGACAGCCGCGCGCAATCAGCTTTTTCTCCAGCCGGTTAAGCAATGCGTTGGCAAAGCCGCGTCCACGATAATCGGGATGCACGCCAAGGTAATAGACGGAGCCGCGATGACCGTCGTAGCCGCCCATCAAGGTGCCGACGATTTCGCCGCCGACCACCGCCACCAGAAAGAGATCGGGATCGTGATTTAGCTTACGCTCAATGTCCATTTCCGGATCGTTCCAGGGGCGAAGCAGATCGCATCGCTCCCAAAGCGTAATGACTTCTTCAAAGTCTTCCTGGCGGAATGCGCGGATTTCCATGAAATTTTCTCAGAGTTACTTACAATTCGCTGATTATCACGCATTCTTTCCCTGGCGCAACCCTCGTAACGCATCAGGTGGCAAAAAATTTCACGGCTGCTGCTTATTTAACTGAAATAAATGGTAAAAGGCTGAAACAGCTTGCCTGTCGAAGCCCCCGGGCTGTCATGTTATAACGTTATTTTAACACTGGACGCCGCCATGAAAAAATTCTCACCGTTAACTTCCCGCCGCAAACTGCTTTTTTCCGGGGCCGCTCTGGCGCTGTTCCCCTCCGTGCGGGCACTGGCGAAAAGCGAACAGGCTACGTTGTCGACGATGCCGCGCCCTGAGACCAAAGCGTCTCGCCCGGCCAGCGGCAAAAAAATCGTGATGCTCGATCCCGGTCATGGCGGCATTGATTCCGGCGCGGTGGGTCAGGAAGGCAGCGAAGAGAAACATATTGTGCTGGAAATTGCGCATCACGTGCGCCAGCAGCTGAGCCAGCACAGTCATATTGAGGTGCGTCTGACGCGCGACAGCGACCATTTTATCCCGCTGGCCGGGCGGGTAGAGATCGCGCATCAGCATGGGGCCGATCTCTTT
This sequence comes from Pantoea alhagi, assembly GCF_002101395.1. Taxonomy (NCBI): domain Bacteria; kingdom Pseudomonadati; phylum Pseudomonadota; class Gammaproteobacteria; order Enterobacterales; family Erwiniaceae; genus Pantoea; species Pantoea alhagi. The sequence continues at coordinate 2,770,192 of NZ_CP019706.1, read as the reverse complement.
ATGTCTATTCACGCCGACGGTTTTACCAACCCAACCGCCAACGGCGCGTCGGTGTTTGCCCTGTCGAACCGTGGGGCGAGCAGCGCGATGGCGCGTTATCTGTCGGAAAAAGAGAATGCGGCGGATGAAGTGGGCGGCATTAAGGTGCAAAGCGATAATCCTTATCTGCAACAGGTCCTGTTTGATCTGGTTCAGACAGATACCATCAAGAACAGCCTGACGCTTGGCAGCCATATTCTTAAGCAGATTCGTCCGGTTCATCATTTGCACAGTCAGCACACCGAGCAGGCCGCCTTTGCCGTGTTGAAATCCCCGTCGATCCCTTCAGTACTGGTTGAAACCTCTTTTATTACCAATCCGGCGGAAGAGCGTCTGCTGGGCACCACGGCTTTTCGGCAAAAGATTGCCCGCGCCATTGCCGACGGTATCGTTAGCTTTTTTATGGAATTTGACCGCCGCAATCAACGACCGGGTTAGGTATAATCTTCACCCTGAAGCAAAAGGCCAGAAGATGGCCTTTTTTATGACATAGCGAAGCGAATATGAATGCTCCCAATATTGAACAGGTAAAAGCCTTTCTGCTGGCGTTACAGGATGAGATCTGTCAACAACTGGAACTGGCAGACGGCAGCGCGCAGTTTCAGGAAGATAGCTGGACGCGCGTTGGCGGCGGCGGCGGCCGGAGTCGCGTGCTGCGTCAGGGCGCAGTGTTTGAGCAGGCGGGCGTGAATTTTTCCCATGTGCATGGCGACCAGATGCCCGCCTCTGCCACGGCGCATCGTCCCGAACTGGCCGGACGCAGCTTTGAGGCGCTGGGCGTTTCTCTGGTGATCCATCCGGAAAACCCCTATATCCCGACCAGCCATGCCAACGTGCGCTTTTTTATTGCGGAAAAACCGGGGGCCGATCCAGTCTGGTGGTTTGGCGGCGGCTTTGATTTAACGCCGTTTTATGGCTTTGAAGAGGATGCGATTCACTGGCATCAAACCGCTTTCGACCTGTGTCAGCCGTTTGGTGAGGATGTTTATGCCCGTTATAAGAAATGGTGTGATGACTATTTTTACCTGAAGCATCGCAATGAGCAGCGTGGTATCGGCGGGCTGTTTTTTGATGATCTGAACACGCCTGATTTTGAACGCAGCTTCGCCTTTACGCGGGCGGTGGGCCAGGGTTTCCTTGACGGCTATTTGCCGATCGTGCAGCGGCGCAAAGGCATGCCGTGGGGCGAGCGTGAGCGAGAGTTTCAGCTTTATCGTCGTGGGCGCTATGTGGAATTTAACCTGGTTTGGGATCGCGGCACGCTGTTTGGTTTGCAGACCGGTGGCCGTACCGAATCAATTCTGATGTCGATGCCTCCGCTGGTGCGCTGGGAGTATGATTATCAGCCGCAGCCTGGCTCGCCGGAGGCCGCGCTGTACAGTGATTTTCTGCCGGTAAAGGCGTGGCTGCCGGAGTAAAACAGCGGCAAGGGAGCGGGAGTTACAGGATTAAACCGCACTGGTAGCGCGGTGCCTGCTGAAGCACACCGGGCTGGTAGCGCGGTGCCCGCTGAAGCACACCGGGCTGGTAGCGCGGTGCCCGCTGAAGCATACCGGGCTGGTAGCGCGGTGCCTGCACAGGGAGTGCAGGCCGATCGTAAAGACGCAAAAAACGTCATCCCTGACAGCTCGGCCCGCGCCATCCCTGGCGCGGGACGCTTTACTCTTCTGCCTGCACTCCCTGTGCTTCAGGCTCAGGTGTCGCTGTACAGTGGTGACTTACACCTTCCCGGCGTTTTTAACCATTCTGTGCAGACACGTTATTGGTCATGTGCGAAGTGAGCGTTGGCAGTTCGCCTGTACTCCCTGTGCTTCCGGCTCAGAAAACGTCTGTAGAGTAACTGCCCACAGCTACAGCGGCTGCGTTTGCGCTTCTACCACCGCCAGCGCCACCATATTCACTATGCGCCGCACCGATGAGATGCGCGTCAGCACATGAACCGGCTTTGCGATACCCATAAGTACCGGTCCAACGGTTACCCCTTCCGAGCAGGAAACGCGCAGCAGGTTATAACTGATACGCGCCGCCTCAACGTTTGGCATAATCAACACGTTGGCAGAACCTTTTAACGGGCTGTCCGGCATTAAATCCTGGCGAATGCTTTCTACCAGCGCGGCATCACCGTGCATTTCGCCATCAATTTCCAGCTCCGGCGCGCGCGCGTTAACCAGCGCCAGTGTCTCACGCATTTTACGTGCCGCAGGTGCGTCGGAGGTGCCAAAACTGGAGTGCGACAGCAGTGCCACTTTGGGCTCAATACCAAAGCGCCGCACCGTTTCCGCCGCCATGATAGTTAACTCAGCCAGCTGTTCCGGTGTAGGATCTTCGTTAACGTAGGTATCGGCAATAAAGGTATTACCGCTGGGCAGCAGCAGCGCATTCATTGCCCCCGCCACGTTAATGCCGGGCCGAAAACCAAATACCCGCTCAACGATCGTATAGTGCTCCTGATAATCGCCGATGGTGCCGCAGATCATGGCGTCCGCTTCGCCACGGTGCACCATAATCGCCCCGATCAGCGTGGGATTGCCGATAACCGCGCGCTGCGCCTGTTCAGGCGAGACGCCGCGCCGCTTCATCATCTGATGGTATTCACTCCAGTAGGCTTTAAAGCGCGGATCGGACTCATTGTTCACCACTTCAAAGTCTTTTCCCGCCTCGATTTTTAAACCCAGCTTTTGCAGGCGCATCTCAATAACGTTGGGCCGGCCAATAAGAATCGGTTTTGCCAGCCCCAGTGTGACCAGCTCCTGGGTAGCATGCAGTACGCGAGCCTCTTCACCCTCCGCCAGCACCACCCGCTTCGGCTCTTTACGCGCCTGGGCAAATACCGGCTTCATAAACAGATTGGTTTTATAAACAAATTCGGTCAGCTTTTCACGATAGGCATCGAAGTCGCTAATGGGCCGGGTTGCCACACCCGACTCCATCGCCGCTTTCGCTACCGCAGGCGCTATCTGCACAATAAGGCGCGGATCAAAAGGTTTAGGGATCAAATAGTCGGGGCCGAAAGACAGCTCCTCATCGCCGTAGGCGGACGCTACCACCTCGCTCTGCTCCGCCAGCGCCAGTTCGGCTATGGCATGCACCGCCGCCAGCTTCATCGCTTCATTAATGGCCGTCGCGCCCACGTCCAGCGCGCCGCGAAAAATAAACGGAAAGCAGAGAACATTGTTTACCTGATTAGGGTAATCGGAGCGGCCAGTACAGATAATCGCATCCGGACGCACTGCTTTCGCCAGCGGCGGCAGTATTTCCGGTTCCGGGTTAGCCAACGCCAGAATCAGCGGATCAGGCGCCATCTCTTTTACCATCTCAGGCGTCAACACCTTTGGCCCGGAACAGCCCAGGAAAATATCGGCACCAGCAATCGCCTCATCCAGCCGACGCATCCCGTTATCGGCAATGGCATAGGCCGCTTTGGTTTCTGCCATCTTCTCGTCGCGGCCCTGCCAGATCACCCCTTTTGAATCACATACAATGATATTACGTCGCTGCAGCCCCAGCTCCACCAGCAAGTTCATACAGGCGATAGCGGAAGCGCCCGCGCCGGAAACCACCAGCCGCACATCGGAAATATTTTTCTTCACGATGCGCAGCCCGTTCAGCACCGCAGCGGTACAGATAATCGCCGTACCGTGCTGATCGTCATGGAACACCGGTATCTTCATGCGTTCGCGCAGCGCTTTCTCAATATAAAAACATTCAGGCGCTTTGATATCCTCCAGATTGATGCCGCCGAAAGTCGGTTCAAGCGCGGCGATAACATTAATCAGCCGATCGGGATCCTGTTCATCGACTTCAATATCAAACACGTCGATACCAGCGAACTTCTTAAACAGAACGCCTTTGCCTTCCATCACCGGCTTACCTGCCAGCGCGCCGATATTGCCCAGCCCGAGTACCGCCGTGCCGTTAGAGATCACAGCAACCAGGTTGCCGCGTGCGGTATATTTATGCGCGGCCAGCGGATCTTGCGCAATTTCCAGACAGGGTGCGGCCACGCCCGGTGAATAGGCCAGCGCCAGATCGCGCTGCGTTGCCAGCGGCTTGGTGGGAGAAACCTGTATTTTCCCTGGCTGCGGATATTGGTGAAAATCGAGCGCGCTCTGCTTGAGTTGATCGTCCATCATCGGTTCCTTCGGGTTGATAACGCATAAAAAAACATCAGCTGAGCAGTATAGGAGCGCGCTGCGGCGAAAAAACTTGAGGTGCGCCAAAGAATGACTATCTCCGCCTGAACGCATAGCGGAAGAACCGGACTCAGACACGATATTTTTTACTTCTGCTATGCTTTTTAGTGGCCCGCATGCTGTTTTAGCCTGGGCAGCAGAAGCGTTCCCGGCGGTGTCTTACCTGACGCCACAGGCACGGGTTATCAAGTTCATGCTTTATTGTCGTGGCATTCTGCCCGTGGCGATAAAGCATCGGCATGGTCTTACGCACCGCCAGGCCGCATCACGACTGGCACGGCTCTCGCTATTGAATGAGCCCATTGCAACAATCAGAGAAAACGCATTTCCACATGAGAGCGGCTGGTGCAATGTGGTTCGTCTGTATTAAAGGACCGGGCCTGACAGGCAAGGCCTGACAGCCATGATTAAATTTGCACTACCCTTCGGTTATCAAGGAGCTAAGAGATGAATCAGCTAGATGCACTGAAACAATTCACTACCGTTGTGGCGGACAGCGGCGATATTGAATCCATTCGTAATTATCACCCTGAAGACGCTACCACCAATCCGTCTCTGATCCTGAAAGCCGCTGGCCTCGAATCCTATAAACACCTGATTGATGACGCGATCGACTACGCGAAAAAACAGGGCGGCAGCAAAGAAACCCAGATTATCAACGCCAGCGACAAAGTTGCTGTGAACCTCGGCATGGAAATTTTGAAAAGCGTGCCGGGCCGTGTTTCGACCGAAGTGGATGCGCGCCTCTCCTTCGATCGTGGCATGTGCGTCACCAAAGCGGAAAAGCTGGTAAGAATGTATGAAGATCACGGCATCGACCGCTCACGCATTCTGATCAAGCTGGCTTCCACCTGGGAAGGGATCCGTGCAGCGGAAGAGCTGGAGAAAAACGGCATCAACTGTAACCTGACGCTGCTGTTCTCTTTTGCCCAGGCGCGTGCCTGTGCCGAAGCGGGCGTTTTCCTGATCTCCCCGTTCGTGGGCCGTATTTATGACTGGTACAACAGCCGCCAGCCGCTGGACCCTTACAATGTGGATGAAGATCCCGGCGTGAAATCGGTACGTGCGATTTACGAGTATTATAAATCGCATCGTTATAAAACTATCATCATGGGCGCAAGCTTCCGTAAAACCGAGCAGATTCTGGCGCTGGCGGGCTGCGATCGTTTGACTATTTCTCCGAACCTGCTGCAGGAGCTGCAATCCAGCGACGCGCCGGTAGAACGCAAGCTGACGCCGTCAACGCAGGGCTTCCACGAGCCGTCACCGCTTACTGAATCAGAGTTCCGTTGGGAACATAACCAGGATCCGATGGCGGTGGAAAAACTGTCTGAAGGCATCCGTCAGTTTGCTGCTGACCAGATCAAGCTGGAAGAGACGCTGGCCGCACGGCTGTAATAGCTGCATAACCATTTGATTCAGGGGCGAATTTTCGCCCCATTTTCATCCCATCTACATTTCCTTCAAGGGAGAAAAACATGTCCTCACGTAGAGAACTGGCGAATGCGATTCGTGCGCTCAGCATGGACGCGGTACAAAAAGCAAAATCAGGCCATCCAGGCGCGCCGATGGGCATGGCGGATATCGCCGAAGTGCTGTGGCGCGATTTCCTGAAGCATAATCCGACCAACCCCGCCTGGGCTGACCGCGACCGTTTTATTCTCTCTAACGGTCACGGCTCTATGCTGTTATATAGCCTGCTGCATCTGAGCGGCTACGATCTGCCGATTGAGGAATTGAAAAACTTCCGTCAGCTGCATTCCAAAACCCCTGGCCACCCGGAGATCGGGTATACGCCTGGCGTGGAAACCACTACCGGACCGCTGGGCCAGGGGCTGGCTAACGCGGTAGGTCTGGCGATTGCCGAGCGCACGCTGGCAGCGCAGTTTAACCGCCCTCAGCATGAGATTGTCGATCACTTCACCTGGGTTTTTATGGGCGACGGCTGTCTGATGGAAGGCATTTCGCATGAGGTTTGTTCGCTGGCGGGAACCCTGGGCCTTGGCAAGCTGATCGGTTTCTATGACCATAACGGCATTTCTATCGATGGTGAAACCGAAGGCTGGTTTACCGATGATACGGCAAAACGCTTTGAAGCCTATAACTGGCATGTGGTTGGCGACATTGATGGTCACGATCCTGACGCGGTTGCCGCAGCGATCAAAGAGGCGCAGAGCGTTACCGATAAGCCGTCTCTGATTATTTGCCGTACCATTATCGGTTTCGGTTCACCGAACAAAGCGGGTAAAGAAGATGCGCACGGCGCGCCGCTGGGCGATGAAGAGATCGCGCTGACACGCAAACAGCTGGGCTGGAACCATGCGCCGTTTGAAATTCCACAGGATATTTATCAGCAGTGGGATGCCCGACAGTCAGGCGAACAGCATGAAAAAGCCTGGAACGAGAAATTTGCCGCTTATAAAGCCGCCTTCCCGGAGTTGGCTGCAGAATATACACGCCGTATGACCGGTGGCATGCCGGAAAACTGGCAGCAGGAAACGCAGAAATTTATTGAACAGCTGCAGGCTAATGCCAATAAAATCGCCAGCCGTAAAGCATCACAAAATGCGCTGGAAGCCTACGGTAAACTGCTGCCGGAATTCCTTGGCGGCTCTGCGGATCTGGCACCGAGCAACCTGACAATTTGGTCAGGCTCGAAATCGATTAAAGACGATCCGGCTGGTAACTATATTCACTACGGCGTTCGTGAGTTTGGCATGACAGCGATTGCCAACGGCATCGCGCATCATGGCGGCTTTGTACCTTATACCGCCACCTTCCTGATGTTTGTGGAATATGCGCGTAACGCGGCACGTATGGCAGCGCTGATGAAAGCACGCCAGATTATGGTTTACACCCATGACTCTATCGGGCTGGGTGAAGATGGCCCAACCCATCAGCCGGTTGAGCAGTTAGCCAGCCTGCGTCTGACACCGAATATGAGCACCTGGCGTCCTTGCGATCAGGTAGAAACTGCCGTGGCGTGGAAACATGCGATTGAGCGTCATAACGGCCCGACCGCGCTGATCCTGTCGCGTCAGAATCTAATGCAGCCGGAGCGCACGCCGCAGCAGCTGGCAGATATCTCTCGTGGCGGCTATATTCTGCGCGATAGCGAAGGCACGCCAGAAGTGATCCTGATAGCCACCGGCTCCGAAGTGGAGATTACCCTGGGCGCGGCGGAGAAATTGACGCGTGCCGGACATAAAGTACGTGTGGTTTCTATGCCATCAACCGACCTGTTTGATAAACAGGATGTGGCTTACCGTGAATCGGTGCTGCCTTCCACCGTTACCGCTCGCGTCGCGGTAGAGGCAGGCATTGCGGACTACTGGTACAAATATGTCGGCCTGAACGGCGCCATTGTCGGCATGACGACGTTCGGTGAATCCGCTCCGGCAGATAAACTGTTTGCCGAGTTTGGCTTTACCGTGGAAAACATCGTAAGCCATGCCGAAGCGCTGTTGAAACCGCATTAACAGGTAATTAGAGAAAAAAGCACGCCATTGGGCGTGCTTTTTTATGCATGTAATTTTCCTGAGAATGAGAACCTCCGGCCAGCTCTTTCCTGATGCGCGCTTCAGATAAGTTAATAACATTATTTATGCACCACCGCATTGGGCTATTAATAATAGCGATACACAGAATAAAAGACCTCTGAAACAATAAATTGAGCATTTAATTATAACGCGTTAATTGCTTTACTATTAATATCACCTCTGGCTTTCGGATCATTCAAATAACCCAGCGCACCTCACAGATTTCTTTATTTCATCTTCTTTAATTTTTATGACTGCACTACCCTGCCCGCTAAGGTTCATAATTAGAAGGAGCTTAGCGATGGCCGAGAGCATGATATTTCCAGCCATAAAACTGCCCTGCCTGCTTTTTGCCACCCAGCATAAAATGGACGATTACGGTGCGCCCGATATGCTGTATGGCAATCTTTCCGCTGAGGTACTGCGCCAGCAATATCATCTGCGCGATATCTCCACGCGCATCGATCCCTTTACCCACCCTAACCGTGAAGAGTGCGCCCGCATTCTGTTTGATGAGTTTCGCGATCTGTCAGATATGTTCTCATTTTATGGTGATTATAAAAGCCTGGCGCGAACCATGATTACGCATATGCAGTATGGCAACGGCGCGGTTTTCAGTGATCCGCTGCTGGATCAGGCGATGGCGGAACATAGTTCTATGCAAAGCTCTCTTGATGCTATCTTAAAAAATATTCAAACCTATATTGACTGGGAAACAAAAACATTTCCTGAGTCTGCTATTCAGGATTTAACAGATTCGATAGGGGAAAGTTATTTACCCAGATTTGACAATTTTACCGACCGGTTTAACGGTTTAGGGATCACAATACATGATACCTGGGCAACTCATATTACCCTGGAAAGTTTATTAATTAAAAATGACTTTTTCACTGTGGTGATAAAATACCATATTCAGGATCACTTTGGTTTGGATACAGAAGATATAAGCAATAATTTTTATCGGCAGTTTCGTATTTTCAGGATATGGTTCTATCTTCAACACGTAAACAATAACTCTTTTAAACCATTCATTAGCGACATTTTTTTAACGAAAGAAATACGAGTAGGCCCCTATGATAAGATATAAAATTTTTATTTTTACTATAGTAGCGGCCCTATTATTTTTGACATATCAAATACTATTGCCCGCAGAAATTATTGGCATTCATAAGCCAGGAAAAACCTCAACCGTTGTTATTGTAAAAAATTTCCCTATAACAAGAGCCGGGAAAATTTCCTGGTGGAGGAAAAATCATAATCAGCTTAGTAAAGAGTTTCCATTTATTAACTCTCCGGAAAACCACAGAATTGTATTCTTTGAAGCTGAATATAAAAAAGATTCCGGCACCGATCAGGATAGCGACTTGCTTTGCTTTAAAGACATGCCTGACGAAGCGAACTGTATATCTAAGGATAATCGTCCACTACTGATATGGCGCCACCCCAATGGACATACCGAGTATGTAACTGAAAACGTTTTTCAGCGCTTTCTTCGGCATTTTTAACGAGCATACAAGTAAGAGAACTGCCGGACGCAGTTCGCCATGATTAATCAACGTAACAGGAGTAAAGGATGAGCATCGATCTTTTTTTAAAAATCGAGGGTATAGAGGGAGAAGCAAAGGATGCCCGTCATAAAGGCTGGATCACGCTCTCTGGTTTCAACTGGGGTGCCAGCCAGCCGGGCAATATGCAAACGGGTGGAGGGGGTGGTGCAGGCAAGGTTACCTGGCGCGACCTCACGGCTAATGCGTTAATTGATCGGTCGACGCCAGCGATTTTACGCTACCTTTCCAACGGCAGACATATTAATAAGGTGGAACTTTCTGCCTGCAAGGCCGGCGATCCGCAGATTGAATATATGCGGATTACGCTGGAGGAAGTGCTGTTAACTAATCTCAGTTATAACGGCATCAGCGGCAATGAACAGGTTGGCATGACCTATAGTTTCCAGGCAGCTAGGGTGCGCCAGCAGTACTGGGAACAAACGCAAAAAGGTGGCAGGGGCGCAGAAATCGCGGCCGGCTGGAATATCAAAGAAAATAAAGAAATGTAACGTTAATTATCTGCCGCCGCCTTTTTGCGGCGGCTTGTTCAGTAAGGTTGTTAAAAGGAACTTAGCAATGACAGATAATTTATTATCACCAGCTATAAAACTGCCCTGCCTGCTTTTTGCCACCCAACATAAAATGGATGATTACGGTGCACCTGATATGCTGTATGGCGACCTCTCCGCTGAGGTGATGCGCCAGCAATATCATCTGCGCGATATCTCCACGCACATCGATCCTTTTACCCACCCCAACCGTGAAGAAAGCGCCCGCATTCTGTTTGATGAGTTTCGCGATCTGTCAGATATGTTTTCATTTTATGGTGATTATAAAAGCCTGGCGCGAACCATGATTACGCATATGCAGTATGGCAACGGCGCGGTTTTCAGTGATCCGCTATTGGATCAGGCGATGGCGGAACATAGTTCTATGAAGCAAGCCGTTGAATTAATTAATACTATATTCAAAAAATGTAGCAACGTATCGAAAGATGGTAAAATTAAGATTGACTTTGATAAACTATTGAAGCTAATAAATCAGATCCGACTGCCAAAATTCAATAATACTCTGGATAGATTTAACAGCCTGGGAATTACCGTTCATGACATATGGGCAACGCATATTTTCCTTGACTCTTTCGCAATAAAAAACAGCAGCTACTCTGTTAAAATACGCTTTAAATTTCAGGATCATTTTGGCTTAGATACTACAGACATAAGCAATGCTTTCTACCGTAACTTTCGTATATTTCGCATTTGGTTTGTATTACAACGATGGGAGGGGTATGGCTTTCATCCATTCTTTACCGAAATTAACTCCATCGTGAAAATACAGGGCAGCTTTAAAAAATGAAAAAAATACTTATTCTTGTAGTGATTTTTTCTTTTGTCATTACTGGCTACCGTATCTGCCACCCAACAAGGATCATTGGCATTCATCAAGTTTCTGAAAATATCATAGTATTAGTCGTGCAACATTTCCCATGGACTAAACAGGGAAAAATAAGTTGGTGGCAGAGAAACCAATCTGGAGTATTTAGCAAACTTAACATCCAGGAAAACAATTATTCAGTTTTTATTTACAATACCTGTTATAAAAAAGACTCTGGTACCGATCAGGACAGCGACCTGCTGTGCTTTAAAGATATGGCCACCGAAGAGAGCTGCATTTCTAAAGAAAATCGTCCGCTGATAATCTGGCGCTATCGAGACGGCCATACCGAGTACACAACGGAAAGCATCTTCCGCCGTTTCTATTAACGGTTCAAAAACAACGACGCGACTGCATGAAGCCGTTAATGCGGATGCAGCCAGGGCTCTCCTGGTTGCAAAGCTCCCTGTTGCCTGCACTCCCGTTGCTATCGCCACGCTCATGGCGCTTCGCGGAGAGGAAAAAATTCTTCGGCTCCCCCCTTTCCGTTATTGAGAAAACGATTACTATACCCGTCATATTTCAGGTTGCAGATGCGCTGGCTTTCTTCACTCCCCCGGTCATTTACTGATGTAAACACCCGGATTCACTGTGTCGCCGCCTTGCTGCAACCCGAATTATTCAGGGTAATATCATTTACCTTCCGCTAAACCTTGATGGATCTGTCTCCGTTGAAAACTCGTTTTTATTTGCTGGCTGCACTGTTTGCCACGCTGCCGCTGCGCGGCCAGGCGCAGCCTTCGTCCGATCCGCTTCTGGCTTCACAAATTGTCGATCGTTATGCTGAGCATATTTTTTATGGCAGCGCCGCTACCGGCATGGCACTGGTCGCTATTGATGGTAATCAGCGAGTTTTTGCCAGCTTCGGCGAGACCCGCCCCGGCAATGAGACGCGCCCGCAAAAAGATTCGTTAATCCGTATCGCCTCAATAAGCAAACTGATGACCAGCGAAGTGATGCTTAAAATGGCGGAACGGGGACAGGTTAGGCTTGACGATCCTTTGGCTAAGTATGCACCGCCCGGCTCGCGCGTGCCTGACTATGCCGGACAGCCGATGCGTCTGATCCATCTTGCTACCCATACCAGCGGGCTGCCGCGTGAACAGCCCGGCGGCAAAGCGGGACGCCCGGTATTTGTCTGGCCGACAAAAGCCGATCGCTGGAGCTGGCTACGGCAGGCACAGCTGAATACACCGCCAGGCGTACGCGCCGCTTACTCTAACATCGCTTATGATTTACTGGCGGATGCGCTCTCCCGCGCGGCAGGTACGCCTTATCCGGCACTGTTTCGTCAGTTGATTACCCGACCATTGGGCATGAAAGACACCACGTTCACGCCTTCACCAGACCAGTGCAAACGCCTGATGGTGCCGGAGCGCGGTGCCAGCCCCTGCATCAATACGCTGGCAGCCATTGGCAGCGGCGGTGTCTATTCAACGCCGGAGGATATGGGCCGCTGGATGCAGCAATTTTTGAACTCCGATATCAATACGCGCACGCCGCAAATCGATCGTCTGCAAACGCTGATCTATCAGCGCAGCCAGTTGACCAAAGTAGAAGGTATGGATGTGCCAGGCAAAGCTGCGGCGCTGGGTATGGGCTGGGTCTATATGGCACCTGAAAATGGTCATCCCGCCATTATGCAAAAAACCGGCGGCGGCGGCGGTTTTATCACCTATATGGCGATGATCCCGCAGTACAATGTTGGCGTATTTGTGGTAGTGACCCGTACCAGTTTGACGCGTTTCCGCGCCATGAGCGATGGGGTAAATGATTTATTGACTGAACTGGCAGGCAACCAGCAAGGCTCCCCAATTCGGGTACAGGAAATTCGTTAAGCTGGCGGCGGATAACAGCGCCGTCGCTCAGGGCTGTGATGGACGCTGGCTCACCCACAGGGTGGGCCATTCGTCACTGCCATGCCAGGCGTCACAGGTTCCCTCTTCGGCATACTCCGCCAGCACAAACTCCTGACCGTTAAACTGCCAGCGGGTGGCGATACCGCAATCGCCCAGCCCGCGCCCTTTTGCATAGGTAAAGAGTTGTGCATTAGCCGCATCATACTCTGCATTAATTATCTCCAGCAGCCTGTCATTGCGGCCCGGCGGTGCAAAAGGCAACGACAGTGTCAGGCGACGTGATAGCCAGGGCTGGGTGCGGGTGACTTCAAAGGCCAAATCAATCATGTTGTATGCTCCCATTTCACAGCTCACCAGCAGCAGAGCCTTGCTGTCAGTTAGTGGGGCTACGCTGACTTCACGGCGCATCGGGTCCAGCGAACACTCATCGGCGCTTACACGCCAGGTGCCGTAATCGATCAGCCCAGTGGTTTCTTCACGCGTTAAGGGCGTCGCGGAACGCTCCGAAAGACGCATTACTGGCGCTGTCGGTTCCGGCGGCACATCCCACACGCTGCGGCTGCCGCGCTTTACCCAGGCGCTCAGGCTACCGACGCGCCCCTGGACATCATCCATTAGCAGCAGCGCCGCCTTAAGCCCATGCAGTGAAATGGTGGACTGGGGTCGCCATGTAAGCTGGATATTATCAGCATCCATGATTTGCGTGAGGAACTCATCGATAGCGATGGGATGGCTGGTCACCAGGTGATGCGGTTCCACTGTCCAGTGTTTAAAGTCGGGGCGCAGACGCTTCTGATCGAGCAGCAGGTTATCCTGCAACGCCGCGCCCTTTAAATCACCGGTATAACGATTGCCATAGTCAATACGCAACAAAGGACGATCATTAACGCCGGCATAGCGAGAGAGCGTCATTACCAGTCCATTTTCGCCGGTGATATTTCGTGCCACACAATAATTAAGGTTATTACAGGTAATCTGCCAGTCGGTAAATATTTTCTGTAACGGAGCCGCCTGCACGCTGGCAATGAAAAGGAAAGGCAACAACAGCGATTTCATCCAGTAAGGCATTTAATAACCCAATCCCTAAATTAGTTCATTGATGATAGCGCAACGACAGCGGTTCAACATGCCTTTCTCTGGTTATAAAAGAAAACAGGCCTGCAACCAGGGAACAAACCAGGGTGATAACCTAACGTTACGATTTATCATCCTGTGCCGCTCTGTTTATCTCAATCGGATTTCTCGGACTCTTTAATCAGGTCTGCAAACGGTCATATCCTCACAAGCGATCACGCTGATTTTCCTGGGAAGAAACGTGGAGGCGCATTTTGCGATCCCGCTTTGTTTAATTTTTATTATACCGAAGGCATTGTTTTACCTGCTAAGCACCAGCGGAAAATATTGAGCAATTAAATCTCAGTAGCTGGATGCTGGGTGCCGGGTTGGTTAAATTAAGCCGGATGTTACAGAGAACTATTCTTCGCAATCTGACGCAGAGAAAAAAGGAATTTACAACGTAGCCATGGCGACGCGGTTATTAACCCGTCCTCATCAGGGAGTCAAAATTACCGCTGTGCCGCATTCAGAATATGAAGTCACTTTTTACCAGCGCACAATGAGAACGAGCAGCAGCTCCTCTGTTTAATTATATGCTGAACAGCCAGACGCAGCGGCTCTGTAACGATGAGCTGATCTGGCTATAGGCGCATTCGGCATGGCAAATGGAACAAATTTCGCAAGGCCAGGGTAGAGCCCTCACCTGGTAAGTATCGGCACCTCAGGCGTGCAGCCAGCCTGCCTGTTGCGCATACTGCAACAGCATAATGGTTTTACCGTCGCGAATTTCACCATTTTTAATCATCGCCAGCGCCTGTGGAAAAGGCAGCTCCAGCACTTCAATTGATTCATCTTCCACGCCGCCACCCGCATTATCCCGCTGTGATTCATCATACTCAGCGGCAAAAAAATGCAGCAGCTCCGTCACGCCGCCGGGCGACATATAAGCCTCAAACAGTTTCTCTACCTTGCCGACGGCGTAGCCGGTCTCTTCAATTGCTTCTTTACGAATGCAGTCTTCCGGCGAATCATCATCAAGCAGCCCGGCGCAGGTTTCGATCAGCATGCCATTCTCGTTACCATTAACAAAGGTAGCCATACGGAACTGTCGGATCAGAACCACGCTGTTCTTTTCGCGGTTATAAAGCAAAATGGTCGCGCCATTGCCGCGATCGTAAACTTCCCGCTTGTGGCGTATCGTCTCACCGCTGCTGGTTGTGAGCTCATAGGTATAGTTACGCAGAACAAACCAATTTTCTGACAGCAGCTTATCTTTGATCAGCTTGATATGGGCAGGCATAGCGGCTCCGAAAATAAACAGGGAGCCTGCAATCATAAAACTGCCGCAACGAGAAAACTATCCGAATTGCGACAGGGATAGCGGAAAACTGTCTCTGTACAGGGGAACGGGGAAGATGCCGCAGGCCAGAAGACCTGCGGCTGAAACCATCAGTGGCGGTTACGCACCAGCTGATAACGACGGGTCAGATATTCTACCGGCGCGCTCCAGATATGCACCAGACGGCAGAACGGGAACAGCAGGAACAGCGTCATGCCCAGTACCATATGAACTTTATAGATCAGCGCCACGCCTTCCAGATGCGCTGCCGCACCGGCATGGAACGTGACTATGGCCTGCGCCCAGCCTACCAGCTTCATCATTTCGCTGCCGTCCATATGGTGAGCAGAAAAAGGAATCGTCAGCAGGCCAAGCGTTGCCTGAGCTACCAGCAACGTCAGGATCAGAATATCGCCGGTGCTGCTGGTGGCGCGCACGCGCGGATTGGTCAGACGGCGTTTCAGCAGCAGACCGCCGCCAATCAGCGTCATCGCACCGAAGATACCGCCCGCAACCATCGCCAGCAGCTGTTTCATCGCAATCGGCAGGAACGATTCATACATCCAGTGCGGCGTCAACATGCCGACCAGATGGCCAAAGAAAATGCCGATAATGCCGATATGAAACAGGTTAGATGCCAGACGCATCCCCTTTTTATCCAGCATCTGGCTGGAGCCTGCACGCCAGCTATATTGCCCATAATCGTAACGTAACCAGCTGCCGACCAGAAAAACCGTCCCGGCCAGATAAGGATAGATATTAAAGAAAAACAGATTCAAGAATTGCATGATCAGCGTCCTGTCATTCCTGTGGTGGCTTGCGCCACGTCCAGATACTGTGGCGCAACGGCACCGGCAAAGCGGCGCTGATGCGCTTCCTGCTGTGCTGAGGCGCAGCCCTGTTCACCCAGGAAGCGGATTTGTTCCTCTTCCCAGACCGCATCCAGCGCCTGAGGCGTATCGTCGCGCGCCTCCTGTGCCACCTGCGGCTCCAGCGCATCGGCAGCGACGCCGCTGTCGGAGAGCGCCAGCAGCACGTCAAGCAGATCGGCCCAGCGGCTATTGCGCTGCCGCAGCCGCGCGCCCAGCAGCGCTAAAATCGGCGCGATATCCACCAGCCCTTCACGTGCCTCTTCCGGGCTGCGGCTGCTAAGATATTCCAGATAAAGCGGCAGGAAATCAGGCAGTTCGCGACTATCCAGCTCCAGTCCGGCTGCACGATACTGCTCCAGCAGATCGACCATCGCCTGCCCGCGATCGCGGGATTCACCGTGAACGTGTTCAAACAGCAGCAGTGAGGTAGCGCGTCCACGATCGAACAGTTCACAGTAGTCAGCCTGCAGATCGAGCAGCGGCCGGGCGCTGAAATCGCGCACCACGGCCAGCAGCTGCGCACGCAGTTGCTCATTAAGCTCGCGGGCGTCAGACAGCGCCTCCTCCAGCTCCTGTTGATGCTCGAACAACGCCCGATCGGGATAATCCAACAGGCGACCAATAATTCTTAGCGCCATCATGAGGCATCCTCCCGATTCCCGGTTTTACGTGTAATATCAACCGCATCGATGCGACGGGTATTAAACAGGTTAAATTTGCTGTCGCTGCCGTGGCAGCCGTCACCGAAGCTAAAGCCGCAGCCTTTGCTTTCCGGGAAGGCCTCACGCGCCAGTTCGCGATGGCTGGAAGGCACAACAAAGCGATCTTCATAGTTGGCGATCGCCAGATAGCGATACATTTCCTGAGCCTGCGCCTCTGTGAGACCTACCTGCTCCAGCGCGCTGGTATCCACCACGCCGTCCACGCTTTCCGCACGCTTGTAGTGACGCATCGCCAGCATACGCTTCAGCGCCAGCAGCACCGGCGCGGTATCGCCTGCGGTCAGCAGATTAGCCAGATACTGCACCGGAATACGCAGGCTTTCTACGTTTGGCAGCACGCCCTGTTGATCCAGCACGCCCGCATCGGCGGCTGACTGAATCGGCGATAAAGGCGGCACATACCACACCATCGGCAGCGTGCGATATTCAGGATGCAGCGGCAGCGCCAGCTTCCAGTCCATCGCCATTTTATAAACCGGCGATTTCTGCGCTGCGTCGATCACGCTCTGCGGGATGCCATCTTTTAGCGCCTGTGCAATAACGGCCGGATCGTGCGGATCGAGGAAAACGTCCAGCTGGCTTTGATAGAGATCCTGCTCGTTCTCCACCGCTGCTGCCTGCTCGATACGATCTGCGTCATACAGCAGCACGCCTAAATAGCGGATGCGGCCCACGCAGGTTTCGGAGCACACGGTCGGCTGGCCCGCTTCGATACGTGGATAGCAGAAAATACATTTTTCTGATTTGCCGCTTTTCCAGTTGAAGTAGATTTTTTTATACGGGCAGCCGGTCAGACACATACGCCAGCCGCGGCATTTGTCCTGATCGATCAGCACAATGCCATCCTCCCCACGCTTATAGATGGCGCCGCTTGGACAGGTGGCGACACAGGCCGGATTCAGGCAGTGTTCGCACAGGCGCGGCAGATACATCATGAAGGTGTTTTCGAACTGTCCGTACATCTCTTTCTGGATGTTATCGAAGTTTTTATCCTGGGAGCGTTTAGAGAATTCGCCGCCAAGGATCTCTTCCCAGTTCGGGCCACCTTCGATTTTTTTCATCCGCTGGCCGGTAATCAGCGAGCGCGGACGCGCGATCGGCTGATGCTTGCCAGCAGGAGCATTGTGCAGATGCTGATAATCAAAATCGAACGGCTCGTAGTAATCATCCAGCGCCGGAACATCGGGGTTAGCGAAGATTTTAGACAACAGGCCGACGCGGCTGCCCATGCGCGGCTGTAGCTGACCGTTGATTTTACGGATCCAGCCGCCTTTCCATTTTTCCTGATCTTCCCAAGCGCGCGGATAGCCAACGCCCGGTTTGCTTTCTACGTTGTTAAACCAGGCATACTCCATGCCTTCCCGGCTGGTCCAGACATTTTTACAGGTTACCGAACAGGTATGGCAGCCGATGCATTTGTCGAGGTTTAACACCATACCGACTTGCGAACGAATTTTCATTGCTGAGCCTCCTGGCGGGAACCCTGGCACTCGTCGTTGCCTTCGCCATCTAACCAATTGACATTATTCATTTTTCTTACCACCACAAACTCATCACGATTCGAACCTACGGTACCGTAATAGTTGAAGCCGTAGGCCAGCTGCGCATAACCGCCAATCATATGGGTCGGTTTCGGGTAAACGCGCGTTACTGAGTTATGAATACCGCCGCGCTGACCGGTGATTTCCGCACCCGGAATATTCACGATACGTTCCTGCGCGTGGTACATCATGGTCATACCGGCAGGGACACGCTGGCTAACCACAGCACGCGCGGTCAGCGAGCCGTTGGCGTTAAAGGCTTCGATCCAGTCGTTGTCTTCAATACCCAGATCTTTGGCATCTTCCTCGCTCATCCAGACAATCGGCCCGCCGCGCGACAGCGTCAGCATCAACAGATTGTCGCTGTAGGTTGAGTGAATGCCCCATTTCTGGTGTGGCGTCAGGAAATTCAGCGCTTTTTCCGGGTTGCCGTTCGGCTTTTTATTCAGCAGCGGCTGCACGGCTCGCGTGTCTACCGGCGGACGGTAAACCAGCAGGCTTTCGCCGAAAGCGCGCATCCATTCATGATCCTGATAAAGCTGTTGACGACCGCTCAGCGTACGGAACGGGATCAGCTCATGGATATTGGTGTAACAGGCGTTATAAGAGACATGCTCATCTTCCAGACCAGACCAGGTCGGGCTGGAGATGATTTTACGCGGCTGTGCCTGAATATCGCGGAAGCGGATTTTTTCATCTTCTTTATTCAGCGCCAGATGCGTATGGTCACGACCGGTGATTTTGCTCAGCGCGCCCCAGGCTTTTACCGCGACCTGTCCGTTGGTTTCCGGCGCCAGCGTCAGAATCATTTCCGCTGCGTCAATCGCGCTGTCAATCATCGGACGGCCCGCTGCCGGCCCTTCATGCTTAACGTAATTGAGCTTTTTCAGCAGCTCGATTTCTGTATCGGTGTTCCAGCTGATCCCTTTACCGCCGTTGCCCAGTTTATCCATCAAGGGTCCAATGGAGGTGAAGCGTTCCCAGGTGGCCGGATAATCACGTTCAACGGTGATGATATGCGGTGCGGTTTTACCCGGGATAAGATCGCACTCGCCTTTTTTCCACTCTTTAACGCCGAACGGCTGTGCCAGTTCTGCGGCAGAGTCATGCTGCATCGGCAGGGTCACCACATCGGTTTCTTTGCCGAGGTGGCCGTGACAAACTTCCGAGAAGCTTTTGGCAATGCCTTTGTAAATTTCCCAGTCGCTCTTCGCTTCCCAGGCGGGATCGACAGCGGCCGAAAGTGGATGAATAAACGGATGCATATCCGAGGTATTCATGTCGTCTTTTTCATACCAGGTTGCCGTCGGCAGCACGATATCGGAGTAGAGGCAGGTGCTGGACATACGGAAATCGAGCGTTACCACCAGATCCAGTTTGCCTTCACCACCGTTATCCTGCCATTCCACTTCCTGCGGCTTGACGCTGCCCTGCTCGCCCAGGTCTTTGCCCTGAATGCCATTTTCCGTACCCAGCAGGTACTTCAGCATGTATTCATGGCCTTTACCGGAAGAGCCCAGCAGGTTGGAACGCCAGACAAACAGATTACGCGGGAAGTTCTGCGGATTATCCGGCTGCTCTGCCGCAAAGCGCAGCGAGCCTTGTTTCAGGCTGTCAACGGTATAGTCGATCGGCGTCTGACCGGCAGCCTGCGCTTTGGCCGCGATATGCAGCGGGTTAACAGAGAGCTGCGGCGCAGAGGGCAACCAGCCCATACGCTCGGCGCGCACGTTAAAATCGATCAGGCTGCCCTGGAAACGAGATTTATCCGCCAGCGGTGAAAGCAGAGTAGCGGTTTCCACCGTTTCATGACGCCACTGGCTGGAGTGGTTATAGAAGAAGGAGGTGCCGTTCATATGGCGTGGCGGACGTTGCCAGTCCAGACCAAATGCCAGCGGTGTCCAGCCGGTTTGCGGGCGCAGTTTTTCCTGGCCCACATAGTGCGCCCAGCCGCCACCGCTCTGTCCAACGCAGCCGCAGAACACCAGCATATTGATCAGCCCGCGATAGTTCATATCCATATGGAACCAGTGATTCATACCGGCGCCGACAATGATCATGGAACGACCGTGGGTTTTTTCCGCGTTTTGCGCGAACTCGCGTGCGATACGGATAATCTGCTCGCGGGATACGCCGGTGATTTTCTCTGCCCAGCCCGGAGTATAAGCTTTGATCTCATCGTAACTGGCGGCGCAGTTAGCATCATCCAGACCACGATCAAGGCCATAGTTAGCCAGCGTCAGATCGTAAACGCTGGTAACCAGCGCTTCGCTGCCGTCGGCCAGTTTCAGGCGTTTAACCGGCAGTTTATGCAGCAGGATTTCATCCAGCGCCACGCTGTTGAAATGTTCGCTTTCGATACCGCCGAAATAAGGGAAGCCGACTTCCGCCACCTCATCGTGGCTGCCCAGCAGGCTCAGCTGTAGCTCAACATCCCGCTGCGAACCGCCTTCACGCGCTTCAAGGTTCCATTTGCCCTCTTCGCCCCAGCGATAGCCAATAGAGCCCAGCGGCGCTACCAGTTCACCGCTCAGGCTATCCAGCGCGATGGTTTTCCATTCCGGATTATTTTCCTGCCCGAGGTTATCCACCAGATCGCTGGCGCGCAGCATACGACCAGCCGCGTAATAGCCGCCTTCGCGCGGTTCCAGCATCACCAGCATCGGCATATCGGTATAGCGACGTACATAATCACGGAAATAAGGCACTTCGCGATCGAGATGGAACTCTTTCAGCATGACATGGCCCATCGCCAGCGCCATTGCGCTGTCGGTGCCCTGTTTCGGGTTTAGCCAGAGATCGCACAGCTTGGCGACTTCCGCATAGTCCGGCGTCACCGCCACGGTTTTGGTGCCTTTGTAGCGCACTTCAGTGAAGAAGTGGGCATCCGGCGTACGCGTCTGCGGGACGTTGGAACCCCAGGCGATAATATAGGAAGAGTTATACCAGTCGGCGGATTCTGGTACGTCGGTCTGTTCGCCCCAGGTCATTGGCGAAGCTGGCGGCAGGTCGCAGTACCAGTCGTAGAAACTCAGGCAGGTCCCGCCAATCAGCGACAGATAACGCGCGCCAGCGGCGTAAGAGACCATCGACATTGCCGGAATTGGCGAGAAACCAATAATACGGTCTGGCCCGAAGGTTTTGGCGGTGTACACGTTCGCAGCGGCGATAAGCTCATTGACTTCCTGCCAGCTGGAACGCACAAATCCACCGCGTCCACGCGCCACTTTATAGCTTTTCGCTTTTTCAGGATCGTTGATGATAGAGCCCCAGGCATCAACCGGATCGCTGTGCCGCGCTTTGGCTTCGCGCCATAATTTCACTAACCGCTTGCGCATAAGTGGATATTTCAGGCGATTGGCACTATATAAATACCATGAGTAGCTGGCGCCGCGTGGGCAACCGCGTGGCTCATGGTTAGGCAGATCCGGACGAGTGCGCGGATAGTCAGTCTGCTGCGTTTCCCAGGTGACCAGTCCGTTTTTGACATAAATCTTCCAGCTACATGAACCGGTGCAGTTGACGCCGTGCGTAGAACGCACGATCTTGTCATGCTGCCAGCGGCTGCGGTAACCATCTTCCCAGTCCCGGTTAGTATTAAGTGTCTGGCCGTGTTGACCAGCAAAGGGTTCGGCTAGTTGTTTGAAATAGCGAAACCGATCCAGAAATTTGCTCATCCGGAATTCTCCTGAAGGCTCGGTGTTGTTATAAATGGCTAAACGACATTGCGTATGGTGTGAGTATCAGCCTACTGAGCTGATAACGCTGGCCGCTTGATTGCGATCAAGTCAGCACGGCGAAGCGGTTCCCCCTTGCGCCCTCTCTACTCCTTAAGGAGTAAACCCCTCCCAGACTTAACCTCATAATTTAAATGGATAAATTTAATGCGGCATAGCCAGGGTTTCGGGTTTCTGCGGCTACCGGCTATTTAGGAGTACGGCACGTAAGGAACAATAAAAAAACCGGCCTTGTCTGTATGACAAAAGCCGGTTTGGGCGATTAGCGCGCAGCCTTGCGACCGTAGACTAACCAGGTGATCAAAATGCAAACCACATAGAACGCCAGGAAGATTTTCATCGCGCCAGCCGGTGAACCGGTCATCGCCAGTGAAATACCGAAGGTTTGCGGAATAAAGAAGCCGCCTGCCGCGCCGATGGCGGAAATAAAGCCCAGCGCTGCTGCCGTATCAGTTACCGCTTCCTGCTGCGCCTGCTGATCGCTGCCGCCGCGTGCTTTTACGCTATCCCAGGTAATTTTACGGAAGATCACCGCTATCATTTGATAGGTGGAACCGCTACCCAAACCTGCGGTTAAGAACAGCACCATAAAGATACCGAAGAACAGCGGGAACGAGCCGCCCTCTCCCTCTACTGGCAGAGACAGAAACAGCAATCCGGTAAATAACGCCATTACGATAAAGTTAATCAGCGTGACGCGAACGCCGCCAAAGCGGTCAGAAATCACTCCGCCCGCAGAACGAGCCAGCGCGCCCAGAAGCGGACCAAAGAAGGCGTACTTCATGATCACGATCTCGGGAAACTGCGTTTTTGACAACATGGCGAAACCAGCGGAGAACCCGATAAATGAACCGAAGGTAGCCAGGTAAAGCAGGCTCAGCCCCCACAAATGCACGAGTTTTAATACCGGCAGCTGTTGACGCAGAGAGGCTTTGGACGCGGCGAGATCGTTCATACCGAACCAGGCGGCAAGCGTGGCGATAAACAGCAGCGGTACCCAAATCCAGGCGGCATTTTCCAGCCACATATGGTCGCCGTCGCGGGTCACCTGACCCTGGCCAAAATAGCCAAAAATCGCCATTGAGATGGCCAGCGGCGCCAGCAGCTGCATGACGCTTACGCCCAGATTGCCCAGGCCGCCGTTAATGCCCAGTGCGCCACCCTGCTGCGCTTTTGGATAAAAGAAACTGATATTGCCCATACTTGAGGCGAAGTTTGCGCCTGCAAAGCCGCAAAGCAGGGAGATCAGAACAAACACCGTAAAAGGCGTTTGTGGATTTTGTACGGCAAAACCGAGCCACAGACAGGGGATCAGCAGAAAGCCGGTGCTGAAAGCGGTCCAGCGGCGACCGCCAAACAGAGGAATAACGAAAGAGTAAGGCACACGCAGCAGCGCGCCGGAAACAGAAGGTAAAGCGGTCAGCAGAAAAAGCTGATCGGTTGTAAAGTTAAAGCCAACTTTATTTAGGTTAACGGCAACGGTGCTAAACAGCATCCAGACGCAGAATGCCAACAACAGGCAAAAAACAGAAATCCATAAGTTACGGCTTGCGATACGTTTACCGCTCTGCTGCCAGAATTCCGCATCTTCCGGCTGCCAGTTTTGAATAACGGCACCTGATGCTTTTTTTTCTGACGGCGTGGCTAAATTTGACATAATAACCCCGATGATGAAATGAGAACTGCGCACATCCTGCCTGGTCGTCAGCGGTGCGGAGTTGACATAAATCAACGGGGCGGCAGTTAGTTTCAGGCGGCAATTGTGTCTTAACCACTAAATGAGTAGTGTTTACCCTGAAAACAAATTTAATAAAAACAGCTAATTAAAAAACAAGAATCGCTGCCGTTAAAGATTTTAATCTCCTCTGCATTTACTTTTACTACCTATTTATAGGTATAAAACATCTTATAAGAATTATGAAAAATAGCTGGCGACAGTGCTGTTTTCACTGAAACCGGCTTTCGTTATGCCTTATGCAGCGTTGCAGTTGCTGACAACACCATGATTAACCGGAGCCTGTATGACTATCCACGATGACGCCGCCACTATCCTGTTGATCGACGATCATCCGATGTTGCGTAACGGCGTTAAACAGCTGATTAGCCTCGATTCGCAGTTGAAGGTGATCGCCGAAGCAGGCAATGGCGAACAGGGTCTGGCGCTGGCCGAGCAGCTCGATCCTGATTTAATTTTGCTTGATTTGAATATGCCAGGTATTAACGGTCTGGAAACGCTCGATCTCTTGCGCCGTATCGATCTTTCGGGCCGGATCGTCGTGTTTACCGTGTCAAACGATGAAGAAGATGTGGTGAGCGCGCTGAAGCGTGGCGCAGATGGTTATCTGCTGAAAGATATGGAGCCAGAGGCGCTGCTTACCTCACTGCATCAAGCCGCCGCAGGGCAACTGGTGTTAAGCGAGACTCTGACCTCAGTTCTGATTAGCAGCCTGCGCGAAACGCCGCCTGCGACTCAACGCGATCTGCAGCAGCTTACCCGAAGGGAGCAGGATATTTTGCGACAAATTGCGCGTGGGCTCCCGAATAAAACTATCGCCCGTAAACTTAATATCACCGAGAGCACGGTAAAAGTGCATGTAAAACATCTGCTAAAGAAGCTGCAGCTAAAGTCGCGGGTAGAAGCGGCGGTCTGGTATTTACAACATAAGATGGGAAGTTAAGAAGCGGCGGACGACTGGTTGATCGTCCGCCGCCAGGCGCTTATTTTGAAGGGTTTTCTTTTAACGGCGCGGCTGGCTGCGCACCGTCATGAGCGTGCTCATGCTCGGTCATGGCAACCGCATGGACGCGCTTACGCACGCCAAACCAACCCAAAACCAGCACTACGGCGAGCAGCGGCAGAGAAGCCACGGTATAGGTTCCGTTAGGGTAGTCAAACGCCATCAGCACCAGCACGCTCACCAGAAACAGCAGCGTCAGCCATGATGTCACCGGCGCGCCTGGCAGCTTAAAGCTAACGTCATCGGCCCTGCCTTCCTTGATTGCCTTACGCAGGCGCATCTGGCAGACAATAATAAATGCCCAGGTCGAAAGAATACCCAGCGAGGCGATGTTAAGTACGATTTCAAATACCTGTGACGGAACAAAATAGTTCAGCGCAACGCCCACGATATAAACGCCGATGGTAACCAGAATACCGGCGTAAGGCACCTGCTGGCCGCTCATTTTTGACAGAACCTGCGGCGCAGAACCGCCCATCGCCATTGAGCGCAAAACGCGTCCGGTGGCATAGAGGCCAGAGTTCAGGCTGGAAAGCGCCGCACTCAGTACCACAATATTCATGATACTGCCGATATAAGGCACGCCCAGCTTTGAGAAGAAAGTGACAAACGGGCTTTGTCCGGCCTGATAAGCATTCCACGGCAGCAGCAACACCAGCAGCGTCACGGAGCCGACATAAAACAGGCCAATACGCCAGATTACGCTGTTAATCGCTTTCGGCAGCACCTTTTTCGGCTCTTTACATTCGCCTGCCGCAATCCCGACCAGCTCTATCGAAGCAAAAGCGAAAACCACGCCCTGCACCAGCACCAGCGCTGGCAGCAGCCCATGTGGGAACATGCCGCCGTTATCCGTGATCAAATGGAAGCCAGTGGTATTGCCATCCAGCGGTTTACCGCTGCCCAGGAACACCACGCCCACCACCAGGAAAATCATAATGGCCAGCACTTTTACCAGCGCAAACCAGAACTCCATCTCAGCAAACCATTTCACGCCGATTAGATTCATCGAGCCGACAATAACCAGCGCACCCAGCGCAAACACCCACTGCGGCACATCGCCAAACGCGCCCCAGTAGTGCATATAGAGTGCTACGGCGGTAATGTCCACGATGCCGGTCATCGCCCAGTTAACAAAGTACATCCAGCCAGCAACGTAAGAAGCTTTTTCACCTAAAAACTCGCGCGCATAGGAAACAAAGCTGCCGCTGGAGGGACGATGCAGCACCAGTTCACCAAGCGCACGCAAAATAAAGAAGGAAAAAATACCGCAAACGAGATAAACCAGCGCCAGCGCCGGACCTGCAGCCTGTAAGCGCGCGCCCGCGCCGAGAAACAGACCGGTTCCTATAGCGCCGCCGATGGCGATCATCTGTACCTGACGGTTACCCATCGCTTTGTCGTAACCAGCATCATGTGAATTCAGCCAGCGTCTTCTGGCAGCGCGTTGATCCGCTGCCGTTTTCTTGGTTGCTTTCATTGCCTATCCTGTTGTCCTGTCCGATAAAGGAGCGCCTGTCCGCTCAGCTCTCTTCGCCTCTTAATAAACAAACGATTGCGTTATAAAGAGTTGAAGGAATAAATCCGCTATAGATCTGGGTCTTTTAGTGTGGCGACATAGCGAATTTACGGCGATGAATCCTAACCTTTCTGTTAATGGGAAGCAAAACTCCCATGGTGAAAATTATTACCCTTTTTGTCATTTTTGTAACACGGATAAAAGTACCGGCGTGAAGAGGCAGAAAACGGCAATTGGCCCGATTCCATCGATATTTGACATTCAGACTACTCACATGGCTGAGCGCTCTACTCTTATAGTGATAGCACGTTAGCATTTCAGGCATACATGCCTGATTCGGCAGGCGTTACCGACTACCGCAAGTGCAAAAATCATCTGGAGCAAAGCATGAAACTAACCCAAATACGCAACGCAACATTACGCCTTGATTACGCAGGAAGCCGCTTTCTTATCGATCCGGTTTTAGCTGACAAGGAAGCCTGGCCTGGTTTTCCCGGCACAGCGCGCTCACATTTACGTAATCCGCTTGTTGAACTGCCCGTTGCCATTGATGAACTGCTGAAGGTTGACGCCGTTATCGTTACCCATACTCATCTGGATCACTGGGATGAGGCGGCTCAACACGCTATACCCAAAGATATGCCGATCTTCGTTCAGCATGAAAATGATGCCGCGCTTATCCGTTCGCAAGGGTTCACTGAGGTTCGCGTATTACAGGATGAGAATAGCTTTGCCGGCATCACTATCATTAAAACCGATGGTCAGCATGGCAGCGATGAAGCCTATGCTAATCCTGAAATGGCGGCTATGCTCGGCGATGCCTGCGGCCTGGTGTTGCGTCACAATAGCGAAAAAACGCTCTATATTGCGGGTGATACCATTTGGGTTAAGCCTTATGTCGATACGTTGCAGACGTGGCAGCCTGATGTGGTGATCATCAACGCTGGCTTTGCGCAGGTGGATGGCTACGGCGCTATTATCATGGGGAAAGAGGACTTTCTGCGTACCCATCAGGTTCTTCCCCATGCGGCGATCGTCGCTTCGCATCTGGAAGCGATTAATCACTGTGTACTGACGCGTGCTGAGATACGTGAATATGCACATCAGCAGGGCATTGAGCAGAGCGTACGGATCCCGGAAGATGGCGAAACGCTGGTGTTCTGAATCCTGCCCCATCCGGCATCTTAAAACGTACCGGACAATGGCCTGACGCCGCATGACAAAACAGGGATAGCCGTAACGGCTACGGCATATCCTCTTTGTTTGAATCAGGAGGTAATCCCTGACCACACCAACCGTTGCCGTTATTGCCACCGCTGGCGTCAGTTCATTTCACTTTTCCGTTCCGTGTATTATTTTCGGTCAGGTAATGCCTTAGCCGGATCGCTTTAGAATGATAACCGCACTACCTGCGCTTAATTTGACTTCACACCGCTGCGCACGCTCAGGTTTCGGGCTATTATTGCCACCCTCTTTTCTGGGTTAAGTTTTCTTATGCTAAAACGCTCCGTTACCAGTTCTATTGCGCGTGCGCTGGCCGGCATCGTTATTCTTTCGGTGCTCTCTACCAGCCTGGCGTTACTGACCCTGTCCGGCAGCCTGCGCGATGCGGAAATGATTAATATTGCTGGCTCGCTGCGAATGCAAAGCTATCGCCTTGCCTGGGATCTTGACAGGCGATCTCCCGAACTGGAAGCGCATCTGCGTTACTATCAGCAGTCATTGAATGCGCCGGTTCTGCAACATCTGAACCGGTTCTACGTGCCGCAAAACGTGCGTAATCGTTATCAGCAGCTCCAGTTATCCTGGCCCCTGCTGCGGGCAGATTTAACCAGCAGCGATCCTGGGCGCTACTCGCAACATGTGGTGCATTATGTCAGTGAAATCGATCGCTTTGTTTACGATCTGCAACGTTATGCGGAACGTAAAATGCAGCTGGTGGCGTTGACCAGCGCGCTGGGTTTTATCGCCATCGTAGCGCTGGCGTTCTGGACTATCCGCCTGACGCGCCGTCAGGTCGTCAAGCCGCTGAATCAACTGGTCACTGCCAGCCGCTATATCCAACAGGGTAATTTCAACTACCCAACGCTGGATACGACATTAGTCAATGAGCTGGGCCTGCTGGCGAACACCTTTAATCGCATGTCCGGCGAGCTGGAACGTCACTACAGCGAGCTGGAAAACACCGTTAAGACGCGCACGGCGGATCTGATGGCTGCGCACCAGACCATGACCATTTTATACGAGGCGTCACAGGCGCTGGCCGTAAGCAGTCTTGGCCATCCAACCATTATGCAGGTCATGGAGATCGTTTTTACCCGTGCCGGCCTGAACGCGCTGACATTAGATGCCGGGGAAAACTGGCAGATTGCGCTGGGAACGCCGCAGCCGGATAAAAACTGGCAGCGACTGACGCTACAACAGGAAAATCAACCGGGCGGCGAGCTGCGCTGGCAGGAAGGCACCAGGGAAACCTCTGCGCCGCTGATGCAAAGCGTTGGCAATTTGCTGTCGCGCGCTATCTGGATCCATCAGGCGCAGAAACAGCAGCAGCAGCTGCTGTTGATGGAAGAGCGCGCCACTATCGCCCGCGAGCTGCACGATTCGCTGGCGCAGGCGCTCTCCTACCTGCGTATTCAGCTAACCTTACTGAAGCGCAACATGAACGCCGATCAGCAGCCAGCGCAGCAGATCGTCAGCGACGTCGATCAAGGGCTGGCAGAAGCCTATCGCCAACTCCGCGAACTGCTGAATACCTTTCGCCTGTCGGTGGACGAAGCCTGTCTGCCTGCCGCGTTGCAGGCGATGCTGACTCCGCTGAAACAGCAAACCAGCGCTGAGATCGATCTGCACTGTTCCTCTGGCTTTGATGCGCTTACGGCTCAGCAGCAGGTGCATGTATTACAGATTGTCCGCGAGGGGGTGTTGAATGCCATCCGCCATGCGAACGCCAGACAGATTAAGGTAAGCTGCGACACGCAGGAAAACGGTGAATATCAGATTGTTATCAGTGACGATGGCTGCGGGCTGAGCACCGTTGAGGAGCCAGCGGGTCATTATGGCCTGACGATTATGCATGAACGGGCACAACGCCTGGGCGGTAGCTTACAGCTGGATACCACGCCGAAGCAGGGAACGCAGCTGCTGTTACGTTTTCCTTCACAAACAACTGAAACGGTGGCGAATTAATCGCCCCCGTTATTCTTTTTTACTCAGCCAGCCACTGCTGGCGGTCTGGTCCGGGGAGTATTATGAACAACCGACATTTTACCGTGATGCTGGTCGACGATCATCCACTGATGCGCCGGGGGATTCGTCAGTTGCTGGAGTTAAACAGCAGTTTTGACGTGGTAGCCGAAGCCAATAATGGCACCGAGGCGCTGGCTGAAGCTCGCCGCCTCTCTCCCGATGTGATCTTGCTGGATTTACATATGAAGGGCATGTCCGGCCTTGATACCCTGAAGGCGCTGCGCAATGAAGGGATCGCGGCGCGTATTCTGGTGTTAACCGTTTCTGATGCCCGCAGCGATATTTACGCTATGCTGGATGCGGGTGCGGACGGTTATCTGCTTAAAGACAGCGAACCGGAACTGCTGTTACAGCAAATTATCGAAGGCTCGCAGGGTCAAAACGTCTACAGCCGCATCGTGCGCGACTATCTGGCGACGCGCGGCCACAGCGCCAATCCGTTCCAGACGCTAACAGAACGCGAGCTGGACGTTCTGCAGGAGGTGGCGCGCGGGCTCTCTAATAAAGAGATCGCCCTCGCCCTGCATATTTCCGAGGAGACGGTAAAGGTGCATATCCGTAATTTCCTGCGTAAGCTGGATGTGCGCTCACGCGTCGCCGCCACCGTGCTGTGGCTGGAAAATAAACATAGCTAGGCTTTTTTCATCAAAGGCGCTTTTCGGCACGATAATTTACACTTTCTTCTCTTTTCCTCCACGTTTCTCTGTGGGTGGGCGCGTAAAGTGATTTGGCATGCAATCGCACTGAATCGATATACAAAGCGTGCCCCGTTGCTGGTTGCGACGCCAACGCGACCGGCTGCTTTTCCCAATTGATGACATCGTATTGAGGAGTGCCGCTTCAATGGCAAATTTTTTCATTGACCGCCCAATCTTTGCCTGGGTGTTGGCGATAATGATCTGCCTGACCGGCGCGCTGGCAATAAAATCATTGCCGATAGAACAATATCCTGACCTGGCGCCGCCCAACGTGCGTATCACCGCTAACTATCCCGGTGCATCAGCAGAAACGCTGGAAAATACGGTAACGCAGATTATCGAACAAAGCATGACCGGCATCGATAACCTGATGTATATGTCATCGCAAAGTAGCAACACCGGCCAGGCCACCATTACGCTGACCTTTTCCGCCGGTACCGATCCTGACGAAGCGCGCCAGCAGGTGCAAAACCAGCTGCAATCGGCGCTGCGTAAGCTGCCGCAGGATGTCCAGCAGCAGGGCGTGACGGTAAACAAAACCGGCGACAGTAATATCCTGATGCTTGCTTTTGTCTCTACCGACGGCAGCATGGATAAGCAGGATATCGCGGACTATGTAGCGAGTAATATTCAGGATCCGCTCAGCCGTATCAGCGGCGTGGGTCAGGTGGATGCCTACGGCACACAGTATGCGATGCGTATCTGGCTCGATCCGAACAAGCTGATTAACTATGCGTTAACCACCAGCGACGTAATGAGCGCCATTGAATCGCAAAATAGTCAGGTTGCCGTGGGTCAGGTTGGCGGCACCCCTTCGGTGGATAACCAGGCGTTAAACGCCACGGTAAATTCCCAGTCTCTGCTGCAAACGCCAGAGCAATTTAAAGCTATTACGCTACGTACCCATCGTGATGGCTCGGTGGTAACGCTGGGCGATGTTGCCGAGGTGGCGCTGGGGGCAGAAAAATATGATTACCTCAGCCGCTATAACGGTATGCCCGCGTCAGGGCTCGGCATTAAGCTCGCGTCCGGCGCCAATGAGCTGGAAACCGATCGGCTGGTACGGGCGCGAATTGCCGAGCTTTCTCCTTATTTCCCGCATGGCCTGGAAGCAAAAATCGCCTATGAGACCACGCCGTTTGTTACCGCTTCGATTCGTGATGTGGTGAAAACCCTGCTGGAAGCGGTGCTGCTGGTATTTCTGGTAATGTATCTGTTTATGCAGAACTTCCGCGCCACGCTTATTCCCACCATTGCGGTGCCGGTGGTATTGCTGGGCACGTTCTCCGTTCTGTACGCCTGCGGATTTAGTATTAATACGCTCACTATGTTCGCGATGGTGCTGGCGATCGGGCTGTTGGTGGATGATGCGATTGTGGTGGTAGAAAACGTCGAGCGCATCATGAGCGAGGAAGGGTTATCACCACGCGACGCGACGCGTAAATCGATGGGGCAAATTCAGGGCGCGCTGGTGGGTATCACCCTGGTTCTCTCTGCGGTGTTTGTGCCGATGGCATTTTTTGGCGGCACCGTAGGCGCTATTTATCGACAGTTCTCTATTACCGTGGTTTCGGCAATGGTGCTGTCGGTGCTGGTGGCGATGATACTTACGCCTGCGCTTTGCGCCTCGCTGCTGAAGCCGATAGCGGCTGGACATCAACAGCGGCGCGGCTTTTTCGGCTGGTTTAACCGTATGTTTACGCGCAATACCGACCGTTATGAGCGTGGCGTGGCAACGCTGCTGCGCCAGGCAGGACGCTGGCTGCTGCTCTATCTGGCGATTATTGCCGTGATGGCCCTGCTCTTTTTACGTCTGCCCTCCTCTTTCCTGCCGCTGGAAGATCGCGGCATTTTTACCACTCAGGTTCAGCTGCCGCCGGGCTCGACTCAGCAGCAAACGCTAAAGGTGGTGGAAAAAGTCGAAAACTACTATCTGACCCATGAGAAAGAGAATATCGAATCGGTATTTGCCACCGTTGGTTCAGGGCCAGGCGGCAACGGACAGAACGTAGCGCGCCTGTTTGTACGCCTGAAGAACTGGGAAGAGCGCACGGATGCCGATCGCACCTCTTTCGCCATTATTGAAAGAGCGACAAAAGCTTTCCGCAACATTCAGGAAGCGAGAGTCATCGCCAGCAGTCCGCCAGCGATTACCGGGATGGGCAACGCCGCCGGTTTTGATATGGAGCTGCAGGATCACGCCGGTATTGGTCACGCTAAGCTGATGGAGATGCGTGATCAGCTGCTGGCGAAGGCTGACAGCGATCCGCGCCTGGCGCGCGTTCGGCATAACGGCCTCGACGACAGTCCGCAGCTGCGTATCGATATCGATCAGCGCAAAGCGCAGGCGCTGGGCGTCTCCATTGATGATATCAACAGCACGCTGACCACCGGCTGGGGCTCAACCTATGTCAATGATTTCCTTGATCGCGGGCGAGTGAAAAAAGTTTATGTTCAGGCGGCGGCAAAATATCGCATGCTGCCGGATGATATTAATAAATGGTATGTACGCAACAGCGAAGGCGGCATGGTGCCGTTTAGCGCCTTTGCAAAAACCGCCTGGGAAACCGGTTCGCCGCGTCTGGAACGCTATAACGGCTATTCGTCGCTGGAGATTGTGGGTGAAGCCGCGCCTGGCGTCAGTACCGGCACGGCGATGGATGCGATGGAAGAGCTGGTGAGACAACTGCCGCTCGGCGTGGGTTTGCAGTGGACCGGCGCATCGCTACAGGAGCGGCTATCGGGTTCGCAGGCGCCGGCGCTGTATGCGATTTCTCTGCTGGTGGTGTTCCTCTGCCTGGCAGCCCTGTATGAGAGCTGGTCGATTCCGTTTGCCGTAATGCTGGTGGTGCCGCTTGGCGTGGTAGGTGCGCTGGTGGCCACATGGGCACGCGGGCTGGAAAATGATGTCTATTTTCAGGTGGGGCTATTGACGGTGATTGGTCTGTCGGCAAAAAACGCCATTTTGATCGTGGAGTTTGCCAATGACATCAACAGCCGTGGCGGCGATCTGATTGAATCAACGCTGGAAGCGTGTCGTCAGCGTCTGCGGCCGATTCTGATGACCTCGCTGGCATTTGTCTTTGGCGTATTGCCAATGGCGATCAGCAACGGTGCCGGCTCCGGCAGTCAGCATGCGGTAGGCACCGGCGTAATGGGCGGTATGATTTCTGCGACGCTGCTGGCGATATTTTTTGTACCGTTGTTTTTTGTATTAATCAGACGGCGTTTTCCATTAATTACACGCACCGCTGAACAAAAATAAACAGTAATTATGCATTAAACACGCATAAATAATAAAGGCAGCCGGTAAACCGGCTGCCTTCTTTATTTTTATGGAATTTCAGATGCTAAAACGAATAGTGAATTCGTTACGCTTCTCTTTATCAGGCATTATTACTTGCGTAACATCGCGTCAATAAAGTCTTTCCAGTTCCCCAGTTCAGTGTCAATCATATCTACCTCTCTTCTTATTAAAGGCTATATTACGCTCGTTTTTGCAGCAAAGGAATCGATGTTTTCAAAATTACTATGGGAATAGCTCCTA
Source organism: Pantoea alhagi (assembly GCF_002101395.1). Classification (NCBI taxonomy): domain Bacteria; kingdom Pseudomonadati; phylum Pseudomonadota; class Gammaproteobacteria; order Enterobacterales; family Erwiniaceae; genus Pantoea; species Pantoea alhagi. The sequence continues at coordinate 2,736,563 of NZ_CP019706.1, read as the reverse complement.
AAAAGGCAGTCACTTTCAAAAAATGAGAGGTGACTCACACTTCAGCAAAATTAATAACGTCCGGCAATAATTAATAATATCGTTCCTGAGGTTCCACCGCTTTCATCAAGGTATGTCTCTGGAGTCGACCACAACACTCATCTTACTGTTATATAGGGTTATTTATTGCAACACGGGAGAAAAAGAGCCTGAAAAAGGCTTGCGGTGGTCAGAGGAGGTTAAAGCGCAACGCCAGAGCGGTTGGCGGACAGGTTTCACTTTCGCGTTGTCATGATCAGGCTTATCGAGGGTAGACGATGTCAGATCGTCCAGAAAGCTGCCTGAACGCGGTGCCTGTCTGCCAGACAAGCCAGTTTTTACCCTGTGAAGCGCATGTTTTATTTTTCAGGCAGGCTAAACTTTGTGGAAATATATTTGTTAACTATCAAGGCTCCGGCAATAATTTATCAGCAGCAGTAAAGCATATTTACATTGCTGTCTTACCTGCAGGCGATGAATAAATATATTCCAGGCTCTATGATTTATCACAATCGGGGAGAATGAAGAGTTCAGCCAGCGCCATCATTTATCATCAGGTTATCACCGGCGTTTCAGGGTGAAGGCGCTGTCACCAGCGCCTTATGGTTTATCACCACTCAATACAAATTTTACCGAAATGAGCACCGCTCTGTTGCCAGGCAAAGGCTTTGCTGAGCTCTTCATATTTGAAGATGCGGTCAATAACCGGCTTCTGCCCCATAACTTCCAGCGCCCTGACAAAATCCGACTGATCCTGACGGCTGGCCACAATCAGACCTTTAAGGTGAACCTGTTTACTCAGCAGAGTAACCACAGGCACTGCAGCTTCATTCCCGGAGAGAATGCCAATTTGTGCAATATGGCCGCCCACCTTCACTGACTTAAGCGATTCATTAAGGGTAGCCGGTCCGCCCACTTCAACCACATGGTCCACACCAAAACCATTGGTCAGTTCCAGCACTTTATCTCCCCAATCGGGCGTGGTTCTGTAGTTAATGGTTTCATCAGCGCCGAGCTGTTTTACCCGGGCAAGCTTCTCATCAGACGATGAGGTGGCAATGACTTTCGCGCCCATTGCTTTAGCAATCTGCAGCGCCGCTATAGATACCCCGCCGGTCCCCTGAACCAGGACGGTTTCTCCGGCCTTAAGATTGCCATCGGTAATCAGCGCTCTCCAGGCAGTCAGGCCAGAAGTGGTGATGGTTGCTGACTCGGCATGGCTCCAGCCTGCCGGAGCACGGGTAAATGCCCCCTGCGCACGGACCACATATTCACAGGCCATGCCATCAATACCGTCACCTGGCGTATGGGCGAAGCCGCCAACTGCCGGCACAGGTTTGCCTGCTGACCAGAGCGGGAAAAATGTTGAGACAACGTGATCGCCAACGTTAAACGTTTCCACGCCCTCTCCCACTTCTTCTACGATCCCCGCGCCGTCAGAAAGCAATATTCTTCCATCCGCTGTCGGCGACTGTCCGCCTGCGACAAGTAAATCGTGGAAATTCAGGGAGCTGGCCTTGATGGCGACCCGAATTTCACCTTTACCCGGTTTCCCCGGATCCGCGATATTCGATACGGTAATATTTTCCAGCCCGCCGGGCGCTTTCAGAGTTAATGCTTTCATTTGATCTCCGGTATCAGGTTTAGCTTTATGCTCACAATAATCATATATGTATTTTATTGATCTTGACGTCTGCCATTAAAGCCGACTTCGTTGGTTGTCTGCCAGACGATCTCACTCAAAGCGCATCTTCTGACAAGCGTCTGGTTGCCTGAAGTTCGCATTCGCTTACTCTTCCCTTACTGTTGTTCTGCTGTTTACAGTTTGATGCAATCAATCTGCTACCGCTCAAATCATCTTTAAAGCGTAAACCCACCTCATAAAAATTGACTTAAAAATTAACTTATTGATAATATTCAGTTTTATATATAAAACAGTTTACCTTCTAAATTCCTTTTCGATTAACCGGATGTTAATGATGCAATCAATGATGCAATCAAGTTTCATATTGATTTTCTTTATGGTATCAATACAGGTGAACTCCCTATCCATATAAGCAGGAAGATGGTTACCTCACTTTTTACTCGCTGGTCATCCCAGCTTCAGCAGCACTCTCAACGTCCGGCTTACCTGCTTATCGCTGATTTTATTGCGGAAGGGATTAACAGTGGCGAATTACCGTCAGGCTGTCGGTTACCGCCGCTACGTGAACTGGCTCCTGTCCTTGGTCTTAACTATACAACCGTGACGCGCGCCTATGCTGAAGCGCGCCGCCGGGGGCTGATAGATTCCCGCCCTGGCTTAGGCAGCTTTATTCGCAGTAAAGCCTCGCCGTCTTCACCGACAGCGGTCAGCATCTATGAAATGACTATGAATGCGCCCGTAGAGCCGGAAGGGCCAGCTATTGAGGAGGCGATACGAAACGGCGCGCTCAATCTTTTTAATAGCAGCGATATGATGAGCCTGATGCGTTATCAGGATTTTGGCGGCACCGCTGAAGACAAAGCAGCCGCGATGCACTGGATAGGCTATCAACTAAAATTAAAAAATGAGGCGGAAATTCTGGTTTGTCCGGGTATACACAGCGTTCTTGTGGGCCTGCTTACGCTTTTTAAGCGTAAAAATGGCGCTGTTTGCGTAAGCAATCTGGTTTATCCGGGAATAAAAGCGATCGCCAGCCAGCTTAACGTTAGGTTAAAAGCGGTAGTCTGTGACGATGAAGGCCCCGATCCTTTCGCTTTTGAAGCTCTGTGTAAAACAGGCGGTATCAGTGCTTTTTACGTTAATCCAACGCTCCATAACCCCACTACGATTACCATTCCTGCCGGACGCAGAATGGCGCTTGCTGAAATCTGTCGCCGTTACAATATTTCAGTGATTGAAGACGATGCTTATGCCGCCCTGACGGAAAATCGTATTCCAGCCTTTGCTGAACTGATGCCGGAATTAACCTGGTACATTACCGGCATGTCTAAATGTTTTGGACCCGGTCTGCGCATCGCCTTTGTCAAAGGCCCCGATAAGCAATCAATACAGTTGCTGTCAGGTGTGCTGCGCGCTTTAACGGTCATGTCGAGTCCGCTGACCAATGCGCTGGCACGTCAGTGGATCAATGACGGCACGGCTGAGCGAATGTTAGCGGCAATACGGGCAGAAGCGAAGGTACGTCAAAAAATGGCGGCGGTTTATCTTGCGGGACTAAACTACCGTGCTGATATAAATGGTTATCATCTGTGGTTGCCACTGCCAAAAATGATCAATTCTCATTCTTCAGACGTGGCCGCTAAATTACGCGAGCAGGGAATGAGCGTTGTCTCTGGCGTTGCCTTTTGTACCGACAATAATCCTCCTGAGGCGCTGCGCTTATGTCTTGGCGGCGCTAAAACCCGTCTGCAATGTGAAGATAATCTTAAAACGCTGGCTGAAATGCTCTCAGATCCACTCCATTTCGCCAGTATGGCCATTTAGTATGAGCATTAAGAGACGTTTAAACGCGAACAGGATATTGCTGTAACCCATTTAATATGGATTTAGATGTTAACGCACTGAAATAATTAATCATTAATACGACGATATTTACAAGGCTTAAGCGATGAACAATGAACTTAACACTCTTTTGCAGGAAGAGTTAGACAAAATCAACCGGGAAGAAAACCGAAACGATCGGCCCTACTTTGACGTTTCCTTTATCAAACTCTATCCGGGCCTTTACGGGTTAATGTGTTTTCTGTTCGTGTTAACCATGAGCCTGTTACTCTATTCTGATTCATTTGGAAATATCGAATATAGCGTCTGCTGTATCATCTTTATTATTTGTAATTTCTTTTTCTTTTTTCATATTAACCCCTCCTACAGAGTGGCAGATATTGACAAAGGAGCCTGGAAGAATTGCTATACGGGCGACTGGTATATAGAAGTCCATGTACGGGAAGCCTTTATTAAAACACTTCTCGACGGTAATGTGTTGACTGAATCGGAGAAACAACGCCTTACAAAGCAGTATGATAAGAAAGGCTATTTATATTTTTCAGATATCTACCGCCTGAGAAACTAAAGCCGTCCTGTTCCGTAGCCGGTGAATAATATAGTAAAGGCCTTTTACCAGCAGAGGCCTTTTTATTTATCTGCGGCAATAATCTGTTCATTACACAGCAGCGTAAAATAAAAGTCAGCTACCTGATCAATACCTTTATTGCTTAATGATCCGCTGGCGATGACACTGCTCTGGCCTCAGTTTATCTCCGCAGGCTGAACGCACCTCCAGTGGCAGAATGGCCTGATTATGCTCATTGTCGAGCAGTACCGAATGCATTTCACCTTTCCCGAACAGGTATTGCTCTCCCCACTGCCGCATCGCTATCACTATCGGAAATACAGAACGACCTTTTTCAGTCAGGACATATTCTTTATAGGCGCTGCCGTCTGAGGCAGGAGAGACGGTAAAAATGCCTGTTTCAACCAGCTTTTTAAGTCTTGCAGCCAGAATATTTCTGGCAAGCCCCAGATTTTTTTGAAATTCACCAAACCTTCGCACATCGTCAAAAGCTTCCCGGATTATCATCAGGCACCAGCGCTCACCGATCGCCTCTAATGTCCTGGCGACAGGGCATTCCCCGTTACTTAATGATTCCTGTTTAGCCATCTCAGCTCTTCTTTTCTCTGTGTTCTCATATGTGCTCAGCTTAATTGCAAACAAAGGTAGTTGCAAAAAAAAACCTCAGCTGATAAACCAGACGTCAAAGTGGTTTCAAAAAGAAACCACATTCACAATGGAAAGAATGATGGCTATAAAACCGATATTAACGCCGTGGCTGACTTTTCTCTTTTCTGTGGCCTGCGCTTGCTCTGTTGCAAACGTTTATTTTGCTCAGCCACTTCTTGAGTCGATGGCTGACAGCCTCAATGTGCAGCCCGGTTTAATCGGCATGGTGGTTACCGTTACTCAGACGGGATATGCAGTGGGATTATTCTTTTTGGTACCACTTGGCGATCTGCTTAATCGAAAAAAGCTCATTATTGCTCAGGCTCTGCTTTCAGCTCTGGCCCTGATCATTGCTGGCTTTTCCTGGCACTGGGCCTCGCTTCTGGCCGCAATGTTTTTTGTTGGTCTGATGGCCGTCGTGGTTCAGGTCATCGTGGCCTATACGGCTCTGCTTGCTGCGCCACAGCGGCGGGGTAAAGCCGTTGGCACCGTAACCAGTGGGGTGGTTCTGGGGATCCTGCTGGCGCGTTTTATTGCCGGGCTTATTGCTGATTTTTCCGGATGGCGGGCCGTCTACCTTAGTTCAGCATGTCTGATGCTGATCATGGCCGCCGTGCTTGGTAAAGCGATTCCTGCTACCCCGCTTGCGCCACTAAAAGCATCTTATCGGACGCTCATGCTGTCGCTAATCAGGCTGTTTATCGCTGACGCCACGCTGAGAGTCAGAAGCGTTTTTGCCCTGCTTATTTTTACTGCCTTCAGCATGTTCTGGACATCAATGGTATTGCCGCTAAGTGAGCGTTCGCTTTCTCATACCCAAATTGGGCTCTTTGGGCTGGCTGGCATCGCTGGTGCCCTGGCTGCCTCTAAAGCCGGGCTGTGGGCTGACCAGGGCATGGGGCATCGCACCACTGGCATAGCGCTGGCACTGTTAACGTTTTCCTGGCTGCCCATCGCTTTTGCCGAAACTTCCCTGTTACTGCTGGCGTTGGGGGTTATCCTGCTGGACTTCGCTGTCCAGGCGGTTCACGTAACTAACCAGAGCCTGATATTTGCCGCCAGGCCTGATGCACAAAGCCGCGTTGTCGGTGCCTATATGTGTTTTTATTCTCTGGGCAGCGCGTCAGGGGCGATCATCGCTACGCAACTTTATGCCCACTGGGGCTGGCATGCAGTATGTCTGGCCGGTGCAGCCGTCAGTGCTATGGCTTTGATATTATGGCGATGGTTACAAAAATAGCGGGACGCTCTGAGCCGCTTCGGGCTTCACGGGTAGGGTGCCCGGTCCGGTATGAAAAAGCGTGATAAGTGCGTAACGGCTGAATGATCCTGACTTTATCGTTACAATCATGTTTATGACAAAAACCTGTAGCTGACCAGATAAAGCAATTTTGTTTTTGGCGGTCCGGTTGTCGTTACTGCTTTGAGACCTGCTACCTATTCTGCAATACAGACAGCATTTAAGAGCACCGAAAATTATGTTCAAGATTTACGGCATCAAAAACTGCGACACCATTAAAAAAGCGCGTCGCTTTCTCGACAGCCAGCCCGTTGATTATCATTACCATGACTATCGGGCGGATGGATTAAACAGCGACCTGTTACAAGGTTTTATCGATACGCTCGGCTGGCAGGCGCTGTTAAATACGCGCGGCACCACCTGGCGCAAACTTTCTGCAGAGGAAAAAGCAGCGATCGATAACGCGGAAGCGGCAAAAGCGTTAATGCTGGATCAGCCGGCGCTGATCAAACGTCCATTGCTCACTGCGGCAGACGGATCTATGCTGCTGGGTTTTAATGAAAACGACTACCAGCAGTTTATTCAGGAGAAGTCATAGTATGTTTTGTCCGGTTATTGAGCTGGCGCAGCAGCTTATTCGTCGCCCTTCGCTGAGTCCTGATGATGCCGGATGCCAGGCGCTAATGATTGAGCGTCTGCAGGCCATTGGCTTCACCGTTGAACCCATCAATATTGCCGATACGCAGAATTTCTGGGCCTGGCGCGGTCAGGGCGAAACGCTGGCTTTTGCCGGTCATACTGATGTGGTGCCGCCCGGTGATACCAGCCGTTGGATCAATCCGCCGTTTGAGCCCACTATTCGCGACGGCATGCTGTTTGGTCGCGGCGCTGCCGATATGAAAGGCTCGCTGGCGGCCATGGTGGTGGCTGCGGAGCGTTTTGTCGCCGCCCACCCTCATCATCGCGGGCGTCTGGCGTTTCTGATCACCTCCGATGAGGAAGCCAACGCTACCCACGGGACGGTAAAGGTGGTTGAACACCTGATGGCGCGTAATGAGCGCCTGGATTACTGTCTGGTTGGCGAGCCCTCCAGTACGGTCCAGGTGGGCGACGTGGTGAAAAACGGCCGTCGCGGCTCGATAACCGCTAACCTGACCATTCATGGCGTACAGGGACACGTTGCCTATCCCCATCTGGCGGATAATCCGGTACATCGCGCCCTGCCCGCGCTGAATGAACTTGTCGCCACCGAATGGGATCGGGGCAACGAATTTTTCCCGCCAACCAGTATGCAGATTGCCAACGTCCAGGCCGGAACCGGCAGCAATAACGTGATCCCCGGCGAGCTGTTTGTGCAATTTAACTTCCGCTTCAGCACCGAACTGACCGATGCAGATATTCGCCAGCGCGTTGCCGACCTGCTGGATCGCCATCAGTTGCGCTATTCCCTTGAATGGAAACTCTCCGGACAACCGTTCCTGACCACTCGCGGCCAGCTGGTGGATGCGGTAATCAATGCAGTTGAACACTATACTGAAACCAGGCCTGAGCTACAGACTACCGGCGGTACGTCCGATGGGCGTTTTATTGCCCGCATGGGCGCTCAGGTAGTGGAGCTGGGGCCGGTTAACGCCACCATTCATAAAATCAATGAGTGCGTGAAGGCATCCGATTTGCAGCTGCTGAGCCGTATGTATCAACGCATCATGGAGCAGCTGATCGCATAAGCGTTCTTCAGGAGGAAACATCATGGAATGGGTAAAAGATTACTGGTGGATCATTGTGATCCTGTTGCTGGTTGGCGTCATGGTCAACGTTTATAAAGATCTGAAGCGCATCGATCACAAAAAATTTATGGCGAATAAGCCCGATCTACCGCCACATCGTGATTTTAACGATAAGTGGGATGATGAAGACGACTGGCCGAAAAAGAAATAGTCCGGGGGCAGCAGCGAGCGCTGCCCTTTTGCTGTTGCATGATTAAATAAAAGTTACCACATCATCGCCAGGCTTACCGCTGCTGAGCGCCTCTTCAAAATAGCGGCGCGGCACGGTATAACGCAGATGATCCAGCGCCAGGTTCATGCTGCGCTGATCGATAGCGTGCGGTAAATCCTCCACGATATCCAGCGTCACATCCCCGCCCAGCGAGATCAGACGCTCCGCCGCCTGCTGCGCCAGTTCAGCCTGATAAACCTCATCATTTTCGCCATGAATCAAATGAATGGTGGTTTTGACGCTGGCCTGTTCCGGCAGGCTGGCATAACGACCGCTAAAGGCCACGATCCTGCCCGCCAGCGCTGGCTGCGCCTTGCTGCTCTCCAGCACCATCACACTGCCCTGCGAAAAACCGATCAGCGCCGTCGCCTCAGGCTGTACGCCGCTAAGCTGCTGCCACTCTTGCACCGACTGCAAAAACTGGGGCATGGCCTCATCGACCTGTTGCTGCAGGCTGACATCCTGCAACGCGCTTTCACTGTACCACTGACGGCCTGGCGCGGGACCACCTGCTTCCGGCCCGCCAATACTCACCACCAGCGCCTGCGGAAAGACTTCTGCAAACCAACTGCCAATCTGTCCCATTGAGACCGGGTTATCACCGGCGGCATGATAGAGCAAAAACAGCTGCGTTGGGGGAGCGGACGGACTTTGCACAACAAAATGGTTAAGTTTCATAACATCCTCCTCGCTATTAACTATAAGACGTTTACAGCGAAAGCAGGTCTGGAAAGGAAAATAAGCCTGGATTTATCTCAATGTTGAAAGCGTGCGTTGGGCATTTTCACAGCGCTCATCATTCAGCTGCCGCATCAGCTGTTGAGCTTCAACGCGCCATCTGCCCAGCAGCGCCTTGCGTCCGCTCAGGCCCAGATCGCGGCAGATGTCGCCCAGCGGCCTGCGCTGGATAATAGCGTGCCAGAGCGCCAGCTCGCTGCTTTCGCCAGCCAGCAGCAGACGCCCCAGCGCCGGCAGGCTAACCTCGAAAGGCCGATGGGCAAAAGCAAAACCGGCCAGCGCCAGCCAGTCCGCCTCATTCAGCGACGGCTGAGTATCGATTGCCAGCGGAATCGGCTCATCAATTAACGGCTGCAGCCAGAAAAGATCGCGCGCCAGCTGCTGCTCCGCCTGCTGGCTCAGCAGCTCCCCAGCCTCGCTCAACGGCAGAATAGCCATTGCGCTATAGCAGCCGCTGCTCGCCTCTCGCTGCGTAGCGATACGCGCCAGAGTAAAACCGCAGCGCTGCCAAAAGCGCCACAGTTCCTCAGTAAAACCAAAGCTCACTGAAAGATAGTCCAGCCCCTGCGCCTGCTGGCGGGCAAACTCAACCATTCGGCTGCCCACCTGCTGCCGTCGCAGGCCCGGCGCAACGGCAATGCGGCTGATGCGCTGCGATCGCAGCTGTGCGGCCTGCGGAAAACCGGCATGAGCGGCCAGAGACTGCGCGACCAGGTTGCCACGCGGACGCCGCAGCCCGGCCCATACCTGCCAGGCCAGCTCAGCGGTAAGCCCTCCTTCCGCCACCAGCCATACCGCTCCGCAGACCTCTCCGCAAGCGCTTTCCGCAGCAATAAATTGTTGCCCTGGCGCATCCATCAGGCGGCGTAAATCAAGCGGCGTGGTGCGATAATGCGCGCTGGTTAACAGCCGATAGAGCGCCAGCAGACGCGGCCCATCCTGCTGTCCGCACCCGGCGATCGTTAATTCCTTACCTGTCGCGCTGTATGTTGTGCCTTGCGCCTCATCCAGCAGCAGCGCAGCATTGATCAGGCTTTCCAGCGGATCGCCCTGACGCCAGCGTAGCGGCTCATCCAGCTGATAAAAACGCGCCTGCGGCAATGCGGCACAGAATTTCAGCAAAAAGCCGCGCCCGGTGCCTTCATAGCCCTGTACGGTGGTGGTTAATAATACGCGCGGGAAGCGCGTTATCAGACGCTGCAGCAGCGGTGCCGGAATAGCCGCCGCCTCGTCAATAATCAGCCAGTCAGCCTGCTGCGGCTCCGCGCTGGCCAGCAGCGCATCGGGTGCGATAAAGGCAAAGCGTTCACCGGCAAAACGGGCCAGCACCTCTGTCGAGACTTTCGCCGGCGCGGTAACCAGACAACGTCCCGGCCAACGCTGCATCAGCATGCCAGCCAGCGCCGACTTCCCGCGTCCACGGGCGGCGGTCAGCACAGAGATGCCGGGCGGCGCCTGCAAAAAGTGGCTGAGCAGCCGCTGCTGCTGCTGTAACCCGGCGGGCTGCCACGAAGATAGCGATAAAGAGGTTGGCATGCGGCAGGGCTGATGCTGCTGATGCAGCAACACCTGTTGATCCGCATAAAGCTGACACTGTAAATGAGAGATAAAATGGGGCGTGCCAATGGGCATGTCGCTTTCGCTCCAGCGTAGCGAGTCGCTGTCAGGATGCCGGGACCACGTCTTCCAGGGCGGCGTCAGCAGCAGCAGCCAGCTTCCGGCACTAAGCGTGCCAGCCAGCGCAGCAAAGGCTTCACTGTGAAATCCCTGACGGGCATCAAAGATAGCATGGCGGAATTCTTGCCCTAACAGATTGCGCAGCGCTGAAGGCGCAACGCTGTTGGGCAACTGCGGATCGTCACTAAGACAAAGCCAGTCTCCCGCCAGCGCCTGTTGCCATTGCTGCGCCTGCTCGTCACACCAGTCAGGATCGCCAGCAAGCACCGCCAGCCGCCGAATGCCGGTACGCTGCATCTCAGCGGTAACGGATAACAGCATCTTTATTTAGCGGCGGCGAACGTATCGCATCGGCCCGGATTGCCAGAATCAAAGCCTTGTTTAAACCAGCTGTAACGCTGTTCCGAGCTGCCGTGGGTAAAGCTGTCCGGGGTGACGCGCCCCTGGCTCTGCTGCTGGAGCCGATCGTCGCCAATCGCTTCAGCCGCATTTAGCGCTTCCTGCAGGTCGCCCGGCTCCAGAATCTGCTGCTGCTGCATATAGTGACCCCAGACGCCTGCAAAGCAATCCGCCTGTAGCTCCAGTTTCACCGACAGCTGATTCACCTGGCTTTGTGAGGCGCCCTGCTGCATCTGGCGTACTTTCGGTTCAATGCCCAGCAGTTTCTGCACGTGATGCCCTACCTCATGCGCAATAACATAGCCCTGTGCGAAGTCGCCCCCGGCGCCCAGCTTGTTTTTCAGTTCATCATAAAAAGAGAGATCGATATAAACGGTGCTATCCGTCGGACAATAGAACGGGCCCATCACCGATTGTCCGGTACCGCAGCCGGTACGTGTAGCATTGCGGTACATAACCAGATGCGGCGGCTGATACTCTTTGCCCATCTGGGTAAAGAGTTTTTGCCAGGTATCTTCCGTTGTGGCGAGGATCACTGAGGTAAACTTTGCCGCTTCATCATCCTGCGGACTGATGCGCTGCGTCTGGCTTTGCTGGGTAACTGACCCGCCGCCGGTAAGCAATGGGGACAAATCATAGCCGTAATAACTGGCAACTATCACCACCACCAGCAGGATAATCCCGCCTTTACCACGTGGAATGCGCATGCGGCCGACGCCCACGGTGGGAGACTGATTCCGACGATCTTCTACATTGTCGCTTTCGCGACGCCCTTGCCAACGCATGACTTTCCCCTGTTACTGATTCCTGGCGAATACGGCAAATTCTAGTCGCGACGGCGCTGAATAACCAGCGAGCGGCACGCGGAATGGAAGGGTAACGGAAAAAGCGGAGGGGAACAATGATGGGGAACCAGGCCGACGGCATATGCGCGTCGGCCACGGGCGGGAAGTTTAGTCGAGCTTAACGCCCAGACGCTGCGCCACTTCTTCGTAAGCTTCGATCACGCCGCCCAGGCTCTGGCGAAAGCGATCTTTATCCATTTTGTTCATGGTCTGCTTGTCCCACAGGCGGGCACCGTCTGGTGAAAATTCATCGCCCAGCGTGACTTCGCCTTTGTAGAGACCGAACTCCAGCTTGAAGTCCACCAGGATCAGACCGGCATCGTCAAACAGTTTGCTGAGCACCTCGTTAGCCTTGTAGGTCAGCTCACGCATGCGCGCCAGATTCTCTTTATTTACCCAGCCAAAGGTCTCGCAGTAGGATTCGTTGACCATTGGATCGTGTTTGGCATCATCTTTCAAAAACAGATCGAACAGCGGGGGATTGAGGACGATCCCCTCCTCCACGCCCAAACGTTTCACCAGCGAACCCGCCGCACGGTTACGGATAACGCATTCAACCGGCACCATCTCCAGTTTTTTTACCAGCGCTTCGTTATCTGAGAGCAGCGCCTCCATCTGAGTTGGAATGCCCGCCTCTTCCAGCTTACGCATGATGAAATAGTTAAACTTGTTGTTTACCATTCCCTTGCGATCAAACTGTTCAATACGCGCGCCGTCTCCTGCTGACGTATCATTGCGGAATTCGAGTACCAACAGATCCGGGTTTTCGGTGCTGTAAACGGTTTTCGCTTTGCCGCGATACAACTCAGCTAGCTTTTGCATCTTGATAAACTCCAAACTGGGAAAAGTGTGAATGGCCATAACTGCACGACGCAATCGTTTACGTCGCCGCGCGACATTATGCCAAAATTCAATAAAAAAGGCCGGAATTTTCCGGCCTTTTTTTTACTGGCTCAGGGCTGCCTGGAAGACCGCCACCAGCGCGTCGTTTTGCGACTGCGTCAGTACGTGGCCTTTCGGATCGATAAACTGCAGGCTGCTGCGGTTATCAAGGTCGCCGACCTGCAGCTTATAATCGCCGTTCGGCAACTGCGGATCTTTAGCACCGATTTCATCCCAGGTGCTGTCGCCCGGCGCGTTATAGGTAACCGCCATGCTACCCTGCGAACGGTTGCTGTCGGTCACTTCCATGCCGATACGCTTCAACGCCGCCGGCAGACGCTGCCAGGTGACATTAAACGGCGCACGCAGAATCAGGTTCGGTAAGCCGGTATCATCCGCGCCGCTCTGCACATCAATCTGTGCGGCGCTGCGGTTAGCCGCAGCATCCTGTGCGGCAGTATCCATCTTATCCAGGCCGGTGCTGATGTCGTTCAGCATCTGCGCGGTATAACGCTGGATCTGCGTTGGCGAAGTAATATCTTTACCCGCCTGCTGCAGCTGCAGCAGTTTTACGGTCAGCGCCTGCTGATACCCTTGCTGCTGGACACTGATCTGATAGCGGCCACGGTACTGGTTATCTTCATCCGCACGGTTCCACTCCACCCAGTCGGTGGTCAGTTGCTGGCTGGCATCCTGACGCGCGGCGATCGGGAAGTGGTAAGACTGCACCACATTGACCACCTGTGACCAGATTGAACCGCTGCGGCTGTTCTCCATCATCAACACGCCAGTATTGCCGCTAAACTGCGCACGTGCGCCGTTCATCAGCGCCAGCGGCTGAGCTGGCGGACGAATGTCCAGCTGTTTGCCCATCGCGCCGTTCGCGTTGGCGCGCGGCACGTCGTAATCTCCATTTTGCAGCGGCAGAATCATTCCTGCCGGCGCGCGTAAATCCTGCAGCTCAGCCGCCTGCAGGTAAGTTTCATCTCCGCTGACCTGACGCTTATAGCGCTGATCGTTGGAACACCCTGCCAGCAGCATCACCGTGGATAGCCCAACGATAGTCGCAACCGTGGACTTTTTTACTGAATAAGCCATTAACTCTCCCTAAATTACAGCAGACCCGCATTTTTCAGCGCCTGCTCCACAACCGGACACGCCGCCGCGGATAACGGAACCATTGGCAGGCGCAGGGTATCGGTCGCGATTAATCCCAGTTTTTTCGCGGCCCATTTCACCGGAACAGGATTAGATTCAACAAACAATTTCTGATGCAGATGCATCAGGCGCTGGTTTAGATGACGCGCCTCGGCGAAGTTGCCTTCGCGCGCCAGCCGACACAGTTCAACCATTTCACGTGCGGCGATATTCGCCGTAACGGAAATCACGCCGTGGCCGCCCAGCTGCATAAAGTCCAGTGCGGTAGCGTCATCGCCGCTGACCAGTACGAACTCATCATCAACCAGCTCTTGGAGCTGGCTGACGCGGGATAAGTTCCCGGTTGCCTCTTTGATCCCGATAATATTTTTGATTTTCGCCAGGCGCGCCACCGTTTCGGGCAGCATATCGCAACCGGTGCGCGAGGGTACGTTATACAGCATTTGCGGCAGATCGGTACTTTCCGCGATCGCTTTAAAGTGCTGATACAGCCCTTCTTGGGTCGGGCGGTTGTAATAAGGCGTTACGGTAAGGCAGCCGATAACGCCACTATTTTCAAAGCGTTTGGTCAGAGAGATGCCTTCTGCGGTAGCATTCGCGCCGGTTCCGGCAATTACCGGAATACGACCGTCGGCCAGGTCAAGCGTCATCATCACCACATCGCCGTGCTCATCATGGCTAAGCGTTGCGGATTCGCCGGTGGTTCCCACAGAAACGATGGCGGATGTTCCGCTCTCGACATGATAATCAATCAGTTTTTTCAGGCTCGCACGGCAGACATTACCTTTGTCATCCATTGGCGTAACGAGCGCAACAATACTTCCCGTGAACATTGGCCATCCCCTCGACAAACAAGTACTTCATGGTACGTTTGACCGGCGGGGAAAAGCAAGCGACCAGGGGCCGGGAGCGCTTGGCAGAGGGTATTTTTTATGTTTACCTACGGGTTATTACCATTACTTATCAGCTCACCCCACAGGAAAAGTTATTTTGCCGCAGACACCGCAACACTTTTTAGTTATTACGGCGTTGGGCGTCGATCGTCCTGGGATCGTCAATGCCATTACTCGTCACGTCAGCAGCTGCGGCTGTAATATCGAAGACAGCCGCCTGGCCATGCTGGGTGAAGAGTTTACCTTTATCATGCTGCTTTCCGGCAGCTGGAACGCGATTACCTTAATTGAGTCTACGCTGCCGCTGAAGGGTGCCGAGATGGAGCTGCTGATTGTAATGAAGCGCACCAACGCCAGCCGCCGACCGCCAATGCCGGAAACCGTTTGGGTGCAGGTGGAAGTCAACGACTCGCCGCATATTATCGAACGTTTTACCGATCTCTTTGATTCACACCAGATGAATATCGCAGAACTGGTTTCGCGTACTCAGTTAACGCAAGAACATCAGCCACCCTTGCTCTATATTCAAATTACGGCTCACAGCCCGGCACACCGGGACGCGACATTAATCGAGCAGGCGTTTCACGCCCTATGTACAGAACTTCATGCGCAAGGCACTATTAGCGTGGTCAATTATCCGCAGCATGATGAAAAAATGGAGATGAGTGATGAATCCACTGAAAGCCGGTGATATCGCACCGAAATTTAGTTTGCCCGATCAGGATGGCGAACAAGTAAATTTAACCGACTTCCAGGGACAGCGCGTTTTGGTTTATTTCTATCCCAAAGCGATGACGCCCGGTTGCACCGTTCAGGCGTGCGGCCTGCGTGACAATATGGATGAATTTAAAAAAGCGGGCGTAGAGGTTTTAGGTATCAGTACCGATAAGCCGGAAAAGCTATCGCGTTTTGCCGAAAAAGAGCTGTTAAATTTTACGCTGCTCTCGGATGAAACTCATGAAGTCAGCCAGCAGTTTGGCGTCTGGGGAGAGAAAACCTTTATGGGGAAAACCTACGACGGCATTCACCGCATCAGCTTTTTGATTGATGCCAACGGCTATGTTGAGAAGGTTTTCGATGATTTTAAAACCAGCAATCACTACGATATTGTGATGGCTTATCTGAAATCAGCCTGAGAAAACGCGTGGCGTCAACGACGCCACACAACCTTACTGAAACTCACCGCCTGAAGTATCCTCAGGCCAGGCATGGACCACCGCTTTGATAAGCGTCGCCAGCGGAATGGCGAAAAACACGCCCCAAAAGCCCCATAGCCCGCCGAAAATCACCACCGCAAGAATAATCACCAACGGATGTAAATTTACCGCTTCGGAGAAGAGCACCGGCACCAGCACGTTGCCATCCAGCGCCTGGATAACCAGATAGACAATTATCATCGTCCAGAAATCGCTACCCAGCCCCCACTGAAAAAGCCCCACGCAGATCACCGGCAGGGTAACCGCCAGCGCACCGATATAAGGGATCAGCACCGACAGCCCAACCAATACCGCCAGCAGTAGCGCGTAATTCAGCCCCAGCACCAGAAAAGCGATCCAGGTCGCGACGCCGACCACCACCATTTCCAGCACTTTGCCGCGAATATAGTTAGTGATCTGCTGATTCATCTCGCTCCAGACCTGCCCCGCCAGACCGCGATTGCGCGGCAGCACACGGCGCACCGCATTCAGCATCTGCTGCTTATCCTTTAGCAGGAAAAAGAGCATCAGCGGCACCAGCACCAGATAGATTGCCAGCGTCATTAAGCCCACCAGCGAAGCCAGCGAATATTTCACTACTGACTCGCCAACGCCTGACAGCCGGCTTCGCAGATTCTCGATCACAATATCAACGATACCGGCATCGGCCAGCGCCGGAAACCGTGCCGGCAGTCCGGCAGAGAAGGTGTAAAGCTTATTCAGCATATTCGGCATGTCACGCACTAAATGGATGCCCTGCTGCCAGGCCACCGGCGCGACCACCAGCACAAAAAGCAGCAGAACGCCTACAAAGAACGCCAGCACAATGGTAGTGGCCCCGCTGCGGGAACAGCCCAGCCGCTCCAGACGCACCGTGGGCCACTCCAGCAGATAAGCCATTACCAGCGCCACCAGCAGCGGCGCCAGCAAATCGCTGAAAAAAAACAGGATAAAAAAAGCTGCCAGCAATATTACCAGCAGGGCAATCGCCTCCGGATCGCTAAAGCGACGGCGATACCATTGAATCAAAAGAGCCAGCACGGCGTATCCTTCCCTGTATCAACAAGGCTGACGATTGTACTGAAATGCGCCGCAGAAAACAGAACAACCTTAAGCGTTAGCTTTCACAGAGCGGCGTCTCGTTCTCTGACTGCGCCGCTGCGGCAATCACACAGTTTCTACCGCCACGCTTAGCGCGATACAGCGCCTCATCGGCGCGCCGGAAACAGGATGCAATCACCTCGCGATCGGATAGCCAGCAGCTGACCCCAATCGACAGCGTCACCTCACCAACCGGATCGATCGCCTGACGCTGCGTTGCCTGGCGTAAGCGTTCCGCCATCTTCATCGCCGTGTCATGATCGGCCCCCGGCAGGATCATTAAAAACTCTTCACCGCCGCTGCGGCAAGCTACGTCAGTTTGCCGCGCATAGCTTTTCAGCTGTTGCGCCACCTGCTGGATAACCCGGTCGCCAGCACCATGTCCCCAGGTATCATTAACCTGCTTGAAATGATCGATGTCGAGCGCCAGCACGGCAAATGGCTGGCGCGTGGTGGCAAGGTAGTCCAGCACCGCCTGCAGGCCACGACGGTTAAGCAACTGCGTCAGCGGATCGGTTTGCGCCTCTGATTTCAGCTGGCCGATTTTGGTTTGCATCAGCCCAATACCGGAAAGCAGTGCCCGCTTGATTTGTGATGCTTCAAAATACCAGGAGCGAATACGGCTAATTTCTACGGCGGCATCCTGTTCATCCATTTGGCCAGCTTTACGCGCCAGCTGCCACAGCGGCATGGCGATCAGCCGCGCCAGCAGCCAGGCTGCTGCCAGCGTCATCAGCGCCAGCGGCAGTGAATGCTGTATGACCTGAAACAACAGGCTGCTAAGCGGTGCCAACGTCACGCTGGTTTGCTTGAGCACCAGAATGGTCCAGTCGGAATCCGGCACGTGCGCGTAGCCCGCCAGCATTGGCACGCCCCGCTCATCAGTCACTTCCTGATAGCCGCTGCTGGCATAGGCGATCGCATCCTGCTGCAGCAGCGGCGCAATTTTCTTCCCAACCAGCTGGCCATTCTGGTGGTAAAGCACGCGGTTATCACGATTCAGCACATAAAGTTGCGTTCCGTCACGGTAAAACTGACTAAGCAGCAGTTCATGCAGAATGCTTTTACGCTTCAGATAAATGGTACCGCCAATGTACCCAAGATAGCTGCCGGTCGCAGACCAAACCGGGCGGGAAACAAACACGATCAGGTTATTTGCTGCCGAAAGGCTGGGCTGCCCTATCAACGCGGTGCGCCGTGCCAGCGCTTCACGCGCGCTGTCGGTATGCAACTGCATGCCCTTCAGCGTCAACGACTCAGGTGAAATTGCGCGCACCCAACCGGCGGCATCAACCACCACCACCGAATTAAAGCTGTTGGTTTGCTGCCGAAGACGCTCAACCTCTTTCTGCAACAGCGCTTCATCATCAAAGCGATCGCTAAGCTCGGTAGCGCTCCAGGCTAGCTGTGACTGCGCCTGCTGAAAAAACTGCCCGGTCGAGGCAGCCAGTTTGGCAGCATAAACCCGATTCGCCTCCAGCGTATTAGTAATCAGTTGTTCACGCTGAACGCGCCAGGCGGCGTACAAGGAATTAGCAAGGGTAATAACGATACTGGCCACGGCCAGCAGGGTAATAAGCGTCCGCAAATCCGTTTTCGGCCTTGGCAGCCTTAACATGGATTCGCCTCGATTGTGTTTATCATTTCTTTTGCGCCTTGTGGTGCTTTTATTATCAATACTTATCGTGCTACAGGTGCCCTGGTGAGATGCACGTCTCAATTGTACATGGATTGAGCAAGCAGAAAAACGACTCAGCGCAGTTTATTAAGATTTTTCTTAGGTCGGTAATTGAGCCTGAGCAGCAGGAAAGGAATAAGCTGGGCGAAAATGCAAAAAATGACACCGCCACTGGCGGCGTCATTTTGGATAGCGTTACACAGAGAGAAAAAGATATATAATCAGAGCATTAACAGCGCATAACCCTGATTTTGCAGCGTGGCGACGGTTGTCCCGCTGGAAATAGTATGGGTCACTGATTTATCAATCCACTCACGATCAATATGATGGAAGGCCACCGACTGATCGCAAACCGTGACTTTTACGCCCGCCTTTTCCAGCTCGCTAATCAACTTAAGGTTGGGGTTATCAATACCGTAAGCTTTATGGAATTCTTCATTATTCAGTCCGGCAATCACGGCATCGCCGTTCATTGATACCACAAAGTTGAGCTTATTCAGTGGAATACCTGCCGCATAATAGAGGTTAACAACGCGCGCAACGCGCTCCAGGCCCAGGTGCGGATCCTTGATGTCACCGTCGTTTTTATTAAGCTGAAAGACGATCTTATTGCTGAGGTTAGCATCATTACGCGGATTATAAGCGGGCGTATCCACGTAATGAATTTTGCCATAGTTAGCGATAGCTGGCGTTGACCAGAAGCCTTCCGGCTCGCTTTTGCTGTTAGCGATATGGTTAGTGACTTTGTCATAGAGCTGTGGTGCCTGAAGCACATTACCGCCGACAAAACCGGCCAGAGCCGCCACGACGATATAAGTTACGGGACGCATAAAAAAGCACTCCTTTAAAAGAGGATGTTAGTCATAGAAAACTGAAAGTATTATATCTGCAGCAGAACCTTTTCCCGATTTTCAGGCGAACAAGCGCCCTTCGATAAGATAAGAAATATCTCATCCGAGAGACGCTCGCGATCTGTTACTGCATTTTATTTGCCACATAATTTTATTGCTGAACCCTGCCGCTAAATAAACTCCCGCACCGCCTGCGTCTGGCAGAGAAGCCAACAAAAACCCCTTAACTGCATAACGCATTTTTTTCTCCCCGATGGATATTCAGCGGCGCCAGGAGGGAATCTCCATCTCTATCTCTTAGCGGCCTTTTTTATCTATATCACAGAGTCTTATCGGGGAAATACAGGTTACGCAGCGACATTATCGAAGTGGTTTCAATAAGAAAAAATAACCCACAACAATCATCGTTGTTTTCTTTATTTTTCGTTAATTAATGCTATTTAATCTCTGGATCGGCAGATTAAGAATTACCTTATAATAAAAAACACCCCGAGCGATCCGATATAAAGCAGAAAACAAACAAGCAAAGCAGGTAATGGCGCGATTTCTTTAATTAATCATGGATCTTAGTTTCGTCACTTTTTGTTGAAATTAATCTATCAACAAGTCCATTTTAAAATCGACAGCAGAGACTGTTTTTAACCATAGCTTCAGCGTTATTAACGATTTTAAAAATCTCTCTACATTATCAACAGTTGATTTTCAGAAGATGCTTAATCAAATCTCATGCCACTTTCAATTTCTCTGAATAAGTTTACACAACTTTGAACTTCCGCCGTGACCTGAATCACTGTTTTTCCCTTATGGCATCAGGCTTAAACAGCCATTTCATTATGCAGTTTACCTCGCTAAGATAACGCCCTGAGCGTGGCTGCTGCGCTGGTATATGAACTATCAGGACCGGGATCGGTCGAAACGTTACTCTTTGCCCTGGGGAAGATGTATGTTTAATCACTTGAAGAAAACTGTGATCGCTTCACTCATAGTCACGCTGCTGGCTGGCAACGTGCTTCCTTCCCAGGCCGACATCGCTGATACGCTTCCCGATATTGGCACTACCGCAGGCGGTACGTTATCGATCAATCAGGAACTGCAGATGGGCGATTTTTACGTTCGCCAGCTGCGGGCCAGTGCACCGCTGATCAATGATCCCCTGCTTAACCAGTACATTAATCAGCTTGGCATGCGGCTGGTCGCCCACGCCAGTTCAGTCCGCACGCCTTTTCATTTCTACCTGATCCGCAATGATGAAATAAACGCCTTCGCCTTCTTTGGCGGTAACGTTGTGCTGCATTCAGCCCTGTTCCGTACCAGCGACAATGAAAGTCAGCTCGCCTCGGTATTGGCACACGAAATTTCGCACGTGACTCAGCGTCATCTGGCACGTGCGATGGAAGAGCAGCAGCGTAACGCCCCACTCACCTGGGTGGGTGCACTGGGCTCAATTCTGCTGGCAATGGCTAATCCACAGGCGGGCATGGCGGGTTTAGCCGGTACGCTGGCAGGCACGCGGCAGGGGGTGATCTCATTTACGCAGAACAACGAACAGGAAGCGGATCGGATCGGTATCCAGGTTCTGCAGCGTGCTGGTTTCGATCCGCAGGCGATGCCCAATTTTTTACAGAAGCTGGCGGATCAGTCCCGTTTCGCCTTTAAGCCGCCGGAAATTCTGCTGACGCACCCGTTGCCGGACAGCCGTCTGGCCGATGCCCGTAATCGGGCCAGCCAGATGCGCCCGGTAGTGGTGCAGTCTTCGCAGGATTACTACATGGCGAAAGCCCGCGCGCTGGGCATGTATGCTACCGGGCAGAATCAGCTGGGCGAAGATTTGCTGGAAGAGTGGTCGAAAGGCAATACACGTCAGCAGCAGGCTGCGCAATACGGCAGAGCGCTGCTGTTCCTGGAAGCCAAAAGCTTTGCTAATGCAAAGAAAATTATCGAGCCGCTGCTGGCAAAAGATCCTGGCAACGTCTGGTATCTGGATATCATGACCGATATTGATTTAGGCCTGAATCAGCCGCAAGCGGCAGTAAAGCGTCTGATGGCGCAGAAAGCCAGCAGTAGCGACCCGGTGTTACAGCTTAACCTGGCGAATGCGCTCCTGGAGGCCAAACAGCCTGCGGCGGCCAGCAGCATCCTGAATCGCTATACCTGGGCGCATCCCGACGATACTAACGGTTGGGATCTGCTGGCGCAGGCGTCGGCGGCACAAAACCGACGTGATGAAGAGCTGTCGGCGCGTGCAGAGGGCCTGGCGTTAACCGGTCAGTTAGATCAGGCAATCACCACGCTGAGCAGCGCCAGCGCGCAGGTGGCGCTGGGCAGTTTGACGCAGGCGCGCTATGACGCCCGTATCGATCAGCTGCGTCAGCTACAGCTGCGCTTCCGGCAATATCAAAAAGGACGTTAATCAACCTACAGCGCCAGGATTTCCTTTACAAACGGAATGGTGAGCTTACGCTGGGCGCTAATGGAAGCCCGATCGAGTCGATCCAGCGTGGTAAACAGCGTACGCATCTCACGATCCAGACGCTTGAGCAGAAAACGCCCCACATCTTCCGGCAGCTCGAAACCTCGCAGGCTGGCGCGTAGCTGTAGCGCCTGCAGCTTATCTTCATCCGAGAGCGGCTGTAACTTATAGATTTGGCCCCAGTCGAGGCGTGAAGCGAGATCCGGCAGCTTAAGATTAAGCTGGCGCGGCGGACGATCGCCGGTGATCAGCAGACGCGTTTTTCCGGTTTCCAGAATGCGATTATAGAGATCGAAGATCGCCATCTCCCACTCATCTTCCCCGGCAATGCATTCGATATTATCGATGCAAACCAGCGCAAGCTGTTCCATGCCATCCAGTACTTCCGGCACGAACCAGGTACGTTTATCAAGCGGAACATAGCCAACGGCATCGCCGCGCGTTGACATTTCAGCACAGGCGGCATGCAGCAGATGGCTGCGTCCGCCGCCCTGACGTGACCAGAAATAGAGATAACTGCCATGTTCCTGCGCTAAAGCGCCTTTGAGTGCAGCCAGCAGGGACGAATTTTCTCCCGGCCAGAAACTGGCGAAGGTTTCGTCATCCGGTAAATAGAGTGGCAGTGAAAGTTGTGCCGGCGTGTTCAGAAGCACCTCAAGCGTGAACGGGCTAAAAACCGCAGTAGTTTAACACATCTTTTCACGTGAAATGAAATCGCAGCATTGTGCTGCCCATAGCATTGCGGGCAGACTCTGCGATAAAAGAAGATGAAATTCCCTGATGTTGGCAATAATTAAAATGTCTTGCTCACTAAAAAATCTTTATTTTATTTTGCGGTTCATGCATTTAACTGAACGGTAAACTACCCTTTTTCGCGTCACATTGGAAAGGGGGAATTTCTCTCTTGCTGCATATGATTAAAAATGGTAATAACTCCAGTGCTAATGAGTTTATATATATTTAATTATATCCTAGATAACTATTTCTCAAGGAAAATATAACAATGCAAATTAATGTGACGGATAATCCCGCTCAGATGGATGAAGATTTCGTTATAGATAATCTGTGGGCGCATAACAGTAAATTCGACGAAGTAGACATCCATCCGCTGTTTATCACCCTGCGCGACGAGCAAAGCACCATTGCTGGCGGCCTGGTCGCCAGAACCTGGTGGGGGGGGCTGGAGGTGCAATATCTCTGGGTGAGTGATAATTATCGCGCCCGTGGCTTTGGCCGTCAGCTGATGTTGCAGGCGGAAAAAGAGGCGAGAACACGCGGCTGTCATATGGCCTATGTCGATACCTTTAGTTTTCAGGCGAAAGGTTTTTATGAAAAGCTGGGTTATCGCGAATATGGTCACTTGGGTAATTATGCGCATAAACATACGCGCTATTACCTGGCGAAAGATCTCTGATCTTCAATAACCGGTAAATGTGACTATGCCTGCTAACGATGAGAATTTCTCTGGTTTAATCGCCATGATGGAGCATCTGAACGAGCCCTGGGGGATAAAAGACCGGGAGTCGCGGCATGTGTACATGAATCAAGCCGCCCTGCTCTATACCGGTACACCGTCAGGTTTTGATATTACCGGTAAACTGGATGCAGAGTTTCCCGTTAGCTGGGCTGAATGCGCCGATGATTTGCAGGAACACGATCGTCGCACCGAAGCCTCACGCGGCCAAACCACAGTAATCGAAACCCATTACTGGTTCGGTAAAGCTTACCTGACGCCCTGGGTCAGTGAAAAACTGCCGATTTATAATTCTGTTGGCGACTATATTGGCGTTATCTGGAATGCTAAACCGCTGAATAGCCTGTCGCCTCATAAATATATTAATCAGCAGAAACCCAGCGTATTAACCACCGACGTTTCCAGTGACGTATTTACCCAGTCGGAGCTGGATATTATTTTTTTTATGCTGCAGCGACTTTCCGTTAAGGAGATAGCCAAAATATATAACATCAGCCCTAAAACCATTCAAAACCGTATTTATAATATCTATCAAAAAGCGGATGTACATTCTCTTGCTCAGTTTGAAGAATATTGTTCTCACGCACAGCTTGATAGTTATATTCCTCATCGCCTGCTTGAAAAAGGCATTCAGTTTATCTGAAATTATCACGGACCGTTTTCATGATAAAAATAGATGATTTTCCGCTGACGCGGGTACCGCAGAATAAAAAAGTTTCCTTCCTGAGCGTCGCTATCGTGCATATGGGCATGCTGACCGCCCTTGATCAGTTTATGCTGGGCGCGGTGCTGGGCCACTCTATGACGCTGGGCGACGCCTTTATCGCCATTGCCGTCGGCAGCCTGATTTTCGGCGTTGTGACTTTCGGTCTTGGTTATGCCGGGATGCGCGAAGGCATTTCTGGTAGCCTGCTGGCGCGCTGGTGCGGCTTCGGCCGTCTGGGTTCGGTGTTGATAGGCCTGATTGTCGCTGTCAGTCTGCTGGGCTGGTTTGGCATTCAGAATGCAATTTTTGCCAAGTCGCTGGATGTGGCGTTTGGCAACCGTCTGGGCTTCGGCTGGTCGGCCGCGCTTTCCGGCAGCGTACTCACCATTCTGGTGACCTTCGGCTTTCGCGCGCTGCGTATCGCCGCCCGTATCGCGGTGCCGCTGTTTATCGCTCTTGTCGGCTGGGTTTCGTGGGTTACGCTCTCCGGGCATGACCTGCACCAGGCTATCCAACGAGCGCCCGCTGGCGATGCGATGTCAATTAGCGCCGGGATTACCATTGTTGTCGGCGGTGCTATCGTTGCCAGCCTGATGACCCCCGATTTAACCCGTTACTCGCGCAATAGTGGCCAGGTGCTGGGTATTACGCTGCTGACCATTATCGCCGGTGAATTCATCATCAACGGTCTGGCGATCCTGATTGCGAAAAGCCTCAGCACCGATGACGTGGTGTCAATTATGTCGCTGGGCGCGGGCGGTTTGGGCATGATGGTGGTGGTGTTCTCTACCCTGCGCGTAAACGATTTGAATCTTTACTCTTCTTCATTAGGCATCGTTAACGCCATTGAAGGCTTAACCGGCCATAAGTGGAGATATGCCCCCACCACGCTGGCTATTGGCGTGCTGGGTACTACGATGTCGGTGCTGGGGATCCTCGATCGCTTTGTCGATTTTCTTACCGTGCTGGGCGTGGTATTCCCGCCAGTGATCGGCATTATGCTGATAGACTACTTCCTGCTGCGTACCCATCGTCAGGCGCTGGATGAGAGCCGTGGTAACGGCAGACTGCCGGACACTACGCCAGCCATAGGCCTCCCGGCAATTATCGCCAGCGTCATCGGTGCGGCGGTTGGCCTGCTTAGCAACTGGGGCGTGCCGACGATCACCTCTCTGGTGGTGGCCTGCGTGGTTTACTGGCTCTCCAGTCGCCTGTTTACGCGACGTCTGGCAGTGGCCTGAGCAGCGCAGCGTTAAAAAAGGCGCCCCGGGGCGCCTTTTCTGCTTCTGGAATTTACTCCGGCGATTTATCCGGTGCGTCCAGAATGACTTCTTCCGGGCGCAGCACGTTAATCACT
Organism: Pantoea alhagi; assembly: GCF_002101395.1. NCBI lineage: Bacteria > Pseudomonadati > Pseudomonadota > Gammaproteobacteria > Enterobacterales > Erwiniaceae > Pantoea > Pantoea alhagi. The sequence continues at coordinate 2,711,179 of NZ_CP019706.1, read as the reverse complement.
TTAAAAATCAGGCTCAGCGCCACGCCAACTATCGTTGCCAGCGCCATACCTTTCAGTTCAGCCGCGCCGATATGTACCTTCGCTCCGCTGACGCCAATAATCAAAATTACCGAGGTCAGGATCAGGTTTTGCGCCCTGTTATAGTCCACTTTTGATTCAATCAGTACGCGAATACCGGATGCGCCGATTACGCCATACAACAGCAGCGAAACCCCGCCCATCACCGGCACCGGAATTGCCTGAATCGCCGCTGCCAGCTTGCCGATGCAGGAGAGCAGAATAGCGATAATCGCCGCGCCGCCGATAACCCAGGTACTGTACACGCGGGTAATTGCCATCACCCCGATATTCTCACCGTAGGTGGTGTTCGGCGTTGAGCCGAAAAAGCCGGAAATAATAGTTGAGAAACCGTTGGCGAACATTGAGCGATGCAGCCCTGGATCGCGAATCAGATCTTTTTTCACGATATTCGCCGTGACCACCAGATGCCCGATATGCTCGGCGATAACCACCAGCGCAGCCGGGATAATCGTCAGCATCGCATACCATTCGAAGCGCGGCGTATAGAAAGTCGGCAGCGCGAACCACGGCGCAGCCTCAACCCCGCTCCAGTCTACTATGCCCATCGCCCATGACAGCAGATAGCCTGCCAGCACGCCGATCAGAATTGGAATGATGGCGAGAAAACCGCGAAACAGCACCGAACCAAACACGGTGACCGCCAGCGTCACCAGCGAAATTGTTACCGCAGTGCTATCGACCGTCGCGCCGCTGGCAGGCAGCAGGCCAGCCATATTCGCTGCAACGCCCGCCAGCTCCAGTCCGATAACGGCGACAATCGCGCCCATCGCCGCCGGAGGAAACATCACATCCAGCCAGCCGGTGCCGGCTTTTTTCACAATCAGCGCCACCAGACAAAACAGCACGCCGCACAAGATAAAACCGCCCAGCGCCACCTCATAACCAAGCGGCAGCAGTAGCAGCACCGGCGAGATAAAAGCAAAGCTGGAGCCTAAGTAGGCGGGGATTTTTCCTTTACAGATAAAGAGATAGAGCAAGGTACCGATGCCGTTAAACAACAGCACCGTGGCCGGATTGATATGAAACAGAACCGGCACCAGCACCGTAGCGCCGAACATCGCGAACAGATGCTGAAAACTGAGCGGTATCGTTTGCAGTAGCGGTGGGCGTTCGCTAACGCCAATCGCGCGACGAGTCATGGAGTATTCCTCTGGGCTGTTTTTTGGCAGAAAAAAGCCGACTCTGCGGTCGGCTGAATAGTTATTTGGTTCCGAAAATCTTATCGCCCGCGTCACCGAGACCGGGGATGATGTAGCCTTTCTCGTTCAGGCCACGATCGATAGAGGCGGTATAGAGCTCAACGTCCGGGTGCGCTTTTTCCAGCGCGGCGATACCTTCCGGTGCAGCCACCAATACCAGTACCTTGATTGAGTTACAGCCCGCTTTTTTTAGCAGATCGATCGTCGCAATCATCGAGCCGCCGGTGGCCAGCATGGGATCGACTACCAGCGCCATGCGTTCTTCGATGTTAGAAACCAGCTTCTGGAAATAAGGAACCGGCTCCAGCGTCTCTTCATCACGGTAAACGCCTACCACGCTGATGCGCGCGCTTGGCACATGCTCCAGCACCCCTTCCATCATGCCGAGACCGGCACGCAGGATCGGGACAACGGTGATTTTCTTGCCTTTGATCTGATCGATTTCTACCGGACCATTCCAGCCTTCAATGGTAACTTTTTCTGTTTCCAGATCGGCGGTGGCTTCGTAGGTCAGCAAACTCCCCACTTCAGATGCCAGTTCGCGAAAGCGCTTGGTGCTAATGTCTTGCTCACGCATCAGGCCCAGTTTATGTTTGACGAGCGGGTGTTTGACTTCCACGATCTTCATTGTTGTACTCCCGGAGTGTTGAGCGGAAAAAAAAATCGCCGGATTATACCGCCTTTTGCCTGCTGCGCCATATGCGATCGGGCAATAAACAGCAAAACCTCCGCGCTCTGTTAAGCATCATCTAAAATAAAGAATCTGCAACGCTGGCCTCGCAAACGTTTGCCTGCGCTGTTAGAATTGCGCCGCTTTAATTCAAACCGCAAAACCGCGTGGGGATTCCGCAGTGACCGACAAGACCTCTCTCAGCTATAAAGACGCCGGCGTTGATATTGATGCAGGCAACGCGTTAGTCGATCGTATTAAAGGCGTGGTAAAAAAGACCCGCCGTCCGGAAGTAATGGGTGGCCTCGGCGGTTTCGGCGCGCTTTGTGCGCTGCCGCAAAAATATCGCGAGCCGGTGCTGGTTTCCGGCACTGACGGCGTCGGCACCAAGCTGCGTCTGGCGATGGATCTGCAGCGCCACGACACCATCGGTATCGATCTGGTCGCCATGTGTGTTAACGATCTGGTGGTCCAGGGTGCTGAACCGCTGTTCTTCCTTGATTACTACGCCACCGGCAAGCTGGATGTCGATACCGCTTCCGCCGTTATCAGCGGGATCGCTGAAGGGTGTTTACAGTCGGGCTGCGCGCTGGTTGGCGGTGAAACCGCAGAGATGCCAGGCATGTACCACGGTGAAGATTACGATGTGGCAGGTTTTTGCGTCGGCGTGGTGGAAAAGTCAGAAATCATTGACGGCAGCAAAGTGCAGGATGGCGACGTGCTGATCGCCCTCGCCTCCAGCGGCCCGCACTCTAACGGCTACTCCCTGGTACGCAAAATTCTTGAAGTCAGCCAGACCGATCCGTTAAGCAAACAGCTCGACGGCAAGCCGCTGGCCGATCATCTGCTGGCACCGACGCGCATCTACGTTAAAAATATTCTTAACCTGATTGAGCAGGTCGATGTGCATGCCATCGCCCACCTTACCGGCGGCGGCTTCTGGGAAAATATTCCGCGCGTGCTGCCGGAAAATACTCAGGCAGTGATTGATGAAGCCAGCTGGCAATGGCCGGCGGTCTTTAACTGGCTGCAGCAGGCGGGCAACGTCAGCCGTCATGAGATGTACCGCACCTTTAACTGCGGCGTCGGCATGGTGATTGCGATAAGCGCTGCTGAAGCGGATAAAGCGGTTGAGCTGATGAACGCCGCAGGCGAACAGGCGTGGAAAATTGGCGTGATTAGCGCCTCTGACGCAGAAGAGCGTGTGGTTATCAAATGAAACGGCTGGTCGTGCTGATATCGGGTAACGGCAGTAATTTGCAGGCGATTCTCGATGCCTGTCAGCAGGGCCGGATCAACGCTCGCGTGGCGGCGGTTTTCAGCAATAAGGCCAACGCGTTTGGCCTTGAGCGCGCCCGCAGCGCGGGCGTTGCCGCCCATGCGCTTTCCTCGTCCGCTTATGAAACACGTGAAGATTTTGATCGCCAGCTTATCCGCGAGATTGATGCGTATGCGCCCGATCTGGTGGTGCTGGCGGGCTATATGCGTATCCTTAGCCCGGTTTTTGTCGCGCACTATCAGGATCGGCTGCTGAATATCCACCCTTCTCTGCTGCCAAAATATCCGGGCCTGCATACGCATCGCCAGGCAATCGCCAACGGCGACAGCGAACATGGTACCTCGGTGCATTTTGTTACTGACCAGCTGGACGGCGGCCCGGTGATCCTACAGGCCAGAGTGCCGGTGTTCAGCGGCGACAGCGAAGAAGAGGTCACCGCGCGCGTACAGCATCAGGAACATGCGATCTATCCGCTGGTAATTAACTGGTTCGTTGAGGGCCGCTTAGTGATGCGTGATAACTCCGCCTGGCTTGATGGCAAGCCACTTCCGCCCCAGGGCTACGCGGGCGATTAGTTTCTTCCGCCTTGCGTGCATAAACCCTCTTCCAGAGCCAGCCTGCTGGCTCTGTTCTTTTTCAGCCAAAACGCCCGGTTATATAATCCTCGGTGCGTCGCTGTCGCGGCGTGGTAAACAGCGTATCGGTATCAGCAAACTCCACCATCTTTCCCTGATGCATAAAAGCGGTATAGTCAGAGACGCGCGCCGCCTGCTGCATATTATGCGTTACCAGAATCAGCGTGAAATGCTGCTTCAGCGTGGTCATTAGCTCTTCAATCACCAGCGTGGAGATTGGGTCCAGCGCAGATGTCGGCTCGTCCAGCAGCAGCACTTCCGGCTCAATAGCAATGGCGCGCGCAATCACCAGCCGCTGCTGCTGACCGCTGGAAAGCGTCAGCGCATTTTGCCGCAGGCTATCTTTCACCTCAGGCCACAGCGCCGCAGCGCGCAGCGCCCGCTCCACCGCCTCGTTTAAAATACGTCGATCGCGCACGCCTTGCAGACGTAAACCATAAACCACATTTTCATAAATCGATTTAGGGAACGGATTGGGTCGCTGAAAAACCATGCCGACGCGCCGCCGCAGTGCCGAGAGATCGCCGCCGCGCTCGAGGATATTGCGCCGATCGAGCAGAACCTCGCCCTCAACGCGACAGTTATCAATCACATCGTTCATGCGGTTAAGGCAGCGCAGCAGCGTGGATTTACCACAGCCAGAGGGGCCAATAAGAGCGGTAATGCGATTTTTCGGGATCTGCAGGCTAACGGTATCCAGCGCCTGTTTGTCGCCATACCACAGGGAAAGATTATTGATGGTTAGCGCAGTGTCGATTTCAGCGGTCATGGTCCTCACCGTTATTGCACCAGCGAGCGATAACGCTCACGCAGGCGATGGCGTAAGGCCATCGCCGTAAGATTTAAGCCAAGAATAATGGTTACCAGCAGCAGCGCTGTGGCGTATACCAACGGACGATCGGCCTCGGCGTTGGGGCTTTGAAATGCCAGATCGTAAATCTGAAAGCCCAAATGCATAAACTTACGATCAAGATGCAGGTAAGGAAAAACGCCGTCTACCGGCAGTTCCGGGGCCATTTTCACCACGCCCACCAGCATCAGCGGTGCCGTTTCGCCCGCCGCGCGCGCCACGGCAAGAATCAATCCGGTCAGCATGGCGGGTAGCGCCAGCGGCAGGGTGACGTGCCACAGTGTTTCCGCGCGGGTCGCGCCCAGCGCCAGCGAGCCGTGCCGCAGGCTGGCAGGAATGCGCGACAGTCCCTCTTCGGTCGCAACAATCACCACCGGCAAGGTCAACAATGCCAGCGTTAGCGACGCCCACAGCAGACCCGGCGTACCAAAGGTGGGATTAGGCAGTGATGTCGCGTAAAAAAGCTGATCAATCGTGCCGCCAATCAGCCAGACGTAAAACCCAAGACCAAACACGCCATAAACAATCGACGGTACGCCCGCCAGGTTAACCACCGCAATACGCACCAGCCGGGTTAACGCATGCCGATCAGCATACTCATGCAGCCAGACGGCGGCCACTACCCCCAGCGGCATCACCACTACCGACATCAACAACACCATCAGCACAGTGCCGAAAATAGCCGGGAAAGCGCTGCCCTCGCCCGGGGAATCATCCGACGAAACGGCAACGAAATGCCACAGCTGCTGCAAAAAGTGTTGCCATTTTTGAACAAGCGTCATGGCGTTGGGATACCAGGCGTCGCGGATTTGTGCCAGGGGAATGCGGTGCAGCTGGCCGTTCGCATCACGCAGCATCAGCGTATTACGTGCACTCTCCTGTAACAGTGAAGCACGCCGCTCTGCCTGCCCGACAAACTGCCGCTGCAGTTCTGCACGATTCGCCATCAGCATCGATCTTTTCTGCTCATTATCATTGCCGCTGGCCTTCAGCTCTAACGCTTCGATTTCAAGCGCCTCAAGCTGCGCCGTGATATGCGACATTTCATGACGGCGGATGCGCTCGGCCTGCTCCAGCAACTGATGCGTTTGCTGCAGGCGCTCCTGCAGGGCGCGTTGCATATTCTGCGCCGTAAGCGGCTGCTGATTCTCATACAGACCGGCAAACCAGCCCAGCGCATCGCCGCCCACGCGCCGCTGTAGCATCAGCACCTCCGGCGGTTGTTCGCGGCGCTGAATATCACTTTCCAGCAGCGTGCGGAAATCAGAGGCGGAGACGTCGCGGTTGCCGGTTTTAATTAAGTAGCGCGTGACCTGCTCCGGCAACTGCTGCGCCTGCGGCAGACCGGCATCAATCAGCTGCTGACGCGACAGGCGCTGGGTGCTCACCACTTCGCCCAACAGCTGCGCCTCTCCGGCGGCGGGCTGGGCCAGCGTAAACAGTGTAACCGGCTGCGGCCAAAAATGGCGCAGCCCCTGCCAGGCCAGCAGCAGTAACAACAGCAGAAACGCCAGCAGGCTAAAGGTTACCGCGCCTGCCGTCAGCCAGCGCCAGCGATCGTTTTGCGTTAGCGCGCTCATCCCTGCCCCTCATGTTGACCATAACGACGACGCAAGCGCTGCCGCACCACTTCCGCCAGCGTATTCAAAATCAGCGTAAACACCAGCAGCACCAGCGCACTGAGAAACAGGATGCGATAATGCGCGCTGCCTGCCGCCGCTTCCGGCATCTCAACGGCAATATTGGCGGAAAGCGCACGCACGCCGTGAAACAGGCCGCCTTCGGTCACCGGCGTATTGCCGGTGGCCATCAATACAATCATGGTTTCTCCTACCGCCCGACCAAAGCCAATCATCAATGCGGCAAAAATTCCCGAGGCGGCGCTGGGCAAAATCACGCGTGAAAGGGTTTGCCACGCCGTGGCGCCCAGCGCCAGCGACCCCTGCCCCAGCGCAGCCGGAACGCTGAAAATGGCATCTTCCGCCAGGGTAAAAATCAGCGGCACCAGCGCAAAGCCCATCGCCAACGCAGCGATCAGAAGGTTACGCTGCTCGTAGCCGCCCGGCAGCCGCTCCGCCAGCGGTTTGCCCCATAGCGCGGTATCAGCCATCGGCATCAGCCACAGCGAGAGCGCGCTGACCAGCAGCAGCAGCGGCACCAGCAGCCAAACCTCGCGTCCCGGCGCATCCAGCAACCGCCAGCGCGACGGCAGACGCTTCAGCAGCGGTCCACACAGCAGCAATGTCGCCGCCAGGGCAATAGGCAATAGCAGCACGCCGGAAAGCCGGGCAGCAATCTGCGGCGCCAGCCACAGGCTGGCAAACAGGCCAACCACCACGCTGGGCAGCGCGCCCATCATCTCCATCGCCGGTTTGATCCAGCGACGTAGCGCCGGCGACATAAACCAGGCGGTGTAGATGGCGGCAGCCAGCGCCAGCGGCGTAGCAAACAGCATTGCCAGCGCAGCCGCCTTCAGCGTACCCGCCACCATCGGCACCAGACTGAATTTCGCCTGATAAGGATCGTCAACCGCCGTCGATTGCCAGACCCAGTCCGGCTGCGGATAATTTTCATACCAGACTTTTTGCCACAGGTTTTGCAGGCTAATATCGGGCCAGGGATTGTCGATGCGCCAGTATTGCCAGCCGTCAGTGCGTTCGATCAGCAATCCATCGCCCGGCGGCGCAAATTGCGCCTGCTGTACGCCTTCGCCCAGCGCGTGGCGAAAGAAAACGCCCTCTCGCTTGCTGGCGAACATCTGAAGTTCGCCGGCGGCGCTGATGGTGGCAAACACCCGGCGCTGCGGCTCGGTAATCAGCTGGTGCTGCGCGCGCGCGCCAGCAAAATCCCGGATACGATGCAAATGCACGCCCCGTTCATCGGCAATATCAAACCACTGGCTGATGCCGCGTTCGTCAGCCAGCAGCAGCGAACGTCCGCCGCTCAGCAAAGCCATCTGGCGTGGCGGATGCGTCAGCGGAAAGGTATCGCGTAGCGTGACCTGTTGGCCGTTTATCTGCCAGACGCGTAAGCTGTGCTCGCTGGTGGCAAACAGCAACGAGCCGTTGGGCGCCAGCAACAGCTGATTAACCGGCCCGCTGGCCAGCATATCGCTCTGCATCGGCTGCCCGGCCTGTAAGCGCAGCAGCCGGATATGCTGCCCATCGCTGAGCGCCGCCAGCCACTGCTGCGCGCCGCTGGCTGCCAGGGTCGCCAGGGTAAAGCCGCTGCCGCCGCTGTCAAAAACGCTATCGCCCAGCGGAAACTTCCAGTTCGGCATCGCGTCCGCAGCGCTAAAGTCAGGTTGGACCAGTCGGAAATTGCCATCGGGCTGTAACAGCAGTAGGCTGCTGTTATCGGCGGTCGCCGCGCTCACTACCGGCCCGCGTGCCAGCTGTAAAGGTGGCTCAGGCGCAGCGCCGTTCAGCGGAAAAAAGCGGCCTTCGCCCTGGCTATCGATACGCCAGCCCCAGCCCTGATTAACACCCAGCGCGACGGCAGGCTGTGCCGAAAGCGCGGGCTGCGACGGCCCCGCTTGCATGGACGGCGTGGCAAACAGTGGCATCACTACCCACAGCAGCCAGACAAACAGCAGCATCATGACCAGCAGCACGCTGACGCCACAGGCAGCGATCGCACGCGCGGTCAGGCGGTCAACATAACGCCGGGTACGGTTGCTGTAGTTGACGGGAATATGGTTATCGATCATCGTGCCTGCGGATTCCTTGTATTGAAGCCGCTATGTTGCCCGTAGCTCACTGATATGACAACCATTGAGGTTAGACATTGCTGCCATACTCTCGCCATAATGAAATCGGAAACTGGATACCCTCGTCTCAAATCAGCACAACGGAGCCATAATGGGTCAGGAAAAGCTTTACATAGAAAAAGAACTGAGCTGGTTATCCTTTAATGAACGTGTACTGCAGGAAGCCGCAGACAAGACCAACCCGCTAATCGAGCGCATGCGCTTTCTGGGCATCTATTCGAATAACCTGGAAGAGTTTTATAAGGTGCGCTTTGCCGACCTGAAGCGGCGCATTTTGATTGGCGAGGAACAGGGGTCGCCCAACACGCCGCGTCATCTGCTAAAGAAAATTCAGCAGCGCGTCCTGCGGGCCGATCAGGAGTTCGATGGTTTATATAACGATCTGCTGCTGGAGATGGCGCGTAATCAGATCTTCCTGATTAACGAGCGGCAGCTGTCGCCTAATCAGCAAAGCTGGCTGCGTCACTACTTTAAGCATGAGCTACGCCAGCATGTGACGCCGATTCTGATTAATCACGATACCGATCTGATTGAGTTCCTGAAGGATGATTACACCTATCTGGCAGTGGAGATTATTCGCGGCGAAGATATCCGCTATGCCCTGCTGGAAATCCCCTCTGATAAAGTCCCGCGCTTTGTTAATCTGCCCGCAGAGTCGCCGCGCCGCCGCAAGCCGATGATCCTGCTGGATAACATTTTGCGTTACTGCCTGGACGATATTTTCAAAGGCTTTTTTGACTACGACGCGCTTAACGCCTATTCCATGAAAATGACGCGTGACGCCGAGTACGATCTGGTTACCGAAATGGAATCGAGCCTGCTGGAACTGATGTCCTCCAGCCTCAAACAGCGTCTTACCGCCGAGCCTGTGCGCTTTGTTTATCAGCGCGATATGCCCAATGCAATGGTTGAGCTGCTGCGTAATAAGCTGAATATCTCTAATTACGACTCTATCGTCCCAGGCGGGCGTTATCATAATTTCAAAGATTTCATCAGCTTTCCGAACGTGGGCAAAACCAATCTGGTGAACAAGCCGATGCCGCAGCTACGGCATATCTGGTTCGATGGCTTTCGCAACGGTTTCGATGCGATCCGTAATCATGACGTGCTGCTTTATTATCCTTACCACACCTTTGAACATGTGCTGGAGCTGCTGCGTCAGGCATCATTCGATCCCAGCGTGCTGGCGATTAAAATTAATATTTATCGCGTAGCAAAGAACTCACGCATTATCGATGCGATGATCCACGCCGCCTATAACGGCAAAAAAGTGACGGTGGTGGTAGAGCTGCAGGCGCGTTTTGATGAAGAGGCCAACATTCACTGGGCCAAGCGCCTCACCGAAGCGGGCGTGCATGTGATCTTCTCGGCACCGGGCCTGAAAATTCACGCCAAACTGTTCCTGATTTCGCGCCGTGAAGGCGATGAAATTGTGCGCTATGCCCATATCGGCACCGGTAATTTCAATGAGAAAACCGCGCGCATTTATACCGACTACTCCCTGCTTACCGCCGATGCGCGTATCACCAATGAGGTACGCCGGGTATTTAACTTTATTGAAAACCCCTATCGCCCGGTAAGCTTTGATTATCTGATGGTGTCGCCGCAGAACTCGCGCCGCATGCTCTATCAACTGATTGATGAAGAAATTGCCAACGCGCAGCAGGGTATCCCGGCAGGGATTACACTGAAAGTGAATAACCTGGTTGATAAGGGGCTGGTGGACCGTTTGTATACCGCTTCCAGCGTGGGCGTGAAAGTGAATCTGCTGGTGCGCGGCATGTGTTCACTGATCCCTAATCTTGACGGGATCAGCGACAATATTCGCGTAACCAGCATTGTTGATCGCTATCTGGAGCACGATCGGGTTTATATTTTTGATAACGGCGGTGATAAAAAAGTCTTTCTCTCCTCCGCCGACTGGATGACGCGCAATATTGATTACCGCATCGAAGTGGCGGTGGCCATCCTTGATCCTGTTCTGAAACAGCGCGTGCTGGATATTATTGCCATCCTGTTAAGTGATACTGTAAAAGCCCGCATTATTGATAAAGAACTGAGTAACCGTTATGTGCCGCGTGGAAACCGCCGTAAGGTGCGAGCGCAGCAGGCCATTTACGAATACATCAAATCTCTGGAACAACCTGAATAACTCACTATGCCGATATCCCATAAGAATATGCCACGACCGCAAGAATTTGCCGCTATTGACCTCGGTTCCAATAGCTTTCACATGGTCATTGCCCGCGTGGTGGATGGCGCAATGCAGGTGCTGGGGCGTCTGAAACAGCGCGTGCACCTGGCGGACGGGCTGGGCGCGGATAACGTGCTGAGCGAAGAAGCTATCCAGCGCGGACTTAGCTGTCTGGCGCTGTTTGCCGAGCGTCTGCAAGGCTTCAGCGCCTCGAACGTGACCATTGTCGGTACGCATACGCTACGTCAGGCGGTTAATGCAGAAGATTTTCTGCGGCGCGCGGCGGAAGTGATCCCCTACCCGATTGAAGTGATCTCCGGTCATGAAGAGGCGCGCCTGATTTTTATGGGCGTTGAGCATACGCAGCCGGAAAAGGGCCGCAAGCTGGTGATTGATATCGGCGGCGGCTCTACCGAGCTGGTCATCGGGGAAGATTTTGAACCCAAGCTGGTAGAGAGCCGCCGTATGGGCTGCGTCAGCTTCGCCAATCTCTACTTTCCCGGCGGTGTGATTAGTCAGGAAAATTTCCGCCGGGCGCGTCTGGCTGCGGCGCAAAAACTGGAAACGCTGGCCTGGCAATATCGGCTGCTTGGCTGGCAATACGCGCTGGGCGCTTCCGGCACCATCAAGGCCGCTTGCGAAGTGCTGCAGGCGATGGGCGAAAAAGAGAAACAGGTGACGCCGGAGCGGCTTGAAAGGTTGTATGACGAAGTGATGAAGCACAAATCCTTCGCCGCGCTGAGCCTGCCTGGGTTGTCGGAAGAGCGGAAAGCAGTATTTGTGCCGGGCCTGGCAATCCTTTGCGGCGTATTTGATGCGCTGGCAATCCGCGAGCTGCGTCTTTCCGACGGCGCGTTGCGCGAAGGGGTGCTGTATGAAATGGAAGGCCGCTTCCGCCATCAGGATATTCGTAGCCGTACCGCGCAGAGCCTGGCAAATCACTACAATATCGACAGCGATCAGGCGCGACGCGTCCTGGAAACCACCGATGAACTCTGGCAACAGTGGCGCGATCAAAATCCCCGACTGGCTAATCCGCAGCTCGCATCGCTGCTGCAGTGGGCGGCACTGCTGCACGAAGTCGGCTTGACCATCAACCACAGCGGTATGCAGCGCCACTCGGCCTATATCCTGCAAAACACCAACCTGCCCGGTTTTAATCAGGATCAACAATTGCTGCTGGCTACGCTGGTACGCTATCACCGTAAAGCGATCAAGAGCGACGATCTGCCGCGTTTTACGCTGTTTAAAAAGAAACAGATCCTGCCGCTGGTGTTTTTGCTGCGTCTTGGCACGCTGCTGAATAATCAGCGCCAGGCGACCAACCGCCCGGAGCGGCTGACGTTGACCACCAACGAAGGGCACTGGACGCTGCGCTTCCCGGCCGGATATTTCAGCCAGAATACGCTGGTCCAGCTCGATTTAGAGCGTGAGCAGGCGTACTGGGAGGATGTTTCCGGCTGGAAGCTGGTGATAGAAGAAGAGGCGTAAAGCACGCCGGCGAATTCGGGCGGCGCTTCCTCCGCCCGCATCAACCAGAAAAAAGAAGATGACGATACGTCCGGATAACTATTTTACTGAAAAATATCAGCTTACCGCCACGCACTCCGAAGTGGTGGCGGCGTTACCTTTCCTGACGCCAGGAAAAGCGCTGGATGTAGGCTGCGGCAGCGGACGCAACAGCCTGTGGCTGAATATGAAAGGGTTTGAGGTCACCGCCTGGGATAAAAATCCGCAAAGCATTGAGCGGCTGAACCAGATCATTGCCGCCGAAGCGATCAGCGGCATTGAAACGCAGGTTACCGATCTCAACAGCGTACGTTTTAACGGCGCGTATGATTTTATTCTTTCCACCGTCGTGATGATGTTTTTACAGCCGGAAACCATTCCGCAGCTGATTGCCGATATGCAGGCCAGCACCGTCAAAAACGGCTATAACCTGATTGTTGCCGCGATGGATACGGACGACTATCCCTGCCCGATCCCCTTCCCTTTCACCTTTAAATCAGGTGAATTGAGCAACTACTACCGCCAATGGCAGATTATCAAATATAACGAGCATGTCGGTCAGCTGCACAGAACGGATGAGAACGGCAACCGCATTAGCCTGCGATTCGCCACGCTGCTGGCAAAAAAGGCGCCGGCAGAATAATCAGCTCTCTGTCAGCGTGGTTAGCGGCTGTGGCTCGCTGATGGCGAAGCCCTGTAAATAGTCGATGCCCAGCCCGCGCAGCGCAGCCGCGACCGCATCTGATTCAACGCACTCCGCCACTATCTGCATCCGCTTCAGCCGGGCGACGCGGCAGATAGATTCAATAATCTGATAGTCCAGCGGGCTGTGCAGCATATTCTGGATAAAGCTACCGTCGATTTTCAGCATATCAGCCTGCAGGGTTTTCAACTGCAGGTAGCTGGCATAGCCCGCGCCGAAGTTATCAATCGCAATGCGGCATCCCAATCGACGCAGCGAATTAATGGTGCGATAGCCTGCTGAGAAGTGCCTGTTTCCTGCGGCCTCACTGATTTCCAGAATCAGCTGCCACGGCTCAACCTGATGCTGTTTAAGCAACAGCTCCAGATCGCTGACAAAGTGCGGACGATAAAGGCTGGCGGCATGAATATTGATAGCAAAACGCATCGCCGGCAAACACGCCCGGCTGCTATCGATAAAGCTCAGCGCATGATTTAATACCCAGCGATCCATTTCCCATGTCAGACCAAACTCCTGCACTATCGGTAAAAAATGCTCTGGCGCCAGCTGCTCCCCCTGCGTATTCACCAGCCTCAGCAGCAGCTCATGGTAATCATCGCCGCGTAAGCCCTCAATACGCTGCGCCATCATCACAAAACGCTCGTTATCCAGCGCCTGCTGAACTTCATCCAGCAGGGCCAGCTTTTCTTTCACCAGGCGCTGAGCGGTAATGTTGTCCTGCTGCAAGTTTTCCGGCTGATGGCTACGCAGAGAAATTTCAGCCATTTCACTAAGCTGTCCCAGCAGCCGTGGCAAATTACTTACCGGCGGCACTATATGACAAAAGCTGATGCCGATATCGGGCTGTAACGGCAATCCCTGCCAGCGCAAACTGTAGCGTTCGATGCGGCTACTTATCTGTTCAATGCGCGTCTCATAGGTGGCTTTGTCCAGGCGCAGCGCCAGCGCAAAGCCAGGCAAATGGTAAATCACCTCTTTGGGCTGCAACAATGGCTGTAGATAGGCCGCCAGCCGACGCTTATATTCAACGCGCAGATCCAGCCCCCAGGTTCGGCTAAGGCGATCGAGTTCGGGAATGCGTAAAAAACAGAGCGTGGAGGAAGCCTGCTGCGCCAGCATCGCTTTAAGCGCACGCAGATTCGGCAGATCCACGACCGGATCCACCAGCGCCGCCTCGCGTGATTTCTTGATCAGCCTGCGCTGGCGCACGCCGTTGACGCCAATAAAATACAGAATCAACGACCATATCAGCAGATTAGTGGTATTGAGGGCCAGGTGCAGCGACAGTTCGGGCTGGGTACGAAACTGATAGAGTAAAATCAGCACCAGCGACCATGCCAGCGCGGAGATGAGATAGCCGAAGCGCGCTGATGCCCATAGCATGACGGGCAGCAGTAGCAGTAAGGCAAAGTCTCTGATTGCCTGATTATGCTGCTCGCGATTCATTAACATCAACAGGATAAGCAGCGAGGTCAGCAAAATCAGCCAGATCCTGATTTCTACAGCGCTCACGTTTTCTGCGATCTGCTGGCGCAACAGGTTAACCTGACGGGAAAAGTAGCGCGTATGGCGAAAACAGCGGATCGCCATATAGTAAAGCGGCAGGATCGCCACACAGGATATCAGGATGGCCTGATAGTTAATCAGCGTGCGTAACGTCAACGGATTGCGGTTGAAAATCGAGAGGGCCACCGGGATAACTTTCATCGTTACCATCGTTTGCAGCAAAAAAACCAGTAGCGTTGGCAGAAGAAAGCCGATCCAGAACAGTCGCATTAAGCCCAGCCCTTGCGTACCGGGTGTCGCCCCCCATCTGCGTCCAGCCCAGATGCGGTAGCCCAGCCAGCAGATGCTGATTGCGCTGACAAACAGGATGCAGGTGATCAGCGCGGGCCCTGGCGAAAAAATCATTAAATAATGCCATAAAAGCGCCAGCGTAATGCCAGGCAATGCCGCCCAGTCAAACACCATCAGCAATGCCACCGTTAACGTCACCGGTAAAAATAACAGATAAACCGGACCGTCTGGCAGCAGCAGCTTGACCGATAAAGCGCTGGAAAGCGGCATCAGCAATAATGCCAGCCATAACGGGACGCCCCACCAGCAGCGTCGGAATTGACTAAGCGATGACAGGTTATATCCGGTAAACAAAACGGCCCCTTCGGAATGATAAAGCGCGCAGCGAATGCTGCCTAAAGCAAAACCGCTCTCATACTAAGTTCCGGCAGGCTTTCAGGTTTGATATACGTCAAACATTCTTATTAAAACCGCTTTAGTCCACCTGTTGTTTAGCGGACAGACCGATTATATCGGTTAGTTTTCCTGAACCGGCTGATGGCACGACATTGACCTGACGGTAACGCTGTGCCTAAATTGTCTCACCGCCTCCGGGCCAGCTACAGGAGTCCCTGTGTGAATAGCATTACCTCATTGCGAAAACGGCGTAAAACTGGCCGCATGACCCGCATTGTGTTGTTAATCAGCTTTATCATATTGATTGGCCGTTTGTTGTTTGTTTTGCCCGGCGCGTTTCAGCACCATCAGGATAAAAAAACCAATGCCGGGGAGCCCATAACAATTCAGCCCATCAATAAAGAGTAATGACGCGAGCGTTAAGTTGCCTTAACTGAGACAACTTACCCTCTCTTCATGCCTGTAGAAAACAGCGGGCTTATGCCCATGCTTCCGGACACAAGGGAATTTTTATGTCTGTATCCCAAGCCCAATCTCAAGCCCGGCAGCTTGCCGATACCCGCAGCCGTATTCTGACACTTTTACTTAATGAGCCGGAACTGGTAGAAAGTCTGCTGCAGCCGCAGGAGCACTCACCGTTATCGGCAGAACTGTCGAGGCAAATTGACAGCCTGCGCCAGGATCTTTCCCTGCTGCATGCGGCGGATATCGCCGATATTCTTGAAGCCCTGCCGGAAGATGAGCGCCAGGCGCTGTGGCAGCTGGTGAATAACGACCGTCGCGGTCAGGTGCTGGTAGAGGCGTCGGAAACCGTCTGGGAAAGCCTGACCGAAGTCATGAGCGATAAAGATATTCTGCAGGCCATTGCGCCGCTGGATATTGACGATCAGGCTTATCTGGCGAAATATCTGCCGCGCGATCTCACCGGACGGCTACTTACCACGCTGGACCCAACGCTACGCGCCCGTGTACTGAACGTGGTGCACTTCGACCGCGATCGCGTTGGCCGCATCATGGACTTTAATTTCATTACCGTACGCGCCGATATCGATCTGGGGACGGTGCAGCGCTTTTTACGACGCCGGCGCGCTATCCCGGAAGGCACCGATAAGCTGTTTATCACCGATAAAAACAATGTGCTATTGGGTGAGCTACCGCTTACCGATATTTTGCTGAACCAGCCCGACACGCCGGTATCTTCAGTGATGAACGATCGCCCCAATACTTTTCGTCTGGATGATAAGGCGGAAGATGCCGCTGGCGCTTTTGAACGCTATAACCTGATTTCCGCTGCGGTAATTGATGCGCAGGGCAAGCTGATTGGCCGCGTGACGATTGAAGATATTATCGACCTGGTAAATGAAGAGAACGAAAGCAATATCCGTAAAATGGGCGGCCTGAGCCAGGAAGAGGAGATTTTTGCGCCGGTAAAAAAGGCGGTGCGCACCCGCTGGACCTGGCTGGCGGTCAATCTTTGCACGGCATTCATCGCTTCCCGGGTGATTGGCCTGTTCGAAGAGACGATTTCACAACTGGTAGCGCTGGCAGCGCTGATGCCGATTGTGGCGGGTATCGGCGGCAATACCGGCAACCAGACGATCACCATGATCGTGCGCGCGCTGGCGCTGCATCAGGTCGAGCCGGGGAATTTTAGCTTTCTTTTTATGCGTGAGCTGGGCGTGGCGCTCATCAATGGTTTCTTCTGGGGCAGCATCATGGGCGGTATTACCTGGCTGATGTATGACAACCTGGCGCTGGGCGGCGTGATGATGCTGGCGATGATCCTTAACCTGCTGCTGGCGGCGATGGTCGGCGTGCTGATCCCGTTGGTGATGACCAAACTGAAACGCGATCCGGCCATTGGCTCCAGCGTGATGATTACCGCACTGACCGACACCGGCGGCTTCTTTATTTTTCTCGGTCTGGCAACGCTGTTTCTGCTGCACTAAAACAGCCTGGCATCACTTCTCACTGACAGGCCTTCGGTTTACCGCAGGCCTTTTTTCTGCCTCCTCTTCTTTTCAGGTCATGAGAACGTTGGCCGCTGCCCCTCACAAATCGCCAACATTATCGCCCGGTTTTGTTGACAATTTGTTGTGGGTGAAAATAAATGTATAGACAACTCATGACAAGTGGAAGGTAAACCGTGCTTCTTGCTGCTCACGATGTCGTCTGGCGCAATGCCCGCCTGGCAACGTTCGATCCCGATCGTCAAACGCCTTATGGATTACTGGATAATCACGATCTGGTTATTCGCGACGGCCATATTTTGGCTGTTTTACCGGCATCCACCGCCTCTGGTGGTACGGTTCACGACCTTCAGGGGCGGCTGGTCACCCCGGGCCTAATCGACTGTCATACCCATTTAGTGTTTGCCGGCAACCGCGCCGCTGAATGGGAACAGCGGATGAACGGCGTCTCCTATCAACAAATCAGCGCTCAGGGCGGAGGAATTAACGCCACGGTTGCCGCAACCCGCCAGGCCCCGGAAAGTAAGCTGCTGAAGCTGGCTACCGCACGGCTGCAGCGGCTGATGAATGAAGGGGTAACCACGCTGGAAATTAAATCTGGCTACGGGCTTACGCTGGAAGATGAAGCGAAAATGCTGCGGGTGGCGCGCCAGCTGGCAGCTCAGCATCCGGTGGAAATCAGCCCGACGCTGCTCGCCGCCCATGCAGCGCCCGCTGAATATCGTCACGATAAAGATGCCTGGATTAGCCTGATTTGCGAAACGCTGCTGCCACAGCTGTGGCAGGAAGGTCTGTTTGAAGCGGTCGATGTGTTTTGCGAAAGCGTGGGCTTCACGCCGCAACAGTGCGAGCGGGTATTTGCTGCCGCACAGCGTTACGGTATTCCGGTTAAAGGCCACGTTGAGCAGCTCTCATTGCTGGATGGTGCGCAGCTGGTAAGCCGCTATCAGGGGCTGTCAGCAGATCATCTGGAATATCTGGATGAGCAAGGCGTGCGGGCAATGCGCGCCAGCAATACGGTGGCAGTGCTGTTACCGGGCGCATTTTATTTCCTGCGGGAAAGCCAGCGTCCGCCGGTAGAAATGCTGCGCCGCCATCAGGTACCAATAGCGGTAGCCACCGATTACAATCCTGGCACCAGCCCTTTCGCCAGTCTGCATTTATCTATGAACATGGCCTGCGTTCAGTTCGGCCTGACGCCGGAAGAAGCCTGGTCGGGCGTAACGCGTCATGCAGCGCAGGCGCTGGGCCGACAGCATACGCACGGTCAGCTTAAAGCGGGCTTTATCGCCGATCTTGCCATCTGGGAGGCGGAGCAGCCGGTGGAAATGGTTTACGAGCCGGGCCGCAATCCGCTTTACGCACGGGTCTTTCGCGGTCAAATCACGCACGGGAGCGCATTATGAAACAGTGGCGCCCCACCTCTGCTGAGGTCTGGCAGGGTCGTGACGATAGCGGAGAGGCGGCTAACGCCCTGCGTCTGTTCCAGACCATTACCTGCAGCACAACGTTTTGTCCTGAACAGCTGCCCGGCGATATTGCGCTGCTGGGATTCGCCTGCGATGAAGGGGTAAGACGCAACAACGGACGAACCGGCGCTGCTCAGGCACCCGCTATACTGCGTCGCGCCCTGGCCAACCTGGCCAGCCATGCGGAACATACGCGACTGGCGGACTGCGGCGATATTTTTGTCGAACAGGATAATCTGGAACAGGCACAGCAGGCATTGCGTGAAGCGGTACTCGCCTGTCAACGCGCCGGGAAACGCACGCTGGTGCTGGGCGGCGGCCATGAAACCGCTCTGGGGCATGGCCTGGGAGTGCTGGATGCCTTCCCACAGGAAAAGGTGGGCATAATCAATCTGGATGCGCATCTGGATTTACGCCATGCGCCGCAGGCCACCTCGGGCACACCGTTTCGCCAGCTGGCGCACTATTGCGAAACGCAACAGCGCGACTTTCGCTACGCCTGCTGCGGCTTAAGCATGGCGGCCAATACGCAGGCGTTGCTTGATGAAGCAGCCTGTCGTCATGTGACGATCGTAGAGGATTTACGCTGTCTGAGCGCACCGACAGAGGCCATTGCGCAGCTTGAGCAGTTTATGGCGGATCTCGATCGCATCTATCTCACCATCGATTTAGATGTGCTGCCCGCCTGGGAAATGCCGGCGGTCTCTGCCCCTGCCGCGCTCGGCGTTCCCTGCGCAATATTGTTGCAGTTGCTGGCAGCAATTTGCCGCAGCGGCAAACTCCAGGCGGTGGATCTGGTGGAGTTTAACCCTTCGCACGATCGGGACGGGCAAGGGGCACGCGTGGCGGCGCGCATCGCCTGGCAGGTCGCGCGCTGGTGGGGATAAATTACTGAATCCGGGATGGAATTGGGTATACTTATTGCCATCTGCCAGGCAGCCGCAAGGAATATCGCATGTTTTTATCCCGATCCCGGTCTACCGCCGCCAGCGCGCCCGTGCCCTTGTACGCGAAGGTCAAACAGGCCATCAGTAAACAAATCAGCGCTGGCGTCTGGCGTCCTCACGATCGCATCCCTTCGGAAGCGGAACTGGTGGCGCAGTTTGGCTTCAGCCGAATGACGATCAACCGCGCGCTGCGGGAACTGACCGATGAAGGCCTGCTGGTGCGTCTGCAGGGCGTTGGCACCTTTGTGGCGGAACCCAAAGGCCAGTCAGCGCTGTTTGAAATTCGTAGCATCGCTGATGAAATTACCGCACGTCATCATCAGCACCGCTGTCAGGTGCTGAAACTTGAACAGATCGAGGCTGATTTTACCCAGGCAGCCGCGCTGGGCGTGGAGGAAGGCACGTCGGTTTTCCATTCAGTGATGGTTCATTTTGAAAACAACGTGCCGGTGCAGATTGAAGATCGTTGCGTTAACGCGACGGTTGCCCCACATTATCTGCAACAGGATTTTACCGCCACCACCCCGCATGCTTATCTCTCTCTGGTCGCGCCGCTTACCGAAGGTGAGCATATTGTCGAGGCGGTGAGATCAACGCCTGAAGAGCAAATGCTGCTGCAGATTGACGATAGCGAACCTTGCCTGTTGATCCATCGTCGCACCTGGTCAACGCAGCATATTGTTTCTCATGCCCGCCTTTTATTTCCCGGTTCGCGCTATCGTTTACAGGGTCACTTTATGTCCTGACGCCGGTCAACGTAGCCGGCGAAATTTATGTAAAAGCGCGTTGAAATCCGTGATAGCTAACGCAAATTTCTCTAAAACCCCCTTCTGTCAGTTACCCGCTGATAAATAACAAAAAAAATCATTAACCTCTGGTGGGAGCACTTTCCCCTTATTGGTATTCATTTGATTTTTATAGGTTTTAATTGTTTCTTAATTGTTAAATATCAGCTTGCGCACATTTGTATATACAAGTATATGTGTTTGCATTCTTTCTCTGATTCGCTTCGCCGAAGCAGATAATTTATTTCATGCAACCATCAGGAGTTAACCGCGATGTCGCAAAGCAAATACCGCGCGCAGGAAATTCGCGCCCCACGCGGAACCACGCTGAATACCAAAAGCTGGTTCACCGAAGCGCCGCTACGTATGTTGATGAATAACCTCGATCCGGACGTGGCGGAAAATCCGCATGAGCTGGTGGTATATGGCGGTATTGGCCGTGCGGCACGCGACTGGGAGTGCTTTGATGCCATTGTCGCCGCGCTTAAAAAGCTGGAAGACGACGAAACGCTGTTGATTCAGTCCGGTAAGCCGGTCGGGGTTTTTAAAACGCATGAAAATGCGCCGCGTGTATTGATTGCCAACTCCAACCTGGTGCCGCACTGGGCCACCTGGGAGCATTTCAATGAGCTGGATGCCAAAGGGTTAGCCATGTATGGCCAGATGACCGCCGGAAGCTGGATCTATATCGGCAGTCAGGGCATCGTTCAGGGCACCTATGAAACCTTTGTTGAAGCGGGACGTCAGCATTACAACGGCGATCTGAAAGGACGCTGGATCCTGACTGCAGGTCTGGGCGGAATGGGCGGTGCACAGCCGATGGCGGCGACGCTGGCAGGCGCCTGCTCGCTGAATATTGAATGCCAGCAAAGCCGTATCGATTTCCGCCTGCGTACGCGTTATGTCGATGAGCAGGCCGATTCACTTGATGACGCGCTCAACCGTATCAGGAAATATACTGCGGAAGGCCGGGCGGTTTCTGTTGCGCTGTGCGCTAACGCGGCGGAGATCCTGCCGGAGCTGGTGAAACGCGGCGTGCGTCCGGATATGGTTACCGACCAGACCAGCGCGCACGATCCGCTGCACGGTTACCTGCCGAAGGGCTGGCACTGGGAAGAGTACCAGCGTCGGGCGCAGACCGAGCCGCAGGCGGTGACCGAGGCGGCGAAACGTTCTATGGCCGACCATGTCCGCGCGATGCTGGCGTTTAAAGAGATGGGCGTTCCGGTTTTCGATTACGGCAATAACATTCGCCAGATGGCAAAAGAGATGGGCGTGGCAAACACCTTTGATTTTCCCGGATTTGTGCCTGCCTATATTCGTCCGCTGTTCTGCCGTGGCATTGGTCCCTTCCGCTGGGCGGCGCTTTCCGGCGATCCGCAGGATATCTATAAAACCGACGCTAAAGTTAAAGCGCTCATCAAAGATGATAAACATCTGCACCACTGGCTGGATATGGCGCGCGAGCGCATCAGCTTCCAGGGACTGCCCGCGCGCATTTGCTGGGTAGGCCTGGAGTGGCGACAGAAACTGGGCCTGGCGTTTAACGAAATGGTACGCAGCGGTGAGGTTTCTGCGCCCATCGTTATCGGCCGCGACCATCTGGATTCAGGATCGGTAGCCAGCCCTAACCGCGAAACCGAAGCGATGCGCGATGGTTCTGACGCCGTCTCTGACTGGCCGCTGCTGAATGCGCTGCTTAATACCGCCAGCGGCGCGACCTGGGTTTCTCTGCATCATGGCGGCGGCGTGGGCATGGGCTTTTCTCAGCATGCCGGGATGGTGATTGTGTGCGACGGCAGCGACGATGCGGCAGCCCGCATCGCTCGCGTGCTGCATAACGACCCGGCGACCGGCGTGATGCGCCATGCCGATGCCGGTTACGACATCGCTATCAACTGTGCGGTAGAACAAAACCTTAACCTGCCGATGATCGCCGCCACTCAGGAGAAACGCTGATATGAACCTCACTCTTCATCCCGGCACGCTTACGCTTGCTCAGTTACGTGAGATATACAGCCATCCAATCCATATCGAACTGGATGAGCGCGCTATTCCGGCTATCAATAACAGTGTAAACAGCGTTAACACCATTCTGGCTGAAGGCCGCACCGCCTACGGCATTAATACCGGTTTTGGCCTGCTGGCCCAGACTCGCATCCCGGCGGAAGATCTGGAAAATCTTCAGCGCTCGCTGGTGCTTTCCCATGCGGCAGGCATTGGCGAACCACTGGATGATAGTCTGGTTCGCCTGATGATGGTGCTGAAAATCAACAGTCTGGCGCGTGGTTTTTCCGGCATTCGCCTCAGTGTGATTCAGGCGCTGATAGCGCTGGTGAATGCGCAGGTTTTTCCGTTAATCCCGGCCAAAGGATCGGTAGGCGCATCGGGCGACCTCGCGCCGCTGGCACATATGTCGCTGACGCTGCTTGGCGAAGGCAAAGCACGTTATCAGGGAGAGTGGTTACCGGCGGCAGAAGCGTTGAAAAAAGCCGGGCTGGAGCCGATTACGCTGGCCGCTAAAGAGGGACTGGCGCTGCTTAACGGCACCCAGACCTCTACCGCCTTTGCATTGCGCGGTCTGTTTGAAGCGGAAGATCTGTTCGCATCTGCGGTGGTATGCGGTGCGTTAACCACCGAGGCGGTGCTTGGCTCGCGCCGACCGTTCGATGCACGTATTCATGAAGCGCGCGGCCAGCGGGGGCAAATTGATACGGCGGCGCTGTTCCGTCATCTGTTAACCGACAGCAGTGAGATCGCTAAATCGCATCAAAACTGCGATAAAGTTCAGGATCCCTATTCGCTACGCTGTCAGCCGCAGGTGATGGGTGCCTGTCTGACGCAGCTTCGCCAGGCGGCGGAGGTGTTATTGATCGAGGCTAATGCGGTGTCTGATAACCCGCTGGTGTTCGCTGATGAAAACGAAGTGATATCGGGCGGCAATTTCCATGCCGAGCCGGTGGCAATGGCAGCGGATAATATTGCGCTGGCGATCGCGGAGATAGGTTCGCTTGCCGAGCGGCGCGTGGCGCTGATGATGGATAAACATATGTCGCAGCTGCCGCCTTTCCTGGTTAAAAACGGCGGCGTTAATTCAGGCTTTATGATTGCTCAGGTGACCGCCGCTGCGCTGGCCAGCGAGAACAAAGCGCTGGCGCACCCGCACAGCGTGGACAGCCTGCCCACCTCCGCCAATCAGGAAGATCACGTCTCTATGGCACCCGCCGCCGGACGGCGACTATGGGAAATGGCTGCCAATACGCGCGGCGTGATTGCCGTGGAGTGGCTCGCCGCCTGCCAGGGCGTCGACTTACGTGAGGGGCTAAAAACCAGCCCTGCGCTGGAGAAGGCGCGTCATATCCTGCGCGAGCAGGTTACTCACTATACCCAGGACCGTTTCTTTGCGCCGGATATCGAGCGCGCCGCTGAGCTGTTGAGCGCTCGTCATCTGACGACGCTGCTGCCTGCCGTACTGCCCAGCTATCAGTAATCGTTGTTCTCTGCTCTGCCGGGAAACGCTCCCGGCAGCCATGCGCATATTCCACTCTTTTCAGGGCCTTGATATGCAACAACCTACGACACATCTGCTGCGCGGACTCAGTGCGCGCCACATCCGCTTTATTGCGCTGGGTTCCGCTATTGGAACAGGGCTGTTTTATGGTTCCGCCGCCGCTATTCAGCTGGCGGGGCCTGCCGTGCTGCTGGCCTACCTGGCTGGCGGCGCGGCGGTATTTATCGTTATGCGTGCGCTGGGCGAAATGGCGGTGCGCCACCCTATCTCCGGCTCTTTTAGCAGCTATGCCCGTCACTATTTAGGGCCGCTGGCGGGCTTTATCACCGGCTGGACCTATACCTTTGAGATGATCATCGTTTGCCTGGCGGATGTCACCGCATTCGGCGTCTACATGGGGCTTTGGTATCCTGACGTGCCGCGCTGGATCTGGGTATTGAGCATCATCTGCTTTATCGGCGCCCTGAATCTGTGCCACGTGCGGGTATTTGGCGAGATGGAGTTTTGGCTGTCGCTGATTAAAGTCGCCGCTATCTTTGCCATGATTATCGCTGGCGCAGGCGTGATCCTGTTTGGTTTCGGCCACAGTTTTCCCGCTACCGGCGTGGAAAATCTCTGGTCGCACGGCGGCTTTGCGCCGGATGGATTAGGCGGTGTCATCGCCTCGCTTGGTATCGTAATGTTTGCTTTTGGCGGCATCGAAATCATCGATATTACCGCAGCGGAGGCACGCGATCCGCAGAAAGTCATTCCCCAGGCGATTAATACCATTCCCTTACGCATCATCCTGTTTTACGTCTGCACGCTGTTTATCCTGATGGCGATTTTCCCGTGGAACAGCATTGGGCAACAGGGCAGCCCGTTTGTATTGATTTTTGATGGTCTGGGGCTGCCTGCCGCCGCCAGCGTGCTGAATATCATTGTGATTAGCGCCACCATCTCGGCGATTAACAGCGATATTTTTGGTGCCGGGCGCATGATGTACGGTATGGCGAAAGAAGGCATGGCGCCGAAAAGTTTTCTGCGAATCGCCAGTAACGGCGTGCCCTGGATGACGGTGGTGGTACTGACGGTAGCGTTGCTGGCTGCGGTGGTGCTTAACTACTTAATTCCTGAACAGGTGTTCGTGCTGATCGCCTCGCTGGCGGCCTTCGCCACAATCTGGGTATGGCTGATGATTTTACTTTCCCACTTTGCCATGCGCCGCAGCTTATCCGCACAGCAGCGACAGGAGATTCGCTTTCCTGTGCCTTTCTGGCCGGTAGCACCGGCGATCACGCTGCTGTTTATGCTGCTGGTAATTGGCGTGCTGGGTGCGGTAGCGGAAACCCGTCTGGCGCTGATCGCCGGGCTGGTATGGCTGGCGATCCTGACCGCATTTTACTTTTGGCGGATTAAAAAACGGCTCAGACCGATGGTGCTGGAGCAGCCAGAATGACCGATGTACGTTCAGGTTTCCCGGGCGCGCCGGTCAGGTGAGAGCCGCGCATAATGCTGAGGGAGGAGGCATACTTAACCCGGCAGGACACTGGCTGTGGCAGAGCCCGCGTCCCGCCGGGTTATATCAGAAATAATGGCTGGCCCATAAGGTTTTCAGTTTGTCAGGTTAATCGCTGGCCTTCACCCCCCAGGGAGACATTAACCACCGCCTTGCCCTGTCGCTGTTCCACGGAAACCACCACCTGCGTACCGAGACGCCGGAACGTCAGGTCCAGCAGCGAATCGCCGACCGCCAGCCGCCTGATTTGCAAACAATCGATGCCTACCGGCAGCCTCGGCTGTTCAACGGTTACCGTTTCACGGCGGCCATCAATCGTTATGCCCAGACAGGCCTGCATCAACATAAACACGGAACCTGACGCCCACGCCTGCGGCAGGCAGGCGACCGGATAGGCGATCGGCGCTTCGCCGGGATCGCGTTCAAAACCGCAAAACAGCTCAGGCAAGCGCATATCAAAGTAAACGGCGGCTTCAAACAGGCTGGAAAGCAAGTGCATCACGCCGTCCCGCTCGCCATAGCGTGCCAGCCCCGCAGCGCATAGCGCCACGTCGTGCGGCCACACTGAACCATTATGATACGACATCGGGTTATAACGCGGTGCCTCCACTGCCAGCGTGCGGATCCCCCAGCCGCTGTTAAAGGCACGCGACAGCAGTTGTCTGCCTGTGGCCTGCGCCCGCTCTGGTGTTGGCAATCCACAGTAGAGCAAATGCCCGGCATTTGAGGCGCGAACCCCACAGGGATTGCCCTGGCCATCCAGCGCCAGCGCATAGAACTGACGATCCTCAAGCCAGAAACGTGTTTCCACAGCCTGACGCAGCTTATCAGCATGCTGTTCCCACTTTTCGGCCTGATCAGCCAGCCCGCGCCGCCGCGCAAGCCCTGCCATTTCAAGCCAGGCGCGGTAAGCGTATCCCTGTACTTCAATCAGGGCTACCGGCCCCTGCACCATATTGCCCTGTTCATCAAACACCGAGTCATGGCTGTCCTTCCAGCCCTGATTGAGCAATCCGCTGACTTCGCCGCGCGCATACTCCACCAGCTCACGCGGGCTGGTTTCCACCATCCGCTCCAGCCAGCCGGCAGCACGCATCAGTGCAGGCCAGATGGTAGTAATAAAGTCATCATCACCGGTACGCCGCACATACGCCCCGGCCAGCATGAGAAACAGCGGTGTGGTATCCACCCCGCCGTAATAGCGACCAAACGGCAGCTCGTTAATGGCAGACATTTCGCCTTTACGGGTTTCATGCATAATTTTACCCGGCTGCGCATCGCGGAAGGTGGAATCCTCCTCGGCCTGATTTTTGGCAAGAAAGGCCAGCACGCCACGGGCCAGTTCCGGATCGAGCCACAGCGTCTGCAACGCCGTGATAATAGCGTCTCGCCCGAACGGCGTAGAAAACCACGGGATACCGGCATAGGGATAAGGCCCCTCCTCCAGTTCCGTGGTCAACAGCGCCAGGTCCATGCGTGATTTGTCCAGCCAGGCCTGGAATAACCGGCCTGACGCCTGCAGACGCGCGCCGCGTCGGCTTCGGCGACGCATCATACGTCGCGCGGCTGCGGCGGCGCGACGGTAACGCTCCCGGCTGGGCGTGCTGCGCTCAGGTCCGATCTCAAGATAGACTTCCTGATAACCCTGTCCGGCAATATCAATTAAAAACTCAGCGCGGTGCGCATCCAGACGGCGCGGCGGCTGGGAAAAATCCAGCGAGGTGGTGCGCAACTGATGGTCCAGTCCCTCATAGGCCATCTCCACACGTTGCTGCTCTACCCGCAGCGGCCGCAGTTGACCTCGCTGTTCTCGTTGCTGGCCGCGCACCTCGAACATATCGCGAAAATCAGCGGCGAAGGTCAGCATTAGCGGCACCTGCACCGGCGTATCGCTGTGGTTGTTCAGCAGAATGCGCTCGTACACCGTGTCATGCCACAGAAAGCGCTTGCGCTCAATATGCACCACCCCCTGCGGCAATGGGTGATTGGTTAAATGGGCGGTAAAGAATACGTTGTCCTGGCTGACGGCACTGGACAAGAGTGATGGCTGCACTCCCCCCAGCGTCAGCCGCAGCTCAGACAACATGCGCGTGTCATGGTGAAATAACCCGTCCTGCTGGCCGAGTATATCGCCCCGGGCGTCCGCCACCAGGAACAGGTCACCCTCTTTAAGTACAAACAAACTGGCCGAGGTATGATGCTGCATACTGGTTGTCTCCCTCTCATCCATGATTCGCCGCCCTCTGTGCAGTAGCAGCAGCCGGTACGGTAGCCGCCAGCAGCTGTTCATACAGTGTCAGGTAGCGACGCGCCATCACCCGCGCTGAAAAACGCTGTTCATATACCGTGCGGATACGCGCACGATCGAGTGTCTCCGCCACCCGTATCGCCGCCACAGCATCATCTTCGTTATCAACAATCAGCCCGGTAACGCCGTGATCAATTACCTCCGGCACCGAACCGCAACGCCAGGCAATAACCGGCGTGCCGCTGGCCATCGCTTCGATCATTACCAGACCGAACGGCTCCGGCCAGTCCACCGGGAACAACAACGCCTTCGCGTCAGCAAGGAAGCGCCCCTTTTCTGCATCGTTGATTTCGCCAATAAACTCGATCAGCGGATCGTCCAGCAGCGGCTTCACGCACCCCTCGAAATATTCCCGATCGGCGCTATCAACTTTAGCGGCGATCCTGAGCGGCAGCCCGGCGCGTCTGGCGATGGCGATAGCCCGCTCCGGTCCTTTTTCGGGAGAGATACGGCCAAGGAATGCCAGATAGCCGCCATCACCAGGCGTGACCGCCGGGATATCCATGCCATGATGTACGGTAGCGAACCAGTTGGCGAAAGGCAGCGGGGTACGCTGATGCTGGGAGATGGAAACCAGCGGATAACGATGCCAGCGTCGATAGGCTTCCGGAAGATCTTTCAGATCGAGCCGCCCATGCAGCGTCGTTAATGTGCGTCCGGCCATCTCTTCAAACAGGGGAAAGTGAAGCAGGTCGGTATGGAAGTGGATAACATCGAATTCGTCCCGGCGGCGGGAGACGTCATGCAACATACTCAGATGACAGGCGAGATCGGACTTTAGCGGTGCCGGATCCAGACGCAGCGCCTGATCCCGACAGGGCACCAGCCTGGCGCTGGTTTGCGTATCGGCGGAGGCGAATAAGGTCACATCATGTCCCTCTGCTACCAGCGCATTGGCCAGATGAGCCACCACCCGCTCGGTGCCGCCGTACAGTCTGGGCGGAACAGCTTCATACAAAGGAGCAACCTGAGCAATCTTCATCGTAGAAATCTCCACAAGGTTCCAGAAAATGCAAACAGAGCGAAAAAATCAGGGATAAAGGATTGGCGTAAAAACCAGAAACTATATTAGGACGATAACGGGCGTTTTCAAGCTGACGCAGCGTGCTGGCAGCAGGCGAAAAAGCCCGACTCATGCGGGCTCAGGAAATATTCGGGGATCAGACGGCACTGGATACGCAGCGTTAAAACTTTGGCGCGTTTTACCTCTGTGCTGGCGGGAAGCCATGGCGCTTACCCGCCCAGACTATGGCCAGCGTTAAGATCAGTAGCACCAGCAGCGCTGGCGGGAATGCCGGGACGCCAATGCGATCCAGTAAAATTCCGCCGATGATGCCGCCGCCCGCAATCGCTATGTTCCACGCCGTTACCAGCATCGACTGCGCCACATCGGCCGCCTCCCCAGCGGTCCTGGCGAGCGCAGTCTGGAACAGGGCCCCTGCCCCGCCGAAAGCCAGGCCCCAGGCGGCCGTAGCGGCATACACAACGCCGGGGATGTTGCCCGCTGTACCCAGCGCCAGTGCGGATAGCCCGAACAGAATGGTACTGCACAGCGTTAACGCGCGCAGATAGCGATCAATCAGCACGCCGATAATCCAGATGCCCAGCAAAGCAGTAATGCCGAACACCAGCAGCACCAAATCCGTCCGCTCTGCCATGCCTGCCGACGTTAAGAACGGCGCGATGTAGGTATAGAGAATATTGTGAGCCAGCACGAAGGCCAGCACCGCCAAAAGCACCGGGCGCACGCCGGCTACGGTAAACACATACCCCAGCGAGAGCCGCTTACCCACGGCCTGCCCGGCGAAATCCGGCACCCTGAGGCGCACCCATACCATCAACGCCAGCGCCAGCCCGCTCATCAGGCCGAAGCACATGCGCCAGTCAACCAGGCTACCAATGAAAGTGCCCACAGGTACGCCAAGCGACAGCGCCAATGGCGCGCCCACCATCGCAATGGCGATAGCCCGGCCCTTCTGGTGCTCTGGCACCATGCGCGCGGCATAACCCGCCAGTAGCGCCCATAACAGTCCGGCCGATACGCCAGCCAGAAAACGGGCCACCATCGTCAGGAGATAGCTGTCAGAAACCATCGTCACGGTATTGGCAACAACAAACCCCGCTATCGCCGACAGCAGCAGCGGGCGACGGCGTACGCCCTGAGTAGCCGCGATCAGCGGAATTGCCGCCATCAGCGAACCAACGGCGTAAACGGTGACAAGTTGCCCGGCCAGCGCCTGGGAAATTTTCAGACCAGCGCCGATCTGCGGCAGCAGTCCCGCAGGCAAAGCTTCGGTCAGGATGGTGATAAAGCCCGCCAGCGCCAGCGCCAGTAGCGATGCGACAGGAAGCCGTGCGGCGGGCACGTCGATGGTTGCAGTTGAAGTTGTCATAACTCTGCCTTTAAAGGGTACCGGCCAGTCGCAAATAGCATGGAACCGGCACCGGTTGAACGTAAGCCGCATAGTGAAGGCGTTCCCGATCCACGACAATAATGCTAATGTTCCAAACATATCGGACAAATATTCCTGGCAGACGCAAAATGGAACCTCTTAGTGGCATTTCGTTTTTTGTACAGGCGGCAGAAACGCGTAGTTTTTCTGAAGCCGGGCGTCTCCTTGGCGTATCTTCATCGGCAGTGGGCAAAAGCGTCTCCCGGCTGGAAGCGCGCCTGGGCGTGCGCCTGTTTCACCGTAACACCCGTAGTATTACGCTGACCGTCGAGGGTGCGCAGTTCCTTGAACGCTGCCGACGCATCTTATGCGAGGTTGAAGCGGCCGAGCTGGAACTCTCTGAGACACAGCAAGCGCCTCGGGGTCGGCTACGCATTAGTCTGCCGCTGGCTGGAATGTTGGTTATGCCCGCGCTCACTGCTTTCATGCATCGCTATCCGGCTATTGAACTGGACGTGGATTTTTCCGATCGTTTGGTGGATGTGATTGAAGAAGGCTTCGATGTGGTAATGCGTACCGGCGAACCGGCCGATTCACGCCTTATGTCTCGTCCGGTAGGCAGCTACCGGTTGATGCTGGTCGCCTCGCCCGATTATCTGGCAAGGCATGGCATACCCCAGATACCCGGCGATTTAACGCGCCACGCCTGTTTGCATCACAAGTTTCCCAGCAGCGGAAAACGGGAACCCTGGCCGCTGAAGCGCGCCGAAAACGCACCGGAACTCACGCTACCGACAACCATGGTATGCAACACCTGCTCCGCCTTAATCGACGTGGCAGTGGCGGGCCTGGGAATCGCGTGCCTGCCGGACTTTATGGTGCAGCAGGCCATCGAACAAGGCCTGCTGGTTTCGGTACTGGACGAGTACATCGAACATCAAGGCACCTTTCGGCTGCTTTGGCCATCGAGCAAGCACCTGGCACCGAAGCTACGCGTTTTTATCGACTTCATGGTCGGGGAACTTTTTGCAGAAAGAACCTTTTCCTGAAAACGACCCTCCAGGCGAATAGAGCACGGCGTGCCAGAAGCACCGTGCTCTATTATTAAATGCCCAGTTTCGAAATGATGCGGAAGTCTCTGTTAAACCCGTGGCAATTCACATTGATGAGTTGTGATTCGATTCACATTAAACTCACTATCGAATAGACAAAATTTTTTGGTGCCATATTGTAGCACTGTGTCTTCCGAGGATAAGTACATTATGAATATCTTACATATATGTGTAACCTCAAAGTGGTTTAACATCGACAACAAAATTGTCGAGCATCGTCCTTAGTTCCCTCTGCATTCATCTCCAGCAAAGACAAACGAATCAGATTCCACGTGATCTTTTTGTTTGATCCGCCTGAATTTTGTCGTTTATAGCGACCCGGCCTTTATCACTATTATCTCATTTGAGTTAATGATTGCGCCTGCCTGTATAAACATGGCAAATCAGCGGCTACAGCAAACAGCATATTCACAGGGATCATTGTAATTAAAAGTATTAGAGGATGATGTCATGGAAAATTTCAAACACCTGCCTGAGCCGTTCCGTATCAGAGTTATCGAGCCGGTAAAACGTACAACAAGAGCATACCGTGAAGAAGCCATTATTAAATCGGGCATGAACCCTTTCTTACTGGATAGCGAAGATGTTTTCATCGATTTACTGACGGACAGCGGTACCGGTGCGGTTACCCAAAATATGCAAGCGGCGATGTTGCGCGGTGATGAGGCCTACAGCGGCAGCCGCAGTTATTATGCGTTAGCTGAGGCGGTAAAAACTATTTTTGGTTATCAATACACCATTCCAACTCACCAGGGTCGTGGCGCTGAGCAGATCTATATTCCGGTACTGATCAAAAAACGCGAGCAGGAAAAAGGTCTGGACCGTAGCAAAATGGTGGCGTTCTCGAACTATTTTTTTGATACCACACAAGGCCATAGCCAGATTAATGGCTGTACCGTTCGTAACGTTTATATTAAACAAGCTTTCGACACCGCTGTACGTTACGATTTTAAAGGCAACTTTGATCTTGAGGGTCTGGAAAACGGGATTGAAGAAGTCGGTGCCCATAATGTGCCTTATATTGTTGCGACCATCACCAGCAATTCCGCTGGTGGTCAACCGGTCTCCCTTGCAAATTTAAAAGCGATGTACAGCATTGCGAAGAAATATGATATTCCGGTAGTGATGGACTCCGCACGCTTTGCTGAGAATGCTTATTTTATCAAACAGCGCGAAGCGCAATATAAAGACTGGAGCATCGAACAGATCACCCGTGAAACTTATCAATATGCGGATATGCTGGCCATGTCGGCCAAAAAAGATGCGATGGTGCCAATGGGCGGCCTGCTGTGTGTCAAAGATGACAGCTATTTCGATGTTTATACCGAGTGCAGAACGCTTTGTGTGGTACAGGAAGGCTTCCCGACTTACGGCGGCTTAGAGGGCGGTGCCATGGAGCGTTTGGCGGTGGGTTTGTATGATGGCATGAACCAGGACTGGCTGGCTTATCGCATTGCGCAAGTTCAGTATTTAGTCGATGGTCTGGAAGAGATCGGGGTTGTTTGCCAGCAGGCGGGCGGCCACGCAGCCTTTGTGGATGCAGGAAAATTATTACCGCATATTCCGGCTGAGCAATTCCCGGCGCAGGCTCTGGCGTGTGAGCTTTATAAGGTTGCGGGCATCAGGGCAGTTGAGATTGGCTCTTTCCTGTTAGGCCGCGATCCGAAAACCGGCAAACAGCTACCCTGCCCGGCCGAATTGCTGCGTTTAACGATCCCGCGTGCCACCTACACGCAAACTCATATGGATTTCATTATCGAAGCCTTTCAGCAGGTGAAGGCAAACGCTGAAAATATCAGAGGCTTAACCTTTACCTATGAGCCGAAAGTATTGCGTCACTTCACGGCAAAACTGAAAGAGGTTTAATCGTTGTCAGCGTGGCCTAACGCATATGGGCGATAATATTATCCTGACAAGGGTCATTGTTTTTGGTGCGACGGTGATCCTTTGCTGGTTTGATAATCTCTTCAATGTGTTAGCAAAATTCAGTTAGGTCACTTTTTTCTGCTAATGCCATTTGCATGATTTACAAAGCCCAGGGCCTGGAGTGCATGCGGCTAACTAATTTGCCAAAAGAGCAAACAAACTTCGCCCTTTTCAATCTTCCTTCATTTTTACCCCATTACTGGAGTGGCTCTGGACTTCAGCTCCCATGACGTCAAAGTTTTACGGTAAAATTTACTCAACTCTTCAGCATGCTGAGCTTCTGCTGGCAAAACATCAGGTTTGATATTGGCAATAAAAAAGCCCGCGAGTAAGCGGGCTTAAAGGGTTTTTTAATAGTTAGTCGTGCCAGTTGCTCGCAACTAAATTATTCCCACTCAATCGTAGCCGGTGGTTTACCCGAAATATCGTAAACCACACGGGAGATGCCGTTCACTTCATTGATGATGCGGTTAGAGACGCGGCCAAGGAATTCATA
Organism: Pantoea alhagi; assembly: GCF_002101395.1. Taxonomy (NCBI): domain Bacteria; kingdom Pseudomonadati; phylum Pseudomonadota; class Gammaproteobacteria; order Enterobacterales; family Erwiniaceae; genus Pantoea; species Pantoea alhagi. The sequence continues at coordinate 2,677,682 of NZ_CP019706.1, read as the reverse complement.
AGGCAGATGCGCCCAGTGGGCCGTCATGAAATCGATGGTTTCTACCGCGCGCAGTGATACCACCCAGTCATATTTACGACCGTCGCCCATCACGCCTACCGAGCGAACCGGCAGGAACACGGTAAAGGCCTGGCTCACCTTGTTATAGAGGTCAGCTTTACGCAGCTCATCAATAAAGATGGCGTCAGCGCGGCGCAGCAGATCGCAGTACTCTTTTTTCACTTCGCCCAGCACGCGCACGCCCAGACCCGGGCCCGGGAACGGATGGCGATAAAGCATATCGTAAGGCAGACCCAGCTCCAGACCGATCTTACGCACCTCATCTTTAAACAGCTCTTTCAGCGGCTCAACCAGCCCCAGTTTCATCTCTTTCGGCAGGCCGCCCACATTGTGGTGCGATTTAATCACATGCGCTTTGCCGGTAGCAGAGGCGGCAGATTCGATTACGTCCGGGTAGATGGTGCCCTGCGCCAGCCATTTCACGTCGGTAAGATGGGTAGCCTGCTCATCAAACACTTCAACAAATACGCGCCCGATGGTTTTACGTTTGGCTTCCGGCTCATCAATGCCTGCCAATGCATCCAGGAAGCGCGCTTCTGCCGGTACGTGGATGATATTCAGGCCGAAATGATCGCCGAACATGTCCATTACCTGCTCCGCCTCGTTCAGACGCAGCAAACCGTTATCGACAAATACGCAGGTCAGACGATCGCCAATGGCGCGATGCAACAGCATCGCCGTCACGGAAGAATCAACACCGCCGGAAAGGCCAAGGATAACTTTATCGTTGCCTACCTGCTCGCGCAGACGTTCAACGATATCTTCAATGATTTTTGCTGGCGTCCACAGCGCTTCACATTCGCAGATGTCGCGCACAAAGCGTTCCAGCATGCGCAGGCCCTGGCGGGTATGCGTCACTTCCGGGTGGAACTGCACGCCATAGAAGCGTTTCTCTTCGTTCGCCATAATGGCAAACGGGCAGGTCTCGGTGCTGGCAACGGTCACGAAGTCAGAAGGGATCGCGGTAACCTTATCACCATGGCTCATCCAGACATCCAGCAGCGGCAGGCCAGCAGCGCTGACGGAATCTTCGATGCCGCGTACCAGCGCGCTGTCGGTTCTGACTTCCACCTGCGCATAGCCGAACTCGCGCTCGCTGGAGCCTTCTACTTTACCGCCCAGCTGCATTGCCATGGTCTGCATGCCATAGCAAACGCCCAGCACTGGCACGCCCGCGTTGAAGACATATTCCGGCGCGCGCGGGCTGTTAAGTTCAGTAGTGCTTTCCGGGCCGCCGGAGAGGATGATACCGCTCGGCTTAAATCCACGGATCTGCTCTTCAGTAACATCCCACGCCCAAAGCTCACAGTAAACGCCCAGCTCACGCACACGGCGTGCAACCAGCTGAGTGTACTGAGAACCAAAATCGAGGATTAAAATACGGTGCTTATGAATATTTTCCGTCGTCATTAAGGCAATTCCAGGGCGATAGACTTAATAAAAGCGCCCGGCTGAGGCCGGGCGAGAAAGGTTCGGGATTAAGATCCCATGCGGTAGTTCGGAGACTCTTTCGTAATGGTCACGTCATGCACGTGGCTTTCCGAAATGCCCGCGCCGCTAATGCGAACAAATTCAGCTTTGGTACGCAGCTCTTCAATGGTGGCGCAACCGGTCAGACCCATGCAGGAGCGCAGGCCCCCCATCTGCTGATGAACGATCTCTTTCAGGCGACCTTTATAAGCCACGCGGCCTTCGATCCCTTCCGGCACCAGTTTATCCGCCGCGTTGTCGCTCTGGAAGTAACGGTCGGAAGAGCCTTTAGACATCGCGCCCAGCGAGCCCATGCCGCGATAGGATTTAAACGCGCGGCCCTGATAAAGTTCGATTTCGCCCGGTGATTCTTCCGTACCGGCCAGCATTGAGCCTACCATTACGCAGGAAGCGCCAGCCGCGATCGCCTTGGCGATATCGCCGGAGAAACGAATGCCGCCATCGGCAATAACCGGCACGCCGGTGCCTTCCAGCGCTTCGACCGCGTCAGAAACCGCCGTGATCTGCGGTACGCCGACGCCGGTCACGATACGGGTGGTGCAGATAGAGCCCGGGCCGATACCGACTTTCACCGCGCTTACGCCCGCCTCAGCCAGCGCACGAGCGCCTGCGCCGGTGGCTACGTTGCCGCCGATGATTTGCAGATCGGGATATTTAGCGCGGGTTTCGCGAATGCGCTGCAGTACGCCTTCGGAATGACCATGAGAAGAGTCAATCAGCAGCACGTCAACGCCTGCGGCAACCAGCGCATCCACGCGCTCTTCGTTACCGGCACCGGCACCTACCGCTGCGCCAACGCGCAGGCGACCATGCTCATCTTTACAGGCCAGCGGTTTACGCTCGGCCTTCTGAAAATCTTTTACGGTAATCATGCCCAGCAGACGGAAACTCTCATCCACTACCAGCGCTTTTTCGACGCGCTTCTCGTGCATTTTCTGCAGCACGACTTCACGCGCCTCACCCTCTTTCACCGTAACCAGGCGCTCTTTCGGCGTCATCACCGCCGTTACCGGCAGGTTCAGATCGGTCACGAAGCGCACATCACGACCGGTAATAATGCCAACCAGTCGGTTATCATCACTCACCACCGGATAACCTGCGAAGCCGTTACGCTCGGTCAGTTCTTTTACTTCGCGCAGCGTTGTGGTCGGCAGTACGGTTTGTGGATCGGTCACCACGCCGCTTTCATGTTTCTTCACCTTGCGCACTTCTTCCGCCTGGCGCTCGATGGACATATTTTTGTGGATAAAGCCCAGCCCGCCTTCTTGCGCCAGTGCGATAGCCAGACCGGCTTCGGTCACGGTATCCATAGCAGCAGAGAGCATTGGAATGTTCAGACGAATTTTTTGGGTCAGTTGGGTACTGAGGTCGGCCGTGTTAGGCAGGACAGTAGAGTGAGCAGGAACGAGCAAAACGTCGTCAAAAGTGAGTGCTTCTTTAGCGATTCGTAGCATGGCAATATCTCAACCTGGGGTGAATGAGAACAGATAAAATATTGCCGCGGCATTATACAGGGCGTAATCGGTTGCCTCCAGCTTTTTTTCAGAAAATGTCTTGATCCTCTGTATCAGCCATGTAGTATCGGTTAATTAACTCGCTGATTTATTATTTGATCCCTATCACATGTCGCTACCTCCTTCCGCCAATATTTTTACCGTTAGCCGCCTTAACACCACGGTGCGTCAGCTGCTGGAAGGCGAGATGGGGCATATCTGGCTCAGCGCCGAAATCTCCAATTTTACCCAGCCCGCTTCCGGCCACTGGTACTTTACGCTCAAAGACGATACCGCTCAGGTGCGCAGCGCGATGTTCCGCAACAGCAACCGGCGCGTGACCTTTCGTCCGCAGCATGGCCAACAGGTGCTGGTGCGCGCGACGGTTACGCTCTATGAGCCACGCGGCGATTATCAGCTGATTGTGGAGAGCATGCATCCGGCGGGTGAAGGACTGCTGCAACAGCAATTTGAACAGTTAAAGCAGCGGCTGGCGGCAGAAGGCCTGTTTGAGCAGCAGCATAAACAACCGCTGCCCGATCCGGCGCGTCAGGTTGGAGTAATAACCTCCGCTACCGGCGCAGCGCTGCACGATGTGCTGCGTGTGCTGCATCGTCGCGATCCTTCGCTACCGGTAATCATCTATCCAACGGTGGTACAGGGTAACGAGGCGCCTGCCGCCCTTGTGCGTGCCATTGAGCTGGCAAACCTGCGTAATGAGTGTGACGTGCTGATTGTGGGACGTGGCGGCGGCTCGCTGGAAGATTTATGGTGCTTTAACGATGAGCGTGTGGCACGCGCTATCTTTGCCAGTCGTATTCCAGTTGTCAGCGCTGTAGGCCATGAAACAGACGTGACTATTGCCGATTTTGTCGCCGACCTGCGCGCGCCCACCCCTTCTGCGGCGGCGGAAATCGTTAGCCGTAATCAGGTGGAATTGCTGCGTCAGCTTCAGTCGCAGCAGACGCGGCTGGAGATGGCGATGGATTACTATCTTGCCCAGCAGCAGCGTACCTTTACCCGCTTGCAGCATCGTCTGCAGCAACAGCATCCGCAGCTGCGGCTGGCGCGCCAGCAAACCACGCTGTTCCGCCTGCAGCGTCGGCTGGACGAGGCGATGCAGCTACAGTTGCGTAACGCCTCGCGTCAGCAGGATCGTCTGGCGCAGCGCCTGACGGCCCAGCAGCCACAACGCAATATTAACCGGGCGCAGCAGCAGCTTCAGCAATGGCATTATCGCCTGACGCAGGCGATGCAGCAGCGGCTGAGTGCAGAGAAACAACATTTTGGTGTGCTGGTGGCGCATCTGGAAGGCGTTAGCCCGCTGGCGACGCTGGCGCGCGGCTTTAGCGTGACGCAAACGCCACAAGGCGAAGTGCTTAAAAAGACCCGACAGATACAGCCTGGCGAAACGTTGCAAACCCGACTGCAGGATGGCTGGATAGAGAGTGAAGTGAAAACCATTACACTATTGAAAAAAGCGCGTAAGAAGCAAACCTAACGCTCCATTACGCGCCTGAATGGCCTGTTACCCGTTCAACTACAGATGATAGGCTGAAGTAAGCTCGCCGTTAATCCAAAGCTGGCGCTGCTCATCGGGCGGCAGCGTAACAGTTAAACGTCGCCAGGCGGGCTGATAGCGTCCTTCCCGCTCCACATTCAGCTCAATGCGCGTCGTACTACAACAGATGCGCCAGCGCAGCCAAAGCGCATTGCCCTGCCGCCAGGCATGGCTTTCGCCGTCATCCTCGAAAATCATTCCTTCGCTCTGCCCTTCCAGTAACGGGAACAACCGCAGCTCGCGCCAGTCGTCCGCCGCCGCATCCACGTGCGCCATCCGCTGCGACAACGGTAACCCTGCCCCGGCGCGCACCAACAGCGGCAGCCGTTCCAGCGGTGCATCCAGCGTGATCCACTGTCCGCCGCCATACCATTGTCCACTCCAGAAGCAGTACCAGCCCGTATTGTTATCCGGCAGCCAGACTGCGCGCTGACGCTGGCCAGGCTCTACCACGCTGGCCACCAGCAGATCGCGTCCGATAAGAAAATCATCACTTTCCTGCCAGGTTTGTGCGTCATGCTCATGATCGAGAAAGGCAGGCCGCAGCATCGGCTCGTCGCAGACGCTGGCCTGCCACAACAGCGTGTAAAAGTAAGGTAACAGGCGATAGCGCAGGCGGATCGCTTCACGCACTATCGCCGTCACGCCGGGATACATCCACGGCTCATTAACCGTGCCGTCATCGTTCCAGGAGTGGATGGTAAAGCGCGGATGCATCACGCCGTTTTGTACCCAGCGAACAAACAGTTCCGCATCCGGTCTGTCGCCGGCAAAGCCGCCGACATCGTGCCCTACGTTATATAATCCGGAAAGGCTCATCCCCAATCCCATGCGGATGTTGTAACGCAGCGTCTGCCAGCTGGTGCGGTTGTCGCCGCTCCAGGTTTGCACGTAACGCTGCATCCCGGCGCAGCCGGAGCGCGAAATCAGATAAGGTCGTCGCTGCGGGGCAAAATGCTGCTGCGCTTCCAGCGAGGCGCGCATCATCAGCAATGGCATCACCGGGCGAATATGTTTAATCGCCACGGCACGACCAAAGCCGTGACAACGCGCCTCACCGTCCCAAATCTCATATTCATTGTTATCGTTCCAGGTAGAATCGATGCCCATCTCCAGCAGCTGGCTGGTGACGCTCTGTTGCCACCAGCGAATCGTTGCCGGATTGGTGAAATCAAGATGGGAACCTTCATCATCCCAGAAGCAGGATCGCTCTGGCGCAGCGCTATCTGAATCGCGTATAAACAGCCCCTGCTGCGCCACGTCTTCGTAGAGCGGATGATCCTGCAGCAGACAGGGCTTGATATTGGCTGCCAGACGCAGCCCGGCATCATGAAACGCCTGGCTCAGCGCACGCGGCTGCGGCACTTTTTCATAATTCCAGTTAAACACGTAACGCTTGTTGCCAATGGATGTGTAGCCGGAAGAGAGCTGGAAAGAGTCGCAGGGAATCGCATGCTGACGGCAGAGCTGGATAAACTGCTGTAGCTGCTGCTGCGCATCGGGCGCATCGGTATAGTGCATGGTTGAGCCGCTGTAGCCCAGGCTCCATCTGGGGCCAAAACAGGTTTTACCGGTGAGCCGCACAAATGCTTTCGTGACATCCAGCACCCGCGGACCGAAAAACAGGTAATAATCGAGATCGCCTGCCTCTGCCTGATAACGTCGATAAGGCTGATGGTAGTTATCCAGCTCATTACCAAGATCGATCCAGCAGCTGCTCAGATTATCGTAAAACAGCCCGAAGCTGACCTCGCCATGACGGGTAATGGTAAAGGGAATATGTTTATAGAGCGGATCGGTACTGGCGGCGTTATAGCCCATGGCATCAAGGTTGCGCATCTCAAAGCGGCGCCCGCTACGCTCAAGATCGCCTGACTTCTCACCCAGCCCATAGTAGCGATCGTCGGCGAAACGGCGTTGATAGTGCGCAACGCCATCGCCATGCATGTTTAATAAGTAGGCGCTGGTGCGGCGATCTTCGGTGAGTAATTGCCACTGATTATTTGCATCAAGATATTCCCACTGCAGCCAGAGCGGCTGATGGATCGTTACGCGCAGGTTCTGGCTGCTGATAAGCAGCCGCTCATCCTGAATGTGCAGATGATAGCCCGGCAGGCTAAAGCCTTCCACGCTCAGGCGATCGCGTCCCTCCCAGGGCACATCCTCTTTCGGTGCGATACTCCAGGTACGATCCAGCGCCAGCTCGCCACGGCGTTTGATCAGGATGCGAAACAGCGACTCTTCCAGCACGTAGAGGCAGAACAGATGCTGTTCATCTACCCGCAGTTCGATCCTGTCGGCATACTCCCCCACCAGCGTCCAGTTTTTTAACGTTTTCATATCCACTCCAGCATTTAACGTTTTTTAGCGCCGCGCTCCGCCAGCAGAGCGATCAGGAACAGCGCGCCAATCAGGTCGAAAAAGCCCATCGCCACAAACAGCGGGCCGAAGCCGACGGTATCGGAAACGGCACCAATGAGCAGAGAAAAGAGGAAGCTGGCGATCCAGGCACAGGAACCACGCATGCCGTTAACCGTGGCCATCTGATTTTTATCGAATGATTCCACCACCAATGCGCTCAGCATGCAGGAGATCACCTGGTGGCCAAAGCCACCCACCGAGATCAGCGCGATGGCCAGAAATGGATCTTTGGTTACCGCAACCAGCGTCAACGAGAGCATCAGAAAAGCGCCGGTTACGGAGCTGGCGATCACTGAGTTAATGCGCCGGAAGCCGAACCATTTGCGATACAGGCTGGTAAGGTAGCCGCTGGCGACGCTGCCAATATCGGCCGCCAGAAAAGGCAGCCAGGCGAACAATGCAATCTGTTTGAGATCCATGCCGCGCTCGGTGGCGAGATAGAGCGGCACCCAAAAGCTGAAGACCGCCCAGGCTGGCTCGGCAAGAAAAGCCGGGATCGCGATGCCATAAAATTTCTTATCGCGGCAGAGCCGGCCCAACGAGGTGAAAAACGGCAGCTTCGGCAGATCCGGCTCATTATCCTCGCGAATCAGATCCAGCTCCTGCTGACTCAAATTCGGGTGCTGCTGTGGCGCATGATAAAAGCGCCACCACAGCACGACCCATACCAGGCCCAGCGCGCCGGAAAACAGAAAAGCCCCCTGCCAGCCCAGCGTGAGATGGGTAACAACAATAATCGGCGGGGCCAGCATCGCGCCAATCGAAAAGCCGACGCCAGCCCAACCGGCGGCAACCGGACGCTCTTTTTTCGGAAACCAGTCGGCGATGGCGCGGGCGTTAGCGGGCGTAGCGGCCGCCTCAGCACCCCCCATAAAAAAGCGCAGCAGCGCCAGCTGTACCCAGCTTCCCGCTCCGGCGTGCAGCATACAGACCAGCGCCCAGATAATGGCGCAGATCATAAAGCCGGTTTTCAGGCCAATCACATCGATCAGCCAGCCGCAAAATGGCTGAAACAGGGTATAAGCGAGCTGGAATGCCGCCACCACCCACGAATACTGTTCAGTGGACATATTCAGGCTGACTTTCAGCTCCGGTGCCAGAATGCCCAGTGAATTGCGGGTGATGTAGTTAATGGTGATGCCCAGCAGAAATAGCGCCAGCATCCACCAGCGCAGCGATTTGAATTTAGGGGCGGAACGGGTTGCGGTTGCCTGTTCTGTTTCAATACTCATCTGTTTCTCCCTCGCCGCCTGTTGTGCGGCTCGCCCGCAGGCGCTTCAGTTGTGGTATCGAAGGCTACAACAGCGGTGCAATGCGACGGCTTTCACAAAAAGGCCGCACAGAACGCTTAACCCTATGATTATCAGTTGATTTCCCTGGCGCACCGTCAGCATAGTAAAGCTCCGCGCCTGATCAACAAGGATACGGTTGCAGACTAACCAGCAGGTTTGCCGGGTGAAACTATGTTTTTTGCAAAGATTTTCATCTGTAGTGCAGGATTGACAGAAATTGCTTCTGCATTCGCAGCCATCCGCCATCCGTCCGGGATGAAAAAATTTTCATCACCTGATTTGAAGGGGATCACAAAATGAATGGAAAGTTAAAAATCAGCCTGATCGCCGCTCAAACCGGGCTGTCGATCAGCACGGTTTCGCGTGTGCTGGCGGGAAAAGCCAATACCAGCGATGCCGCCAGACAGAAGGTGATAGCCTGCGCCCGCCAGCACGGCATTTTGCAGGATCTTTCACAGGGCAGGCTGATGCTAAACAGCCTGGTCATTTTTGCGCCGCCACGTGCCTTTTCCGTACGTACCGACATTTTTTACTACAAGGTGATCCAGAGCGTGATCGAAGCGCTTAGGCCGTATGAGGTGCGCATCAGCTCCTGCGGCCTGGCTGAAGAACAGAGCGACAGTGCGCTGTTTGTTGCAAGGATGAATCATCCGCAAACGCAGGCGGCGCTGATTATTGGCATTGACGATCCCCATATTCATTCGCTGGCGGCGGATCTGAATAAACCCTGCGTATTGATTAACTGCAGCGATCGTGAAATGCGCCTCGACAGCGTTTCCCCCGATCATCATCTCATCGGGGAATTTTCCGCCAGTTATCTGTTCCGGCAGGGGCACCGCAATATCCTTAATTTGCAGTGTTTGCGGCGCGATACCATGGAGCTGCGTCTGGCGGGGATTCGTCAGGCGTGGATGCGGCAAAATCTCACTTTTGACGCAGGACAGCATCTGGTCACTACCGCCGGTTTCGGCGCAGAGGAAGCGGAGCTGGCGGTCACCAGCTGGCTCAGCGCCCTGCCCGATCGCACCCACCGGCCCAGTGCGATCCTTGCCGGCGGCGATTTTATGGCGATGGGCGCAGTGGCGGCGATAAAAAAACTGGGCCTGTCAGTGCCTGGCGATATCTCCGTAATGAGCACCGACAGTTCGAATCTGGCAGAGATCCATGACGTTCCTTTAACCTCAGTACAGGTGCCGCGCGATGAACTGGGATTTGAGGCGATCCAGCTACTGCAGCGTCGACTGCTGCGGCCCGCAGCTCCATCCTGCAACCTGTTATTACAGGGAAAACTGGCGGTACGGGAATCGGTGCGGCGTTTCAGTGCGCATAAAATAGAACCGGCACTAAGCACGCACCATCCTCAACTCTATGACGATCGCTTATAACATAAGTTTTTTTAATAAATAAACAATCGGAGCGAGAGACAGGCCCGTTTCATATCTGAGCTACACTTAGCAGACTACGCTTTCATCAATAAGGGTTATTTCAGCCTAAGGAGAGCCATTATGTCTCGTACGTCAGCTTGCCCGGTTATTCCGCCCTATATTCTACGTAAAATTATTGATAACGGATCGGGGCATCAGCAGGATTATGCCCGCCGTACCTTAACGCATGTTCAGCATCTGATGGCGCATAACTGGCATAAGCCAACAGCGCCGCAAAACGCCGTGGGCGGTCATGTGGATCGTGAAATTTATGATGCGCAAAACACGGAAAGCTTGCCCGGTACGCTGGTACGTAAGGAAGGCCAGCCTGACAATAACGATATTGCCGCTACCGAAGCCTGGGACTATTTGGGCGTAACCTATGATTTCTTCTGGCAGGCGTATCAGCGTAACTCACTGGACAACCAGGGGCTAACGCTGATGGGCACGGTGCACTATGGTAAAGAGTATCAAAACGCCTTCTGGAACGGACAGCAGATGGTGTTTGGCGACGGCGACGGCGAAATTTTTAACCGCTTCACCATTGCTATTGATGTGGTGGCGCATGAGTTAGCGCATGGCGTGACAGAAACCGAAGCGGGTCTGATCTATTTTGAACAGGCAGGCGCGCTGAATGAATCGCTCTCCGATGTATTTGGATCGCTGGTTAAACAGTTCCATCGCAAGCAAACTGCGGATCAGGCCGACTGGATTATTGGCGAAGGTTTACTGGCGGAGGGCATTAATGGACGCGGGCTGCGCTCAATGGCCGAGCCGGGCACCGCCTATGATGATCCCATGCTGGGCAAAGATCCGCAGCCGGGCCATATGCGCGACTATATTAAAACCCGGGAAGACAATGGCGGGGTTCATCTTAACTCTGGCATCCCAAACCGTGCATTTTATCTGGCAGCCAAAGCGCTGGGCGGCTACGCCTGGGAGCTGGCGGGACATGCCTGGTATGATACGGTTTGCGACAAAGAGTTGCCGCAGGATGCTGATTTCAACACCTTTGCGCAGTTCACTATTCGCCATGCGCAAAACCGTTTTAACACGGCAACGGCGCAGGCAATTGAGAACGCGTGGAAAGAAACGGGCGTTTTATCATGAAAGAATTACCGGAACTGACCGACGACGCCGTGATCGATCTGGCGCGCGAAGGCGGTTTTGCTTATATACCGAAACTGGCCGGTCAGCGACGTATCGCGCTGGGGCAGCTGGCCAATCCGCAAAAAGAGCGCGTCTGCGAAATTTTGCGGCACTCTTTACCATTAGGGGAACCGGCCGATAAGCAGCAACAGGCCGGGCGTGGCGATCAATATTATTACCGTATTCAAATCAGCTACGATACGCAGCATCACTCTGCTGATATTGTGATTGTGATCCCTGACAGCCTTGCGCCGCCGGAACTCAAGGCGCTGTGGAAAGAAGGCGAATAAGACCATAAAAAAAGGCCCCTTGCGGGGCCTTTTTATTATTTCTTCTCGGTCTGGTCATCCAGCGCGTAAGCAATCACATAATCGCCACGATCCGGCGACTGACGTGCGCCGCCCGCAGAAATCAGGATGTACTGCTTACCGGTAGTCGGCGAGACATAGCTCATGGGGCCGCCCTGGCTGCCGACCGGCAAACGTGCTTTCCATACCTCTTTACCGGTGGAGCTGTCGAAGGCGCGCAGATAGTAATCCTGTGTACCGGCGATAAACACTAACCCGCCCTGCGTGGCCAGCGTACCGCCCAGCGTCGGCATACCAATCGGCATCTGCATACGCATTTTCACGCCAAACGGACCGGTATCCTGCACGGTGCCTACCGGAACCTGCCACACGATTTTCTGCGTTTTCAGGTCAATTGCAGAGAGCGTACCGAACGGCGGTGCCTGGCAGGGAATGCCCAGCGGCGACATAAAGCGGTTTTTATTAACCGCATACGGCGTGCCTTTCAGCGGTACTGCGCCCATGCCGGTATTGATTGCTTCGCCGCCGTTGCTGCCGCGCGCAATTTTATCGGTGTTGGCCGGGATCATCTGTACCCACAGACCCAAACGCATATCATTAACAAAGATATAGTGATTGTTGGGATCGGTGGAGAGGCTGCCCCAGTTCATGCCGCCCAGCGAGCCAGGGAAACTGAGTGACTTATCGGTGCCCGGTACGGTGAACAATCCGTCATAACGCATCGATTTAAAGGCGATACGACATACCAGCTGATCGAACGGCGTTGCGCCCCACATATCGGACTCTTTCAGCGTTTGCGCACCGATTTGCGGCATGCCTGTAGAGTGCGGCTGCGTTTTGGTGTACTGCTCGTTAGGGATATTGCCCTGCTTCATCGGCAGCTCTTCGACTTTCGTCAGCGGCTGACCGGTGAGGCGATCCAGCACAAAGATCTGCCCGGCCTTGGTGCCAAAAACCACCGCCGGTTTGGTGCTGCCATCTTTTTGCGGGAAATCAATCAGGCTCGGCTGCATGGGAATATCAAAATCCCACAGGTCGTTATGTACCGTTTGATAAACCCACTTCTCTTTGCCGGTGGTGGCATCAAGCGCCAGAATCGACGCGCCATATTTATGATCCAGCGGCGTACGATTGGCCCCCCACAGGTCAACGGAGGAGCTGCCCATTGGAATAAATACGGTATTGGTCGCGGCATCCCATGACATAGGCGCCCAGGAGTTTGGCGTGCTGCGGGCATAAGACTGACCCGGCTGCAGCGGCGCATTCGGCTGCTCATTGCCCGGATCGAATGCCCAACGCATCTGACCGGTAACCACATCGAAACCGCGCAGTACGCCGCCCGGCATATCGGTCTGCACGTTATCCGCTACGCGGCCGCCCACAACCACGGTCGTCCCGGCCAGAGTAGGCGCAGAGGTCAGCTGATATTTAGGATCCTGCGCATCGCCAAGTCCTGCTTTAAGATTAACGCTGCCGTTGTCACCAAACTGCTGGCAAAGCTCGCCATTATCAGCGTTGATCGCGATCAGGCGCGCATCGATGGTGTTCATCAGAATACGGCGCTGGCAGCTATCGCCCGCTGGCAGGGAGACCGGCGTTACCGGCGTTGAACCGGGCATTGTTGGCTGAGGCAGAGGCTTATTAATATCAAAATAAGCCAGGCCACGGCAGCGGTTCCACACCTCGGCCTGTGCGTTAACCTCATGTTTCCAGATCTGCTTGCCGCTGTCGGCATCGACCGCAATCACATTGTTGTGCGGCGTACACATGTAAAGACGGTTGCCTACCTGCAGCGGCGTTTGTTGATCTTCTGCGCCGTTGCCAGTCGGACTATCCGGTACGTCACCGGTGTGGAAGGTCCAGGCAACTTTTAAATCTTTCACGTTGTCACGCGTAATCTGATCGAGCGCCACAAAGCGGCTTCCGCCCGCTGTGTTGCCGTAGTTTTCCCAGTTTTTCTGCGCTTTACTTTGATCAACCGGCACCAGCGGCAGCTGTTGACCTTCAAAAGCTACCGTGGGGTGAGGCTGAAACATCTGCACCAGCGTTGCCAGCATAGCAACGACCAGCACGGCACTGGCACCATAAGCGGCTTTCGCGGCTGAGGGTTTATTCTCATGTTTGCGCAGCGCCGGTAACGTCAGCAACGCAAGGATCATAAAGCCGGTCGGCACCATCAGGCGCGAAACCAGCGGCCAGAAATCAAAACCGCCATCAATCGGTGCCCAAATCAAGGATCCGACAAACACCAGCGCAAACAACAGCACCGCTGACGTTTTGCGACGGAAAAACTGAATTGCAGAGAGAATGGTGACAATTCCAGCAATAAGGAAGTACTTGCTACCGCCAAGTAAGGCGAGTTTACCGCCGCCGATAGCAAAGAACCCCCCGGTAGCCAGCAGTACCAGCCCCAGCAAAATGCACCATATACCCAGCCCTTTCGATGAGCGGGCAGTTGTTTGAACCATAGTAGAACTCTCCTGGTGGAACCAAGGCTTAGCAATAATGATTAAGTCATCTGCCCGGCATGCGGACCGGCGCGGTGATTTATTATGCAGCCATAACAATGAGTTAACCTGAAACGGGCGAGCCGCCCGCCACGAGATCTTCTTCCTTAACCATCAACGCTTACTGCGCGACTAAAAAGAAAATAGACCAACGGCGCAGATTGTACCAATTGGTTCATAACCGGTTAAACAAATATTTAACAATAGTGCGAAAATTCGCACTTTTACTGCAAACAGACGGAGAGAAAAGCGGAAGGGAAAAGAAAAATTGCACGTCTGGCCGCCAGCCAGCATAAAAGCAGTGAAAGCTTTACCGGCTCAGCGGGAAAATTCGACCCGTTTTTTTGAAATAAGCCCGTGCCCATGCGGGCAGAAATAATCGGTCGCACCGCAGGCTTTCAGCACCTGAAGCGGCTGATGGCATTCAGGACAGTGAGCCTGGCGAACATAATGCGCGCCGCACCGCTCACAGCAGAAATCGCTGTCGGTCAGGGTTAGCGGGAAATCACACGCCTCACAGCGTTGCTTCATAACTTCTCCTTAACAATGACTATAAATTAAACATCCTGTTTTTGCCGTCGGGAAAAACTGGCAAAACCTTAACGCCAGAATAATCTTTTTCAGCCAGATTTGCATGGCGGCCAGTGCCAGTTGAATAAAATATAATTAAATCAATGATAAAAAACAAAAAATGAACAATATGGTTTATTTTTAATAGTTCATTAAAAAATAATAATAGTAAAAACTAACCGCAGATTTATTAACTAATCGGGTCTCGGGAGATATAAAAAAAGATCAATTAACTATTTTAAAAAAGAATAATTGAAATAAAGCGCTCAAATAATGCACAGAAAAACAGATTTCTGGTGCCAGCGGTCCTGGCGGCTAGCGGGAAAATAATTACTGGGACCAGGACCAGCACAGCGACTGGGCTAATCAGTGGCATGATGCGGGACGCGATTCCTGGAACAACCGGAGGGAGAGATTATCCCTGGAACAGATTATAAATATGATACGGGGCTGCATTTGCAGCCCCGTATAAATTAACGCTTGTTCTTTTTCAGGTGCGAAAGCAGGCGTTTACGCTTACGCTGCTGATTTGGCGTCAGCAGGTTACGTTTACCGGCGAAGGGGTTATCGCCCTCTTTAAACTGAATACGGATCGGCGTTCCCATCACGTTCAGCGAACGGCGGAAATAGTTCATCAGGTAACGCTTATAGGAGTCAGGTAAATCTTTTACCTGGTTACCGTGAATAACCACGATCGGCGGATTATAACCACCGGCGTGCGCATATTTCAGCTTAACGCGACGGCCACGTACCAGTGGCGGCTGATGATCTTCCGAAGCCATGTTCATAATGCGCGTCAGCATAGAGGTACCAACGCGGCGCGTAGAACAATCGTAGGCTTCATTAATGGATTCAAACAGATTGCCAACGCCACTGCCGTGCAGGGCAGAAATAAAGTGAACGCGTGCAAAGTCAATGAAGCCCAGACGGAAGTCGAGCGTCTCTTTTACTTCGTCCCGGATCTCCTGTGACAGGCCATCCCACTTGTTAACCACAATAACCAGTGAGCGCCCACTATTCAGGATGAAGCCAAGCAGTGAGAGATCCTGATCGGAAATCCCCTGACGGGCATCAATAACCAGCAGGACAACGTTCGCATCTTCAATCGCCTGCAGCGTCTTGATAACCGAAAATTTTTCTACCGTCTCAGTTACTTTGCCGCGCTTACGCACGCCAGCGGTGTCGATCAGAATATATTCCCGATCGTCACGTTCCAAAGGAATATAGATGCTGTCACGCGTGGTTCCCGGCATGTCATATACCACGACGCGATCTTCGCCAAGGATGCGGTTAGTAAGCGTTGACTTACCAACGTTGGGACGACCTACAATGGCAATTTTTACCGGCAGGCCCGTTGGGTCGAACTCTTCTTCCTCTTCCTCATCTTCGCCGCTCTCTTTAGCCGCTAACGCCGCCCAGTAAGCTTCGTTTTCTTGCTCTTCAGTCAGCGGTTCTGCCGGCGCAACTTCGTCCATCCACGGCAGCAGCGCCGTTTCCAGCAGCGTGGTGACGCCGCGTCCGTGCGATGCAGCGATAGAGTGAATCTCGCCCAGTCCCAGCGCATAAAAATCAACCACAGCGCTGTCAGCATCCATCCCATCGGTTTTGTTGGCGACCAGGAAGGTTGCTTTCTCACGCGAGCGCAAATGTTTGGCAATAGCCTGATCGGCTGGCATCAGGCCAGCACGGGCGTCAACCATGAACAGCACCACGTCCGCTTCTTCAATCGCTAACAGCGACTGTTCCGCCATCCGCGTTTCCACGCCATCCTCGGAGCCGTCAATACCGCCGGTATCGATGACGATGAACTCACGTCCTTCTACCTCGGCGCGCCCGTATTTACGATCGCGCGTCAGACCGGGGAAATCTGCCACCAGCGCATCGCGGGTGCGCGTTAAACGGTTAAACAGGGTGGATTTGCCCACGTTAGGACGCCCAACCAGCGCGACCACAGGTATCATAAATAAAGCCTCATTACGAAACGAAAAATCAGAAGCCTGAACAGGTTAGTATATACGGTCAGAACCGCCCCGATCAGGCTGAAGGCGCTAAGGATAACACGCCATCAAAAAAACGAAACGGCCCCTGTAAGCCAGGAGCCGTTAATCAGCGTTACGTTAGCCGCCAGGGGTTAACGGGTGATGGAATAAACCTCACCGTTTTTGGCCTGAATCAGCAGCTTATCGCTGGCCACTACCGGCTCAGTCTGGAAGCCGGAGCCATCAACTTTCTGCTGCGCCACAAAACGGCCATCATCAGTGTTCAGCCAGTGCAGATAACCTTCGCTGTCCCCTACCACGATATAGCCGTTGTAGAGCACCGGCGAAGTCAGGTTGCGGTGCAGCAGATCGCTCTGACGCCAGATAGCGACACCGCCGTCGGCGTTAAGCGCCACGACGCGGTCGTCCTGATCGACAAGGTAGATACGGCCTGCATCAACAATAAAATCTTTCACCGAGCCGATCTCACGCTTCCATAAGATCTGACCGGAGCGCAGGTCCAGCGCCGTCAGGTTGCCGTTGTAAGCAAGCGCATACACCACACCGTTAACGATCACCGGCGTCGTATCAACATCGCTCAGACGATCGATTTCAGTCGCGCCGCTCGGCTGAGAAATACGCTGCTGCCATATAATCTGGCCCTGATTGAGGATCACGGCACTAACGCGACCATTATCGCCGCCTACAATCGCGCCGCCAAAGGCGGTTGCTGGCGCAGACTCGCCGCGCAGCGACAGCGCTGGCATGTCCAGGTTAACGGTCCATTTTACCACGCCGCTGCTCTGATCCAGACCCTGCAGCATGCCGTTACTGGTATGAACCAATACCAGACCATCGCTCACTACCGGACGAGAAAGCGCCTCGCCTGCGACTTTGGTCTGCCAGGCGATGGAACCATCACTGCTGTTGAGCGCATAAACCTGAGCGCGTTCACTACCGATATAGATATGCTCGCCGGCTGCGGTAATCCCGCCTGACAGCAAGGCTGGCGTATTCTTCGAGAAGAACCCATTATCGGTAGAAAGGTTAATCTTCCATTTTTCTTTACCGTCACTGGCATCCATCGCCTTAACGATACCAAAACGGTCGGCAGCATAAACGGTGCCTTCCTGCCAGGCGGGATGCAGGTTTGAATAATAATCGCCAATGCCGTCGCCGACAGAGGTGCTCCACGCTTCCTGCGGCTCAAACTGGTTTTCAACTTTCGGCAACGGGGCCATTTTGACGACATCTTCTTCGCCGCTAAACAGCGAGCAACCGCTGAGTAAAGTGACTGAAATCAGCCCTGGCAGCAGGTATTTACGTAATTCCATGCGCTCTCTCTTGAATGGCTTAACCTAAGTTATTCATTTTCATCTGCATCATTTCTTTCAGCGCCGGTGACGCCTCGGAATCGATCCCCTTACTCCAGGCATCACGGGCACCTTGTTTATTGCCCTTGCTTAGCAGCGCTTCACCGCGAATATCCGCGACGATAGCCGTCCAGCCTTCGCCTTTTATGCTGTCCAGGGTTTTCAGCGCCTCGTCAGCCTGCTTTTGTTGCAGCTGAATTCGCGCCAGACGCAGATTCATTACCGCCTGCAGGTTGGCGTTCTGCGTATGTTTTATGCCACTCTGAAGCTGCGTAGCCGCTTTTGCCAGCTCATTTTTATCAACGTACTGCTTCGCTAAATCGAGCGAAGCCAGCGCGCCATAGGTATTACTGTTATCGTTAGCAAACTTTGCCACCGCTTCCAGCGTCTGCGGCTTGCTACCGTCCAGCGCACTGGTCAGCTGCTGGTAATGC
Organism: Pantoea alhagi; assembly: GCF_002101395.1. Taxonomy (NCBI): domain Bacteria; kingdom Pseudomonadati; phylum Pseudomonadota; class Gammaproteobacteria; order Enterobacterales; family Erwiniaceae; genus Pantoea; species Pantoea alhagi. The sequence continues at coordinate 2,659,620 of NZ_CP019706.1, read as the reverse complement.
GCTGACACCTCACGCGCGGAGGTATCTTCATGACCGCTCCAGTAACGCCAGCCAGCCAGGGCGCCGATACCCAGCACCACGCCAACCGCTAATGCTTTGCCGTTATTGGCAAAAAAACGACGGAGCGCGTCCACCTGTTCGTTTTCGTTGCTGTAAACTTCCACGCCATCCTTCTCCTTAACTGTTCCTGCCGTAAGCGCTTATGACAGCAGCGTTACTAACGCCGCCGCGACATCGTTTTGCGCCAGCGTTTGTTGCTCGCCGCTGCGCAGGTCTTTCACCACCACCTGCCCGGCTTTTACTTCGTCTTCACCCAGTACCAGCGCAACGCGAGCGCCCCACTTATCGGCACGGGCAAACTGCTTCTTAAAATTACCGCCGCCGAAGTTGGTCATGAGTTTCAGCGCTGGTGCGGCATCACGCACCTGCTCGGCCAGTTGCATGGCGGCAGACTGCACGCCCTGACCCGAAGCGATAACATAGACATCAACAATACGAGACGGTTCAAAATCGGGGTTTACCGCCTGCACCAGCAGCACCAGACGTTCCATACCCATGGCGAAACCCACGCCCGGCGTAGCACGACCGCCCAGCTGCTCTACCAAACCGTCATAACGGCCACCGGCACAAACCGTGCCCTGCGCGCCCAGGCTGGTGGTTACCCATTCGAACACTGTGCGGTTATAGTAGTCGAGGCCGCGCACCAGACGCTGGTTAACGGTATACGCGATGCCAACGCTGTCCAGTAGCGCACACAAGCCGGTGAAATGCTCACGAGACTCTTCATCCAGATAATCGCCAAGCGTAGGCGCATCGTTTAACAGCGCCTGCACCTCTGGATTTTTACTGTCCAGTACGCGCAGTGGATTGCTGTACATACGACGTTTGCAATCTTCATCCAGTTTTTCTTTATGCTGTTCCAGGAACGCCACCAGCGCTTCGCGATAGTTGGCGCGCGCTTCCAGCGAGCCGATAGAGTTCAGCTCCAGTGCGACATGATCGGCAATTCCCAGCGCTTTCCACCAGCGGGCGGTCATCATAATCAGTTCGGCATCAATATCCGGCCCCTGCAGGCCAAAGACTTCAGCACCGATCTGGTGGAACTGACGATAGCGGCCTTTTTGCGGACGCTCATAGCGGAACATGGGACCCATGTACCACAGACGCTGCTCCTGGTTATAGAGCAAGCCATGCTCAATACCCGCTCGCACGCAGCCTGCGGTCCCTTCCGGGCGCAGCGTCAGGCTTTCGCCGTTGCGATCGTCGAAGGTGTACATCTCTTTTTCCACCACGTCGGTCACTTCGCCGATAGCGCGCTTGAACAACGGCGTATGTTCTACGATCGGCAGGCGAATTTCACTGTAGCCATAGCTGGCCAGCACCTGTTTAAGGATCCCTTCGATACGCTGCCAGACAACGGTGTCTGTCGGCAAATAGTCGTTCATGCCGCGGATGGCCTGGATGTTCTTCGCCACGTCATTTCTCTCTATATGTAAATTACACCAGACATATTGCCTGGCCGTTCTGGTAATAACACCAAAAACGTAAAACAGAAAAAACCTGTACGGCGCAGCCGTTCAGGTTCATTCAGCGCGTCACTCACGTGACGCCGCCAGTTACTTTTCTACCTGCTGCACATTAATGCGGCGGGTTTCATCAAGCATTGCTGCTTTGGCACGAATTCGCGCCTCAAGCTGGTCGATCATATCGTCATTGTCGAGACGGTCGCGCTGACGCACACCATCTTCATAAAAGCCGCTTTTCTTGTTGCTGCCGGTTACGCCCAGCGTTGAAACCAACGCTTCGCCCGGTCCATTTACCACACAGCCGATAATCGATACATCCATCGGCGTGATAATATCCTCCAGCCGCTGTTCCAGCGCGTTAACGGTGCCGATAACATCGAACTCCTGGCGGGAACAGGTTGGACAGGCGATAAAGTTAATGCCGCGCGTACGAATGCGTAGCGACTTCAGAATATCGAAGCCAACTTTAACTTCTTCTACCGGATCGGCCGCCAGCGAAATGCGCAGCGTATCGCCAATGCCTTCTGAAAGCAGCAGCCCTAAGCCAATGGCTGATTTCACTGCGCCGGCGCGTGCGCCACCCGCTTCGGTGATACCCAGATGCAAAGGCTGATCGATCTGCTTCGCCAGCAGACGGTAGGATTCGACGGCCAGGAAAACATCGGAGGCTTTAACGCTCACCTTAAACTGATCGAAGTTCAGTCGATCAAGGTGATCCACATGACGCATCGCTGACTCAAGCAGCGCCTGAGGCGTCGGCTCGCCATACTTTTCCTGCAGATCTTTTTCCAGCGAGCCGGCGTTCACACCGATACGAATAGGGATATTACGATCGCGCGCGCACTCCACTACCTGGCGGATACGCTCATTGTTGCCGATATTGCCGGGATTAATACGCAGGCAGTCAACGCCATACTCCGCTACTTTCAGCGCAATACGGTAATCAAAGTGAATATCCGCCACCAGCGGAACATTGACCTGCTGCTTGATAAGCTTAAAGGCTTCTGCGGCGTCCATCGTGGGCACCGAGACCCGCACGATATCAACGCCAACGCGCTCCAGCGCTTTAATTTGTTTAACCGTCGCTTCCACATCCGTGGTACGCGTATTGGTCATGGATTGTACGGCGATAGGTGCGCCGTCACCTACTGGCACCTTGCCGACGTAAATACGCGTTGATTTGCGACGGATAATGGGTGCTTCATTATGCATGTTGTTTCTCCATAATCGCCGCGAAGCAGCGCTCGGGGCTTACTGCGCCCCAAGCGTCAAGCGGGCAACCTGGTTGGTACGAATAAAACGACTTAAATCAACGGGCTGGCCCTGATAGTGAACCTGTACCGCTGCCGGTGCGCCAATTTTCAGACGATAAGGCGCCGTACCGGAGAGGCTGAGTTTACCACCACTACGTTGCATTCCGCTGAACAGTTTTTTACCTGCCGCATCGGTCACTTCCAGCCAGCAGTCGGCATTAAAATCCAGCACGACCGTATTCGCATCAGCGGCGGGCGGGCTAACGCTGGCGCTGCTGGTTGGTAAAGGGGAAACGTTATTCGTTACAGGCGCGGGCTCGGTAACTGGCACCTGACTTGGGGAAACGACCGCATTCGCATCATCAGCGCTGGCGGTTGCCGTAGGTGCTGCGGCAGCTGGCGCGGCGGTATTCGGCGCTGGCGCGCTGGCACCGGGCGCGGCGGTGTTAGCCGCAGCGCTGCTGGTATTATTGGCGTCATTTAACGGCACGCTGGTACCCTGGTTTTCAGGCTGCGTTGCCGTCTGAGGCGTACTATCGATGCTGCCGCTGTCGGTTAAAGGAATCGACTGGCTATTATCATCAGCGGTACTGCTCTGATCGGAAAGCGAGACCAGATCGTCCTGAGCGGCTTTATGGTTCTGCCACCACCAGGCGCCGGTCAGACCCACCACGACAAAAACCACCAGCCAGGTAAAAATCATTAACCAGCCGTCACGTTTTTTACGCCGCTTGCCCAGCGAGAAGCTCTGCATCGGCTCGACCTTCGCCGCACGCACCGGAGCCTGCTTCGCCATCATCGGCAGCAGTTCCTCTTCAGGTACGTGAACCAGACGCGCATAAGAGCGAATGTAACCACGTAAAAAGGTTGAGGCTAAATCAGCGGGGGCTTTATCCTCTTCAATGTTTCGCACGGTGGAAAGTTTCAGGCACAAGCGCTCAGCTACGTTTTGCTGTGTCAGCCCCATTTGCTCACGGGCTGCGCGCAGGCGGGTGCCTGTGGAATTTGCTGCTGCTGTTGTATCTTGAGTGGCTTCAGTATTCATTAGCTAGAAAATGCTGGTACTGTATCGATTGTGGAAAATTTTGCGCCAGTTGCTGACCGTAACGTGCTTTATCTACGGTCCGCTGTTCCAACGCAGCGAAACGAATCTCCAACCACAGGCTTTCTGCTGTCGCAGGCACGCTGTGATGATATACCTCTAACAAAAGCCGCGCTTGCTCAAGCTCATGTTTTTCAAGATGCTTTTTAGCTTCAGTCAGTAACGCATCCGCCTTGTGCCGATCGTTCTGCAGCGCCTGGAGGAGCATCTGTCGCGCAGATGCATACTCCTTCTGCTGCAACCAGCAATAACCGGCGCGTTCCTGGCTGTCAGCCCTCGCTACGGCAGAATCTTGCACCGCAGCCAGAGTAAATTGTTGATGCGCCGCATCATACTGCCCTAAACCGCAAAGAAACGCACCGTAATTGTTAAGCACATAGCCATTTTTCGGTGCGTTTTTCAGCGCCATTTGGAAATAACGCTGCGCCATTGCACTATCATTTTCCTGCTGACAGAGACGCGCCATCGCCAGCAGTACCCGATAATCTTTTGGCGCATCCTGTAACGCCCGCTGTAAATTGCGCCGCGCCGCCGACAATTCCCCCTGCGAGAGGTAAATCAGCCCCAGTTGCAGGCGAACTTGTCCGCTGGTGCCGGGCTGTTTTTGTCCGTTGCAGCCCGTCAGCATCAGCGTCGCTAATACCATCAGGCAGGATAATCCTTTATGCATACCGCCTCCCTGTGTCATGAAGTCTGGTATGTTACGCCAAACTCAGCAAGGCAGGCAGCCTGTAACGCCTGAAAAAGGCTTTACTTGCCCGGTTTCAGAGCGCTTTCACAGATATTTGTTCACCGGCCATTTTCTTGCGCAGCGTACGCTTGGTGCGGTCAATCACATCACCGGCCAGCTGACCACAGGCGGCATCAATATCGTCGCCACGGGTTTTACGAACGATGGTGGTAAAACCATAGCCCATCAGCACTTTCGCAAAGCGATCGACGCGGCTATTCGAGCTACGGCCATAAGGCGCGCCCGGGAAGGGGTTCCATGGGATCAGGTTGATCTTACATGGGGTATCCTTCAACAACTCGGCCAGCTCATGGGCGTTATCGGTGCTGTCGTTAATATGATCCAGCATGACATATTCAATCGTAACGCGACCCTGATTAGCATTGGATTTTTCCAGGTAACGGCGCACCGCAGCCAGGAAGGTCTCAATGTTATATTTTTTATTGATCGGCACGATCTCGTCACGAATGGTATCGTTCGGCGCATGCAGCGAAATCGCCAGCGCGACGTCGATCACATCGCCCAGCTTATCCAGAGCAGGCACTACGCCAGAGGTGGAAAGCGTGACGCGACGTTTGGAGAGGCCAAAGCCGAAATCATCCAGCATAATTTCCATCGCCGGGACGACATTATTCAGGTTAAGCAGCGGCTCGCCCATGCCCATCATCACGACGTTAGTAATTGGCCGCTGGCCAGTGACTTTAGCGGCACCAATAATTTTCGCGGCGCGCCATACCTGACCAATGATTTCAGAAACGCGCAGGTTGCGGTTAAAGCCCTGCTGTGCGGTTGAACAGAATTTACACTCCAGCGCACAGCCAACCTGAGAAGAAACGCACAGCGTAGCGCGGTCGTCTTCCGGGATATAGACCGTTTCCACCAGCTGATCGCCAACGCGAATCGCCCATTTAATCGTGCCATCGGCAGAGCGTTTTTCTTCAGCCACTTCCGGCGCACGGATTTCGGTTAACTGCTTAAGCTTATTGCGCAGCACCTTATTGATGTCGGTCATTTCATCGAAATCATCACAGCAGTAGTGATACATCCATTTCATAACCTGATCGGCACGGAAAGGTTTTTCGCCAAGGGAAAGGAAAAACTCGCGCATCTGCTGACGATTAAGATCGAGCAGATTGATTTTTTCGCTTTTGGGGGAAACAACAACGGGAGATGCGGACGATGGCGTCACAATGTGTTCGGACATAATTTTCTCTGGCCTCGTTGTTACACGTTATGGCCCTGGTTAGGGATAAAAAAGAAGCGCCCTCGCTGAGTGAACTCATGAGGGCGCATTATTGTACAAATAACTGTAGCGTGAAGCTATTGCATGACCGGTTAACCTGACAATTAATTTGTAACTGTCATTGTGCGGTCAGGCGCATCCGTGATTAACGGGTACGCGGGCAAATCTCGTTTTCACCGAAAAAGAACGCGATTTCACGTGCAGCAGACTCCAGAGAGTCAGAACCGTGCGTGGCGTTTTCAGTGAAGCTGTCAGCGTAATCAGCACGCAGCGTACCCGCCAGCGCGTTAGCCGGGTTGGTTGCACCCATCAGATCGCGGTGACGCTGAACGGCGTTTTCGCCTTCCAGTACGGAAACAACGATCGGACCGGAGGTCATGAACTCAACCAGACCGTCGAAGAAAGGTTTGCCTTTATGCTCGGCATAAAAACCTTCCGCCTGCTCCTTGGTCAGGTGCAGCATTTTTGCAGCAACAATTTTGAAACCAGCGGCTTCGAAACGGTTATAAATTGCACCAATTACGTTTTTTGCCACCGCGTTCGGTTTTACGATGGAAAAGGTACGTTCTACTGTCATTTTGACCTCTGTCTTAACTTCCAGGTTAAGCCGGTTGTGAATATATTGATACCGGCCTGTGAAAACGGCGCCGATTATAGGGGCGCAGAGCCAGCTTGCCTATCTCAGAATCAGCAATTTATAGAAAAAGTATGATCCTTTTCGCGTTGCTGCTTCATTAATGCCCATTCTGACCCTACCGTAATTTATTCCACGGTAAAAGAGACGGCGGCGACCTGGCCGGCAGCATCCAGCACGCTGAGCTGATAATGCCCCGTACGATTCAATACCAGCCGCTGCGTCAAACTGCCGTCGGCAGCGCTCAGTACTTCACCATTAAGAAACCACCACCGCGCCATACCTTCTCCTCCCTGCGTCGTTACGCTCAGCGATAATTCAGATTTTCCCGGTAAACGATGCAGAATCTGCCCATCCCGTATGCCGGTTAATAGTAGCGGCGGCGCGATACTTTGTAGGGCTGGCGCACAGCTGGCCGAGGGCAACGGCAGACGCTGCGCGCGCCGCTCATCGGGCAGCAGCCACGGCTCCAGCGGCATGGGCCAAAGCGCTACCCGCCGGGCCTGTGCGCCACTGCAATCCGCTGCAACCCGCTCTCCTTGTGCATTGAGCCAAACGGTTTGCTGCAGGCCGAAAAGCCCTTCCTGACCGTCGGCAAGCAGGGTTGGTGGCGTAGTACCGTTTAATACCCAGCTTTGTCGTCGCTGACGGCAGTTGCTGTCGCCTGCAGGCAACGGTTGTCCGCCCGGCCAACATAACGTTAACGCACTCACGCTGGCGGGACGCGGATCGGCAGGCAGCACAGCCCCACGCAGCTGCGGCGAGGCCATCAACAGATGATGCACCTGATTAAGGACCGGAATAGCGCTTGCTGCACCAAACTGACCAGCTACCGGCGTGCCATCAGGCCGTCCGACCCATACCCCGATCAGATAACGCGCATTGATCCCGATAGCCCAGGCATCACGATAGCCATAGCTGGTGCCGGTTTTCCAGGCTAACGGCGCTATCAAAGGCAGCGCGGCGTCAGGCTGAGGCTGGGCTTCGCCTGCCAGAATGCGCCGTATAATCCAGGCCGCGCCAGGGGATAACAAAGGCCGTTCGATTAAGGGATCATCGGCCAGCAAACGCAGACGGGCCGCCTGGCCATGTCGGGCAAAAGCGCCATATGCCGCCACGATCTCTTCCATGCGCGCACCTGTGCCGCCAAGGATCAGCGACAAATTAGGTTCTGCCGCAGCGGGAAAACGCAGGGTTAAGCCCGCATTACGCAGCGCCGCAGTCAGACGTTTCGGACCATAAGCCTCCAGAAGCTGCACCGCAGGCAGGTTTAGTGAACGAACCAGCGCTTCGCTGGCGCTAACCGGGCCATGAAAGCCGGTATCAAAATTACCGGGTCGATAATCGCCAAAGCGGCGCGGCACATCCTGTAACAAGGACTCTGCGGCGATCAAGCCATCATCCAGCGCCAGCCCATACAAAAAGGGCTTCAGCACCGATCCCGGCGATCGCACGCTGCCGATCATATCAACATGGCCGAAGCGGCTCTCATCGTTAAGATCGACCGAACCCATCCAGGCGCGAACCTGCATCGTAGTATGATCCACTACCAGCACCGCCATAGAGGTACGCGGCGGCAACGATCCTTTCCAGCCCTGCGCTAACGCTTCGATCTGCCGCTGTAGCGAGGTATTGATGGTGGTGGTGATTTTGCTTTGCTTTGATAACGCCAACACCCGGCGCGCCAACAATGGCGCTAACTGCGGCATCTGGCGCGGCGCAAGCCAAACCGGCTCCTGCATTATTTCCTCAACGTCCACCCGTGGCCAAACGCCATAGTCTGCCAGGCGTAACAGCACTTTATCGCGTGCTGCCTGCGCCCGTTCTGGCCAGCGGTCGGGGCGTAAACGGCTTGGCGCCTGTGGCAATACCGCCAACAGCGCCGCTTCGCCGCGCGTGAGCGCTGCAGGCGACTTACCCAACCAGCTCCAGCTGGCTGCTCCCACGCCCTCCAGCGTTCCACCAAAGGGCGCGCGGTTCAAATAGAGCGTTAATATTTCGCGCTTGGAGAGATGCCATTCCAGCTGCAATGCACGCCAGGCCTGATGCAGTTTGCCAGCAAACGTTCGCGGCTGCGGATCGATCAACCGTGCAACCTGCATGGTAAGGGTACTGCCGCCAGAGACGATCTCACCACCGCGTAAATCCTGCCAGGCTGCCCGCAAAAGCGCTAATGGATTGATGCCCGGATGATGCCAGAACCAGCGATCTTCATAAGTCAGCAGCGCCTGCAGATACCAGGGCGAGACCTCTTCCGGCGTGACCGGATAACGCCAGATGCCGTTTTTATCAGCGAAGCGCCATAGCGGGGTGCCATCTTCCGCTACCACCAGGCGGGCAGGTGCGGCCTGCTGCAACGGTAAAGGAAACAAACGATCCGCCAGCCACAGCAGGGCCAGCAGAATAAACAGACCTGACAGCACAATTTTTACGGGGCGTAAAAGAAATTTCATAAAAATAACGCCCGGTTTTACCCGGGCGCTCAGTTAGCGAACCGTCAGTCGCGCCGGCGTTTCACCGGTTGCGCGCCACTGCGGCACATACATCGATTCCACCTGCGGCGCCGGAACCTGATAGTTACCAGGCGTAACCGCTCGCGCTAAATAGAGCAGTTGAGCGGGCCGGTAGTTGTCTACATCAATAGCGGCAACAAAGCGATCGTCACGAAACTCCATGTGCTTAATGCTGACCTGCTGCATATCATTCATCAGCTCCTGCACGTTCGCCGCGCTTTCGCCCAGGCTGGCGCTGGCGCTGGCAAGGTTCTGATTCTCCAGCTCCAGCCCCGCAGGAAGCAGATCGGTAACCAGCGCATCCGGCACACGATCGGTAGCCGAGACGGTGAGATGCACCAATATCAGTTGGCCACTTTTCACTGCTGTCAGAGACAAGGGGTTGCCATTGAGATCAAGATATTCACGACGCACAGCAAGGTTATGACTGGACGCTGGCGGCGGGGTCTGCGGGTAGCCGACCACGTCCAGGCGGCCATATACCGGGGCGTCGCCCAGGCTGTTTACCGTTATCCCAGCATTAAGCAGCGACTCGCCAGGCAGCAGAATGCGAGTTTTATTGCCGCTAATCAGCGCCTCCTGCTCATTGAGCCTTACCTGCCACACCGTGCTTTCATCTTGCTCCAGCGTATGTGCTGCAAGAAATAGCGCATTGTTTTCCTGCGTCGATAGCCACTGCTTCCCGTTAAGCTGTTGCGCCAGAGCAATAATTAAATTGTCCTGCGCTTCCGGCAGTAGCTGATACTCGCGCAGCAGGGTGACAATTTGCGCACTGTCACGCAACGGGCTGCCGTAATCCTCCAGCCAGTAAAAATGGGCGGGACGCACGCTATGTATGCCCTGGTTCAGCAGCGCGTTGGCGCGCGGCGTATCGCCCATCAGCTTCAGCGCTACGCCCAGCTGCACCAGCGCCAGGCCCGATTTTGCCTGTGCTCGCTGTTCATACAGCGCACGCAATGCCCCCAGCGGCGCCTTTTGCTGACGTGCCAGAACCAGCGCAGCGTAAGACTGCACGTTAAAGCGCGTTGCAGCAGGATCATTGCTGTAATACACCTCTACTTGATTGCCATCCTGCAGGTAGCGCAGCAGACGTTCATTGCCTTTGGCCAGTATCGTCTTATCAGGATGATAGCCCTGCTCGCCTGCCCGCGTCAGGAAATCCATCGCATAGGCAGTAAGCCAGAACTCTTCGGCGCTCTCCTTACCCCATAAACCAAAGCCGCCGTTATAGCGCTGCATCTGGCCGATACGATCAATCCCGGTTTCAATCGCCGCGTGTCGCTCGCTATCGCTACCGCTTTTAATGCCCAGGGCCGTCAATTCTTTATGATTGGTGTATAGCGAGGGCCACAAACCGCTAATGGTTTGCTCCAGGCAACCGTAAGGCCAGGCGTAAAGCTCGCTGATATAGCGTGCAATGTTGAGTGGCGGACGGCCACTCAGCGCCAACTGGCTCTGTACTGTCGCGGGCTCCAGTCCGCTGAAGTTTTCAGCAGATAACTGCCACGGCGTCCCGGGGCGCATAACAGCGTTAAAACTGCGCGTCTCTGCGGGCCAGGCGGGCCGTACGCCAAGGATCCAGCGGCCTTTACCCGGCGCCAGGTTTTCGCCCGGAATCTCCACGCCTGTAATAAGAGCCTCGATGCTGCCTTCGCCATAACCCATTGCGGCACTGACCGGCACGAATAGCGTGGTGCGCTCTCCCGGACGCAGGCTTATCTGGCGCGGCGACGGATCCATCAGCGTTACCAGACCACTGGCCTGCAGGTTAACCGTCAATGTTTGCGGCCTTTCTGTGAGGTTAGTGATATCCAGCGCCAGACGGCTGCTGTCTCCGCCTGCCAGAAAGCGCGGCGTTGCCATTTGGGTAATTAACGGCGCGGCAACCACCACGGTGCTTTCACTCTGGCCGAAGCGATCCTCGCTCCATGCCTGCGCCATCAGCCGCATCTCCCCGTTAAACTCCGGTATCGGTAGCGTAATGGTGCCCTCGCCGTTGGCATCCAGCGTAACCGGCTGAAGCTGCGTAGCCAGAATATTGACATGATTAACCGGCTGTTGCCCGCCGCGCTTTAAAGGATCGCCTTCATCGCCATCTCCACCGAAGCGCAACGCAGCCAGCCGCCCCTGCCCTTCGATTAGCTGTCCATAGACATCATACTGATCGGCGTTATAGCGTTTACGTCCAAAGAAGGCGGCATAAGGATCGGGCGTTTTATAGTCAGTAATGCTCAATACACCGCTATCAACAGCCGACAACAGCACCTGCACCTGCTTCGGCATATCACCGCCTGCGCTCGATGCCTTTACCTTTATCGTGAGGTTTTGGTTCGGTCGTATTTTTTGCGGCGCCGTTAGCGTCAGATTCAGTCGGCGCGCCTCATCCTGCATCGGTAAATGTAAAATCCCTATGGCGCGCTTCGGCGTAACGCCCTGCGCTTTATCTCCGGGACGAATAACCAGCGCGCTGAAGTAAAGGTCGTGACGACGCCACGCCTTATCGACAGGGACCGCCACCTGGGTGCCCCCGGCAGGTACATCAACTGTTTGCCACCAGAGCGGACCGCTACTTGACTCTACCAGCAGATAGCCTTTACCTGCGGCAGGCGCTTCTATCTGTACCATCGCCCTGTCGCCAGGCTGATAGTTGGCTTTATCCAGCTTGAGTTTCACCTGATCGGGCCGCACCGCACCGGTGCCATCGGTATTATCCTGCCAGCTGTAGCCTGCCCAAAAACGTATGCTACTGCGGCGCTCGCTGTCAGGCGCAACCGCTTCGATTCGATATGAGCCCCACTCTACCGGGAAAGCGACTCTGGCTTCACCTTCAGCGCTAAGCGTTATCTGGCGCGTCTCTTCAACCAGATCTTTTTGATCATAACGTGACTGCCAGCCATCGCCTTCGGCAAAACTCCAGTAATAGTCACGTCGTTCGCGGATCAGCCGCACTTCAACCTGCTGATCGGTTATTTTTTCGCCGCGCGCATTAGCCAGCACAATGCTGAATTCTGCGCTGCTGTTCTCATCGACAACCGGCTGCATGAGAGTGGTATCGTTGCGGTAATCATAAACCTCTTTACTGGCAAATAATGGGCGGATGCCCGGCAGCACTTCGGCAGGCCAAATCGCCTGACTAACGCGACGTGTAACCGGACGCCCACCGCTTTCCAGCAGGCTGGCTTGCAGAATAAGACGAGCTGGCGAAGCTATTTCTTGCCAGGAGGCAGGCGCGGCGACCGTCGCCTTGCCCTGCGTATCCAGCGTCAGATCGATTTCATCCAGATTGCGCTTCAGCCCCTGCTCGTTAATATCGCCGAACTGATAGCCAGGCAGGCTTTTCACCGCTTCGCGATCGGGACGCAAAAACAGCTGCCCCTGCAGGCGATTGCCTGCAGGGGCACCATACAGATAACGTCCGCTGACGTGAAAGTTGATATCGCTGGTTGGTGATACAGGCCGATCGCTGGCTGTCAGGCTGAGCGCCATGCGCTCCGGCATAAAATCTTCGACGCTAAACGGCCACTGACGTGGACGGCCATCGCCCGCTTCCACCCGTAGCATCCAGCGCCCGGTCGGCGCATCTTTTGGTAACGGATAACGCAGCTGCCACAGGCCGTTTTCCGGCTGCCAGGTCAGGGTGCGGGCCGTGTCACCATCCGGCTTCACAATATCTAACTTTACCGGCTGCGGTGGCAGCGGTTTGCCATCCGCGTCGCGCATCAGCGCATTAGCGATCAGCGTCTCGCCTGGGCGGTAGAGATCGCGTGGGCCGAAAATAAACAGCTGTTTGTCATAGCCTTCAGGCCCGGCAACGGCAAACTCCGCCAGATCCAACGCCGGACGACTAAGATCGATCAGCGACGTTTGATCGTTTTTGGTTGCGAGGATCAACTTCGCTTTGGCCTGCCAGGGCAGTGTCGCATGCCCCTGAGCATCGGTGGTGGCCTGGCTTAGGGTATGTCCTTTTTCATCCAGCATGCTCAGGGCCACGCCATCCAGCGACTCGCCATCCTCCAGCCGCTGGCTGAAGAGATCCACTCGCTGTGGGAACTGATGCAGCGAGAGGCCAATATCGCTGAGCGTGAAGAGCGTAGCGGCATTGGTGTAGCTGTAAGTCCCCGCCTGCTTCATAACGGCCAGATAGACGCCTGGCTGCGACAGCGGCTTAATATCCCCCAGCGGCAGCTGGAGCTGTTCGCGCGTATTGCGTGCCGGGTTAAGATCAAAACGTCCGGTATAAACCAGATCCGCCTTTTGCAGCAGCGATTCAGACTGCCAGGTTTGCAGGCTGTTGCCATACTGCCAGTCGGCAATAAAAGCCGGGAGGGAGGCCATTTTAATACGGAAGAAATCAACATCCACCTGATTGACGTTAAGCGCCATCACTGGCAGCCCCGTTGTGATGCGCGTCGGCAGCAGCGATCCACGGCTGGCGAAACCTACCATCGGCTGTATATCACGCGTGGTCAGCGTCTGTTCCACCGCTTTTTCCAGCGTGGCGCCGTTAGCGGCTTTCAGTCCGCTATCAACGCGCACCTTGAGTTCTCTTGCCGGTTCCAGATGACGAAAACGCAGTTCTTTACGGTTAGGCGAAAGCTCCCAGCCGCCCTCCAGTGCGCCGCTTTTGCTGTCTGTGATATGAGCATATTGATTAAAGTTTTGCTGCTCATTCAACGAAACGGAAAAGGTCACCACCAGCGTGCCGGCGCCGTCGAGCTGCACTTCTGAAATATCGATAACCTGCAGCGGTTTGCCCTGCTCTCGCGCCAGCTGTGCGGCCCGCTGTTCAGCGCTGAGCTCAGTTGCGCTGCTCCTGGCTGTGGCCGGTTGACTGGCGGCGGCCTTCAACGGCGCATCGGAATTGTTATCATCACAGCCGCTCAGCAGCATTAGCGACAGCAGCCAGGCGGCGCCAGCTTTATACCTTAACCGGGACATAGTTACTCCATGGCAAAAGTGCCTTGTAAAATCAGAGCGGCATTATCACCTGAACAAAGAGAAAATTTAACAAACCTGAATAATTTCCTGCGCAGCACGTTATTGCTCTGTTTACACATTCTGGCAAGCGCTTATCGTGACGAAGAGAAGTTATTGCGGCGAGTGCCGCAAAACAAATGTAACCCTGAGAAAAAATATTTCGCTTTTTGCGGCTGCTTTTCCGAATCTGTAATCATGAACGCAGCATCAAAGATTGGGCCTTGAGCTGGGCTGCGAGATCGTCGACACTCACAGCACATCATTGGATATTGAGGTTGTTATGACATCCGCTCTCTTTGTAACCGCTCAGTGGTTAGCTGAACATCAGAACGATGCAGATTTGCAGGTTATCGACGCGCGTATGGCGCCTGCGGGTCAGGAGCACTTACGGGATATGCATGCCGAATACGCGGCGGGACACCTGCCCAATGCGCCTTTTTTTGATATTGAGCAGCTCTCCGATCGTAACAGCCCTTATCCGCATATGATGCCGCGTCCAGAAACATTTGCGGTGGCGATGCGTGAGCTGGGCATCGACAGTACAAAACATCTGGTGGTATATGATGAGGGCAATCTGTTTTCAGCGCCACGCGCCTGGTGGATGCTGCGCGCCTTCGGCGTTGAACGGGTTTCACTGCTGGCGGGCGGCCTGGCAGGCTGGAAGCAGGCTGGCTATGCGCTGCAAACCGGCGATGTCAATCTGCCGGAAGCGGAGTTTGAAGCACACTACGATCCGCAGTTGGTGAAAAGCGTCACTGACGTACTGTTAATCAGCCATGAAGGCACCGCGCAGCTGATTGATGCGCGCCCGGCCAATCGCTTCGCAGGCGAAGTTGACGAGCCGCGTCCAGGCCTGCGTCGCGGCCATATCCCCGGCAGCAGGAATGTCCCCTGGGGTGAGCTGGTGATTAACGGTCAACTGAAACCGGAAGCGGAGCTACGCGCCATTTTTCAGCATCAGGGCGTAGACTTAACCCAGCCTATCGTGGCCAGCTGCGGCTCTGGCGTCACAGCGGCGGTCGCTATCCTGGCACTAACAGCGCTGGGTATCAAAGAGGTGAAACTGTATGACGGTTCATGGAGCGAATGGGGCAGCCGCGACGATCTGCCTGTTGCCACGTCGCACTAAGCGCCGCGGCCTGGGGTAAGGCACCGCCACAATAAAGAAGGGTCGCCTGGCGACCCTTTAATCATTCATACGCTCTGCGCAGTGGCGAAGCCAGCTTAGATAATACGCTGGCCGCCTTTGAACTCACGCAGAAAACTTCCCCAGCGTCGTTCATAAAACGGCGTAATGTGCGCCGTGAAGAAATGGCTGATGCCCTTCTCGCCTTCGACGATTTGGCAGATATCCACCGGTTCATCATCCAGTAAAGTATCGGTGGCAACCGCACCCACAGCACGAATGATCTTATCGATATCCTCGTCCGCCTCAATAGCGATCAGCAGATTAGGCCGCTCGTCTGCCCGCTCTTTGATATGCGCAACAAATGCCCGGCGCACCTGCTTATATTTGCTTAACAGCTGCGTTAAAGAATCGATCATCTGCGCAGGCGGCTCGGCAACTTCCGATAGCAGCAGCGACGTACCGCCCTCCAGCACCGTTTGCTGGCTTAGCGCATCGCCTTCTTCCCCCAGCAGATGAGCGATCTCGCGTGGAGAGAACTCTTTCCCCGCTGGCAGTTTGGGATTAAGAAACAGCGTTTCGCCCTGCGTCATCTCAAACAGCGTGCGTACCGGCAACATGACATAAGACTGCTCGCCCTCTGTCGCTTCCGCCATCGCCGCTTCGGAGGTAAAAAAAGGAATCACGCTGGTGCCATCTTCCTTTTCCCAGTGCTGTAGCTCTACCGGCGTACTGGCATCCAGCTTTTCATCAGTGCTGCTGCCCGGCACCCAAACGCTGGCTTCCATCAGCAGGGTAAAAAACTCTGGCCGATGCGCAGGCTCAGTCGCCGCCAGTTCCAGCACCTTTTCCAGACGTGCGTTAGCATTTGTTTCCATGTGATTCATGCTCTTTCTGTCTTGTTTAACGGGGCCAGAACCAGACTGGCCCCAGGCGCTTATTTCAGCAGCAGATTAGCGATGGTGCGCACGCCAAGCCCGGTCGCACCGGCTGCCCACTGTTCAACCGCGCCTTTGCGATAGGTAGCGGAACAATCAATATGCAGCCAGCCCTGCTGATAGTTACTGACAAAATGCGACAGGAACGCAGCGGCCGTACTTGCGCCTGCGGTATGTGCCGCACCGGCAATATTGTTCAGATCGGCAAAGTTGGATGACAGATGAGTCCGATGGAACTCCGCCAGCGGCAGACGCCAGAACGCTTCGTTTTCGCTGGCGGCGCTGTTTAACAGCTCCTGCGCCAGCCGATCGTCAAAGGTAAACAGCGCGTGATAATCGTTGCCCAGCGCGGTTTTTGCAGCGCCGGTCAGCGTAGCTGCATCAATAAGCAGCTCCGGCTGCTGCTGGCTGGCATCAATCAGGCCATCAGCCAGAACCAGACGCCCTTCCGCATCGGTATTCATGACCTCAACGGTTTTGCCGTTGCGGTAGCGAATAATATCACCCAGGCGGAAAGCGTTGCCGCTCACCATATTGTCTGCACAGCAAAGATAGAGTTTTACGCGTTTTTTCAGGCCGCGCGCAATCGCCAGCCCTAACGCACCGGTAAGGGTTGCTGCGCCGCCCATATCGGACTTCATGGAGTCCATAAAGGCGCTTTGCTTCAGGCTGTAGCCGCCGGTATCAAAGGTAATGCCTTTGCCTACCAGACAGGCGTAAACCGGGGTATTTTCGTCACCACCCGGATTATAATCGAGCGCCAGCAGGACCGGACTGCGCGACGAGCCGCGACCCACGGTATGCAAACCCAGATAGTTTTGCTCGCGCAGATCTTCGCCCTTGGTGATACGGTAACTCACCGCATCACCGGCATATTTGCTGATCAGATCAACCGCGCGGCGCGCCAGTTGCTCCGGGCCCAGCTCTTCAGCCGGCTGGTTAATCACATTGCGCACCCAGTCGATGATATTCAGACGGCGATCCAGCTCCTGGCGATCGCTGTCGCTGAGCGGTGCCCAGTCAACACTGCGTTCGCCTTTCGGTCCGCGATAGCCTTGCCAAAACGCCCAGCTTTTTTCCAAATCCCAGCCGTCACCGCTCAACGCCACATGGCGAATGCCCTGACCGTCAATTTTACGCGCGGCGCGCTGAATGGTTGCCAGCGCATCGCTACCGTTCAGGTGGATCGTCATTCCTTCTTCGTTGCTGCTGAGGATCGCTTTTTCGCCCCAACGAGCATCCGCAGCCGTGGTCGACAGCGCGATATTCATCTTTTCAGTGGTCATTTTTGTATCCCTTTATATTTTTCTGAAACGAGAATGGAAGCAGCCAGAGTTACTCAAACTCATCCAGCCAAACCAGCAGTATCGCTTCAAGAATTTTTTCACTGGATGCATCAGGATTATCATCAAACCCTTCCAGCTGACAAATCCATTGATGCATATCGGTAAAGCGTACCGTTTTTGGGTCGGTATCAGGATAAGCATCGTACAAGGCTTCGCCGATTTCACGGCTGTCGGTCCATTTCAGTCCCACAATTTCTCCTCAGACGAAAACGGGCCGGCTTTAAGGCCGACCCGCTTAATGATTAATGTTCGCGTGCGTGGTTGATGGTATAGCGTGGAAGTTCCACTACCAGGTCTTCATCCGTTACGCGCGCCTGGCAGCTGAGACGGCTTTCCGGCTCCAGTCCCCAGGCTTTATCCAGCATATCATCTTCATCTTCGCTGCTTTCTGGCAGTGAGTCGAATCCTTCACGCACGATGCAGTGGCAGGTGGTGCAGGCACAGGATTTTTCACAGGCATGCTCAAGCTCAATGCCGTTGCGCAGCGCGACGTCAAGAATAGTATCGCCCTGTGCGGCGTCAAATACGCCGCCTTCCGGCAGCAGGTCCTTATGGGGTAAAAAGACAATCTTCGGCATTGATCAAACCTCATCCACAGAATGACCGGCCAGCGCGCGACGGACTGAGTTGTCCATACGACGGGCGGCAAAATCCTGGGTTACTTTATCAAGTTGTTTTACCGCCGCGCTGATGGCATCGGCCTCTTCGGCGCGGAGTGTTTCCTGCAGCTGCTGCTGCGCCTGTTGAATCTTCTGTAACTCATCTGCGCTCAGCAACGCGGCATCTTCCGCCAGCGCGCCGGCCAGGCTTTCCAGCACCCGCAGGCCTTCAACCTTCTGCTCGGCCAGCTTACGCGCCGCCACATCCTGCTGCGCATAGGCCATAGAGTCGGTAATCATGCTGGCGATTTCGTTTTCGGTCAGTCCATACGAGGGCTTAACCTGAATCGAGGCTTCTGCACCGGTGGATTTTTCCATCGCCGTCACGCTCAGCAGCCCATCCGCATCCACCTGAAAGGTCACACGAATATGCGCACCACCAGCGGGCATGGCCGGAATATTGCGCAGCGCGAAACGCGCCAGCGAACGACAATCGGCAACCAGCTCACGCTCGCCCTGCAGCACATGCATGCTCATCGCCGTTTGACCATCTTTAAAGGTGGTAAATTCCTGGGCGCGTGCGACCGGAATGGTGGTGTTACGCGGAATAATTTTCTCAACCAGGCCGCCCATGGTTTCCAGCCCCAGCGAGAGCGGGATCACATCCAGCAGCAGCATATCGCTGTCCGGTTTGTTACCTGCCAGAATATCAGCCTGAATCGCCGCACCGATGGCCACCACTTTATCCGGATCGATGGTGGTTAACGGCTGACGACCAAAAAATTCGCCGACCTTTTCACGCACCAGCGGGACGCGCGTCGAGCCGCCCACCATCACCACTTCCAGTACCTCTTCCGGCGTGACATCAGCATCTTTCAGCGCCCGGCGGCAGGAGAGCAGCGTCCGCTTCACCAGCCCGGCGATCAGGTTATCGAAATCAGCGCGCGTAACCGTGCCCTGCCACTCGCCCAGCGTTACGGCAACGCTCTCATGTTCGCTCAGAGCGATTTTGGCGGCGATGGCCTTATCCAGCAGCTGCCGCTGTACGCTGTGATCGCCACGATCGTGCAACCCGGCCTGCTCACGCAGCCAGTCGGCCAGCAGATGGTCGAAATCATCGCCGCCCAGCGCTGAATCGCCGCCGGTCGCCAGCACCTCAAACACACCGCGGCTCAGGCGCAGCACGGAAATATCGAACGTGCCGCCGCCAAGATCGTAAACCGCAATCACCCCTTCCTGTCCTGAATCCAGGCCATAGGCGATCGCTGCCGCAGTGGGTTCGTTCAGCAGACGCAGCACCTGTAACCCCGCCAGACGGGCGGCATCTTTGGTACCCTGACGCTGTGCATCATCGAAATAGGCGGGAACGGTAATTACCACGCCGTCCAGCTCGCCCTGCAGGCTTTCACGCGCACGCCCGGCCAGCGACTGCAGAATATCAGCAGAAACGCGTACCGGATTCACCATGCCCGCCGCCGTCTGGATCATCGGCAGACCGTTTTCGCTGGGCAGCAGTTGATAGGGAAGATGAGGATAACGCTGTTGAATATCGGCCAGCGAACGGCCCATCAAGCGCTTAACCGAACTAATGGTATTCACCGGATCGGTTGCCGCCTGCTGGCGCGCTTCCCATCCTACGCAATTTTGCTGCGCCTGATACCACACCACCGAAGGCAAAAGGTGACGACCCTGCGCATCGGGCAGGGTTTCTGCCTGTCCGCTGCGCACGGTGGCGACCAAAGAGTTAGTGGTGCCCAGATCGATTCCCACGGCCAGACGACGCTGGTGCGGGGCAGCACTCAGACCCGGCTCGCTAATTTGTAATAACGCCATGTTAGTTTTCCCGGTTAGAAATCGAGCAGCTTCTCTTCCAGCTGTTCTGTCTGGCTGCGCAGTTTAGCGAGAAAACGCAGCTTGCGCACCGTATCTGCCGCCGCATCCCACTGGGCAGCGGCCAGTTCCTGCTGCATTTGCTGACTGCGCTGCTGCATCATTGCTGCCAGCCGCTGCATAAAGGCTTGCAGTTTCGCTTCGGCGTCGGGCGCCTGTTCTATCGCGTCCAGCTCTTCCCGCAACGCCAGCTGCTCCATCAGAAAGGCAGTATCGCGCATCGTATGCTGTTCATTATTGATATCGAAACCGTGCAGCGACAGCAGATATTCCGCGCGCGGCAGCGGCTGGCGCAGAGCCTGATAGCCTTGATTGATGGTGGCGGCCTGCTGTAAGGCCTGAAGGCGTTCACGCTCCGGCTGTGATGCGAAGCGATCGGGGTGGAACTGACGTTGCAGCGCCTGAAAACGAGCGGTGAGCTCTGCCGCGTCAATCTCAAAAGAGGGCGGCAGGCCAAAAAGAGTGAAGTAATCCATAGCAGACTCAGTTGATAACAGAGGGATGCATAAAAAGAATCGCCCCGTTCCCGGAGCGATTTATCCTGCTGCTGCGCCAACGCTAAACGTTGAAGCTTTCTCCGCAGCCGCATTCATCTTTCATGTTCGGGTTATTGAACCTGAACCCTTCGTTCAGGCCTTCCTTCACGAAATCAAGCTCGGTCCCGTCGAGATAAACCAGGCTTTTCGCATCGATAACCACGTTAACGCCTTTATCTTCGAAAACGGTATCTTCGGGCTGGGGCGCATCGACAAACTCCAGCACGTAGGCCATGCCGGAACAGCCAGAGGTACGTACGCCAAGACGTAAGCCAAAGCCTTTACCACGGTTATGCAAAAAGTTGCTTACGCGGGAAGCCGCGCTGTCGCTCAGGGTAATAGACATAATTTCCCCTTACTGTGCGTCTTTCTTGCTCTTGTAATCCGCGATGGCGGCCTTGATGGCGTCTTCAGCCAGGATTGAGCAGTGAATTTTCACCGGTGGCAGTTCCAGCTCTTCGGCGATCTGAGTATTTTTAATCGCAGCGGCTTCATCAAGCGACTTGCCTTTTACCCATTCGGTAATCAGCGAGCTGGAAGCGATAGCGGAACCGCAGCCGTAGGTTTTGAAACGTGCATCTTCAATAATGCCACTGTCGCTTACCTTGATTTGCAGCTTCATGACGTCGCCGCACGCCGGTGCGCCGACCATGCCGCTGCCGATAGTGGGATCGCTGTTGTCAAAAGATCCCACGTTGCGTGGATTTTCGTAGTGATCGATTACTTTTTCGCTGTAAGCCATGATCTGTTCTCCTGAAACCTGAAATTAATGATGCGCCCATTCGATGCTGTTCAAATCCACGCCCGCTTTAAACATTTCCCACAGTGGAGAAAGCTCGCGCAGTCGGCCAATGGATTTGCGCACCAGCGCAATGGTGTAATCAATCTCTTCTTCAGTCGTGAAGCGGCCAAGGGAGAAACGGATTGAACTGTGTGCCAGCTCGTCGCTCATACCGAGCGCGCGCAGCACGTAAGAAGGTTCCAGGCTGGCGGAAGTACAGGCGGAGCCAGAGGAAACCGCCAGATCTTTCAGCGCCATGATCAGCGACTCACCTTCTACATAGTTGAAGCTGACGTTCAGAATGTTCGGTGCGCCCTGCTCCAGATCGCCGTTAAGATAGACTTCTTCGATATCCTTCAGGCCATCCCACAGACGGTTACGCAGCGTGCGCAGGCGCGCCATTTCGCTTTCCATCTCTTCTTTCGCGATACGGTAAGCTTCGCCCATGCCGACAATCTGATGCACCGGCAGAGTACCGGAACGCATACCGCGTTCGTGACCGCCGCCGTGGATCTGCGCTTCCAGACGAATACGCGGCTTGCGACGTACGTAAAGCGCGCCGATGCCTTTCGGACCGTAGATTTTATGCGCGGAGAACGACATCAGATCCACTTTCAGCTGGCTGAGGTCGATTGGCAGTTTGCCAACGCTTTGCGTGGCATCAACGTGGTAAATGATCCCGCGCGCGCGGCACATTTCACCGATGGTCGCGATATCCTGCACCACGCCGATTTCGTTATTAACATGCATGATGGAAACCAGAACGGTATCGTCACGCATCGCCGCTTCCAGTTCCTGCAGATCGATAATGCCGTTGCTCTGCGGCGCGAGATAAGTTACTTCAAAGCCTTCGCGCTCTAACTGGCGACAGGTATCCAGCACCGCTTTATGTTCGGTTTTGCTGGTAATGATGTGCTTGCCTTTTTTCTGATAAAACTGGGCAGCGCCTTTGATAGCCAGGTTGTCAGACTCGGTCGCGCCAGAGGTAAACACGATTTCACGCGGGTCAGCCCCTACCAGCTCGGCGACCTGGTTGCGCGCAATATCAACCGCCTCTTCCGACTGCCAGCCAAAACGGTGGGAACGGGAGGCCGGGTTACCGAAGGTGCCGTCCAGAGTCAGATACTGCATCATCTTTTCCGCCACACGCGGATCGGCTGGCGTGGTAGCGGAATAATCCAGGTAAATCGGTAATTTCATTGCTCTTAAGCTCCGTACATCGCTTCAAATCAAAAATTATCAGGCCCGCAGATTTATATTAATGGTCTCCTGCGTGCGGCCATTCGCCATACGGCGCGTTTCGTTATTCTGACGATCGGCTACATCCAGGATCTCTTTATTATTCACCAGCTCAGCCAGCGTAATGTTGTTGAGAAAATCGCTGATACGCTCGCTTAAATCGTGCCACAGGACGTGGGTCAGGCAGCGCTCGCCGCCCTGGCAGCCCTCTTTCCCCTGACAGCGCGTCGCGTCAACCGACTCATCGACAGCGGTGATCACTGCGCCAACGGCGATTTCAGCTGCGCTTTTGCCCAGCAGATATCCACCGCCCGGTCCGCGTACGCTGGCCACCAGGCCATTTTTACGCAGGCGCGAAAAGAGCTGCTCAAGGTAAGAGAGAGAGATCCCCTGTCGCTCTGAAATATCGGCCAGCGGCACCGGCCCTTCATGTGAGTGCAGTGCAACGTCAAGCATCGCAGTAACGGCGTAACGGCCTTTTGATGTCAGTCTCATAGCTTGGCGACCCTCAGTTATACCCTGTTTCGGAGTGATATATGATGGTCGCAAGTCTGACATTCCCGAGTGTTTTGGTCAACTATTTAACCTGGTAAAACACTCAAGTATTAGCCGCTGCTTTTGTACTCTGGCAATGCTTAATTTTCGCCGCGCTTTTTTTCAAAAGAGGCAAGCATGCCGCGCAGAATATTTAGCTCGTCACGCTCCGGGCGGGCACGCGTATAAAGGCGGCGCAGCTTGCTCATTACCTGCCCCGGATTCGACGGGCGAATAAAGCCGCTGGTAACCATCATCTGCTCCATATGCTGATAAAAGCGCTCCAGATCGTCGACAAGCGGATAGGGGCTCTCTTCATACTGCGGCTGCTCTACACGATCGCTTTGCAGAAAAGCCATGCGCACTTCATACGCCAGGATCTGCACGGCCATCGCCAGATTCAGTGAGCTGTAGTCAGGGTTAGCCGGGATCGCTACGTGATAGTGACATTTTTGCAGTTCATCATTGGTCAGGCCGACGCGTTCACGGCCAAATACGATGGCAACCGGCGCCTGCGCGCCCTCTTCTACACATTTGACGCCGCATTCGCGCGCATCCAGCATCGGCCAGGGCAGCGTACGCGAACGGGCGCTGGTGCCGACCACCAGACTACAGCCGGCAATCGCTTCATCCAGCGACTCGACAATTACCGCATCGCCAATCACATCGCTGGCCCCTGCGGCGAGCGAGATGGCCTGCGAATCAGGCTTAACCAGCGGATTAACCAGATAAAGGTTAGTCAGCCCCATGGTTTTCATCGCGCGAGCGACGGAACCCATATTGCCAGTGTGAGAGGTTTCCACCAGCACAATACGAATATTTTGCAGCATATAACTCAAGGAGGTCGGTGAGATAATTTGTTGATGCTAACATAAATGCAGGACATTTTCCGATCTCCCTGCTATACTCCGCGCCGTTTTCCTCGTTCTTTAACATCCAGTGAGAGATACTGATGCATCCGATGCTCAACATCGCCGTGCGCGCTGCGCGCAAGGCCGGCAATTTAATCGCCAAAAATTACGAAACTCCGGACGCCGTTGAAGCTAGCCAGAAAGGCAGCAACGATTTCGTGACCAATGTTGACCGCGACGCCGAGCGCCTGATTATTGAGGTGATTCGCAAATCTTATCCGCAGCACACTATTATCGGTGAAGAGAGTGGTGAACTGACGGCAGAAGATCAGGATGTACAATGGATTATCGATCCGCTGGATGGCACCACCAACTTTATTAAACGCTTACCGCATTTTGCGGTCTCTATCGCTGTGCGCATCAAAGGCCGCACCGAAGTGGCTGTGGTTTACGATCCGATGCGTAACGAACTCTTCTCTGCCGTACGTGGCCAGGGCGCTCAGCTGAACGGCTATCGTCTGCGTGGCAGTAATGCACGCGATCTGGACGGCACCATTCTGGCAACCGGCTTCCCGTTCAAACAGAAGCAGCATGCTGCAACCTATATGAAACTGGTTGGCAAGCTGTTTACCCAGTGCGCGGACTTCCGTCGTACCGGCTCAGCGGCGCTGGATCTCTGCTATGTTGCTGCCGGCCGCGTTGACGGTTATTTTGAAATTGGCCTGAAGCCGTGGGATTTCGCCGGTGGCGAACTGATTGCTCGTGAAGCGGGCGCGCTGGTAACTGACTTTACCGGCAATCATGGCTTTATGACCTCTGGTAATATCGTTGCCGGTAATCCACGCGTAGTGAAAGCGATGCTGGCTTCCATGCGCGATGAGCTGAGCGATGCGCTGAAGCGTTAATATCACGCTGGCGAAAAATGCCGCACGCTTCTCTGGAAGGTGCGGCATTTTTTTTATCTTTTTTCAGCGCAGTGCGCGCAGACCGCCTGAAATCGCCGGTTGCGCGCTGAGCCACAGTACGATGCCGCCAGTAATCAACAGCAAACCGCCTGCCAGCGCCAGGCTCTGTAACGCCACGCGCTGCCAGGGCGCAGGCGCAGCGCGCCGGTTCAGCCGGATCGCCAGCGCACGCGAGCTGTGTACCAAAAGCGCCATCATTGAGACCGTCAGCGCTGTGCCCAGCGCCATCGCCAGCGCGCTAAACACGCCCCAGGCATAGACGCCGATCACCCGGGCAAACAGCAGCATCATAATCGCACCGGAACAGGGGCGCAGCCCCATCGACAGCACCACCAACAGTGACGTTTTCCAGCTGGTTGCCTGGGCCAGCTGCTGATCATCAGGCAGATGCTGGTGACCGCAGCCGCAGTGCGCATCGTGCTGATGATCAAGCGGACGGAGTTGCTGAATGCGCAGCGCGCCGTTACGCCGCAGCTGACGCAGTGCGCGCCAGCACAGCCAGACGCCAAGCCCGACCACCAGCAGATAGCTGCCCTTCTCCAGCCAGTAGCTGCTGAGATGAAGCTGGCGGGAAGAGGCCTGCAGAATAGCCAACACCAGCGTCACCAGCGCTACCGCCACGAAACCCTGTACTAGCGCAGCGGCCAGCGTCAGGCGCAGGCTGGTTTTCAGGCGCACAGGATGCGTGGCGAGAAAGGTGGCGATCACCACTTTACCGTGTCCCGGACCCAGTGCACGGAGAATGCCATACAGCAGGCTAAAGCCCAGCAGGGCCAGCCCAGCCTGATGCGGATGCGCTGCTGTTCGCTGCAACAGAGCAATCATCTGCTGATGCAGCCCCTTTTGCCAGATAACGCTTTGCCACAGCAGCTGCGGCCAATACCACCAGGCGGCCAGCGCGCACAGCAGCGCCAGCATCAGTACGCCCCACAGCGGCCACAGGCTGCGCCAGCGCGCGTTATTGCGTTGCAGAATCAAAGACATGTGAGCGTTACCGTTTGAGCGAACTGACGCCCCAGGTCCATGCTTTCCGGCGGCGCATCGGCTTTATCCAGCGACAGGGCGAAATTTTTCAACGCAGCGTCCGGCTGTGGCGTTTGCAGCGTCATTTTGCAGCGGGACGCCAGCGGTTCCGGCAGGCTTAACGCCTGGGCATTCTTCCAGGTCATATCAACAAAATAGGTGGGGTCAAAAGAGCTAAAAGTATAGGTCTGGCCTTTCAACGGCTGCGCCTGCGCCAGCGGCAAAACAAATGTCAGCACCGCCTGCGCCCCGTTGCGTGCCAGCGAGTAAGACGGCGGCAGATTATCAAACTTTACCGCTTTGCCCCGATGCCAGAACTCAGTGAAATAGTGCTGCGCCAGTACGTTAGCCATTACTTCCGCCGCCAGTTTTTTCCATACCGGTGAACCGGGCCCGGCGTCGCCGGCATCATACAGCAGATCCGCAGAGGTGATCTCATCCATTGTCCAGACCATCTTTAAACCGGTCAGCGCATCATTACTGACCACCGGCGTGGTTTGCATGGCAATAAAACTGTGCGGATGAGACCAGGCTAAAGGCGAAAGGAGTAGCGCCAGGCAGCCAATACCGGCGCGTTTAGTCAGAGTGGTCGCTGTCATTCATCTTCCTGTACGGCAATTCTGTGAGCCAGGTTAACGTCTGGATAAAAATATGTCGGCGCGCATCTGTTGTCACGCCGGTTGTCTATGCTTATTTTTGGTATGACTGACCGGAAAATTCATGATGAGTTCTGCTACAACTACAGCACCACTCTTCTCCAGTTCCCAGCGTCGTTGTCATCTCCTGCTGATGCTTTATTTGCCCGAGCCCTTGCTGACCCTGGATAGCCTGTGCCAACTCAATTGCGTAGACCCCTCGCTTGCCCGGCAAGATATAGCGGAGGTTGATGAAGAGATCCAGCGTTATCACCGCCTCGCCATCTTACAGCAGCAGGACGGCACATTTTTGCTGCAGGGCGACGAGCTGGACAGACGCCTCTGCCTGCTGCACTGGCTGCGTCGGGCGCTGCGCGTTTCTCCGGTGTTTATCGAAGGTCATTTTACTCCCGCACTGCGTCAGCATCTGCAGGCGCGTCAGATTGAAAAACTTTTGTATAACGAGCGCAACCTGCAGGCCCTGATTGAACACTGTGCAGGTCGCCTGCAGCGTAACTTTAGCCCACGCGATCGGCTGTTTCTTCAGCTGTTTATGCAATATTCGCTGTGCCATACGCGTCAGGCTAATTTTTCAGCCCGTCAACAGCTTTGGCTGGAAAATAAAGCCGAGCGGCTGGCGGCTCAGGAGGTGATTCAGCACTGGCAGCGGCGCTGTCGCTTTGCGCCTGACGCCAGCGAAATCGACTTCTATACATTGCTGTTCAGTATGATCCACGCGCCCTCTCCCGGGCGGTTATCGCATCAGGGCGAACTGGAACTCATGGAGCAAACCCAACGACTGATGGCGCGCTTTCAGTCTCTTTCCGGTATGCGCTTCAGCAATGAACAGGGGCTGTGCAGCCAGCTCTACACGCATCTGGCACAGGCGCTGGACCGCTGCCATTTTTTGATCGGTATTGATAACAGCCTCTCTGAGGAGGTTATTCGCCTCTATCCACGCCTGCTGCGTACCACACAAAGCGCTGTTGAAACCTTTGAAAATCATTATGGCATCCGCTTTTCCGCAGAAGAGATGGGGCTGATCGCCGTTATTTTCGGTTCCTGGCTGATGCAGGAGAACGCTTTGCAGGAGAAGCAGGTGCTGCTGTTAACGGGTGATGAGGCTGCGCTGGAAAAGGAGTTAGAGCAACAGCTGCGGGAACTGACGCTGTTGCCGTTGAATATTAAATATTTATCAACGTGCGACTTTCAGCGTTACGGAGCGCCGAAAGGCGTGACACTGGTGGTCTCGCCTTATGCCGCCCCGCTACCGCTCTATTCGCCGCCCTTCATTCATGCTGAGCTGCCGTTAACCGCTCACCAGCAGCAGCGGATCCGTCTATTGCTGGAGTCCTGAGGCCTGTACACGCGGACGCAGAAACAGCGCCGGCAGCACCAGCAATGCCATTAACCAAAAGATATTGCCGTGCAGGTGGCGGAACAGCACGCCGCACACCATGGTCATCACCGCAATGCCGCCGCCCATCGCCAGCGCCGAATAAACCGACTGCAGACGGATCACTTCCCCGCCCTGACGCGCCGCGATAAAACGCATTGCCGCCAGATGGCAAACGGTAAAACTGCCGCAGTGCAGGATCTGGGCGACAATCAACCACGGCAGCTGGGTGGTCGTGGCCATCAGGCTCCAGCGCACCAGAGCGCAGATGCCGGAGAGCAGCAGCAGATCGCGCGCGCTCCAGCGGCGGAACAGACGATTGCTCAGCGCAAAAATGATAATTTCCGCTACCACGCCCAGCGACCACAAATAGCCAACCACGCTGGCGGAATAGCCCGCCTCCTGCCACCAGATAGCGCTAAAGCCGTAATAGGCGGCGTGCGCGCCCTGCATCAGCGTCACGCAGAGCAGAAAACGCCATACGCTGTTTTCCTGCAGCAACGATATCCATTCGGTCCACCCGGCGCTCTGTGCGGCGCGAGTTTCTCCCACTGGCATTATTGCCGGTCGCAGTAGCATCCCGCCCAGCATCATCACAATGCCCACGCTTAACAGCGCCAGGATCGCCTGGCTGTTCCAGGCGGTAATCAGTACGCCGGTCAGCGCCGAGCTGATGACAAACGCCAGCGATCCCCACAGTCTTACCGGCCCGTAAGGCAGCGCGATTTGGCGCGTCCAGGTAGCGGCCAGCGCATCGCTGAGCGGCACCAGCGGCGAGAAAAACAGATTGAAGCCGATCATTACCAGCAGCAGCCACAGCCACTGCTGTCCCAGCCAGAACCCGGCGGCGCACAATAGCGTTAACAGCGCCAGCAGACGCAGCGCCAGCACCAGCTGTGAGGGATCGCGCACTCGTGAGGCGATAAGCAGGCTACCAACAAAGCGGGCAATCATTCCGGCCCCCAGCAGCAGACCGATTTTTTCCGCATCCAGCCCGCTGCCTTTTAACCATACGGCCCAAAAAGGCAGATAGATGCCATAACAAAAAAAGTAGGTGAAGTAACCGAGTGCTAACCAGTATGTTGAACGGACCGTCATATATCCCCCGACAATAAGGCGTTTACTTTGGCAAATCGTGGAAGGATAAGCAATTAAGGGTTTCTGCGGTGATAAAAAAGCCCCGGCCAACAGGACGGGGCTTTTAGCTAAAGCGAGAGGAAAACTATCAGGCATACACCGGGAAGCGAGCGCAAACTTCCAGCACTTTCTGCTTCACGCGCTCGATGGTCGCTTCATCGTTGATGTTATCGAGCACATCCACAATCCAGCCAGCCAGCTCGCGAACTTCAGCTTCTTTAAAGCCGCGACGGGTGACCGCCGGCGTACCGATACGGATACCAGAGGTGACAAACGGGCTTTTGGGATCGTTCGGCACGCTGTTTTTGTTCACGGTGATGTTCGCACGGCCCAGCGCGGCATCTGCTTCTTTACCGGTAAGGTTTTTATCCACCAGATCCAGCAGGAACAGATGGTTATAGGTGCCGCCGGAAACCACGTTGTAGCCACGTTCCAGGAAGACTTCGACCATCGCCTTGGCGTTCTTCGCCACCTGCTGCTGATAAACCCGGAACTCCGGCTCCATCGCTTCTTTCAGCGCCACCGCTTTACCCGCGATAACGTGCATCAGCGGGCCGCCCTGTCCGCCCGGGAAAACGGCAGAGTTAAGCTTTTTATACAGATCTTCGTCGCCGCCCTTCGCCAGAATCAGGCCGCCGCGCGGACCCGCCAGCGTTTTATGGGTGGTGGTGGTAACGATATGCGCATGCGGAACCGGGTTCGGATAAACGTCTGCGGCAATCAGACCCGCAACGTGTGCCATATCAACAAACAGGTAAGCGCCAACGCTGTCGGCGATTTCACGCATTTTTGCCCAGTCGCATACGCCAGAGTAGGCGGAGAAGCCGCCAATGATCATCTTCGGCTTATGCTGCTGTGCCAGCGAAGCCAGCTCGTCATAATTGATTTTGCCCGTTTCGTCGATACCGTAAGGTACAACGTTATACAGTTTGCCAGAGAGGTTTACCGGAGAGCCGTGCGTCAGGTGACCGCCGTGAGCAAGGTTCATACCTAAAATGGTATCGCCCGGCTGCAGCAGCGCGGTATAGACTGCAAAGTTTGCCTGTGAACCAGAATGCGGCTGGACGTTGGCATAATCTGCGCCGAACAGCGCCTTGGCGCGATCGATGGCCAGTTGCTCAACGATATCTACATATTCACAACCGCCGTAGTAGCGTTTGCCCGGATAGCCTTCGGCATATTTATTGGTCAGCTGTGAACCTTGCGCCTGCATCACGCGCGGGCTGGTGTAGTTTTCTGAAGCAATCAGTTCAATATGCTCTTCCTGACGAACCTTTTCTTGCTCCATTGCTTGCCACAACTCGGCATCGTAATCGGCAATGTTCATATCACGCTTTAACATCCGCATCTCCTGACTCAGCTAACTTTTAACGGCACTATATGGCCCTGACGGGCGAAGGCCAACAGTGTAAACCGTTTTGCAGGTAGAAGCATAGCCTCGTGAACGGCTTTTTACGCAAACGATTGGCTTGAGCACTGGCAAGGTTTGCAGCCCGATCGCCTTCCCACTTTTATCATGACAGTTATTCAGCCGCCGCTTGTCTGTTTTTCATTATTGCTAACGTTAGCATCCTTTATTTTTCCAGCATTATTTACAAATAACGACAAAAGCAATTAACATGCATTTAAAATGCAACTTATAAATCTCACTGGAGAGTGATTATGCTTGATGCCCAAACCATCACCACCGTTAAATCCACCCTGCCCGCTGTGGCAGCAACGGGTCCCGCGCTAACTGCTTACTTTTATGACCGGATGTTTACCCATAACCCGGAACTGAAAGATGTGTTTAATATGAGCAATCAGCGCAATGGCGATCAACGTCAGGCCCTTTTTGACGCTATCTGTGCTTATGGCGCTAACCTTGAAAATCTGGCGGCTCTGCTGCCTGCCGTAGAGCGTATCGCGCAAAAACACACCAGTTTTTCCGTTAAGCCGGAACAGTATCAGATTGTGGGCAAACACCTGCTGGCCACCATTGATGAAATGCTCAACCCTGGCCCGGAAGTGCTGGACGCCTGGGCCAAAGCCTATGGCGTGCTGGCCAATGTGTTTATCCAGCGCGAAGAAGAGATTTATCATGAGCACGAGGAAAAACCGGGCGGCTGGCGCGGCACACGTCCTTTCCGTATCAGCGCTATTCAGCAGCAGAGCGAAGTCATTAAAAGCTTTACCCTGACGCCGGTAGATGGCGAACCGGTGGCGGATTTTAACCCAGGGCAGTATCTGGGCGTGCATGTGCAGGATCCTGACTTCGCTAACCATGAAATCCGGCAATACTCTCTGACCCATGCGCCAAATGGTCGTGACTATCGCATCGCCGTCAAACATGAAGCGCTGGGTACGGTTTCCGGCTGGCTGCATGCGAAAGCAAAAGTTGGCGACGTGGTTAATCTGGCGGCGCCGGCTGGCGACTTTTTCCTGCAGGTCGAGGCGACAACGCCTGTGGCCCTGATTTCAGCTGGCGTCGGCTTAACGCCGATGCTGGCGATGCTGCATGCCCTTGCCAGGCAGCCTCACCAGGCACCGGTAAGCTGGCTTCATGCGGCAGAGAACGGTGCCCGCCATGCGTTTGCTGATGAAGTCGCGCAAACCGGCGCGCAGCTTCCGCATTTCAACAGCTATGTCTGGTACAGCAAGCCGCGTGAGGAAGATGCCGGACGCTTTAGCGCGCAGGGCAAAATAGATCTGTCTGCCGTTGCCGCCGAGCTGGCTGAAACAGGTCGCCACTACTATCTTTGCGGTCCGGTAAGCTTCATGCAATTTGTTGCACGTCAACTGCTGGATGCCGGCGTTCCCCATCAGCATATCCATTATGAGGTGTTTGGCCCGCACAAAGTGGTTTAAGCTCATTGCTGATTCCGGGTATTTAAGCAGGTGAGGCATGAAAACGATCGGTTTGTTGGGCGGGATGAGCTGGGAGTCAACGGCGCTCTATTACAAAATTATCAACGAAGGCATCAACGCGCAGCTTGGCGGTTTGCATTCTGCCAGGCTGGTGATGTATAGCGTTGATTTTTATGAAATAGAGCAGCTGCAGGCGGCCGGTAACTGGCAGGAAGCAGGAGAAAAGCTTGCGGCGGCAGCCCGCGCTTTGCAGGCGGCGGGCGCTGATTTTATCGTGCTCTGTACCAATACCATGCATAAAGTGGCACCTGCGATCGCCTCGGCGTGCGATCTTCCGCTGCTGCATATTGCCGACGCCACGGCGGAAGCGATTAAAACGGCCGGGATGGGCAAAATCGGCCTGTTAGGCACCCGCTTTACGATGGAACAGGCATTTTATAAACAGCGGCTGCAGAATGACTATGGCATTGAAGTAGTGATCCCGGATGAAGCCGGACGCGAAACCGTGCATCAGGTTATTTATCAGGAGCTGTGCCTGGGCCATATTAATGCCGCTTCCCGAGAGAAATATCGCGCGGTGATGGAAGAGCTGGTCGCGCAGGGAGCGGAAGCCATTATTATGGGCTGTACGGAAATTACGCTGCTTATCGATCAACAGGATGCGACGGTTCCGCTGTTCGACACCACGCAAATTCATGCTGAAGCGGCCGTCGCGCTGGCATTAGCCTGATGAAAAGCCAGCCCCGACCGGGCGCTGGCAAAAACTGCGATCGGATTTAAACCCACTGGCGTCCAGGCGCGAAAGCAATCAGCTCGCCCGGACGTTAGCAGCCAGTGGGATCAGATCGCCTCTTCATCTTCTTCACCGGTACGAATACGCACCACGCGCGCCACATCGTAGACAAAGATTTTGCCGTCACCGATTTTGCCCGTTTGCGCCGTCTGCATAATGGTATCGACGCAGGTATCAACAATGTCGTCAGCCACTACGATTTCAATTTTTACCTTCGGCAGAAAGTCGACCATATACTCCGCGCCGCGGTAAAGCTCCGTATGCCCTTTCTGGCGACCAAAGCCTTTTACTTCAGTCACGGTCATCCCGGTAATGCCCACTTCAGCCAGCGCCTCGCGAACATCGTCGAGCTTGAACGGTTTGATAATTGCATCAATCTTTTTCATAACGGACCCTTTTTCTCTCCCTCCGTGGCCGGACGGGTAATACTCAGATTGTGTGCGGTAGATACGCTCTCT
The DNA here is from genome assembly GCF_002101395.1 of Pantoea alhagi. Taxonomy (NCBI): domain Bacteria; kingdom Pseudomonadati; phylum Pseudomonadota; class Gammaproteobacteria; order Enterobacterales; family Erwiniaceae; genus Pantoea; species Pantoea alhagi. The sequence continues at coordinate 2,626,548 of NZ_CP019706.1, read as the reverse complement.
GTTTTCGCAGGCTAAGCTAACATATCTGACCGCGTGAACGGCACTAAAAACTACAACTCTTTGAAGTCGTTAGCGTCCAGCTCGTGACGTGCCAGCAGCTTATAAAATTCAGTGCGATTGCGTCCTGCCAGCCTCGCCGCGTTGGTAACGTTGCCCCTGGTCATCTGCAGCAGCTTACGCAGATAGTTCAGTTCAAACTGATTACGCGCCTCGACAAAGGTCGGCAGCACCGTGTTTTCGCCCGCCAGCGCCTGCTCCACCAGCGCCTCGCTAATTACCGGCGCGGAGGTCAACGCCACGCACTGCTCAATAACGTTAACCAGCTGACGCACGTTGCCGGGCCAGCTGGCGCTCATCAGACGCTTCATGGCATCGGTTGAGAAGCTGCGGACAAAGGGTTTATGCCGTTCTGCCGCCTGGCGCAACAGATGATTCGCCAGTAGCGGAATATCCTCGGCACGCTCATGCAACGCCGGAATTTTCAGGCTTACCACATTCAGGCGATAAAACAGATCCTCGCGAAACTCCTGCTTCTCCATCGCTTTCGGCAAATCACGATGGGTGGCGGAAAGGATGCGCACGTTAATGTCCAGGTCGCGGTTGCTGCCCAAAGGTCGTACTTTCCGTTCCTGCAGCACGCGCAGCAGTTTAACCTGCAACGTTTGCGGCATATCGCCGATTTCATCTAAAAATAGCGTGCCGCCTTCAGCCGCCTGGAAAAGTCCTTCACGCGCGCTTACCGCTCCGGTAAAGGCACCCCGGGCATGACCAAACAGCTCCGATTCCAGCAACTGTTCCGGCAAAGCGCCGCAGTTAATGGCAATAAAAGGCTTACCGGCTCGCGGGCTGGCGGCATGAATCGCCTTCGCCAGCACCTCTTTGCCGGTACCGCTTTGCCCGTTAATCAGTACGCTGACGTCAGATTGCGCCACCATATGCGCCTGTTCCAGCAGGCGCTGCATCAGCGGGCTGCGGGTAACAATCGCTTCGCGCCAGGCATCATTGCTGGCTGGCGCGCTATGGGACATTGCTTCATCAATCGCCTTATAGAGCGCATCCCGATCCACAGGCTTGGTAAGAAAGCTAAAAACGCCCTGGCGCGTGGCTGAAACCGCTTCAGGTATCGAGCCGTGCGCCGTCAGGATAATTACCGGCAGGCCAGGATGGAGCTTCTGAATTTCGCCAAACAGCGCCAGGCCATCCATTTCATCCATACGCAGGTCGCTGATCACCAGATCGACCTTCTCTTTATTCAGCTGACGCAGCGCGTCTGGCCCGCTGCTGGCCGTCGTGACCAGAAAACCTTCGCTGGTCAGACGCATCCCCAATAGCTTCAGCAGCGCGGGATCGTCATCAACCAGCAGCAAACGGGCAGAGTTACGTGGCATTATTGCGCCTCTTTTTCATGGCTGTTTTCACCTGACGGCGCGGATGTCACGCTCTCATCAGAATGATTATTATCTGAGACATCAGGCGACTTACGCGACGAGAGCTGCCGTTCAATATCGGTCAGCGTCTCCAGCTTGCGACGCGTCTCCATCAACTCCCGATTCAGGCTGCGCTGCTTTTGTCGCAGCGCATCAAGCTGACTGTCGCTGCTCTGCTGCAGATGATGGTAGCGCGTCCGGCTTTCTGATAAATCCAGCTGGGACGCCTGATTATTACGCCACAGCTGCAGTAGCGGGCGTACCGAGGCGGGATAAGCCACGCTGAAACTGTCCAGCTGCTCTACGTACTGACGCCGTTCAACCGGCGTAACGTTGCCGTTATCCAGCAGGATCCCCTGTTTAAAGCTGTTTTGCCAGTTAGTGGCAGGCCAGCCGTGCGCCTCCGCCCGCGCCTGTACCGGCGACAGCCTGGCTGCGCAATCAATGGCGCGTATCCAGTAGAGCGGATTTTTAATACTGCTGCTGTCATCAATGTGCCAGACGCGAGCGCAATCGACCGCCAGATAATCAACGATATTGATTTTCGGTTCAGGCGGCGTCGCAGCCTGATTAGGTAAAACGCTGTGAGTGGGCTGCTGACAGGCAGCAACCAGTAAGGCCGACATCAACAGCAGAGGACGGCCAAAACTTTGTGCGGCAGAGAATGTAAATATGGTCATTGGCTATCATTTCCCGGCGCTCAAATTAAGTTCAATACGGAAGCAAATATCAGCCTGATCCGTGGTGATTAGCTGCAGATCGCCCTGCATACGCCGCAGGCAATCTTTGGCAATGCTCAACCCCAAACCACTGCCTTTAACCGCGCCCTTACGCTGCTGGCTTCCCTGGAAAAAAGGCTCAAAGATCATTGCCTGTTCTGCAACAGGAATCGGCGTGCCGGTGTTAGCTACATCAATCCATACCCGGTTGCCGTGCTTCTGGCTGCGCAGCCAAATGGTACCGGATTCACTGCCGTAATATACAGCGTTAGAATAGAGATTATCGATCACCCGCATCAGCAGCATCGGTTCCGCGCGACAGGTGGCAACCTGCAGGTCTACCTCGGTTTGCATCAGTTTACTGCGCGCCGGAAGCGCGTGCGCGTCAACCACGCTATGAATAATTTCCGCCAGGTTTACCGTTTCCAGCGGCTGCGGACTGTCTGCCAGCTTGCGGTTGTAGTCAAGCAGCTGTTCGATCAAGCGCTGCAAATGACGGCTGCTGCCGTCCAGAATGGCGACCACCTCTTTCTGATCGGCGGTCAGCGGTCCCGCTACCTCATCCGCTAACAGCTCGGTGCCTTCGCGCATGCTGGCCAGAGGCGTTTTTAGCTCATGGGAGATATGGCGTAAAAACTCATGGCGCTGTGATTCCAGCCATGCCAGCCGTTCGCTCAGCCACATGATGCGCTGGCCCAGCGCCCGGATCTCTCGCGGGCCTTTAAAGCCAACCATATTGCCCAGCGGCCGGCCTTCGCCCAGCCGGTTGATCATCCTTTCAACTCTTTTTACCGGTCCGATAATCATGCGGGTAAACAACAGTACCAGCCCCAGCGTTACCATAAACAGCAGCAGCGCCTGCCAGCCAAAGAACTGTCCGCGCTCGGCGATCTCCCGTTGCAGCTGTAAGCCACGCGAAAAGGCGGTTTCACGCGTGGCCTGTACCATTTGCGCATTCGCGCTGGAAAAGCTTGTCAGGCTCTCCGTGGCAGCGCTGATCGGGTTACTGTTCAGACAGTGCAATTGCTCCAGCCGGGACAATGCCTGACGCAGGCTGTGCCAGGCGCGCAGGTCGGGCAGCACCTGAGCGTGGGCATCCAGCATCTGAGAATAGCGTACGCGCTGGGTTTGATAGAGCCGTGCCAGCATTGGATCGCCAAGAACGCAATATTGACGATAGCTGCGCTCCAGCTCCAGCGCGGTGCGCGCCATAGCCTCACTGCGCCGAATGTCGGTTAGCGTGGTGCGATTGGTATCGGCAGCCTGCTGGCTGAGCGCCGAAAGGCTTTCCCAGGCTTGCCATGCCAGTACCAGCAACGGCAGCAAGACCAGTAAAAACGCCATCAGCACCAGCTGACGCAGGGAACGCGGAAACAGTCGCCAGGTTTTCACATGCATTATCCTTATTGAAGGAAGAATGATGCTAACCAACAACGCGGCGGGAGGAAAGTCTGAAGCAAAAAGTAGCCAGCGGAAACGCGGTAGTGGCCGCAGAAATAAAAACGGCAGAGCCGAAGCCCTGCCGTTCCAGATGCGATGAATATTCACCGCATTAAAATTAGGTGGTGCCTAACTCAACGTTGCGCCCGGTGTTTGATAAAGTCGCAAGCGAACTATTATCGGTACGTGGACGGCAGGCACCGTTTTGTGCGTCATTCGGCGTTTTATGAAGCGCTTGACCGCGTTAGCAGGGCTGTCATAAGGAGGTGAATGAGCCACTGCGGATATATTAGCAAACTATGTGCCAACTTTAAAATAATTATATAACTGGTTAATTATTAAGGCATTGCAGTGGCGAACATTGCTGAAAAGTGACTTAACCTAAACAGCGACCCTCGATCCTGTCGCTTATTGGCAACATTGTGAATGTTATTATTAAAACCCCATAAATATCAATTAATTAAATGTCTCCTTTTAGAGACACCCTACTCCCTGCACTGTCGCAGATTAGCAACGCTCCCTTAAAAATAAAAAAACCGCACCGAAAACGGTGCGGTTGATAGCAGAATGCGAAATTACCCCAGCTGTTTACGCGCATTGCGGAAAATGCGCATCCACGGGCCATCTTCACCCCATTCGGCTGGATGCCAGGAGTTGCTCACGGTACGGAACACGCGCTCCGGATGCGGCATCATAATGGTGACGCGACCGTTTTCACTGGTTACTGCGGTTATGCCGTTTGGCGAGCCGTTAGGGTTAGCAGGATAATTTTCGGTTACCTTGCCATAGTTATCGACAAAACGCAGCGCCACGATGCCTTTTGCCTCCAGCGCGGCAAGATGGGAACCGTCACGCACTTCAACAAAACCTTCACCGTGCGATACGGCAATCGGCATACGCGAGCCGGTCATACCTTCCAGCAACAGCGACGGGCTGGCCGTGACTTCAACCAGGCTGAAGCGCGCTTCAAAACGTTCGGACTGGTTGCGTACAAAACGCGGCCAGAGATCGCTGCCAGGGATCAGCTCACGCAGGTTAGACATCATCTGACAGCCGTTACAAACCCCCAGCGCCAGCGTTTGCGGGCGATGGAAGAAGGTTTCGAACTGATCGCGAACGCGGCTGTTGAACAGAATTGATTTCGCCCAGCCTTCGCCAGCGCCCAGCACGTCGCCATAGGAGAAACCGCCACAGGCAACCAGCGCCTGCATCTCTTCCAGGCCGGTACGGCCAGCCAGCAGATCGCTCATATGCACATCCACCGCATCAAAGCCGGCGCGATGGAAAGCTGCCGCCATCTCAACATGCGAGTTGACGCCCTGCTCACGCAGCACGGCCACTTTTGGCCGAGCACCGCGAGCAATAAAGGGAGCCGCGATATCTTCCTGTGGCTTAAAGGTGAGATGAACATTCAGGCCCGGATCGTTATCATCCTTTTTCGCTTCATGTTCCTGATCGGCACAGTTAGGGTTATCACGCAGGCGCTGCATCTGCCAGGTGGTTTCTGCCCACCAGACGCGTAGCGTGGAGCGGCTTTCGCTGTAGACCACTTTATCGCCCGCGTGGATCACGAAACGATCGCCCGGCAGCGCCTTGCCAAGATAGTGAACGCAATCGCTCAGGCCATGCTCGCTCAGCAGCGCTTCTACCGCTGCGCGATCCTGCGCGCTGACCTGAATCACAGCGCCCAGCTCTTCATTAAACAGCGCCGCCAGCGCATCCGCACCCAGCGTGGCAATATCCGCTTCGATCCCGCAGTGGCCAGCAAACGCCATCTCTGCCAGCGTGACCAGCAGGCCGCCGTCAGAGCGGTCATGATAAGCCAACAGTTTCCCCGCCTGCACCAGCGCCTGTATGGCACTGAAAAAGCCAGCCAGCTGCTGAACATCGCGCACGTCGGCCGGTTTATCGCCCAGCTGACGATACACCTGCGCCAGAGCGGTTGCGCCCAGCGCATTTTGCCCTTTACCCAAATCAATAAGCAGCAGCGCGTTATCTTCCGCCGTCTGCAGCTGCGGCGTTACCGTGCGGCGCACATCTTCCACGCGGGCAAAAGCGGTGATCACCAGCGACAGCGGCGCGGTCATTTCACGCTGTTCATTTTCCTGCTGCCAGCGGGTTTTCATCGACATTGAGTCTTTCCCTACCGGGATCGTCAGCTCCAGCGCCGGACAAAGCTCTTCGCCGATAGCTTTTACCGCATCGTAGAGGCCAGCATCTTCGCCCGGATGCCCGGCTGCGGCCATCCAGTTAGCCGAGAGCTTCACGCGTTTCAGCGCGCCGATGTCCGTTGCCGCCAGGTTAGTCAACGCCTCACCCACCGCCAGACGGGCCGAGGCGGCAAAGTCCAGCAGTGCCACCGGCGCACGTTCGCCAATAGAGAAAGCTTCACCATGATAGCTGTCGAGGCTGGCAGTAGTAACCGCACAGTTAGCGACCGGGATCTGCCACGGCCCTACCATCTGATCGCGCGCCACCATGCCGGTCACGCTGCGATCGCCAATGGTAATCAGGAAGGTTTTTTCCGCTACGGTCGGCAGATGTAAAACACGTTTAACCGCCTCTTCCAGCGTAATGCCATTGCGTAACAGCGCTTCTCCCTGCGCCTGCAGACGGCTGACGTCGCGCGTCATCTTCGGCGTTTTGCCCAGCAGGACGTCCAGCGGCATGTCGATCGGCTGATTGTCGAAGTGGCTATCGGAAAGGGTTAAATGCTGCTCTTCCGTCGCTTCGCCAATCACCGCGTAAGGAGCGCGTTCACGCTGACACAACCGATCGAACAGCGCCAGTTTGTCTGGCGCCACCGCCAGCACATAGCGCTCCTGCGATTCATTACACCAGACTTCAAGCGGACTCATGCCTGGCTCATCATTGAGAATATCACGCAGGTTGAAACGCCCGCCGCGGCCACCGTCGCTGACCAGCTCCGGCATGGCGTTCGACAGGCCGCCCGCGCCGACATCATGAATAAACAGAATCGGGTTTTCTTCGCCCAGCTGCCAGCAGCGGTCAATAACTTCCTGGCAGCGACGCTCCATCTCCGGGTTATCGCGCTGTACTGATGCAAAATCGAGATCGGCGTCGGACTGGCCGGAAGTCATCGATGAGGCCGCGCCGCCTCCCAGACCAATATTCATCGCTGGCCCGCCCAGCACGATCAGCTTCGCGCCAACCGTGATTTCGCCTTTCTGCACGTGATCGGCGCGGATATTACCGATACCGCCCGCCAACATAACTGGCTTATGGTAGCCGCGCAGCTCGGTGCCGTTATGGCTGTTTACGCGCTCTTCATAGGTACGGAAATAACCGTTCAGCGCCGGACGACCAAATTCATTATTGAACGCCGCGCCGCCCAACGGGCCTTCGGTCATAATATCCAGCGCGCTAACGATGCGATCCGGCTTACCGAAATCTTCTTCCCACGGCTGTTCAAAGCCGGGAATACGCAGGTTAGAAACCGAGAAGCCCACCAGCCCCGCTTTTGGCTTAGCGCCCCGGCCGGTGGCACCTTCGTCGCGAATTTCGCCGCCGGAGCCGGTTGCCGCGCCCGGCCATGGCGAGATCGCCGTGGGATGGTTATGGGTCTCGACCTTCATCAGAATATGGGTCGGCTCCTGATGGAAATCGTAAACGCCCTGCTGCGCATCCGCATAGAAGCGCCCTACCGCCGAGCCTTCCATCACTGCCGCGTTATCTTTATAGGCTGACAGCACATAGTCTGGCGTGGCGGCGAAGGTGTTTTTGATCATCCTGAACAGGGATTTCGGCTGCGATACGCCATCGATCACCCAGTCCGCATTGAAAATTTTATGGCGGCAATGTTCAGAGTTAGCCTGAGCAAACATATAAAGCTCGATATCGTTCGGGTTGCGCCCCAGTTTTTTAAACGCGGCCAGCAGATAATCGATTTCATCATCGGCTAACGCCAGGCCCAGCTTCTGATTAGCTGTCTCCAGCGCGGCACGCCCTTGCGTCAGAATATCAACGCTTTGCAGCGGCTGCGGCTGTTGCTGCACAAAGAGTTTTTCCGCTTCCTGTAGCTCGCTAAACACCGTTTCCATCATGCGATCATGCAACAGCGCGGCCAGCTGCGGCCACTGCGCTTCCGTTAGCTGCGGTGCCTGCACATAAAAGGCCAGCCCGCGCTCAAGACGGCGCACCTGCGGTAAATCACAATTGTGGGCAATATCGGTGGCTTTGGAAGACCAGGGAGAAATGGTGCCCGGACGGGGCGTTACCAGCAGCAGACGCCCTTGTGGCGCATGTTCGGCGAGAGAGGGACCGTATTTCAGCAGACGTTGCAGGCGGGATTTTTCTTCTGCGTTCAGCGGTGCGCTGACATCGGCAAAATGGACATACTCGGCGTAAATATCACTCACCGGCAGGTGAGCGTCCTGAAAACGGGTCAGCAGTTTGTTTACACGAAATGCCGACAGAGCGGGCGAACCACGCAGAATTTCCATCATTAAGATCTCTCGTCTTCGAAGTGCCGGAGGGCGCTTCTTTGGGCGCAACAGGGAAAACGGGCGATATTATAAAGAAACGGGGCCGGTAACGAAACCGTTTGCGTTGAAATTTCCGCGCTGCGAAATAGCCTGAAAATTGCACGATCCCTGCTATTAAAGTTGCTCTGTGCAGCTTTGTTGCGCAAAATGCCCCACGCTCTGGGATTTAATAGATAACAAACGCTGCCCAAAGAGACAGAGGCCTTAGAGCCACCGAGAGATAACTATTTGAAACGCCTGAAAATTAATTATCTGCTTATCGGGTTGATCACCGTGCTGCTGGCAGTAGCGCTTTGGCCAACCATCCCGTGGTACGGCGGGACGCAGGATAAAATTGCGCAGATAAAATCGCGGGGAGTGTTACGAATTAGTACCATTAATTCTCCGCTGACTTACTACACCGTCAATAACGCACCGGCCGGAATGGATTATGAGCTGGCGAAGCGATTCGCCGATTATCTGGGGGTGACGTTGCAGGTTACCGTTCGGCAAAACCTGAACGACCTGTTCGATGACCTTGATGACGGGGATGCCGATATGCTGGCTGCGGGGCTGATTTATAACAGCGAACGGCTGGCACGCTTTCGTACCGGCCCCAGCTATTATTCCGTCTCGCAGCAGCTGGTTTACCGCATCGGCACGCCGCGCCCAAAAAACCCTGGCAACCTGAAGGGGCGGCTCACGGTCGCTTCCGGCTCCGCCTATATGTCCACGCTGCGCAATATCAAAGAGAACCAGTATCCCGATCTGGACTGGGCGATCTCCACCGATCAGGGACCGAAAGCGCTACTGGAGGCGGTAGCGGATGGCGAGCTGGATTATACCATCGGCGATTCCGTAACTATCGGCCTGCTGCAACGTATTCATCCGCAGCTGGCGGTGGCGTTTGATATTACTGATGAAGAGCCTGTCACCTGGTATATGCAGCGTGAAGAAGATGACAGCCTCTATGCGGCGATGCTCGACTTCTTTAGCCAGATGGAAGAGGAAGGCGCAATGGCGCGGCTGGAAGAGAAATATCTTGGGCACGTTGGTGCTTTTGACTATGTGGATACCCGTACCTTCCTGCGCGCGATTGACGATACCCTGCCCGGTATCCGCCCGTTGTTTGAACGCTATGCGAAAGAAATAGACTGGCAGCTGCTGGCGGCAATCTCTTATCAGGAGTCGCACTGGAATCCGCAGGCGACCTCGCCAACCGGCGTGCGCGGCCTGATGATGCTGACCCGCAACACCGCTGATAGCCTGGCGGTGAACGATCGTCTCGATCCGGAACAGAGTATTCGCGGCGGCAGTGAATATCTGCAACGCATGATGGAAAAGGTTCCCTCTACCGTGCCGGAGGATGAGCGTATCTGGTTTGCGCTGGCCGCCTATAATATGGGTTACGCGCATATGCTGGATGTGCGCAAGCTGACGGAAAAACAGGGCGGCAATCCTGACAGCTGGGCAGACGTTAAGCTACGGCTGCCAATGCTGAGCCAGAAACGCTACTACAGTCAGACCACCTACGGCTATGCACGCGGTCACGAAGCATATAACTATGTGGAAAATATCCGCAAGTATCAGCTTAGCCTGGTGGGCTATCTGCAGGAGCAGGAGAAAAAGCTGGCCCAGCGTAAAGCGGCGGAAGCAGCTTTGGGTGAAGGTTATCCAGCCGTTGCGCCCGATATCGCCATGAATTAGAGCGGTCTCAGGGCTGATTCGCCTGCGCCGCCCGTAGCGCCTGCCGCTGCGCACGTTTTTGTGCACGGCGCATGCGGAAAAAATCGCTGAGCGTGGCGGCACATTCCTCTGCCAGCACGCCATGCTCCACCCTGACCTGGTGGTTCATGCCCGGATGCCCCAATATATCTACCAGCGACCCGGCCGCGCCGGTTTTTTCATCTCTGGCACCAAAGACCAGTCGGCCAATGCGGCTATGAACAATCGCGCCCGCACACATGATGCATGGCTCCAGCGTGACGTATAGCGTGGTATCCAGCAGGCGATAGTTTTCCAGCACTTTACCTCCCTGACGCAACGCCATCATTTCAGCGTGCGCTGTAGGATCGTGCTGTTCGATTGGTCGGTTCCAGCCTTCGCCAATCACCTGATCATGCTGTACCAGCACCGCTCCCACCGGAACTTCGCCCTGCTCACGCGCCCGATGCGCCAGCTGTAACGCATAGCGCATCCAGTATTCATCACTTGTTTCGCTCACAGTACTCTCCAGCGGAAAAATGCGGCTGGCATTATAACCAAACCTGTTAGCAGACCAAATTATTCCAGCTGTTGCAGTTCGCCATGCGGCGTCACGCGCCAGCGGTGCTGGCAAAAATAGAGCAGCGGGTTATCCTGCTTGCTGTCGCTATAGCCGCTGTAAAGCTGCAATGGCGTGCCGATCTGCTCTTCCAGCTGCACAACTTTCTCATGCCCCAGGCAGCGCAGGCTGAGGATACGTCCGCCCCAGCCTCGCTTCATTTGACTGGCGATTAGCTTTACGCGCGGCAGAAAGGCAGAGTCATAATAAACTTTTTCCACCAGCGGCTGCGGCGACCCGGTGATCAGCCAGACATCGGCATCCTCACTGCTGAGATAATCGGTCAATCGCTGCTGCACCACCGGAAACGCCACTACCCGCTGACGGAACCAGCGGGCAAAACTCTCCTCACGACGCTGTAACGCTGCCTCGCTGTGTCCAAAAGTGATAGACCACAGCAGCAGGCTCATTGGCCAGCGCGCCGCACGTCCTTTTAGCAACATACCGGCACCTACCACTGGCAGCAGCGGTACCACCAACAGCAAATTAAGCGGTTGCCGCCACAGCAGATAACGCATAAAGGTGCCAAACATATCCTGTTGATGTAAGGTGCCATCCAGATCGAAAAATACCACCCGTCGTTGCGAATCCGCCATTACACCGCTCTCCTTCGATAAACCTTTTGCTTCAGCATTCATTAGTGTAGACAGTAGCAGCCATCGCTGACTAACGGCAGCGCTATTGCAATGTAATTTGGCTTCAGCTTTGATCCGCGTTATAAAATTACATAAACAATGCTTTATGCTTATTCTTCAGCAAGTAAGTAGCTAAGGCAGCGTGCAGGCCTGCTTCTGTTAGCTGGCAATATCAATCTGAAGGAGTCTGCCATGAGTGCCCTGTTACGCATCCGTCAACTCTATTCCGGGCTGGCGTTGAATGAGCGTCGGCTGGCCGATTATCTTCTGGCGCAGCCCGCACATGCCTGTCAACTCAGCTCGCCACGTCTGGCGCAGGAAGCGGGTGTGAGTCAGTCCAGCGTAGTTAAATTTGCGCAAAAGCTGGGCTATAAAGGTTTTCCGGCGCTTAAGCTGGCGCTAAGCGCATCGCTACAGGCCAAAGAGTCAATTACGGTACATAACCATATTCTGAGCGGCGATCCGCTGAAGGTTGTGGGTGAAAAGCTGTTTACGGAAAAGGTTTCCGCTATTCGCGCTACGCTGGATATCAACAGTGAAGATAAGCTGCTGGAAACGCTGGCGCTTATCAAGCGCGCCGATCGCATTGTGCTGGTCGGCATGGGCGCATCAGGCCTGGTGGCGAAAGATTTTTCATGGAAGTTAATGAAAATCGGCATCAGCGCGGTAGCAGAACAGGATATGCATGCTCTGCTGGCCAGCGTACAGGCGCTACGCGCCGGGGATTTGCTGTTGGCTATCTCTTATAGCGGAGAGCGACGTGAGATCAATCTCGCCGCGCAGGAGGCGGTGCGCGTGGGCGCTTACGTGCTGGCCTTTACCGGTTTTACGCCAAATACGCTGCAGCAGTGCGCTACCCACTGTTTATATACCGTGGCTGAGGAGCAGAGCACGCGCAGTGCCGCAATCTCCTCTACCTCGGCCCAGCTGGCGCTGACCGATCTGCTGTTTATGGCGCTGGTACAGCAGGACGCCGAACGCGCCTCTGACTATATTCGTCACAGCGAGTCGCTGGTAAAAAAACTGGTATGAGCTGTTAGCGAGCGTATAATGACCACGCTTTACGTTATTCAGGCAGGACCGGGAGCATCATGGCGTTACTGATTACTAAAAAATGCATCAATTGCGATATGTGCGAACCGGAGTGTCCTAACCAGGCGATTTCGATGGGCGATGAAATTTACGTGATTGATCCCTGGCTCTGCACAGAGTGCGTAGGACATTACGATACGCCGACCTGCATGAGCGTGTGCCCGATCGATAACACTATCGTGAGCGATCCGGCACATCAGGAAAATCGTGAGCAGCTGTGGGAAAAATTTGTGCTGATCCACCACGCAGTATGAGGCGTTGCCGCCTCAACCTTCAATAATCACCGTTGCACAGGCGTAGTGACGTTCATCAGCCAGCGTGACGTGAACATTTTGCACCCCCAGCCGGGTTGCCAGCTCGGCCGCCTGCTGAAAAAAGCGTAGCTCCGGCTTACCCAGCGCATCGTTATAAACTTCAAACTGATTAAACGCCAGGCCGCCGCGAATACCGGTGCCGAATGCTTTTGCCGCCGCTTCTTTTACCGCAAAGCGTTTAGCCAGAAAACGCACCGGCTGCTGGTGCGTCTGATACTGCTGCCACTCGTTTTCACTCAGCACGCGGCGCGCAAGGCGATCGCCCGAACGGCTGATGACCCCTTCGATGCGCTCAATCTCAACAATATCGGTGCCCAGTCCAAGAATAGCCATTAGCGGCGCGCTTCCCGCATCAGCTGTTTCATCTCTTTTACCGCATCCGCCAGGCCGCTCATCAGCGCACGGCCAATAATAGCGTGGCCAATATTCAACTCATGCATTTCCGGCAGCGCGGCGATCGGCTGCACGTTATGGTAGGTTAAGCCATGGCCTGCGTTGACTTTCAACCCTTTCGACGCCGCATAGCTGGCCGCGTGACGAATCCGCGCCAGTTCTGCATCACGCGCGCTGCCCTCTTCCGCTTCGGCGTAAGCGCCGGTGTGGATTTCGATATAAGGCGCGCCTGCCGCCACAGCGGCATCAATCTGTCGCTCGTCGGCATCAATAAACAGGGAAACCAGAATGCCCGCCGCGCTCAGACGCTCTACCGCCGCGCTAACGTTCGCCAGCTGGCCTGCCACGTCCAGACCACCTTCGGTGGTCACTTCCTGACGCTTTTCCGGCACCAGACAGCAGAAATGCGGTTTTAGCTCACAGGCGATGGCTAACATCTCTTCCGTGACCGCCATCTCCAGGTTCATGCGCGTTTCAATGGTCTGTCGCAGCAGACGCACGTCACGATCGGTAATATGGCGGCGGTCTTCACGCAGATGCACAGTAATGCCGTCGGCACCTGCCTGCTCGGCAACAAAAGCCGCCTGAACCGGATCGGGATATTGGGTGCCGCGGGCGTTACGCACGGTAGCGATATGATCAATATTGACGCCTAATAACAACTCAGCCATGACAATCCTCAGAATGTTGCGGTTATTCAGGCAGCGAAACGCGCTGGCGCTCGCTGTATTTACTCCTGGCGATCCGGTGTTTCAGCACGCTTTTTGGGAATAAACTGGCGGAACAGTTCCTGGCTTTTTAATGGCTTGCCGCCCAGCCAGGGTTTTAACGCCATTCGCGTAAAGCGTTTTGCGGCTCGCAACGTATCGCCATCAGGAAAATCTCGCTCGGCGAGCGCGCGCAGCTGCCGTCCGGTAAAGCTGCGCTGATTAATGACCAGGCTGGCGATAAAGCCTTTTTCTTCACGATAGCTATAGGTCATGCCATCTTCAATCTCTTCTCCTGTGCCAGCACAGTGCAAAAAATCGACGCCATAACCTAAATGACCGAGCAGCGCCAGTTCAAACTGACGCAATGCCGGTTCCGGGCTGCCGTTGGCCTGTGCCAGCGACTGGATACAGTGAAGATAATCAAAGAAGAGTTCGGGAAAGGGGGTTTCATGCTCCAGCACGCGCGCAACCAGCTCGTTAACATACAGGCCGCAGTACAGGGTAGTGCCGCTTAAGGGCAAAGCCAGTGAGACCGCCTCTACATTGCGCAGCGTTTTGACTTCACCACGACCGCCCCAGCGAACCAGCAGCGGCGTGAAAGGCTGTAGCGCGCCTTTGAGATGGGAGCGCTTGGAACGCGCGCCTTTGGAAATAACGCGCACCCGACCATGATTTTCGGTAAACAGATCCAGCATCAGGCTGGTTTCGCTCCAGGGCCGCCCATGCAGGACAAAAGCGCGTTGCCAGCCTTCCATTCAGTGATTAAAGATCGTCAACATAGCCCAGACTACGCAGCGCACGTTCGTCATCTGCCCAGCCAGACTTCACTTTAACCCACAGTTCAAGATGCACTTTCATCTCGAACAGCTCTTCCATATCCTTACGAGCTTCAATACCGATGGTTTTGATTTTGGCGCCTTTATTACCGATTACCATCTTTTTCTGGCCTTCACGCTCCACCAGAATCAGGCCGTTGATATCATAACCGCCGCGTTCGTTGGTGATAAAGCGCTCAATCTCAACCGTGACCGAATAGGGCAGCTCGGCCCCCAGGAAACGCATCAGTTTTTCACGGATAATTTCCGACGCCATAAAACGCTGTGAGCGGTCGGTAATGTAATCTTCCGGGAAGTGATGATCGGCTACCGGCAGGCGTTTGCGCACGATACTGGCAATGGTATCGACATTTTTACCGCTTTCTGCAGAGATCGGCACCATATCCATAAATTCCATCTGCTCGCTCAGGAATTTCAGGTGCGGCAGCAGGATAGATTTATCGGTAATGTTATCGACTTTATTGATGGCCAGCAGCACCGGCACTTTGTTCTCTTTCAGCTTGTTGAGAACCATTTCATCATCCGCCGTCCAGCGGGTGCCTTCCACCACAAAGATGATTAGCTCTACGTCGCCAATTGAGCTACTGGCGGCGCGGTTCATCAGGCGGTTGATCGCCCGCTTCTCTTCAATGTGCAGGCCGGGCGTATCGACATAAATCGCCTGATACGCGCCTTCGGTATGGATGCCCATAATACGATGGCGCGTGGTTTGCGGTTTACGCGAGGTAATGGAAACCTTCTGCCCCAGTAACTGGTTCAGCAGCGTGGATTTTCCAACGTTGGGGCGGCCGACAATCGCAATAAAGCCGCAGTGCATCTGTTGTTCGCTCATTCGAGTCCTAACTTAATCAGCGCCTGTTCGGCCGCTGCCTGTTCAGCTTTACGACGGCTGGAACCGGTGCCTACCACCGGATCCGCCATGCCGCTCACCTGACAGTGAATGGTAAATTCCTGATCGTGCGCTTCGCCACGCACCTGCACCACCAGATAGGAGGGCAGCGGCAGATGACGACCCTGCAGATACTCCTGCAGACGCGTTTTTGGATCTTTCTGTTTGTCGCCGGGGCTAATCTGATCCAGACGGCTTTGATACCAGTTCAGAATCAGCTGCTCAACAGTCTGAATGTCGCTGTCGAGAAACACACCGCCGATTAATGCTTCAACGGTATCGGCAAGGATCGATTCACGACGGAATCCGCCGCTCTTCAGCTCGCCAGGCCCCAGACGCAGGCATTCGCCTAAATCAAATTCGCGCGCCATCTCCGCCAGGGTATTTCCCCTTACCAGCGTTGCGCGCATGCGGCTCATATCGCCCTCATCCACGCGGGGAAAGCGGTGATAAAGCGCATTAGCAATAACAAAGCTCAGGATGGAATCGCCAAGAAACTCAAGACGCTCGTTGTGCTTACTGCTGGCACTCCGGTGGGTTAATGCCTGTTGCAGCAGATCCTGATGAGTAAAAGTGTAGCCCAGCTTTCGCTGGAGCTTGTTAATGAGGATGGGATTCATGCGATACCAATTTCAATAATGCGTCAATTATGCTGCATACGAAACAGGGCTGACAGCGGTCAACGCTAAACAGTTTCGTTTGCAGTGGCTTCCCGCAGGCGGGAAGCCATCCGTTTTACTCACGACAACCTTAGTGGATGCCGCCAATACGACTCAGGCGAACGCCGGTTGGCCATTCACCTTCCTGTTTTTCAAAGCTCATCCAGATCGCGGTCGCTTTGCCAACCAGGTTTTTCTCCGGTACGAACCCCCAGTAACGGCTGTCAGCGCTGTTATCACGGTTATCGCCCATCATAAAATAGTGGCCTGCCGGCACAACCCAGCTCGCCTGCGGCTGTCCCGGCTGCTGATAATACATGCTGGCCTGACTTTGCGCTTCTGTTACCAGTAAAATATTATGGGTTACGTCACCCAATGTCTCTTTACGGGCCGCCAGACGCAGGCCGCCGGGCATGGTTTCGCCCTGCGGCACTTGCCAGAAACCGTTACCGGATTCATTTCCATCAAAGCCACTGAAGGTCTGGATAAAGTTGCTGGGCGCTACGTCCGAGTAGGTAACCGGCAGCGCTTTATCGCACGATTTACCGCTGTCACAAGCCGGGTTCACTGTCAGCGTTTTATTCAGAGCGTCATACGTCACGCGATCGCCAGGCAGGCCGATAACACGCTTGATGTAATCCAGGCTCGGATCTTTCGGGTATTTAAACACGGCGATATCACCGCGTTTTGGATGCCCGGTCGGGATCAGAGTGGTTTGGGTAATAGGATCTTTGATGCCGTAGGCAAATTTCTCTACCACGATAAAATCGCCAATCAGCAGCGTCGGCATCATTGAACCAGAAGGGATCTGGAACGGCTCGTAAATAAACGAGCGCACCACGAATACCACCGCCAGCACCGGGAATACCGATGCTGCCGTTTCCACCCAGCCAGGCTGCTTCGCTACTTTCGCCAGCGTTTTATCATCCAGCGAACTGCCGGTCTGCGCCTGGGCCTGAGCCTGCTGCGCGCGGCGGGCCGGCGCCCACTTAAATCTGTCGATACACCAGATAATGCCGGTAACCAGCGTCGCAATCGCCAGAATCAGGGCAAACATATTAGCCATCAGATATCCTTATTTACTGTCTTTGCCCACGTGCAGAATGGCCAGGAACGCTTCCTGCGGCAGCTCAACGTTACCGACCTGCTTCATGCGTTTCTTACCTTCTTTCTGCTTCTGCAACAGCTTTTTCTTACGACTTACGTCGCCGCCGTAGCATTTAGCGATAACGTTTTTACGCAGCTGTTTCACTGTCGAACGGGCAATAATGTGGTTACCGATCGCCGCCTGAATCGCAATATCAAACTGCTGACGCGGGATCAGATCTTTCATCTTTTCTACCAGCTCACGACCACGATACTGCGAGTTGTCACGGTGGGTAATCAGCGCCAGCGCATCAACGCGTTCGGCGTTGATTAACACGTCTACACGCACCATGTCAGAGGCCTGGAATCGTTTGAAGTTATAATCCAGTGACGCATAACCGCGCGAAGTGGATTTCAGACGATCAAAGAAGTCCAGCACCACTTCCGCCATCGGAATCTCATAGGTCAGCGCAACCTGATTACCGTGATAGACCATATTGGTTTGTACGCCGCGCTTTTCAACGCATAGCGTAATGACGTTGCCCAGATACTCCTGCGGCATCAGCATGTGACATTCGGCGATCGGCTCGCGCAGCTCGCTAATATTATTCAACGGTGGCAGCTTGGAAGGGCTGTCGACATAAACGATTTCACCACCGGTGGTTTCTACTTCATACACCACGGTCGGCGCGGTGGTAATCAGGTCAAGATCGTATTCACGCTCCAGACGCTCCTGAATGATCTCCATATGCAGCAGGCCAAGGAAGCCGCAACGGAAACCAAAACCGAGCGCCGTTGAGCTTTCCGGCTCATAAAACAGCGAGGCATCGTTCAGGCTCAGTTTGCCCAGCGCATCGCGGAAGGCTTCATAATCGTCTGAGCTGATCGGGAACAGACCGGCATAAACCTGCGGCTTCACTTTCTTAAAGCCCGGCAGCGCTTTTTCCGCGGTATGTTTCGCACCGGTTAAGGTATCGCCTACCGGCGCGCCGAGGATATCTTTAATCGCGCAGACCAACCAGCCTACTTCGCCGCAGTTCAGCACATCACGATCCACCTGCTTCGGCGTAAAGATCCCCAGACGGTCAGCGTTGTAGACCTGCCCGGTACTCATCACCTTGATTTTCTCGCCCTTGCGCAGGGTGCCGTTTTTAATACGCACCAGCGACACAACGCCAAGATAGTTATCAAACCAGGAGTCGATGATCAGCGCCTGCAGTGGCGCACTCGGGTCGCCTTCCGGCGGTGGAATATCACGTACCAGACGCTCCAGCACTTCCGGCACGCCCACGCCGGTTTTGGCCGAGCAACGCACCGCATCCGTGGCGTCGATGCCAACAATATCCTCAATTTCCTGCGCCGCACGATCGGGGTCGGCCGCTGGCAGATCAATTTTGTTCAGTACCGGCACCACTTCCAGATCCATTTCGATGGCGGTATAGCAGTTAGCCAGCGTTTGCGCTTCTACGCCCTGCCCTGCATCAACCACCAGCAGCGCACCTTCACAGGCAGCAAGAGAACGCGATACCTCATAGGAGAAGTCAACGTGGCCTGGCGTGTCGATAAAATTGAGCTGGTAAGTTTCACCGTTTTGCGCTTTGTAATCGAGCGTCACGCTCTGCGCTTTAATAGTGATGCCGCGTTCCCGCTCCAGATCCATTGAGTCCAGAACCTGCGCAGCCATTTCACGATCGGCCAGGCCGCCGCAAATCTGGATCAAACGATCTGATAAGGTCGATTTACCGTGGTCAATGTGCGCGATGATCGAAAAGTTTCTTATATGCTTCATTATGGAGGTTATTCTGCCTTACAAATGCTGAAACTCTCGCGATGCAACCTCAGGAGAGCGTGGAATATCACAGGCGGAGACAGCCCGAATGGCGCATTGTACACGACATATCAGGGTGGTGGAATCATCGCGCCGGGAGATAAGCAAGGAAAACGGGATGATAGCCTATTTGCTGTAAGGGAGGTGTAAAAAAGCGCAAATCATTAGCCGAACGAGACGCATCGTCCGGCTGATATTTAGTGGGATTCTTGCTCAACCCGAAGCGCATCGGGCGGCAGCATAATATTCAGGATCACCGGCTGGAAAGCTTCGCCCTCGCCAAAGCGCATCGAAACGCCTTTGGCTACGATAAAGCCGCCGATTCCGCCTAACAGCGCACCACAGGCTGCGGCCAGATCGGTATGAAACAGCATCTGAAACAGCCCGGCCAGCAAAAACAGCCCTAACAGCGGCGTCATATAAACTAATAGCGCAGAACTTAACAGGCTGCTTTCACGAATGCCTAACTCAACCCGTTGACCGGGCTGCAGCGGCTGTTCGCTGGCAATCTGCATCACGTGCGCGTTTTTTGGTCCCAGCTTGTTCAGCATCGCGCTGCCGCAGCCTTTGCGCGCTGAGCAACTGTTACATGTGGTTTTCACTTCCGAGTGGAGCGTGGCGATGCCATCCTGCCACGCAACTACGGTGGCCCATTCTCTCATCATCGTTGTGTACCTAAGTTGATACTGTCGGCGATACGCTTCGCCGTAGAGGGCGGCAATTCGCCAACAATGGTAATTTCAGTATTGTTGCGGGTGGCAGTTTGCACCGTGCGACGGCCAGTACGCAATAGCTGCGTCGTGCTGTTTTTATCCGCCGGGCTGACGTTAATTGAAAAACTAAACAGCCCGTCTGAATAGAACCTTGATTCTACAGGCTTATTGATAGATGGCAGCGAACGTCGGCTTTGCGCCACCTCTTTCATACCTGCAGGCAACCAGGCGGGCTGCCAGTTGAAAGAGACTTTTTGCGCTTCAGGCACCGAGAGCGACGGCGGCAAATTTGCCTTCTCCAGCCCCTGCATTAAATTACGCACGCCTTCATCAACGGCAAAGCTGACCACGCGATACTGTTCCAGCGTTTCGCCATCACGATCAAGCAGATCGATACGCAACGGCAGCCGGGTTTCGCTATCCAGCCACACAATATAGCTGTAACGCGTACCGTCGCGCGCCACAATGCGCACCACTTCGCACAGCTGATCGGCAATACGCGTACGCCCTACGGGCACAAAATCATAGCTGGTGGTTAAGTGTTTGAAATCGGCATAAACCACCGAGGGAAGCGCATCAACGATATGCGAGCCTGGCAGCGAGAAAGGCTCCAGCCCTGGTTCAAAGTAGCTGATATCTTTGCCACGCTGAATCACTTCCCGACGCGGCCCATCCATCTGCAACAGCTGGGCATAAATCTTGTTATCAATTACCGCATGGCGATAGCGTAACGATTCAATACCCAGCCGGGAGACAGTGATGTAGGCGAGTTCATAATTGAGAGATTGGCTGGCCTGTTCCATCTGTTGTAACAACGCCCCGGATGCAGTTTCCTGCGCCGGGGCGATAGACGGATAAAACAGGCCGCCAGCCAAAAGGCTAACGGCACACCAGAGCTGCTTCATTACTGCTGCTGTATTCCTAACGACTGATTTCCTGGAACCTGAACCTGCGCCTGTTGTGGGCCGTTCGCATCAAACTGCATCTGTTCGGTATGTAAGCGACGCTGTAGTTCGTAATCCTGCAGCATGGCATTTACCCGACGACGCTGCTCCTGCACTTGCTGGCTGGCGCTGTTGGTGTCAAAGCTTTCAGAAGGCACGCCCAGGCTAACCGGTGAAGCCTTGCCCATCATTGGAAGCGTATTGAATACGGGCGCTTCTGAGCCCTGACTGGCATCCTGCGGCTGGTTATAGTGCTGTACGCCAACAATAACCGCCAGAGAAACGCAGGCCGCCACGCCAACCTGGGTAATTTGCGCAGCCCATGGGCGCATTTTTTTCCAGAAAGGCATTTTTTCCCAGCGCGCGGGTTCTGGCTGTGCTTCCGGGATAAGCGTAGTGATATTACGCACCGGTTCCTGTTCGATAGCGGCGGCAACGCGCGCGGCAATATCGAAATGCACGGTTTCGCCCACGTCACCACGCAACGTATCGCGGATAAGATGATAGCTTTCCCATCTTTGTTGCAGCGTAGCGTCTTTAGACAATGCGGAAATCACTTCGTTGTCCAAAGTTTCGCCATCCATTAAAGCGGAAAGTTTTTCTTTCTGCATGCCTTAGTACCCTTCCTGTATCCGTTATTTCTAACGTTGGATAAGTGGTTGAACTTTGTTATCGATGGCCTCTCGTGCGCGAAAAATACGCGAGCGGACGGTGCCTACCGGACAATCCATGATGGCAGCTATCTCTTCATAGCTTAGACCATCCAACTCCCGCAGCGTGATCGCCATACGCAGATCTTCCGGGAGCGATTCAATGGTACGGAACACTACCTGTTTCAGTTCATCAGACAACATTAGATTCTCAGGGTTCGAAATTTCTTTCAGCGCCCCGGCGCTTTCAAAATTTTCAGCCTCCATCGCATCCACATCGCTGGATGGCGGGCGTCTCCCCTGAGCAACCAGATAGTTTTTCGCGGTGTTAACGGCAATACGGTATAACCAGGTATAAAACGCGCTATCGCCGCGAAATGAATCAAGCGCACGATAAGCCTTAATAAAAGATTCTTGTACCACATCGGGTACATCGCCTGACGGTACGTAGCGCGAAACCAGGCTCGCCACTTTATGCTGGTAACGTACAACCAGTAAATTGAATGACTTCTGATCTCCTTTCTGTACCCGTTCAACGAGAATCTGATCCGTTAATTGCTCGCTCATCCGAGGTAATGTCTCCTCAAATCATTCTCCACGCATAAATGAACCACCAGCAATCACTCAACTTTATGAGCAAGCCTTCGTTAGAGCCGGTCATAAGACAATAGTTCAGTTAAGCCACCTTTTTGTTGCGTCACCGGGTAGTTTTACCTAACAAAACATTTAAATATGCTGAGGAAACGTACGGCGCCGACCTGTTTTTCATCATTAACCGGCTATCTGACGTAAGCCGCAGAGTACCCGATGCGCATGACATTTTCATCACTAACGCGTAATTATTGCACCTTGTTCGCCATAATAAACAAATTACCGTTAAAACAGCCATTTCTCAGACTTTTTAAAGCAAAAAGCGGTGATGCCAGCGCCAAAACAAACGTTACTTTGCTTTAGATCTTGCTTTCATCACGTTTAATCTCTTTTTTAATCCGCTTTTTCCGCTTATGCTCGCATGACCACTTGTTTAGTAAAATAAACACCATGAGCGATTTTTCCGATTACCAGTGCGATGTTTTGATTATTGGCAGCGGCGCGGCCGGTTTGTCATTGGCGCTGCGGCTGGCAGAGACGCAACAGGTCACTGTGTTAAGTAAAGGGCCGGTCAGCGAAGGTTCAAGTCTCTATGCGCAGGGTGGTATTGCCGCCGTTTTTGATGAGATGGACAGCATCGAATCTCACGTAGAGGATACGCTGATTGCCGGAGCTGGGCTGTGTGAGCGCGATGCGGTGGATTTTATCGCCAGCAATGCGCGCCACTGCGTTGAGTGGCTCATAAAACATGGCGTCGCCTTCGATAAAGAAACCCAGCCTGACGGCGAGGAACGCTATCACCTGACACGCGAAGGCGGTCACAGCCATCGTCGCATTTTACACAGCGCGGACGCTACCGGGCGCGAAGTAGTGACCACGCTGGTGAGCCAGGCGCTAAGTCATCCCAATATTCGCATTCTGGAACGTACGAATGCCGTTGATCTTATTCTCTCTGACCGGCTGGGCATGTCCGGGCCACGCCGTGTGCTGGGTGCCTGGATTTGGAATCGTAATCGGGAGCAGGTGGAAACCTGTAGCGCACGCGCCGTGGTGCTGGCCACCGGCGGCGCGGCTAAGGTTTACCAGTACACCACCAATCCTGACGTCGCCTCCGGCGATGGGGTTGCTATGGCCTGGCGTGCCGGCTGCCGCGTGGCCAATATGGAATTCAACCAGTTTCATCCGACCTGTCTCTATCATCCTCAGGCGCGCAATTTCTTATTAACCGAGGCGTTGCGCGGCGAAGGCGCTTATTTACGTCGTCCTGACGGCAGTCGTTTTATGCCTGATTTTGATGAGCGCGCCGAGCTGGCGCCGCGCGATATTGTCGCGCGCGCGATCGATCATGAGATGAAACGGCTTGGTGCCGAATGTATGTATCTGGATATCAGCCATCAGCCCGCTGATTTTATTCGCGCTCACTTTCCGATGATTGATGAGAAGCTACGCTCGCTGGGTTTCGATTTAACCCGCGAGCCGATACCGATTGTGCCGGCGGCCCATTACACCTGTGGCGGCGTTATGGTTGATCATCATGGTTGTACCGATGTAGCGGGCCTCTACGCCATCGGAGAAGTGAGCTATACCGGTTTACATGGCGCTAACCGTATGGCGTCGAACTCACTGCTGGAGTGTCTGGTATATGGCTGGTCTGCCGCAGAAGAGATGGAGCGTACGCTGTCGCATATTGCGCGTATCGACAGGCTACCGGCCTGGGATGAGAGCCAGGTGGACGATTCGGACGAACGGGTAGTGATCCAGCACAACTGGCATGAGCTGCGGCTGTTTATGTGGGATTACGTCGGCATTGTGCGCACCACCAAACGCCTGGAGCGCGCCAGCCGCCGCATTGCTCTGCTCCAGCAGGAAATAGAAGAGTATTACCGCCATTTCCGTATCTCGAACAACCTGTTGGAGCTAAGGAACCTGGCGCAGGTTGCCGAACTGATTATCCAGAGCGCCATGCTGCGTAAAGAGAGCCGGGGCCTGCACTTTACGCTCGACTATCCTGCAATGCTGCCGGATTCAGGCCCAACGATCCTGACGCCGCCGGGTTACATAAACAGATAAAAGTCCTGCGTCAGGCTGCAGAAAGCCGGGGAGTAATGCTGGTCTGGCCCGCGAATTACCATGCGCTCCTGTAACAGCTCTCCCGCAACCGGCGAAAGCCCCAGCAGCACGCGATGCGGCAGTCGCGTGCTGTTTTCCGCCACATCATTACGGAAACGCAGATGCCAGCCACGCGCCAGCGCCATGCTGACGAACCGCTTGCCCTCTTCTTCCGGCAATACCAGGCAAAAGAAGCCCTCTTCGTCAATCAGCGTTTCCGCGCACTGCAATAAACTTTCATGGTTCAGGGTATGCGTGGCGCGCGCCTTATCCCGTGCGGATGAAGCACAGGCTGGCCCCGGCGTAAAATAGGGCGGATTGCTGACAATCAGCGAATAACGTTGTTCCTGACGTTTTGCCCAATCAGTAATATCAGCCTGATGGATATGAATACGCTGCGCCCAGGGCGAACGCGCAGCATTTTCGGCTGCCTGCGCTGCCGCCTCTTCATCCAGCTCTACAGCATCAATCGCTACCGCTTCGGCGGTGCGCTGCGCCAGCATTAATGCCAACAGACCGCTGCCGCTGCCGATATCCAGAACACGCGCAGCCTGCGCCACCGGTGCCCACGCGCCCAGCAAAATGCTGTCGGTGCCAACTTTCATCGCACAGCGATCGTGTGCGATAAAAAAACGTTTAAAAGTAAAGCCGTTGCCACGTAACTGGCGTTTTGATTGCGACATAATCAGGACCAAAGACAAAAACGGTGCCAGCATAGGGGAAATAAGAAAGGGTTAAAAGCGATAAACTGCCGACAAACAGATGAAGATCGTCGCCAATCTGTCTATAATCAGCGCCCCAAACTGAGGTAGAACATGACCGCAACCACATTCTCCGAACTCGAACTTGACGAAAGCCTGCTGGATGCCCTGCAGGACAAAGGCTTTTCCCGCCCTACCGCTATTCAGGCAGAAGCGATTCCCCCTGCGCTGGATGGTCGCGACGTGTTGGGTTCAGCACCAACCGGGACCGGGAAAACGGCGGCTTATCTTTTGCCTGCGCTGCAACATCTGCTGGATTTCCCGCGTAAAAAATCTGGTCCGCCACGGGTATTAATCCTGACGCCGACGCGCGAACTGGCGATGCAGGTTGCCGATCAGGCGCAGGAGCTGGCTAAGCATACTCAGCTGGACATCGCCACCATTACCGGCGGCGTGGCCTATATGAACCACGCTGAAGTGTTCAGCGAAAACCAGGATATCGTGGTAGCCACCACGGGACGCCTGCTGCAATACATCAAAGAAGAAAACTTCGACTGTCGGGCAGTAGAGATCCTGATCCTCGACGAAGCGGACCGCATGCTGGACATGGGTTTTGCGCAGGACATCGAGACTATCGCGGCGGAAACGCGCTGGCGCAAGCAAACCATGCTCTTTTCTGCCACGCTGGAAGGCGACGGCATTAAAGATTTTGCCGAACGTCTGCTTAAAGAGCCGGTGGAAATCGATTCCGATCCTTCACGTCGTGAACGTAAAAAGATCCAACAATGGTATTACCGCGCAGATGATGTCGCCCATAAGACCAAATTGCTGGTACATCTGCTGAAACAGCCGGAAGCCACCCGCTCTATCGTCTTTGTGCGTAAGCGCGAGCGTGTGCATGAACTGGTCGGCTGGCTGCGTGAAGCCGGTATTCAGACCAGCTATCTGGAAGGCGAGATGGTGCAGGCAAAGCGTAACGAAGCGCTGAAGCGTCTGATGGATGGTCGGGTTAATGTGCTGGTGGCCACCGATGTGGCCGCACGCGGCATCGATGTGGATGATGTCAGCCATGTGTTTAACTTCGATCTGCCTCGCACGGCGGATGTCTATTTGCACCGTATTGGTCGCACCGGTCGCGCGGGTCGTAAAGGTACGGCGCTGTCGCTGGTCGAAGCGCACGATTATCTGCTGCTGGAGAAAATCAGCCGCTACATCAGTGAGCCGCTGAAAGCGCGCACTATTGATGAGCTGCGCCCCGCTACGCGCGCGCCCAGCCAGAAATTAAAAGGCAAGCCGTCGAAGAAAGTACTGGCGAAGCGTAAAGAGAAAGAGAAGAAAAAAGAAGAAGAGAACAAGCCACGCGTTAAAGTACGTCACCGCGACCGCAAAAATATCGGTAAGCGACGCAAACCTGCCGCCGCTAACGGTAGCGATACGAATAAAGATGGTGCTGAATAATTGCACCGGGCAACAAAAAACCGCCAATAATGGGCGGTTTTTTTTTCAGGCTGAATGAGGAAATCAGGACCTGTACGCAAGTTTTGACGCCAACCCGTTAAAAAACTTAAAGATTGTCAGACGGTAAACGATAAGCGTTTACAGGCTATTGTTTCTGAATCTCTTTTCCCCTTTCTGGCGCGCTGCTTTTTTCAACGCGCCTGCAACCTTCAGAACCTTTTTAGCTTACAGGCTCTCAGTAAAAGTACGTGTAATTACATCACGTTGCTGTTCGGGGGTCAGTGAGTTAAAACGCACGGCATAGCCTGACACACGGATGGTCAGCTGCGGATATTTTTCCGGATGTTTAACCGCATCTTCCAGCGTTTCACGACGCAGCACGTTAACGTTCAGATGCTGACCGCCTTCCACGCGTACCTGCGGTTTCATTTCCAGCGGGACTTCGCGATACTCGAATTGTCCGAGATCGCTTACCGGCACAATTTGATCTTCGGTGTAATCGCCTTTTGCACAGACGCAACGTGCTTCAGACTTTTCATCATCCAGCAGCCAGAACGAGTTAAGCAGTGCATTGTTATTGGTTTTTGTAATTTGAATACCTGTAATCATATTTGCCTCCCAGGCGTAATGACGCCAACGCCATGACGGCGTCAGATTTGCGTTTAAAAAACATCCGTCTGTTTATATACCAATGCATTGCCTGACCAACTTTGATACAAATCAATTAAATGCCTGGGGCCAGAATTGGAATAAAGCTAAACTTTTGTTTTGAATCAACTTTCCCGGATAAATTATTTTTGTAAATTCTCAATTTATTTTGGGGGTTGCTCATGCGCGCAGAGTCGCTACTCTGATGTTTTACTTTAAGAAGGAAGAACGTCATGGATAAAGCAACAACCTGGCATGATGTGCTGGCAACGGAAAAAGAGCAGCCCTATTTTATTGAAACGCTGAAGATGGTGGCGCAAGAACGCGCGGCAGGCGTTACGGTTTATCCGCCGAAAGAAGATGTGTTTAACGCGTTTCGTCTGACCGAACTGAACGATGTAAAAGTTGTTATTTTAGGGCAGGATCCCTATCACGGTCCTAACCAGGCGCACGGTCTGGCATTTAGCGTCAGGCCTGGCGTTGCGGTTCCGCCTTCGTTAATGAATATGTATAAAGAACTGGAGCAGGATATTCCCGGCTTTACGCGTCCGAATCATGGTTTTTTAGAAAGCTGGGCAAAACAAGGCGTGCTGCTGTTGAATACGGTTTTAACTGTCGAGGCGGGCAAAGCGCATTCCCATGCGCGTTTTGGCTGGGAAACTTTTACCGATCGGGTGATTGCCGTTATTAACGAGACGCGTGAAAACGTGGTGTTTTTACTCTGGGGCTCACATGCGCAGAAGAAAGGCAGCATTATTGATACGCAACGACATCATGTACTGAAGGCACCGCATCCCTCCCCGCTTTCTGCCCATCGGGGATTTTTTGGCTGTAGGCACTTTTCCCGCACCAATGAGATTCTGACGCAGCAGGGCGATAAGCCAATTGACTGGACACCGCATCTTCCCTGAAGCAACCGCGCCGTGACTGAGCCACGGCGCGAGCAGAATTAGCCTTTGGCTTTCGCCACGGCAACCATCGCCGGGCGCAGCAAACGACCATTCAGGGTATAACCGCGCTGCATCACCATCATAACGTGGTTCGGCGCAACGTCGTCCGATTCCATCATCGACATCGCCTGATGAACATCGGGATTAAACGGCACATTGGTTTCACCTACCACCTCAACGCCGAATTTACGTACCGCAGCCAGCAGAGACTTCAGCGTCAGCTCGATACCTTCGATCATCGCATTCAGTTCCGGATTGGTTTTATCCGCCACTTCCAGCGCACGTTCCAGGCTATCGATCACCGGAAGCAGCTCATTAGCGAATTTTTCCAGCGCAAACTTATGCGCTTTTTCCACATCCAGCTCGGTACGGCGGCGGATATTTTCAATCTCTGCCTGCGCACGCAGCTGAGCATCACGTACGCCGTTCTGTAATCCGGCCAGCTGCTCTTCAAGCTGAGCAATACGTTCATCACGCGGATCCACCACGTCTGCTTCAGACTCTGCCGTCTCCACGCTCTCGTTTTGCTGCTGTTCCATTTCAATCTCGTCTGAGACTTGCTCGTTTGGTGCTTTCTGATCTTTACTACTCATGAATTTCTCCGCGTTTTGCACATTCATCTCGCTGGTTCGCTTATTATGGGGATCAGATTAATGGTTTCAAGGGAACCAGTCACAATGTCAGGGCAGAATTGCCCCATGAGGAAAACCAGCATAATGAACAAACATTTCCAGTGCATCGGCATCGTCGGACATCCGCGTCATCCTACCGCCCTGACCACTCACGAAATGCTCTGGCGCTGGCTTAGCGAGAAAGGCTACGAAGTTATTGTTGAACAACAAATTGCGCGCGAACTGTCGCTGGAGCATGTGCAAACTGGCTCGCTGGCGGAAATTGGTCAACGCGCCGATCTGGCGGTAGTGGTCGGCGGCGATGGCAATATGCTGGGCGCGGCACGTGTACTGGCACGTTACGATATAAAAGTTATCGGCATCAACCGCGGCAATCTGGGCTTTCTCACCGATCTGGATCCGGATAATGCGCAACAGCAGCTGGATGATGTGCTGCGCGGCGAATACATCACGGAAAAACGTTTTCTGCTGGAAGCGCGCGTGTGCCGTGGCGAAGGCGCGCCGCGTATTGGCACCGCGATTAATGAGGTGGTGCTGCATCCGGGCAAAGTGGCGCATATGATTGAGTTTGAGGTTTATATCGATGAGAATTTCGCATTCTCGCAGCGCTCTGACGGTCTGATTATCTCTACGCCTACCGGCTCTACCGCCTACTCTCTTTCGGCTGGCGGCCCAATTTTAACGCCATCGCTGGATGCCATCGCACTGGTGCCAATGTTTCCGCATACCCTTTCTGCTCGCCCGCTGGTCATCAACAGCAGCAGCACTATTCGCCTGCGTTTTTCCGACCTGCGCAACGATCTGGAGATCAGCTGTGACAGTCAAATCGCGCTGCCTATCCAGGAGGGCGAAGATGTGCTGGTACGCCGCAGCGACTATCACCTCAACCTGATTCACCCAAAAAATTACAGCTATTTCAATACGCTAAGTTCCAAACTCGGCTGGTCGAAAAAATTATTTTAAAAAGCGCAACGTGCCGCTTTACTGTATATAAAACCAGATTATACTGTACGAAAAACCATGTCTGTGTTTATGTACAGGAAGGCACATATGCTGGCCCAACTTACCATCAGTAATTTTGCAATTGTTCGCGAGCTGGAAATTGATTTTCAACGTGGCATGACCGCGATTACCGGGGAGACCGGTGCTGGTAAATCCATTGCTATCGATGCGCTGGGCCTCTGTCTGGGCGGCCGTGCTGAAGTGGATATGGTGCGCCAGGGCGCTAATCGTGCCGATCTCTGCGCCCGCTTTAATCTGAAAGATACACCTTCTGCCCTGCGTTGGCTGGAAGAAAATCAGCTGGACGACGGCCAGGAGTGCCTGCTGCGCCGCGTAATCAGCAGCGATGGTCGCTCCCGTGGTTTTATCAATGGCACCGCAGTGCCGCTCTCTCAGCTGCGCGATTTAGGCCAGCTGCTAATTCAGATTCATGGTCAGCATGCGCATCAGCTGCTGTTAAAGCCGGAACATCAAAAATCTCTGCTGGACGCCTATGCCGATCAGCCGCTGCTGATGCAGAGCATGGCGGCCAACTATCGTCAGTGGCACCAGAGCTGCCGCGCACTGGCGCAACATCAACAGCAGATGCAGGAACGCGAAGCAAGACGCGAACTGCTGCAATATCAGCTAAAAGAGCTGAATGAGTTTGCCCCAGTCGTTGGTGAGTTCGAACAAATTGACGAGGAATACAAACGCCTCGCTAACAGCGGTCAGCTGCTTTCCACCAGCCAGCAGGCGCTTCACTTGCTGGCCGATGGCGACGACAGTAATTTGCAAAGCCTGCTCTATACCGCACGTCAGATGATGGGCGAACTGGTCACGATGGATGAAAAACTGGGCGGCGTGCTGAACATGCTGGAAGAAGCCTCCATCCAGATTAGTGAAGCAAGCGATGAGCTTCGTCATTACTGCGATCGTCTCGATCTCGATCCCAACCGGCTGTATGAGCTGGAGCAGCGCCTGTCACGTCAGATAAGCCTGGCGCGTAAGCATCACGTTGCGCCAGAGGCGTTACCGGCCTTCCATCAGCAGCTGCTGGATGAAGAGCAGCTACTGTCGCAGCAGGAGAGCGATCAGGAAACGCTGAGCATGGCGGTGACGCAGCATCATCAGGCGGCACTTGCCAGCGCACAGAAGCTGCATGAGCAACGCGTGCATTACGCACAGGAGTTAACTCAGCTGATTACCGAGAGCATGCATGCGCTCTCAATGCCGCACGGTCAGTTTACCATTGCCGTACAGTTCAACCCTGAGCAACTGACCGCTGAAGGCGCGGATCGCATCGATTTCCGAGTCAGCACCAACCCGGGGCAGCCATTACAGCCGTTGGCTAAAGTGGCTTCCGGTGGTGAGCTGTCACGTATTGCTCTGGCGATTCAGGTCATTACCGCCCGTAAGATGGATACGCCAGCGTTGATTTTTGATGAAGTGGATGTGGGTATCAGCGGGCCGACGGCAGCAGTGGTTGGCAAGCTGTTGCGTCAGCTAGGCGAATCAACGCAGGTCATGTGCGTCACGCACCTGCCGCAGGTGGCGGGTTGTGGTCATCATCATTTCTTTGTCAGCAAAGAGACTGACGGCGCGATGACTGAAACCCATATGCAGCCGCTGGATAAGCGTGCACGCCTGCAGGAACTGGCGCGTTTGCTGGGCGGTAGTGAAGTGACGCGGAATACGCTGGCGAATGCGAAAGAGCTTTTAGCGGCCTGATATGCACTTTTTTACA
The DNA here is from genome assembly GCF_002101395.1 of Pantoea alhagi. Classification (NCBI taxonomy): domain Bacteria; kingdom Pseudomonadati; phylum Pseudomonadota; class Gammaproteobacteria; order Enterobacterales; family Erwiniaceae; genus Pantoea; species Pantoea alhagi. The sequence goes on along the minus strand of NZ_CP019706.1, from coordinate 2,595,589 downwards.
TTCCTGCGGTCATATGCTTGCTCTGTAAAGGTTTCCAACTGCGGTCAGGTTTATTATCATCGACAGCTTGTCGCCTGAATGAAACACATTGATCGCAGGCTGTGTTCAGACCGTGCTGGCACCAAACTCGCCTGTTTAAAAGGCGTTGAGCCTAAAAAAGGAATGTATAAATGCGCTGTAAAACGCTGACTGCTGCTGCAGTGTTACTTCTCATGATGACTGCTGGCTGTTCCACTCTGGAGCGCGTGGTTTACCGTCCTGATATCAATCAGGGTAACTATCTCACGACCACTGATGTTGCCAAGCTGCGCGTGGGCATGAACAAACAGCAGGTTGCCTATACGCTGGGTACGCCGATGATGAGCGATCCATTCAGCAACAATACCTGGTATTACGTATTCCGCCAGCAGCCTGGCCATGAAAAAGTAACCCAGCAAACGCTGACGCTGACTTTCGACAGCAGCGGCGTTCTGACCAATATCGATAATAAACCGAACCTGAGCGGCAACAACGCTAACAACTAACCTGTTGTCGGGCATAAAAAAAGGCGCTGAAAGCGCCTTTATTTTTTTGCCGAACGTTCAGCACGCTGCCGTCGCAGCTCTTTCGGATCGGCGATAAGCGGACGATAAATTTCCACGCGATCGCCATCGCTAACCTCGTCCTGCAATTTTACTGGGCGGCTATAGATGCCGATTTTATTCTGCGTCAGGTCAATATCATGACGCAGCTCCAGTAAGCCGGACGCGCGGATCGCCTGTTCAACGCTGCTGCCTTCCACCAGCGTTACCTGGCGCACATACTGTTTTTCCGGCAGCGCATAGACTACCTCAACAGTGATCTCAGGCACGGTAAACCTCTTTTGCACGCTGGGTAAAGGCCTGAACCATACTGTTTGCCAGCTCTTTAAAGATACGGCCAAACGCCAGCTCAACCAGCATGTTAGTAAATTCGAACTCCAGATTGAGCTCAACTTTACAGGCATCGTCACCCAGTGAGGTAAAAGTCCAGCCGCCGGTTAGCTTACGGAACGGACCATCCACCAGCTGCATGCGGATGCTTTGATTACTGGTGAGCATATTATGCGTCACGAACGTTTTGCTGATACCAGCTTTAGAAACATCTACCGACGCCGTCATCTCCTGTTCGGAAGCGGACAGCACACGGCTTCCCGAACAACCAGGCAAAAATTCCGGATAGGCATCGACATCGTTAACTAACTGGTACATTTGTTCAGCACTGTAAGGCACGAGTGCAGAACGGCTAATCTGGGCCATATCGTTTCCTGTGATTCCTAAAACGTACAAATAATAGCATTTTCAACAGTCAAACAGAAATTCTCTAAATCGCAAGGCGTGCTAGAATAGCTTTTTTTCCCGGCGAATTTGGGACCGGGGATGCGATTAACACTGGTCTGATGTAAACTAAGTTGCACTATGACAAAGAAAAAAGCACATAAACCCGGTTCTGCCACTATTGCCCTTAACAAACGCGCCCGCCATGAATACTTCATTGAAGAGGAGTTCGAAGCGGGAATGGCGCTACAAGGATGGGAAGTTAAATCGCTACGCGCCGGTAAGGCCAACATCAGCGACAGCTATATTCTGCTGCGTGACGGTGAAGCTTATCTGTTCGGTGCCACCTTCCAGCCGTTGTCGGTCGCATCCAGCCATGTTGTCTGCGATCCTACGCGTAACCGTAAGCTGCTGCTGAACCAGCGCGAGCTGGACAGCTTGTACGGCCGCGTTAATCGCGAAGGCTATACGGTTGTTGCGCTGTCGCTCTACTGGAAAAATGCCTGGTGCAAGATTAAAATTGGCGTTGCGCGCGGTAAGAAACAGCATGACAAGCGTGAAGATGTGAAAAGCCGCGAATGGCAGCTGGATAAAGCACGCATTATGAAGAATGCCCATCGCTAAGCGCTGGATTGACCAAACCTTTTTTGCTATACTCTTTAATTCTTGGGGCTGATTCTGGATTCGACGGGATTCGCGAAACCCAAGGTGCATGCCGAGGGGCGGTTGGCCTCGTTAAAAGCCGCAAAAAAATAGTCGCAAACGACGAAAACTACGCACTAGCAGCTTAATAACCTGCTTAGAGCCCTCTCTCCCTAGCCTCCGCTCTTAGGACGGGGATCAAGAGAGGTCAAACCTAAAAGAGATCGCGTGGATACCCTGCCTGGGGTTGAAGCGTTAAAACTAATCAGGCTAGTTTGTTAGTGGCGTGTCCGTCCGCAGCTAACAAGCGAATGTAAAGACTGGACTAAGCATGTAGTACCGAGGATGTAGGAATTTCGGACGCGGGTTCAACTCCCGCCAGCTCCACCAAATTCTTGGTCGATGGCTACCAGAACCATTCGATGAAGTCCTGAAAGCCCGCACGGCGCAAGCCCTGCGGGCTTTTTTGTGTCTGTAATCGTCCGAGTAAATCCACCTAAATCCAGTGATAATTGGTATACGTTAGAATCTATGCCTACAACGTATACCAATTCAGGCAGGAAACACAGGCATGGCAAGGACTACACGCCCATTACCAATACTGTAGTGGTCAACTAAAACTGGCCAGCGCCAAGGGCGGCGATGTTATGACCACAGGTGGCTCCAACATAGTCATGCTGACTACAGGAAATTTACTCATACATAACCATACGTGTTCGGCCAATACCAGTTCGTTTAATTATGGTACGAAAACATCTAATAGTAATGGGGCGCATACACATACAACAGCCATTGGCGCGCATACGCACTCTGTTTCAGGAACTACGGCAAACGCTGGCTCAAACGCAGCATTTACTGTAGTCAACGCATTTATCAAATTGATGGGCTGGTATCGTAGTGCCTGATTAAATTTTACTTACCATTTTGTCTGTTTTTGTTCGTAAAACAATGTATTGAGCGTAAAGTGCCCAACCCCCTGCCCGCAATATGTAAAATTTTACGGGCAGGATTTACACCCCAACCTGTCATCACATATTATTCCCTGTGAAGACCTCCACGGACGACAACACAAGGAATGTGTCACGATGGCCGCACTACAGTTTCCCTGCACCATATTCACTACCCAAAATCGTATGGACGACTACAGCGCTAAAGATATGCGCTGTGGCGATCTGACCGAAGCACAACTGAAAACGCATTATCATCTGGTAGATGTTTCCACAAGGGCCAATCCTTATACCCTGACGAAAATCACTCCGTTTAATCAGCCACAGTCTATGTTTTACGGCTCCCGTGGAGAGGGGGAAAAAATTACCCGTCAGCAGTGCGCGGCTATCCTGTTTGATGAGTTCCGCCTGCTCTCCCGCCTGTTCTCGGTATATGGACCTTACAACCATCTGATCGAGAAGATGATCGGCCATATGCAGAATGGCAACGGTAAGCCCTTCCGGAATATATCGCTGGACAGGGCTTTAAAAGATCATATTCTCTATGACAGTTCGAGAAACAGCACACGTCTTTTGCTGGAAAATGTACTTAAAAACAGCATTAACTGGGAACAACAATACATTCCAACGGATAAAAAAGATGCTCTAAGAGCGGCTATCCTCCAAGGTAAATTACCAAAATTCGATAGATTCCAGGATAACTTTAACGGTATGGGGATAACCGTTCACGATACCTGGGCGACGCATATCACCATAAAGTCCTTACAGATTGATAATAATCGCTACCATGCAGTTTTACATTACAAAGTTCAGGATCATTTTGGCCTTGATGTTGACGACATTTCAAAATTCAAGTTCAACCAGTTCCGTTTTTTCCGTATCTGGTTTGTACTCCAGCGATTCAATCAGTTTAGTTTCAAGCCCTTCATGACAAATATTGAAGCCACAATTGAAATTTCCGGGGAACGTAATGATGATCAGAAATAAAAAGAAGCTCTTCGTCCTTCTTCTGGTTGGCTGTGCTCTGCTCGCTTACGTTATCCGGATATATCTACGCCCAGTGGAAATCGTTGCGGTTCATGAAGAAGGAAATTTTAGTTCTGTTTTAGTTAAAACGTTTCCTTTCACTGATAAAAGGAAAATAGACTGGTGGCTCAAAAACAAGGATATGTTAAAAGAAAAATATGGTATCCCTAGACCAGATTCAGATGGATCTTTTACTGTCATTTTTTGGGATTTCGGAGATGGCTACAAAGAAACTGATGGTTACGACAGGCTTTGTTTTAAAGATATGAAACCACCAAAAAACTGTATTGATAAAAACTCTTTCATGTTTGTTAAAAACGGTAAAAATACCGGAATGGCTTTTTGGGTCGATGATGGAATATATCGAGTAAAAAAAAGTGGCGAGATGGTAAAAACCAGATATAAATAATTGTTCCTCTCGCGTAGAAACAGCAACAAAATCATCCGCTTCCACGACTTGCCCAACTAGGTGGAAGGCGGAAGTAGCAAGATGCCAAAGAGGGAATCCTAACAGGGAGAAAAGCGACGATGCCTTATCCCCTGCCTAACATCTTTTGGTAACGCTATTCCCTTTAAAATCTTCGATTTGCCGTCTTCCACATCCCAGCGCAATCGCGCATTGTGCCATACCAAAATGTTGAGGTGCAAAATGCACACAGGAAAATGTTGGATCTGAGCATTACCGGGAAGGGGCGTTGCCAGTCTCAACATCTTTCGGACGGCGTCCGGTTACACCCGCTAAAAAAGGTAGCAAAACGTAGCACCCAAACTTTTCCAGTCCGATCCCAGCGCGACAAAATGCAATTGTTGATGATATTTCAAAGTTTAAGTTTAACCAGTTCCGATTTTTCCGTATCTGGTTTGTCCTCCAGCGTTACAATCAGTTTGGTTTTAAACCTTTTATGACCAATATGGAAGCCACTGTAGAGATTATCGGAGGTCGTAATGAAAGCAAAAACTAAGAAAATTATTGCTTTTATCATGTTGGCTGGCTGCGTATTGGCTGGTTACTGGCTTTGGCTATCACTACGTCCGGTGGAGATCGTCGCAGTTCATGACAATGGTAATCATAGCTATGTTTTAGTCAGGAGTTTCCCGCCAACAGATAAAGGAAAAATTAACTGGTGGCTTGAAAATAACTCTATCCTGAAAAAGAAATATAATATCCCTAAACCATCATCCTCTGGTTCTTTTACTATTATTTTTTGGCTATTTGGTGAGGGATATAAAGAAACTGATGGTTATGACAGACTATGCTTTGATGATATGCCGCCACCGCTAAACTGTATCGATAAAGATGCTGTTTTCTCTGTCAGCAATAGCAAGAATTTGGGTGTAATCTTCACAACATATGATGGAAAATATCAGCTACAAAAAAACGGCGATATAGTTAAGTTCACAGATGAATTCGAGTTTAAATAACACCCCCTGCCCGGAACGTGGGAGGCGCACTCGCCGCGTGAGAGATGGGACGTATATGGAGATAAATATGCAGCCGGTTAATACGGTGGCTTTGATTGAAAACAGTCCGGCGACTGAATTTAAACAAGCGAAGTCAGAAGTGATTGTTGCAGGAAAAGCAACCGGCGTTATTGTTTCCGGCCATGTACTGGAGGCGGCAGTTCAGGTTGATGATGACCGCTACCTTATTTTCACTACAGACGATGTGATTTATGAAGAATTCCTTACTGTAACGCTGATTAGCCTCAATGATGGCGTTCTTGAATCTTTGCAGTTAGGAAACGAATATTCCTCCGGTGTTTTTGAAAAGCTCAGTACAAGCCGTGAAAGCGTTCACTTTCGCTTTATTGGTGATGCAGTCTGGACGATAAAGGTTGCCGATTCACCGCGTTTACGCCTTCCCTTCTTCTCAGATCCACGCGGTGTTAAGAGAACATCAGGCTTAAAAACCTATATGACAATCATGGCAGGCCCCATTCCAGCATCATCAAAATAAAGGTAACGCGTTACGTTATTGGTATACGCTCAGGTATATCAATAAAATATGAATTAGATAAAAACAAATAAAATTAACCAAATAGATAATTCAGACTCCGCCAGCCACCAAAATTCTCCATCGGTGATTACCAACTGTATGATAGTGACGGGCTTACTCTGCTAATCAAATCCAGCGGTAGTAAACTTTGGCAGTTCCGTTACTATCGGCCTCCGACAAAGCAGCGAACCAAACAGAGCTATGGTTTACTTTACAATGCCAGTTTTAAACAGCCTAAAAAACAGGTGACCACGTGCATAGCAACATGATTGAATACCTTAATATTTTCATACAGGTTGTTGAGCAGGGTAGCTTCACAAAAGCCGCTGATGTACTTCAGATCCATCGCCCCACCGTGAGCAAAGCCATACAGCAGATAGAGAATGATCTGGGTGTAAAACTCATTCATCGCACAACCCGAAAGCTGAGCGTTACTGCTGAAGGGGATGAGTTCTATCATCATGCCAGGCATGTTCTGGCCGAAGTTGATGATATGATGGCCAGTTTTTCACCGACTCTTCCACCGCAAGGACGTCTGAGACTTGATGTGCCCCTGGCGCTGGCGCATGCCATATTGATCCCTAATCTCAGGCATTTTCAGGCACTGTACCCAGGTATTGAGGTCGTGCTGGTTTCATCGGATAAAAAAACTGATTTGATTACGGAAGGCGTAGATTGCCTTGTCCGCCTGGGCGCGCTTCAGGATTCAAGTTTTATATCCAAACGTCTTGGTAACATCAGAATGGTTACCTGTGCAGCCCCGTCTTATCTGCAGCAGCACGGTCAGCCGGAAACACTTGCGGATCTGGATAAGCATCGGGCAATCAACTTTTTTAGCGACCACAGTCGTGACGTCATGGAATGGAAGTTTATCGAAGACGGGAGCATTGTTTCGCTGCGTCCTGCGAGCAGCCTGCTGGTTGATAATTCCGATATTCTGCTTTCCTGTGGCCTGGCTGGTTTAGGCATTATCCAGGCCACCTTTGATGCCGTTGCGCCCCATATTGCTTCCGGCGCTCTTGAAGAGATTCTGACGCAATACCCATCGGTATCAAAGCCGGTGTCAGTGATGTATCCGGACAGGCGCTACCTTTCTCCAAAAGTGCGTGTCTTTATCGACTGGTTCAGTGAGGTTCTGGCCACGCAACTCCGCTGAAGCAGACGGATTGTTAATGGATAATTAATACTGAAGTTCCCTGTCGGCTATTTCTGATGCGTTGATAACAACGTAGATTATTCACAAATGATTCGGGCGTCCCTTCGACATTATTCTGAAGGAGTGCCGTTAACTGACGAGAGCTGAATATGTCTAAAGTTGTTACCTTTAACCGCACCGGTGGTCCGGAAGTGCTGGAAATTGTTGATATACAGGTGCCCGCGCCGGCAGCGGGTGAAGTGCAGATTCGCGTACATGCGATTGGTCTCAACCGTGCAGAAATCATGTACCGCAACGGCCAGTATGTTATTGAGCCGGAATTTCCGGCACGTCTTGGTTATGAAGCGGCTGGCGTTGTTCAGGCTGTAGGTGAGGATGTTGAAGAGTTTGCCAGTGGAGATCTGGTAAGCGTGATACCTTCATTTATGTTTAATGAATATGGCATGTATGGCGAACTGGTCAACGCACCGGTGCACGCTGTCGTGAAGCATCCTGAAAACCTTTCTTTCGAGGAAGCTGCCGCAAGCTGGATGATGTATGTCACCGCTTATGGTGCGCTGGTTGAATATGGCAACCTTCAGGCTGGTCAGAATGTCGTGATCCGTGCAGCATCAAGCAGCGTGGGCCTGGCTGCCATACAGATAGCTAACATGCTGGGTGCAAAACCCATCGCGCTTACGCGCACCGCTGAAAAAAGCGAAATGCTCCTGAAAGCCGGTGCAGCCGCCGTCATTGCTACTGCGGAGCAGGATATGGTTGCTGAAATCAATCGTGCAACAGATGGCGCGGGCGCTCATATTGTTTTTGACCCCGTCGGCGGCCCGGACGTGGCAAAACTGACTCAGGTGATGGCACCGCAGGGCATGTTCTTCCAGTATGGCGCGCTCGACAGCCGTGACATGCTTGTGCCTGTATTTGATATTCTCGGTAAGCATCTCACTCTGCGTGGGTATGAGCTGTTTGAAATCACGACGGACTCTGAAAAAATGGCGCGCGCAAAATCCTTCGTCACTGAAGGTTTACGAGCCGGAAAACTGAAGCCGGTCATCGATAAAACGTTCCCGCTCGAAGAGATTGCAGACGCACAGCGCCATATGGAAGCAAATGGTCAGGTAGGCAAAATCGTCGTGATCGTCGAGTAATCTTTACCGCAGCATTTATAAATGAGTTAGGTGCAGCCTGGAAATTTTCCGGGCTTTTTATCACCCTTAGTTTCTAACCGATAACTCCGGAACTGACATCCAACAACTGACTTCGATATTCTTCGCTTCAAATTAAAGGTCCGTTTCTCTATTTTACTGTCAGGTTCCGGACGCGGACACATAAGCAGCCTTTAGTTCATTTTATCGAACATCCGCCTCCCGATACTGGTCATTATTGCGCGTCAGCTGATACCGCGCTTCATTTAACGGCCACGCTTCGCCGACGATGAATGTTATACTTAACCTTATACCTGCCCTTCACCGATTAACCGGCTGTACTACGTGTCAAACAGGAAAAGTGAACAGCATGAAAGATAACTCAGGAAGGTTTTTCCGCTAAAATTCAAACATTTATTCAAACTCTGCCCATTTTTCCCAGTATTGCCGTCGGTGTTATTGATACGAAAAAGGCTGAAATAAGGTATAAAGCCGCATGAAAATCCCAAACAGAATCCAACCCCTGGTTGATGATGGACTCATAGACGAAGTGCTCCAACGGCTGAAAAGCGGCAAGGAAGCAGACGTTTACACGGTCTTATGTGGCGGCAAGATCCATTGCGCCAAAGTGTACAAAGAAGCAACGCAACGTAGTTTTAAGCAGGCCGTGCAATACCAGGAAGGGCGCAAAGTCCGTAATACACGTAATACCCGTGCAATGCAAAAAGGGTCAAAGTTCGGACGTAAGCAACAGGAAGAGACCTGGCAAACGGCAGAGGTCGATGCGTTGTTCCGTCTTGCTAATGCTGGGGTACGTGTACCACAACCCCATATTTGTATTGACGGTGTGTTACTGATGGAACTGATCACGGATGATGACGGAAGGGTTGCTCCACGTCTTAGCGATGTAAGGCTGACAGAAGAAAATGCGATTGCTGATTTTAATACCATGATCCGCAATATTGTCCGCATGTTATGTGCAGGCATCGTTCATGGTGATTTATCAGAGTTTAATGTCTTGCTTGATGCCCAGGGGCCAGTAATTATTGACCTGCCGCAAGCAGTAGACGCCGCCGCAAACAATCATGCTCAATCGATGTTTGAACGTGACGTTAATAATATAACCGCTTACTACGGTCAGTTTGCTCCACATCTCCTGCAAACACGTTATGCAAAAGAGATCTGGATGTTATATGAAGACGGTAAATTGACACCAGATACGCCGCTAACCGGTCTCTTCGTTGAAGAAACGCATACAGTAGATGTGGACTCACTGATGGACGAAATTATTGCGGCAGAAGATGAGTTTTATGCGCGTCAAAGAGCAACCAAAGAGCGCGATGAAGAATAAACGCAGGATCATTAAAACGCTTTGATAGTGGTTAGGATTAGTGATTCAGGCTACGCCAAAGCGTAGCCTTTTTTCTTGCTCAGTCCATACCAACCCGACGCAGCCTTAACCTTACGCGCTTGTTACCGCCCGGGCGCCAGGCCACGGGCAGTGAAAACAGCTTAATGACGGGAAGAGGATTTGGTGCTCTGCTTATTCGCAGAACGATGACTTGTCAGATACCGCTTCACCAGCACGAAAAACAACGGTACAAAAAACAGCGCCAGCACCGTGCCTGCCAGCGTGCCGCCGATAATACCGGTACCAATCGCGATACGGCTGTTGGCCCCTGCTCCGGTCGCAACCGCCAGCGGCGTCACGCCTGCAATAAAGGCCAGTGAAGTCATGATAATCGGGCGCAGACGGGTGCGTGCCGCCTGCAACGCCGCCGCGCTCAGCGAGCGTCCCTGTTTTACCGCATCTTCAGCAAACTCGATGATCAAAATTGCGTTTTTGGAGGTAAGGCCAACCGTGGTCAACAGCGCAACCTGAAAATAGATATCGTTGCTCAGCCCGCGCAGCGACACGGCCAGCAAAGTGCCCAGAACGCCCAGCGGCACCGCCAGCAGCACAGAAAACGGAATAGACCAGCTCTCATACAGCGCCGCAAGGCAAAGGAATACCACCAGAACAGAGATAGCGTACAGCGCGGTTGATTGCCCGCCCGCCTGCTTCTCCTGCAGCGAAAGGCCGCTCCAGGCGCCTGTGGTGCCAGAAGGCAGCTCACGTGCCAGCCGCTCCATGGTATCCATCGCATCACCGGAACTGTAACCTTCGGCGTTCTGCCCCTGGATTTCAAACGAGGCGGAACCGTTATAACGATTAAGGGCTTCCGGCCCCATGGTCCAGCGCGTCGAAGCGATAGCGGAGAAAGGTGTCATACCGTTATCCGCATTGCGGATATACCAGTTGTTTAAATCGGAAGGCGAAGAGCGATAAGGCGCGTCGGCCTGCAGGTAAACCCGCTTTACCCGTCCCCGGTCAATAAAGTCATTGATATAGGCGCCGCCCCAGGCGCTGGTAAGGGTGCTGGTCACATCATCCAGTTGCAGGCCCAGCGCCACCGCTTTACTGGTATCAATATCAATCTGCAACTGCGGCGTCTGCGGCAGAATATTCGCCCTGACGGCAATCAGCTCCGGGCTTTGTGCCGCTTTTTGCAGTAGCTGGTCGCGTAGCGATTCCAGTTCACTGCGGGTGGTTCCACCGCTGGCCAGCAGCTCATAGGTGAAACCGTTGTTTTGCCCCATCCCCGGTACGGAAGGCGGAGTCAGGGCAAACACCTGAGCATCACGAATCGATGAGAGTGCTGCCGTGGCGCGGCCGGCAATCGCCTCGGCGGAGTTAGCCGCCCCTTCTCGCTCTTCCCAGTTTTTTAATTTGATAAAAGCCATTCCGGCATTTTGCGCCGCGCCGCTGAAGTTAAAGCCGTTAATGGTAAATATCACATCAACATTCTCTTTTTCTTCCTTGAGGAACCAGTCGATAATCTGCTGATTAACTGCTTCAGTACGGTTCGAGGTTGCGCCAGCCGGCAACGTTGCCTGCAACATAATGCTGCCCTGATCCTCCGTGGGCAGGAAGCTTCCCGGCAGGCGGGTAAACAGCACAAAGAGCACCAGCCCCATCGCACCATACAGCGCCATCATGATAAGCGGACGACGTAACGTCCCCAGAATTTTATGGCGATATTTACGTTCGGTAGCCTGATAAAAACGGTTAAATCCGCCAAAAAAGCCTCGCCGGTGCGGTTTTACCGGCTTGAGCAGCATGCCGCAAAGCGCAGGCGTCAGCGTCAGCGCTACCACCACGGAAAGGGTCATGGCGGCAATAATGGTGACAGAAAACTGACGGTAGATAACACCGGTCGAACCGGCAAAAAACGCCATCGGCAGAAACACGGCAGAAAGCACCAACGCGATGGCAACCAGCGCGCCGGAGATCTCTCCCATCGACTTTTCAGTGGCTTCCCGCGCCGGTAGCCCTTCGTCATGCATAATACGCTCGACGTTTTCTACCACCACAATGGCATCGTCCACCAGCAACCCGATAGCCAGCACCATAGCAAACAGCGTCAGGGTATTGATGGTATAGCCAGAAATCGCCAGTACGCCGAACGTCCCCAACAGCACCACCGGCACCGCCAGCGCAGGAATAATGGTTGCCCGGATATTCTGCAAAAACAGATACATCACCACGATCACCAGCACGATCGCTTCAATCAGGGTAACCACCACATCCTTAACAGAGATTTTAATAAAGTCGGTACTGTCCAGCGCGTAAGCTACTTCATAACCGGCTGGCATCGAATGCCGATACTCTTCCACCTTCTGTTTGACCAGCGTGGCAGTATCAAGCGCGTTAGCGCCCGGCGCCAGCATCACGCCAATACCCGCAGCGGGATAACCATTCAGGCGGGTGGACATATCATAAGATTCACTGCCCAACTCAACCCGCGCCACATCTCCCACGCGCACAATCGCACCGTTCCGATCGCTTTTTACAATGATATTGCGAAACTGCTCCGGCGTTTGCAGGCGTGACTGCGCGCGTACGGTCGCGGTCAGCTGCTGATTATCCGGCGAAGGAAGCCCGCCGATTTTACCTGCGGAAATTTGAATATTTTGCGACTGAATCGCGGCGGAGACATCCGAAGGCTGTAGTGAAAAAGAGGCCAGCTTGTAAGGGTCAAGCCAGATGCGCATGGCATACTGGCCGCCAAATACCTGAATATTTCCTACTCCTTCCGTACGGGCGAGCGGCTCCTGCATGTTACTGACCAGCCAGTCACCAATATCATTACTGCTGCTCTTATTGCTGGTGTCATACAGCCCCATGACCAACAGAAAGTTGGACTGCGATTTAGTGACGGTTACGCCAAGCTGTTGCACTTCGCTGGGCAAACGCGACAGCGCCTGTTGCACCTTATTCTGCACCTGCACCTGAGCAGTATCGGGATCGGTTCCCTGGCTGAAGGTGACCGTGACGGTGACGCTCCCGCGCGAGCTGCTGCTGGAGGTGAAATAGAGCAAATTATCCAGGCCAGTTAACTGCTGCTCAATAACCTGCGTCACGCTGTTTTCCAGCGTCTCGGCCGATGCGCCGGTATAGGTGGCGCTGATATTGACGGAGGGCGGAGCGACATCGGGATACTGCTCCACCGGTAGCTGAGTGATAGAGAGCGCCCCAAGAAGCATAATCAAAATGGCAATAACCCAGGCGAATACCGGGCGATAAATAAAAAAGCGGGAGAACATTAAAAGACGCCTCTGAATTTAAAAAAGCAATATGACAGGGATAGCAGATAAAAGCTTCCAGTGGGGTCCGCCAGTGAATGCTTTCCGTCCGATGCCATGGAACCGCAAATAGTAAGCCGGAACGGGATGCAATAGTTTGACCTCTCTTCTGAAAATTGACGCCCCCCTTATTATCTCCCCTGCAGCCCTGAGTCGTACGCCAATGCCTTACTTTCTGAGCACTATTTATTTAAGGGCCGGAGGCGTAACGCGATAGCGATCAGCACGATAACGCCGACGCTCATGATTCCCCATGCGGTAGATAAAGAATCAGTCTGGTCCTGCACTACACCCGCGATAAAAGGCATCAGAGCAGCCAGCAGATAGCCGCCGCCCTGCACGAAGGCCAGCAAACGTCCCGCTTCCGACGGAGTAGCGGCATGGTCCAGCGTAACTGTTAACGAAAGTGGAAACAGTGCGCCAATACCTGCGCCAAGAAGTAATGTTGAAAGAATCGGCGTGGTGCCAGGCGCAACGATCAAACTGACCAGCCCGGCTAGCAGTAACATCAGAACCATAATCAGCAGCCCGCGCCGATCCGGGAAACGATGGACAAGCGCCGTCACCATAAAACCCGCCACAACTTCCGTCAGCGTTAATCCCGCCAGGATATAACCGCTACTGCGGGCGCTCCAGCCAGCCTGAATATAAAGAGGCGGTAGCCATGCCAGCACCAGCGTATAGGCACCGGTCCCGATGCCAAAAAACAGCATTAACAACCATGCGTGTCCCGACAGACGGGCGGCACGATGTTGCCTCATCGGCTGTGCGGCGGAACGTCTGATTTGCACTCCCCAAACGCCTAATGCCAGCAGCGCCGGCAGACCGGCGACGGCAAACGTATTTTCGATACCGATTGCGCTAGATAGCGGCACGGCGGTCGCAGCAGCGACGGCGGCACCGGCCATAATGCCGGTCGAAAATAAAGACATTAACGTAGCGGAATACCTGGCATAATCTTGCTTAATCAGCGCAGGCAGTAACGCCTGAACCATGCCAATACCGGTTCCGGCGAGTAAGGCGGTAGCGATCAGCCATGATGAAGAGAGACTGAACTTTCTCAACAGACAGGCCAGCGCCATTAGCGCTAACCCGACGACAACACCACGTACGCTACCGGTTCGGCGCTGCAGTACAGGGCCGCCAAGCGCCGCCAGCCCCATCATGATAACGGGTAAGGTGGTAAGTAAACTAAACTGGATGCCCGACAGCCCGAACTCGCTCTTTAGCTGAGGGAAAAGCGGACCAACGGCGGAAAGTACGGGTCTTAAATTCAGCCCGACAAGAAAAGCGGTTAAAGCAAATATAACGGGAAGCGGTGAAGAAGTTTTCATTAGTGGCCTCTCAACAGGGCTCATGGGTAGGTACCGACCCGGCAGAAAACGCGCCGAAGATTTATCTTAACGTTAAGATAAATGCCTGGATAATAAAAGCCGTGCCGCATTCGTCAACAAATAGCCCCAACGATCAGCAGGTGAAAAATGCAGGACCACATTGATTTTGTGACTAAGCAGTGGGAAGAAAAAATGCCGGAGCTGGACATCTCTTCCATGAAAATTTTTGGCCGGATGCTGCGCCTGTTAAAACATCTCGGCAAGGCACGGGCCAACGCACTGGAGTCATTCGGCTTCCACGAAGGCGAATTTGACGTGCTGGCTACGCTCAGGCGAGCCGGAGAACCTTACCGCCTTTCACCAACCCAGCTGTATAAATCATTGCTGGTAACCTCTGGCACCATGACCAACAGGTTGAGCAGGCTGGAACAGGATGGATTGATCGAGCGCATCGCCGATCCGGCCGATGGCCGAAGCCTGCTGGTGGGCCTTACTGTGCGTGGCGCAGAGCAGATTGAGCAGGCGCTTTACGTACACACCGCCACGCAACAGGCGCTGCTCGCTCCGTTAAGCCCTGAGCAGCAAAAAGCGCTGGAAACGCTGCTGCGGGAACTGCTGGTTGCGTGTCCGGGTGAACAAAGCGATGCCGGACGGTAAGAAGAGGCCAGCAGCAAGCGATTATCAGCGTAAACAGTGCCTGTTTTTATGACCGTCAAAGAAATAGCGATCTGTTTTTTACAGGTTATTCTGAAGGCGAAAACCGTTTTATCGTGCCATTGTTAACTATAATTTTAGATTGATAACTTTTATTTGGTGAGGGAAAGATGAAAAAAACAATCATGGCACTATCTGCACTGCTGCTGGCTTCTCCGGTTTTCGCGGCAACCACCCACGCAACGGATGACACCGTTGCTACCGCGCACGAAGGCGCGCATACCGCAAAAGAAAAGCTGCATCAGACGCAGCATCAGGGCGAAGAGATGAAGCTGAAGTCAGAGCATGCGGCAGAAGGGAAAAGCGATAACCTGAGCAGCAAAGCCAGCGAAGGCACCCAGAAAGCATGGGATAAAACCAAAGAAGGTAGCGAAAAAGGCTGGAATGCCACAAAAGAAGGCACCGAGAAAGGCTGGAATAAGACCAAAGAAGGCGCCAGCGATCTGAAAAATAAAGTCAGCGAATAACGCCCGGCACCCTGTTAATAAAAGGCCGCCTTTGCGGCCTTTTAATCTTCAGGCCTCTGCCTGAGGCTCCATTATCCATCTGCTTTTGCTGTTCGGAATAACACAGGCTGCTGCCGATAAGTGTTTGCCAACAGCGATAACGCCACGATGCCTTAACCCGCCTGCGCGCTTACTTATGCAGCGCCAGCCCTTTTATCGCTTTATCTACTGCCTTTTTAGGGCCGCGTAGCGCCAGGCCAACCAGATCCAGGTTATCCGCATCCTCCGCCAGAAAAACCTCGCGGTTAGCATGATCATGCCCGGTGGAAAACATCGCGTGTACATAGGGGATCAGCGTTAGCTCTCTTTCCAGCCCTTTACGATGAGCACTCTGCAGGCCGTTAAGATCGGCTTCAAAAATCAGCATCGGCTGACCCAGCATATTGCCGTAGCGATTGCCGTGCGCATCAATATAGGGTTCACCCATCATTTCCGGCGCGGCGGAAGCCACGCCGCTGGCAAGGAATGCCACCACGTTCAGGCGCTGCCATATCGCCAGATCGTGACGAACAATAAGTGCGACTTTGGTATCAAACATCAATCAGGCTCTCCGGTGATTAACAACAGAAGCCATCATCAGAGAAGTGGTGTTCGCGCGTATAGAACGTTTGTGCACTGATGCTGATACTGGGCTGGGGTAATGCGGTAGGCGCGCCGGAACCAGCGGCCAAAGTGGCTTTGATCGGCGAAGCCTACCTGCGCCGCAGCCTCTGCCGGATTGAATCCCTGCGTTAACAGCATGCGGGCGGTACGTAGCCGCAGCCGCACCAGATAAGCATGGGGCGACTGGCCAAATGCCTTCTGAAACTGGCGCGTCAGACGAAAACGATCGATACCGGCATAGCGGGCCAGCTCATCCAGCCCCATATCCTGCGCCATTCCGTCATGCATGTAATCCCTGACCCGACACATCTGCTGAAACGCCTCTCCCGACGCCAGCGAAGGACGCAGAGAAAGATGACGGGAGAGCAGATCGATCAAGCGATCCAGGCTTTGATCGCGCGCCAGCCTGCCTTCGTTATAGTGAACGGCATGGAAGGCTTGTTGTATGGCATTATTCAGTAAGGGATCGTCAGTAAGCGTATGGCGAAAAGCGGCCTGAAGCGTGGAAATATCGCCCAGCCCACGGCGTTGCAGCATGGCAGCCAGCCACGCCTGCGGCAGATAGAGCATGGTATAAGCAAAGCCTTCTGCATTTGGCGCGTGGCCGTCATGCACCGCGCCCGGCTCAATCAGGATCACCCGACCGGGACTGCTGGTATGCAGCGTACGATGGCAGTTAAAGCGCTGCAGCCCCGTTTGCGTCACGCCCACCAGCATCTCATCATGATCGTGCGGATCGTAAGCATGACCATAGAAATGCGCATGTACGCTTTCGATGCCGGTTTCAGGCTCCCGCTGCAAATTTATCCAGTCGCTGTTTACGGATTTTGGCATTTTTCATTCCGCCAGGAGGATTAAATCGTCTGGCTGAGTGCCAGGTCCGGTATTCACCTTATCCATTTTTTCGCCAGCAGGAAATCTTTGTCAGAAAATTCAGTGGTGCCGATGGCAGCAGGGAAAAAGCCAATCGGTTAATAAAAAATACCGGCAGGCTACTATGCAGCCTGCCGGTATTTTATTTAGTCTCTATCCTCGCGATTCTCACCACGCGCTCTTCGGAGCACGAGGCGGTTCTGCGGAATTTTAACCATTTTTGCGTCAGCGTTACCGGCGTCTTTTCGACGGAGCCCCGTCACTGACCGCGGGATGTGTCTGAATGCTTTTCTTGCCTCCCGGTAAGACATGACTTTTTCTTCATCAGTCTCGCTTTCGGCAAGCTGCTGTAATTTATCCATAATGGCGTGATTACTTAAAGCACTCTGGTTGTCCAGAATCGACATCACCGCTTCGCCAAGGGCTACATGCACATTCTTAAAATCGTCTTTATCCAAACTCTCTCCTGTGCTGATGTTAAAGGAAACCGGTTATTCAGGCGATACGGAATAACCGGGTGCGCTTTTCAGACGCCAGCTGTTCCTTACGGTAACAACTACGCCAGAATCAGGAGAGTTTTAGTGCAGCTATGCATAGCGTGAAAACAGATTATTGATACAAAAAAACAGATCGGAGAGCGCGCCTAAGTCGGAACATTACTCTCGCCCCAGCACCAGAGCCAACAGCCCATGATAGTGCTTTTCCATTTCTTTGCTGGATACGCCATCCAGTTTCGTTAGCAGCCTGGCGCAAATCGCTTTGCGATTGACACTCTGTCCCGCTCTTAAAATATCAGCGACGATCTGTCCCAGCGTTTCCTGCTGAGTTGGGATATCCATATCTGCCATTTCAAAACGCGGAGCAAGTGCCTTGTTGGTTCCAGGTGTCCATCGTTGCTGCTGCATCATTGGCGCCTCATGGTCAGATTATAAAATAAGCTAGCGTTGATGCAGGCTAAACTATACAAAAAAACAAAAGCTGTACAGGTATTTTTTGCTGAATGTATTGCGGATTGTTCTTGATCCGAAGCAGAAGGAAGAGGTGCATGCGCGCCTGCCCGGAAAGAAGGGAAGCAAAACGGCCTGTCTACGCAGGCCGTTGTTGCCTTAGTACTGGAACAGGCTGAAGGTGCTGCTGTAATAACTGACCATCCAGCCTACGTAGACCAACCACACCAGCAACAATCCAGTTAAGCTCATTTTCATTGTCATAATATTTTCTCACCCTTGCTAAGGTTTTTAACATCCTCTGCGCCATAATTTGGCAGAGTAAGAAAAGACTGAACTTGCGGCAGATCAATTAAACCTGTTTCATGATGAAAATGGATAAGCTGCGGCGATCAATTTTGCGTTACTCCCATTTTTATCTCGCATTTTCCTGAAAATTTGCGGCTAACCCGGTAAAGTAAATACCTAAAATCAATAAGTTATCCATTCCGGATTGATGATTATTACATCAATTCTGTTGACGCCCACGCCTTTACCGGCTCTATTCAGAAGGTAAGCCAGCTGCCTTGTCGCGGCGAAAGCTGCCCGTTGTCCGTTATCTGGTCGCGCCTGGCAAACGATCATTAGCCCGTTTTTGTTAAATAACCAAAATGAGGATTGTTATGAGTACTTTCAGAACCCAGGATGGCACCCAGATCTATTACAAAGACTGGGGTACAGGTAAACCGGTACTGTTCAGTCACGGTTGGCCGCTGGATGCAGATATGTGGGATAGCCAGCTCAATTTTCTTGCCGAACGCGGCTATCGCGTTATTGCCTTTGACCGTCGGGGTTTTGGCCGCTCGGATCAGCCGTGGCAGGGCTACGATTACGATACCTTTGCCTCGGATATTAATGACTTAATTACCAGCCTTGATCTGCAAGAGGTGACGCTGGTTGGTTTTTCAATGGGCGGCGGCGACGTGGCGCGTTATATCGGCCGTTACGGCACGTCACGCGTGGCGGGTCTGGTGCTGCTGGGCGCGGTTACGCCAATTTTCGGGAAAGCGGAGGATTATCCGCAAGGCGTTGATCTAAGCCTTTTCAGCGAAATTCGTGGCGCATTGCTAAAAGATCGTGCCCAGTTCATTAGCGAGTTCTCACCGACTTTCTATGGTATTAATGCCGGACAAACGGTTTCTGACGGCGTGCTGACACAGACATTAAATATTGCGCTGCTGGCATCGCTGAAAAGCACGCTGGACTGCGTAACCGCCTTCTCGGAAACGGATTTCCGGCCAGATATGGCGAAAATTGATGTGCCGACACTGGTGATCCACGGCAGCAACGATCAGGTGGTGCCGTTTGAAACCACCGGTAAAGTGGCGGCAGAGATGATCGCGAATGCCGAACTGAAAGTCTATGAGAACGGACCGCATGGCTTTGCGGTAACACACCAGGATCAGCTGAACAACGATCTGCTGGCGTTCCTGCAGGCGCACTAAGCGAAAAAGAGGATGCGTGGCATCCTCTTCAAATAAAAAACCTGTTTGCATCAGAAATAGAGGCTGATGGTAACCAGGCAGAAAAGTCTTTCCTGACAGACCGGCTTTTTTAAAAACGTACCTTTCCGGCTCAAGGCTGAGAAATCTGTTGGTAACAGCGCACGTTTTTATACCGGTTCTATTTCTGCAAGGGAGCGATAGATCTTTAAGCCCCGTTTTTCTGCCACTTCAATATCTTTATCCGCCCCCTTTGACTCCCCCTCAATACGATATATCGCATCGCACTGTGCAATTAAGCGGTGAGCTACCGGATAAAGCATTGATTCACTAATTTCATCACCCAGATATTTTGAACCCGCCGCTTTGGCTAAAGGAAGCGCAAGCCATTCGCCAATAACAGGAACGTGCCCACGTTGATAAACCTGCAATGCTGCCGCTTCCAGCCGATGAAGATTCCTGGCGATCAGGGTTTCATCGCCCTGCGTTCCGCTACGGTACGGTCCGGCAATAAGGATTAATTCTGCAGCCATACTTACCTCACATGATGCCCTTCAGGGCAAGGTACTGGAGTAACATAATGGTTTTGGCATCTGCTATTTCACCGTTATCAATTGCTTCCATTGCCTGCTGAAAATTCATTTCGATCACTTCAATATCTTCGCCCTCCTCTTTAATGCCGCCGCCTGCGCCGGAAAGCTGTTCGGCGTTATACTCGGCGATAAAGAAATAAAGTTTTTCCGTGACCGACCCTGGACTCATAAAGGCTTCAAATACCTTTTGCACCTGTTCAACTTTATAACCGGTCTCTTCTTCCGCTTCGGCTTTAATACGCTTTTCAGGATCGAGGTTATCCAGTAATCCTGCTGGCGCTTCCAGCAGCAGGCCGGGATGATCGTTAACGTAAACGGGAAAACGAAACTGACGCGTCAAAATAACGGTTTGCCTGCTGCGGTTATAAAGCAGGATCACCGCCCCGTTGCCCCGGTCGTAAACCTCACGGCTTTGCCGCTGCCACTCGCCGTCACGGCGCTGTAGCTCAAAGGTATATTTTTTCAGTAAATACCAGTCATCCGATAAGATTTTGCTGTCAAGAATGCGCACTTCTGCATGTTTAGCTGGCATAATTGCTCCTCCGTCGGTAAGATCAGCATATTAGCGTGCACAAACATGCACATTCAAGTTAATTCGTGCAATCAGGAAAAAGGCCAGATGCTCACGTCACAACGTAAACAACTTATCCTGCAAAAACTCGCCGCTGAGGGGCAGGTGCTCTCTAAAGATCTTAGCGAAGCCTTCAATGTGTCAGAGGACACCATCCGCCGCGATTTACGCGAGCTTTCTGCCGAAGGCCTGTTACAGCGGGTTCACGGCGGGGCACTGCCCGCCTCCGCCGCAACCGTGACCTTTGCCGAACGTAAAAATCTGCGGCTGGATGCGAAGCGTGTTATTGCGAAAAGGGGAGCGGAGCTGATTGAGCCAGGACAGGTAGTAATGATTGATGGCGGTACCACCACCGCCGAGCTGATTACCTTTTTACCGCACAGCCTGCAAATTACCGTGGTTACCCATAGCCCCAGCATTGCGCTTGGCCTGGCGGATCATCCGCTCATTGATGTCATTATGATCGGCGGTCGGCTATTTAAACATTCGCTGGTTGCCGTAGGCGCGGCAGCCATTGAAAATGTCGCTAACGTGCGCGCGGATATTTTCTTTATGGGCGTAACCGGCATTCATGCCGATGCCGGACTGAGTACCGGCGACTATGAAGAGTCATGCATCAAGCGCGCGTTTTCACAGAAGGCGGCGGAAACCATCGTGCTGGCCTCGCCGGAAAAACTGAACAGTGCTTCTGCCTGGGTTATCGGCGATATTTCGCTGATTAATACCATGGTGGTGGAAGAGAATACCGCAGAGCATTTGCTGTCGCCCTTTATCGCGAAAGGCATTACGGTAATCAAAGCCTGACCGAACGCGCCGGAATACCTGATACTCATGCTGGCGCGCCAGCTTTTCGCCTGCTAAAAATAAAAAAGTAAAATTTATGTAGACGACCGGTCTAATTAGGTCTAAGGTTAATTCATGAACAAAACCACAGCACAAAAAAATGCAGGCACCCGACAGAACATTCTTGATGCCGGCTACCGTATTATGGCCGCAAAAGGTTTTTCTGCCGTAGGGCTGAATGAAATCCTGACGGCGGCTTCTGTCCCGAAAGGCTCTTTCTATAACTATTTCAGTTCAAAAGAAGCTTTTGGTGAAGCGTTGCTTGACTACTATTTTGAAGACTACTTGTCGGAGATGAGCGTGCTTTTTTCCCGACAGGACCTTACAGCAGCGCAACGGTTAATGGAATATTTTCATCAGTGGCGCAACAACCAGTCATTTGAAGATTGTCAGGGAAAGTGTCTGGCGGTCAAGCTTGGTGCCGAGGTTGCCGATTTATCGGAAGCGATGCGCGAATCGCTCAGGCGCGGTACTGCTGCCATTACGCAGCATCTGGCGGGAGCGATAAAAGCAGGTCTTGCTGACGGTTCGCTTGATACAAAAGGCGATCCTGCAGAGCTGGCCCAAAGCCTCTATCAACTCTGGCTCGGGACCAGCGTCATGGTAAAAATTATGCGTGATGTACAGCCGTTTGATGCAGCCCTGTCAGCCACGCAAAAATTACTTCACCCTGCCCTTTAACCCGGGCAGGCAGATAAAAAGCGCCTTCGTGGCGTTTTTTCAGGCCAGTCTTTAAGACGACCGGTCTACTTAAAAATGTTAGCTTATCCATCCTAAATCAGGAGATACATCATGAAAGTATTAATCGTACTGACTTCACATGACCAGCTGGGCAATACCGGACGTAAAACAGGTTTCTGGCTGGAAGAGCTGGCGGCGCCTTACTACGCCTTTAAAGAGGCCGGTGCCGAGATCACTTTGGCTTCACCAAAAGGTGGTAACCCGCCGCTGGATCCAAAAAGCAACGAGCCTATGTTTCAGACGGAACTCACCCGCCGCTTTGAAGCCGATGCAGCCGCTACCGCCCAACTGGCCGGGACGATCCGTCTTGACAGCGTATCGCAAGCGGATTACGACACCGTTTTTTATCCGGGAGGCCACGGCCCGCTGTGGGATCTGGCAGAGGATCCTCATTCAATCGCTCTGATTGAATCATTTATCGCCGCAAACAAGCCGGTTGCCCTTGTCTGTCATGCGCCAGGCGTGCTGCGTCATGTGAAAACGCCTGCTGGCAGGCCGCTGGTCGAAGGTAAAAAAGTCACAGGCTTTACCAATACTGAGGAAGAGGCGGTAGGGCTGACGAATGTTGTTCCTTTCCTGGTTGAAGATGAGCTGATCGCTAAAGGCGGTATTTACTCTAAAGGTGAAGACTGGAGCTCTTATGTGGTCAGCGATGGCCTGCTGATTACCGGCCAGAATCCAACATCCTCAGCAGAGACGGCTGCCCTGCTTATCGGGCAGTTTACTCGCTAACCGACAATATCATTGCTGTGACAGCTTTCTGCATTTGTTCCTCTTTGCTGAAGTTGAGGCGTCCTCCCTGTTCATAAGGGAGAGCCACCTGCCCTTTCATCCCAGGGCAGGAACTACGCGGCCCTAAAACAGAATTGCCGCAGCGGTCAGAGCAGATTTTATGACGTGCTGATTAAACATGCGGGCAGCTGAATGCCCACTCTGCGGCACAGGCTGATCAACAGGCCAGTGCTGTCACCACCCTTTTTCAAAAATCAGGCGATTAAGGAAGAAGATTATGATGAAGAAAACATATGCGGCTCTGGCATTAAGTGTTGTTCTGTCTGTCTCCGCGCAGAACGCTTTGGCTGAGCAGGTAAAAAATATTGTTCTGGTGCATGGCGCTTTTGCTGATGGCTCTGGCTGGGGGCCAGTGGCCACACCGGTAAAATACCGCCAGCCAGCGAATCCATCGCGCTAATGAACCGCCCTGTGTTTTCAAAAAATAGTTGCCATATCGTACTGTTAATTTATTAAATGCGGGTTATTGCAGGCGAGTAGTTCCGCCTGACCACCTTAACGTCAGTAAAAACAGAGTGAATAATCAATGAAACGTTTAATATCTTTATCGGTTTCGCTGATGGCGTTACTGCTCACCACCAATGCCGCCTACGCTGACAGAAATGCTTTATGGAATAAGGTGAAAAGTTAACTATCCCGCCTTATTCTTACTATTACAGAAAAGTAACCCTGAATGAGCTAAGCAGTAAAAATCTTTTTAAATCCATAGCAGTGCAGGAACCCAGACGACCGGGGTCTCAGCGGAAGAGATTCAGGATCATGGATGCCAGCTTGCCGGCAAGTAACCGTGGAGCGCCGTTAGCATAACGCTCAGCAGAGCGCGCCGGCGGTTGCGGCGCTAAACAGCATTGACGCCGAAATGTCGCTTTAAGCCCGCTGCACCTTTGGCAGTGATATGTACGCAGCGGCTGCCAACATCCTTTTCTATCCAGCGCTGCTGTTCAAACCAGCTGAGCAAAGCAGCGCCCAGCGCTCCGCCGAGATGATAGCGGCGTTCGCTCCAGTCCAGACAGGCACAGCTGAATTTTCGGCGCAAACCAGAGGGCGGCATCGCTAATCCCAACGTTGTCAGCTCTCTATTCCCTGTCCCGGTGAGTCTGTTGCCATCTACCGTGAGCCAGCCGCGCTCGGTTAGACCCTGATACAGACTAACCGCCACCTCACCGGCCAAATGGTCATAACAGGTTCGGGCACGGCGCAGGTAATCAGGCGTGGTAATACGCGGCGCGGCCTGGCCGCTCCAGGAGATTTCCATCAATCTTTCTAACAGATCGGCAACGGCCACGCTGCTTAAGCGGTAGTAGCGATGCCTCCCCTGTGCCAGGCAAACCACAAACCGTTGCGCGGTGAGTTTCGCCAGATGAGCGCTGGCCGTTGAAGGGGAAATATCCGCCGCGGCGCTCAGTTCAGTTGCCGTCCAGGCGCGTCCATCCATCAATACGCACAGCATACGGGCGCGCGACTTATCTGCCATAACGGCCGCCGTTGCTGCCAACAGATCTTCCGGCTGACAGAGATCCTGCGTGTCCGCATTCTTTTCGCTGCGTAATGCCATATTGTTTTCACCTTTTACCGTGACGCGAGCTGATACATTACTTTCAGAGGGCCCGCACCACCATCTCAAACCCCAACGCCAGCAGGCAAATCAAAAAATAGCGTTTAAACACTGCCGGAGAAATAAAGCGACGCAAACGCTGCCCGGCAAACAGCCCGACCAGCGCCGGGATCACCGCTAAGCCTGATATACCTAAAGAGGCAGAGGGCAATGCCCCATGCCACCATAGCCCAGCGGCCAGAGCCAGCGTCGAACTGGTGAAAGAGATCCCCAGCGCCTGTACCAGCTCATCTTTTTCCAGCCCCAGCGCCTGTAGCCAGGGCACGGCGGGCATAACAAAAACGCCGGTGGCACCGGTCAACAGACCGGTCATGATGCCCACCGGCAGCGAAAAAAGATATTCACCTCGCGGCGAAACGGTAAGGCTGCGCCCGGTCAGCGTCCAGAGCGCATAAACCACCAGCGCCACGCCTAATGCCAGTTGCGTATAATCACTCTGCCCTTTAGCCAGCCATCCGCTGCTCAACAGTGTGGCGCTAACGATCGCCAACTGCATCGGCCACAGCCGCCGGATAAGCGCGCCGCAATGATCGCCGCCGCTTAGCTGAAAAATATTGGTAATAAATGAAGGTAACAGCAGCATCGCGGCGGCAGTGGCCGGAGAAAGCAACGATCCCAGCACGCCCATCGCTACCGTCGGCAGGCCCATGCCGGTTACGCCCTTAACCAGACCCGCTAACAGAAAGGTTGTACCAGCCAGCAGCAGCGTGGCGAAATTAAACTCCATTATGCGGTTCCTTCCCCGGATGCGGTGCCTGCCCGCGCTCGTTTTTACCATAATCACGCATTACAGCTGCAACCCGTAGCCGGTAATGGTTGAAAATATCAACGCGCCCCGCCTGCTGCGCCGCCCGGTGCTCTTCCTGACGCCGCCAGGCGAGAATTGCCTCCTCATCCCGCCACCAGGAGAGAGATAAGATCTTCTCTGGCCGGGTCAGGCTTTGAAAACGTTCGATAGCGATGAATCCATCGATATGCGTGAGCAACGGCTTAAGATCTGCTGCCAGATCAAGATAGCGCTGTCTTTGGGATGGATAAGGTTCGGCTTCAAAAATCACAGCAAACATGGTCGACTCCTTCTGGTTTGGTGATCCAGAGTGCCGCAGGCGCAGGCAGTATGCTTCGCCGGTGAACGAAATATGGGTATCGGTTTTAACGGATCTGGGTAACTCTTCCCTGAGCCGATGCAGAAACGTGTTGAATGGGTGGATAAAAATCATGCAGCAATTTGCCGGGCGCGCAGGCTAACGCAGCAGCAGGCTAAATAACAATGGCTCCGGAACGGAGCCATTGTGGTCTGCATCAGAAGCTGTAGTTAGCGCTTACTGAGAAGTTACGCGGCGCGCCGTAAACCAGATATTGACCCACATAGGTGTCGTAAGATTTATCGAACAGATTGTTCAGATTGGCCTGCACTGACAGCTGCTTAGTGACCTGATAGCGACCAAACAGATTCACCAGCGCATAGCTGCCCTGCTCTGCCCGCCAGGTGCCGTTGCCCTGCGGCCCGGAAACATCCTGCCAGACGTGTGTCTGCCAGTTAACACCGCCGCCCAGCGTTAGCTCTCTTAAGGCTGGCACATTATAAGCGGCAAACAGCTTCAGGCTGGTGCGCGGCAGCATCGGATTAACGGCTGTGCCGTCGCCATCTTCTGCCACGTAACGCGTTGCGCCGAAGGTCATTTGCAGGTTATCCGTGACCGCGCCGTTAACTTCAAACTCAATGCCTTTACTGACGGTGCCCTGCGCGGCGTAATAAGCCTGTTCATTGTTAGTGTTCGGGATCATCAGGCCGGTAGTCTGCGCGACGTTATCCTGCTCAATGCGGAACAGCGCCACTGAGGTGGTCAGGCGGCTGTTCAGCCAGTCCGCTTTTACCCCGGTTTCGTAGTTTTTGCCGGTCACCGGTGCCAGATAGTTGCCGTTAATATCGCGGTTGGTCTGCGGATTAAAGATCGAGGTGTAGCTGGCGTAAGCGGACCAGGTATCATTGATGTCATAAACCAGACCAGCGTAAGGCGTAACGCGATTCTTCGCCAGTTCCTGCGTCAGTGTGCTGGTGCTCCATTTGGTATAGCGCGCGCCCACAATCAGGTTCAGCGGATCGGCCAGCGAAATACGCGTTGCCAGATAGGCTGATTTCTGATGAACCGTATCTGCCTGCGCCAGGCTGAGATCTCCCCAGTTGGTTTCAGGGATATTGCCGTCCCAGTTATTGTAATTGCCGATCTCTTCCGGAGAGAGGTTGCCGAACGCGTTCATATAGCGATTGTTTTGACGGCTGTAGCTTACGCCCGTCATCAGCTCATGCTGACGGCCAAACAGCTGATAAGGCCCGCTGGTAAAGGCGTCGAGCGCATGCACCTTGCGCGTGCCGGTGTTATAGCCGGTGCCGCCGATCAAATCCGGATAGCCTGCATAAGGGCCAATGAGCCGTCCGCTGTTTTTATCCACGAAGCTGTCGATATAAAGCATTTTGCTGTCGAGTTTGGTTTCCGCGTGGGTGCCGTTCAGGGTGAACTGCCAGCCGTTATCGAAGCGCTGTTTCAGCGTGGCGAACACTCTCCTGGATTCCGTATTGCTGTAGGCCCAGTCAGGCGCTGTATTGTCGCTGCGATCGTAGCCGATCTGGCTGCCATCGGTATACCAGCGCGGTAAACCGCCCCAGGTTGGGCTGTCAGCATGATTTTCCTGGTAGTCGTAGCCCACTGATAAAGTAGTGGAATCGGTCAGATCCGCATCCACTACGCCATAGATAAATTTTCTGTCATTGCTGTAGCGATCGAGATAGCTGTTTCGGTCCTGATAGCCGGCGACCACGCGTCCGCGTACGTTGCCTGAATCGGTCAGCGGGGCAGAAAGATCGAGAACATAACGTTGCTTATCCCAGCTGCCGTAGCTGGCAGAGACATTACCGACAAACTCACGGCTGTCGGCGTGTTTACGCACCATATTCACCGAGGCGGACGGGTTACCGGTGCCGCTCATCAGGCCGGTCGCGCCACGCACCACTTCGATACGGTCATACATTGCCGTATCCGAGATGGCATCGCCCAGGTTCCAGCGCTCTTCAAACACGGTTGGAATATCATCAACCATGTAGTTATCGATCATAAATCCGCGCGAATAGAAGGTGCTGCGATCGAGATCGGCGACCTTTTCCGTGACGCCGGTCGTGTTATTCAGCACATCGCCCAGCGACTGTAGTTGCTGATCCTGCATGCGCTGTTTGCTGACAATGCTAACCGATTGCGGAATATCGCGTGCGGTTAAGGTCATTTTGGTGCCCGCCTGGGTGACCGGCACGCTGTAATCGCTTTGCGTTGGGCTATCTTCGCTTTCGGCAGCGGCATCCACCACCAGCGTCTCTTCCTGCGCAGCCGCATACGCCGCGTTACCGTGCAGTGCGATAGCGATCAACGCGGCCAGAAAAGTGATAGCCCGTTTGGCTTTCATGTTTCCGCTAAGGCGGCTTTCCCCGTTATTAACTGAAATCAGACACATTTTTTACCTTCGAGAGTTTTTATTTTTTCCGTTTGCCCGGCCGTATGCGCTTTCTCAATCTGAATAAGGCCTACGCTAAGGCAGTTTTCCCTGAGCCAGTAAATGTCTGGCGCAATATCAATCCCTGTTGGCTTAGCGGATCCAATGAACACGTAAAAAATCATTTCACCACCAGCAATGAGAATGAGAAATTTAATCATTTTCATTACGGATGTAAATGTGTATTACAGAATTGTCTGGAGAGAAGCGGATTAGTAACAGCAAAAGGTAAAGGGGGCGGATTTCGTGGGGGAAACGTTGTTCCCCGATAATCACCGGGGAAACCTTATTAGACTGGGCTGAAACCGCTTTTTACCGGGCGTCTGAAGCTGGACGCTGGCGTGCGGTTAAGCCGCGCAGGAAATAACGCAGAAACTGATCGCCGCATTCGCGGTAGTTTTTGTGATCCGGCGTCCGCATCATGGCGGTAATTTCCGGCATGGAGATGCGGAACTGCTGAGAAGTGAGAATGTCCAGAATATCGTCAGTTTTCAATGCGAAGGCGATGCGCAGCTTTTTAAGAATAATGTTGTTATTCATGCGGCGCTCAACTTTCAGCGGCGTCATACTCTCATCTTTGCCGCGCTTATGATAAATCAGACCGTTCAGGAAGCCGCTCATCAGCACGTCGGGACACACAACAAAGCCCTCTTCTTCCTCTTTCAGCATATAGCTGGCCATCTGCTCAACGGGAATCGCCATATCGGCCAGCGCCAGGATCGCGACCATGTCATTATTGTTGAGCTTTAGCATGTAGCGCAGGCTACGCAGTACGTCATTATTTATCATCGCGATGATTCCTTACCCTTGCGGCATTTAAAGCGGGCAGTATAGCGATCTCTGCGCTGATGACGAGTAAAACTACACGCTTTTGCTCTCAAAGAACGTGGGTAACAGCAGGGATTTGTGCGGGCTGGCAGGGTAAAACAGCCGCCCTGCGGATACAGGCGCGGCCAGGGAAAAGGATTAGTTTTCCAGCTTGTAGTTCAGGGTGATTTCGGCGTTCAGCACCTGTGAAACCGGGCAGCCCGCTTTGGCCTTATTGATGATGTCATCAAAGGCGGCGTTATCAATTCCTGGTAGCTTAATATGGCTGTCGAGAGCAATTTTGGTGATGGCAAAGCCTTCGCCCTGCTTATCCAGCGAAACATCCGCCGTGGTATCAATACTCTGCGGCGTATGGCCCGCCTGGCCCAGCATCATAGAGAGCGCCATTGAGAAGCAGGCGGCATGCGCTGCGCCAATCAGCTCTTCCGGGTTAGTGCCCGGTTGATCTTCAAAGCGGGTATTAAAACCGTACGGTTGCTGGCTCAGCGCGCCGCTTTCAGTAGAGACTGTGCCTTTACCGCGTTTTAGATCGCCTTCCCAGTGTGCCTGACCCTTCTTATGAATCGTCATTTTTCCTCCGGTTTTACTGAAATGTACTATCAGTATAGTTAACCCGCTGCGTATCGCCTGTTGACGGCGGCGCTACTGCCTTGCCATGCGGTGCTAACCCGCGTGCAGCGGGCCTGACGGACGGCAGAAAAAATGTAACTAACAAAGAATGACGGAGGGATAACATGTTTCAGAAAGATGATTTTGTCCAGGCGAAAACCGGCGGCCCCAAAATGCAGGTAATGCGTGTTGAAGGCGAAATGCTCTGGTGCGCCCGCATTGACGATGCGGATAAAAAAGAGATCGAGATCCCAGCCAGTTCGGTTAATCCTTATCATGAAGATGGCGACTTCGGCGTGTGCTGACTATCCGGCAGCCTGAACGATAACGGGCTGCCTTCTTAGCGCCGTGCCGCGACGTTAAAATAAAAAAACTTTTTTACCAGGATGTGGGTATGAGCGTGAAATTACGTCCGCTTGAGCGGGAGGATCTGCACTTTGTGCATCAGCTGGATAACAACGCCAGCGTGATGCGTTACTGGTTCGAGGAGCCGTACGAGGCGTTTGTTGAGCTCTCTGATCTCTATAACAAACATATTCACGATCAGAGCGAGCGCCGCTTTGTGGTGGAAAACGGCGGCGAAAAAGTGGGACTGGTTGAGCTGGTAGAGATCAATCATGTGCATCGGCGCGCCGAGTTCCAGATCATTATCGATCCCCTGCATCAGGGCAAAGGGCTGGCAAGCCAGGCGGCGAAGCTGGCAATGGACTACGGCTTTTCCGTGCTGAATCTGTATAAACTCTACCTGATTGTTGATCAGGAGAATGAAAAGGCGATCCATATTTACAGCAAGCTGGGTTTTGAGATCGAAGGCGTACTACGGCACGAATTTTTTATTAATGGTGAATACCGCAACACTATTCGCATGTGTATTTTCCAGCATCAGTATCTGGAAAGGCATAAAACTCATCCCGGTGCGATGGTAAAACCCACCGCCCAGTAAAAGATAAGCAGCGTGCTGGTTAAGCCTGCACGCTGCAACCGTTAGCGATTTATCAGCCGGCGCGTGCGCCGACCGGGTTGATCACCGGCTGGATCTGGTCGGGGACAATGTTATACATGCCGCCGTAAAACGGATCTACCAGCAGCCAGCCAGGGAAGCCGCCCAGCGGAATATTGCCCAGGATATACCACAGGTTCGCCTTCTCTCTTAACGGCAGCGTTAGCGGAACGTAACCGGGACGCTCCATCATCACCAGATAGCTCTTCTTACCGAAATAGCGGCCGTTAGACTTCTCCAGCACCACGGTTTTCGGGGTCACCCCCTCCGCCACTGCACGTCCGGTTTCATCCTGTACGACAAAGGTTGCCCCCTGCGGAATCGAATCGATTCGCACGCTTTGCGTTTCCGAGCCGACAATAGTGGCGCAGCCGCTGAGCAGCGTTGCCGCCGCCAGCGCCATTAACAGGCGTTTCATACGCTTTCCTGAATTTTACGGTTTGGTACTAGTTTAATCGGCAACGCGTCACTTTTCCTTAGTGCCCGAATTCCTTTCCAGGCACCAGAATGGCAAAGAGCGTTATTGATGTGAGCAGCCACGCGCCAGCGCGGCGATATCCTGCGGCGTGGTACGGCAACAGCCGCCGATAATCTGTGCGCCTGCGTGCTGCCATTCGCTCAGCTTATCCTGCAACGAACAGCCTGCAGGGGCGCTGTGCCAGCTTTTGCTGACCGCATCGTACTGCTCGCCGGAATTGGGATAAACCAGTAGCGGCTTCGGGGTTAAACGGCGCAGCGTAACGAGCGCTGGCGTCACCTTTTCCAGCGCAATGCAGTTAATGCCCAGCGCCACCGCCTGCGGACAATCATTGAGTAATGCTGCCACCGCCGTTAACGGCGTACCGTCGGACAGATGTTCACTGTCGCGCAGGGTAAATGAGAACCAGGCGGGCATGGTGGGGAATTCCGCCAGCAGCGCCACCAGCGCCTCAAGCTCGGCGTAAGAAGGCAGCGTTTCACAGGCCAGCAGATCGATGCCGGAACCGGCCAACGCCTCGACGCGCGGACGATGAAACGCCATCATCTCTTCTTGCGGCAACGCATAGTCGCCGCGATATTCCGCGCCGTTGGCGAGAAAAGCGCCGTAAGGCCCTACCGACCCCGCCACCAGCAGCGGTGCCGCCTGCGGTTGCTGCGCCAGGTAATCGTTGCGCGCGCGCAGTGCCAGCTCAGCGCTGCGGATAATCAGCTCACGTGACTGTAGCTCGCTCAGGCCGCGTGCGGCAAAGCCCTGCGGCGTCGCCTGATAGCTGGCGGTGATGGCGCACTGCGCCCCGGCGGCAAAATAGTCGTAGTGCACCTGATAAATCAGCTGCGGATCTTCCATTAGCACTTTGGCTGACCACAGCGCATCGGCCAGCTGGCATCCGCGCGCCTCCAGCTCCGTTGCCAGCGCGCCATCCAGGATCAGCGTATCGCGACGCTGGAGAAGATCGGCAATGGGATCAAATAGCATGTTCCGTTTCCTTAGCGCTTTCCCGCTTGTTACGTTTTGTTAGCCAGTAAGCACCATAGCAGATCGCCACAAAAGGCAAACCACACCATAGCGCGATGCGCTGTTCCGGATCGAAAGCCAGACCGACACAGGCCAGCAGACAGAGCGCAAAGCCCAGAATCGGCGTCAGCGGAAACCAGGGCGCGCGAAATTGCAGCCCGGAGAGCGGTCGCCCTTCGCGCAGGTATTGACGCCGGAAAGCGTAATGGGATGCACAGATGCTGAGCCAGACCGCTACCACGGCAAAGCCGGAGATAGCGGAAAGCGCCACATAAACGGTATCGGCAGCTACCACGCTGGAGAACAGCGCCAGCAGACCGCCCAGCATACTGGCGCTGATCGCTACCAGCGGAATACCCCGCCGCGTCAGGCGCGAAAAACAGCGCGGCAGCGTGCCTTCATTAGACAATGACCACAGCATGCGCCCTGAGGCATAGAGGCCGGAGTTGGCCGCCGAGAGGATTGCCGTCAGGATAACAAAGTTAAAAATATCCGCCGCCCAGGGGAGACCAATCTTTTCAAACACCAGAACAAACGGGCTTTTCACGATGCCCGCCTGCTCCATCGGGATCAGCGCTGCCAGAATCAGTACGGTACCGATAAAGAAAATAATCAGCCGCGCAACGGTAGTGCGAATCGCCAGCGGCAGCACTTTTTGCGGGTTTTCCGTTTCACCGGCGGCAATGCCAATCAGCTCGGTGCCGGAAAAGGCGAAATTAACCGCCACCATGGTCATCAGGATCGGCAACGCGCCGTGCGGCAGCCAGCCGGAGGCGGTGAGATTATGGAAAAACGGCGCGGGCGTACCATCTTTTAGCGGGATCAGGCCAAATACCGCGCCGCCGCCAAGAACAATAAATGCCAGAATGGTGATCACTTTGATCAGCGAGAACCAGAACTCCCCTTCAGCGAAGAAGCGGGTAGAAATGACATTCAGCAGAAAGATCGCCAGACAAAAAACCAGGCACCAGAGCCAGACCGGCGTTTGTGGAAACCAGTACTGCATACAGAAGCCAGCCGCCGTCAGGCTGGAACCCAGCGCGACGGTCCAGGTCAGCCAGTAGAGCCAGGCGACGGTATAACCGGTAGCAGGACTCAGGTAGCGGGAAGCATAAACGTGGAAAGCGCCGGTTTCCGGCATCGCCACTGAGAGCTCGCCCAGCGACTGCATCACCAGCCAGACCACCAGCGCGCCGATCAGGTACGCCAGTAGCGTTCCTGCCGCACCGGTAGTGGAAATGATATAGCCGGTATTGAAAAACAGACCGGTGCCAATCACACCGCCCAGGGAAAGCATCACCAGATGGCGCGCTTTCATACTGCGTTTAAATTGTCCGCCTTGCGGCTGTTCTGACTGCATGGTCTCTTATCCATATGGACGTCTAAACTTCTAAATGTGGCAAAGTTTATACCTGTCCATGCAGCAGAATGCAACGTAGCAAACGCGATAGCTTAACGCCCTGACGGAAAGACGTTAATCGAACATACTCTGTAAATAGCGTTCCAGCGCGGCGCGCGAGCTAAAACCGTGCGGAATGCCGTAGTGATCCTGAGTATCACCCACAAGGTACATCGGGAAGCGCGTGTAGTGATCGCAGGTCTTGATATCTGACGCCGGGTCCGCATAATTCAGGCTTTTTTCTTTCAGCGTCGGATGAATGACCAGTGCGGTTCGCCCCAGGCGCGCTTCGCGGTTGACGTAAACATAGTTTTCGCCACGACGGTAGCCATAGGTTTTCGGCGTCACGGTATCCATTTCAAAGCCAGCTTTTTCCAGAACGCGTGCCACCTCATCTGGTCGTAAATACATGCTTGATCCTCTCAATCTTATAAAGCTTCGCAACCTTACATCAGCGCAGCAGCCAGGGACATTCAGAATTATCCAGAAAGTCCGCTGCCGCAGACCATTAGCGCTGCGCTTACAGGGAATGGTCTACACTAAGTATTACGTTATTCAGCAAAGGGAGAGGAAAAATGTCTAAACAAACGGTAAAAAATGACGAATTAGACGTGCATCAGGATGTTTCTGTACTGGCGGATGCGCTGGACGATTTACTCAAATCCTACGGCAGCAAAACCAAAGAGGATATTGAGGAGGCGCGTAGCAAAGCAGAAGCGCTGCTGAAAGAGACCCGCGCTAAAATTCATGGGCGTAGCCGCGTACGTCAGGCTGCGCGCGACGCAGGCCAGCAGGTTGATACCTGGATTCATGATAAGCCCTGGCACGGTGCAGGCGTTGGTGCGGCTATCGGTATCTTTATCGGCGCGCTGCTGGCTTCCCGTCGCTAACCACCCCGCTCTGCATTCTCTCCCCGCCACGTGCGGGGATTTTTTTGTCTGAAAATTTTTTTCCAGCGCTGACGCGCCCTGCGCCACGATTTGCCGTTAGGCCTGAAATCTCCATGGTTGAAAATCAAAAACGCTACATCTAGTATTCAGATCACCAGATAAACACAATACCTTGTAATTGCGACGCAGCAGGCTTGTCGTGTGGCGCATAATGTAGCACAGGGTTTCAGGACGCATAAAGGAAATACGAATCATGCTCATTACTATTTACACCAAAAACAACTGCATGCAGTGCACCGCCACCAAAAACATGATGGATAAACTGGGGTTGACCTGGCAGTTGATTAATCTGGACGACGAGCCTAACGCTATCGAGAACCTGAAAGCGCTGGGCTACCGTCAACTACCGGTTGTGATGGCCGATGGTGAACACTGGAGCGGTTTCCGCCCCGATAAGTTGATGCGGCTGGCGCAGCCGCAGCAGGCGCTGGGGTGATCGCATGCTGGTCTACTTCTCCAGCCAGTCGGAAAACACCCACCGGTTCGTTACCCGGCTTGGCCTGCCGTCGCGCCGCATTCCGTTAGATAAAGCGCAACGCCTGCAGGTAGATCGGCCTTTTATTCTGGTGGTGCCCAGCTACGGCGGCGGCAGCGCGCGCGGCGCGGTACCCGCTCAGGTTATTCAGTTTCTTAATGATGCCGCCAATCGTCGGCTGTTGCGCGGCGTGATTGCCGCAGGCAACCGCAACTTCGGCGCGGGCTTTTGCCTGGCCGGCGACATCATTGCGCAAAAATGTCAGGTTCCCTACCTTTACCGCTTCGAGCTAATGGGAACCCCTGACGATATCGCCAACGTTAAAGCGGGAGTGACTCAATTTTGGCAACAACAGACAGCCCACAGCTAGCACCCGATTATCATGCGCTGAACGCCATGCTCAATCTTTATGATGAGCAGGGAAATATCCAGTTTGATAAAGATCGTGAGGCGGCGCGCCAGTTCTGGCTGCAGCAGGTGATCCCCAACAGCGTGTCTTTTGACTCGCTGAAGGCACGGCTGCAGTATCTGGTGGCGGAAGGCTACTACGAAGCGGACGTGCTGAACGCTTATCCCTTTGAATTTGTCTGCCAGCTGTTTGAGCGGGCGGCGGGTTGGGGCTTTCGCTTTGACACCTTTTTAGGCGCCTGGAAATTTTTTACCAGCTATGCGCTCAAAACGTTCGACGGCAAACGCTACCTCGAAGATTTTCCCGATCGCGTCTGTATGGTGGCGCTGACGCTGGCGCAGGGCGACAGCGAATTAGCCACGGCGCTGATGGAAGAGATGCTTTCCGGCCGCTTTCAACCGGCAACGCCAACGTTTCTTAACTGCGGCAAGCAGCAGCGCGGCGAGCTGGTCTCCTGCTTTTTATTGCGCATCGAAGACAATATGGAGTCGATTGGTCGCGCGGTAAATTCCGCGCTGCAGCTGTCAAAACGCGGCGGCGGCGTGTCTTTCCTGCTCTCTAACCTGCGTGAAGCGGGCGCGCCGATCAAGCGTATTGAAAATCAGTCTTCCGGCGTGATCCCGGTAATGAAAATGCTGGAAGATGCCTTTTCCTACGCCAATCAGCTGGGAGCGCGCCAGGGTGCAGGTGCAGTTTATCTGCATGCCCATCATCCCGATATTTTGCGCTTTCTTGATACCAAACGGGAAAATGCGGATGAGAAGATCCGTATCAAAACGTTGTCGCTCGGCGTGGTGATCCCGGATGTTACCTTCCGTCTGGCGAAAGAGAATCAACCTATGGCCCTTTTCTCGCCGTATGACGTGGAGCGCTTGTATGGTCAGGCGTTTGCCGATATCAGCGTCAGCGAGAAATATGATGAGATGCTGGCGGACGAGCGTATCCGTAAAACCTTTATCGATGCGCGCGAGTTTTTTCAGACGCTGGCGGAAATCCAGTTCGAATCAGGTTATCCCTATCTGATGTTCGAGGATACGGTTAACCGCGCCAACCCGGTGCAGGGCCGCATCAATATGAGCAATCTCTGCTCGGAGATCCTGCAGGTGAATAGCCCTTCCAGCTACCATGACGATCTCAGCTATCGCCATATCGGGAAGGATATCTCCTGTAATCTCGGCTCGTTAAATATTGCCCACGCGATGGATTCCGGCAATCTGGCGCGTACCGTTGAGATCGCGGTGCGCGGCCTGAGCGCCGTATCCGATATGAGCCATATTCACTCGGTGCCTTCAATAGAGCATGGCAACGCACAATCACATGCCATTGGCCTTGGACAGATGAACCTGCACGGTTATCTGGCGCGGGAAGGGATCGCTTACGGTTCGCCGGAGGCGCTGGATTTTACCAACCTCTATTTTTACTGCATCACTTACCATGCGTTGCGCACGTCAAACCAGCTGGCGCGGGAGAGAAAGCAGCGCTTTGCCGGTTTTGAACAGTCGCGCTACGCCAGCGGCGACTATTTTACCCGCTACACTGAGCAGGCCTGGCTACCGCGTACCGGGCGCATTGCCCGGCTGTTTGCCGGGGCGGGCATCGCCCTGCCGACCCAGGCGGACTGGATAGCATTGCGGGAAGCGGTGATGCGCGACGGCCTCTACAACCAAAATCTGCAGGCGATCCCGCCAACCGGATCGATCTCTTATATCAATCACGCCACGTCGAGCATTCATCCCATCGTCTCGCGCATCGAAATCCGTAAGGAGGGCAAGACCGGACGCGTTTACTATCCGGCTCCCTTCCTGACCAATGAAAATTTCGCGCAATGGCAGGATGCGTATGAGATTGGCCCGGAGGCGATTATCGATACCTACGCGGAAGCGACCCGCCATGTCGATCAGGGGCTGTCGCTGACGCTGTTCTTCCGCGATAACGTTACCACGCGCGATATTAACCGCGCCCAGATCTACGCATGGAAGAAAGGGATTAAAACCCTTTATTACATTCGCCTGCGGCAGATGGCGCTGGAAGGCACTGAGGTGCAGGGTTGCGTTTCCTGCTCGCTATAAACTGAATTGATGGATCGAGTTATGCAAAACCTTAAGCGCATCCAGGCGATAAACTGGAACCGCATCGAAGATGAGAAAGATTTGGAGGTCTGGAACCGCCTGACCAGCAATTTCTGGCTGCCGGAAAAGGTGCCGCTTTCTAACGACTTACAGGCATGGAATAGCCTGAGCAAAACGGAGCAGCAGCTGACTATCCGCGTTTTTACCGGCCTGACGCTACTGGACACCCTGCAAAACAGCGTCGGCGCGCCTGCGTTGATGGTTGATGCGCTAACGCCGCACGAAGAGGCGGTGATGTCCAATATCAGCTTTATGGAAGCGGTACATGCGCGCTCTTACAGCTCGATTTTCTCTACGCTTTGTCCGGTTAACGAAGTGGATGCCGCCTATAGCTGGAGCGAAAGCTGCGGCCCGTTGCAGAATAAAGCCGATCTGATCCACCAGCACTACTGCGCCGACGATCCGCTGAAAAAGAAGATCGCCAGCGTCTTTCTTGAGTCGTTTCTTTTCTATTCCGGTTTCTGGCTGCCGATGTACTGGTCAAGCCGTGGCAAGCTCACGAATACCGCCGACCTTATCCGCCTGATTATTCGTGATGAAGCGGTGCATGGCTACTATATTGGCTATAAGTACCAGAAAGCACTGGAAAAAGTCGATCCGGTCCGCCGTGATGCGCTGCAGCAGTTCGCCGTTGAGCTGCTGATGGCGCTGTATGACAACGAGCTGGCTTACACCGAGGCGTTATATGGCGAAACGCCGTGGCTGGAGGAGGTCAAAGCCTTCCTGCACTATAACGCCAATAAGGCGCTAATGAATTTGGGTTATGAGGCGCTGTTCCCGGCAGAAATGACCCAGGTTAACCCGGCGATTTTAAGCGCGCTGTCACCAAATGCTGATGAGAATCACGATTTCTTTTCCGGCTCCGGCTCCTCATATGTAATGGGCAAAGCGGTGGATACCGAAGATGAAGACTGGGACTTTTAAATAACGTTTGGGCGCACCTTCGCGCCCTTTTCTTCTTTAATGCTTCAGCCATTAAAATAACGCTTATTTCCCTGCAAACTTTCGCTATAAATAATGGCTATTTTCCATTTCTGCGCCTGCAATTTACTACCGGCTTCCAGCAGAAAATTGTGGTAAAAAAGCGCGTCTCTGCTCACTTATTTCATCTTTTTTTGGCCTGCAATTATTTCCCCGTAGCCCCTGCCCCTTCTGACCTGACGCGAGATGAGCATCTCAAAGCATGACACTCAGCGCCACGCAAAGGGTTGCCTGAGATTCTGAGTATGTTAGGGTATAGGCCGCTTTAATTTCACCAGGACAAGTATTAGCGAAAATAATTAACCAACCAGGATATTCAAATTGCATGGCAATTAAATTAGAAGCAAAGAATCTTTATAAAGTATTCGGCGAGAATCCCGAGCGTGCTTTTAAATATATTGATAAGGGCATCAGTAAAGAAGCGTTACTGGAAAAAACCGGACTCTCTTTAGGCGTTAAGAATGCCAGTCTGGCCATTGAAGAAGGCGAGATATTTGTCATCATGGGGCTTTCCGGTTCAGGAAAATCCACTATGGTTCGCCTTCTCAATCGTCTGATAGAGCCGACACGCGGCCAGGTCATTATTGATGGCGTCGATATTGCCAAAATATCTGACAGTGAGCTGCGTGAAGTACGGCGAAATAAAATCAGTATGGTATTTCAGTCATTCGCCCTGATGCCGCATATGAATGTGCTGAATAACACCGCCTTTGGTATGGAATTAGCGGGCGTTCCACAGCAGGAGCGTCAGGAAAAAGCGCTGGAAGCGCTGCGTCAGGTCGGACTGGAAAATTATGCGCATGCCTGGCCCGATGAATTATCTGGCGGTATGCGACAGCGCGTTGGATTAGCACGCGCGCTGGCGATTAATCCCGACATTTTATTAATGGACGAGGCTTTTTCCGCGCTCGATCCCTTAATTCGCACGGAAATGCAGGATGAGCTGGTAAAGCTACAGGCGAAACATCAACGCACGATTATTTTTATTTCCCATGATCTTGATGAAGCGATGCGCATTGGCGATCGCATTGCCATTATGCAGGGCGGTGAAGTGGTGCAGGTCGGAACGCCGGATGAAATTTTAAATAATCCCGCTAATGACTACGTGCGCACCTTTTTCCGTGGCGTTGACATTAGCCATGTGTTTAGCGCCAAAGATATTGCCCGTCGCGGCGCCAGTGCGCTGATCCGCAAATCTCCCGGCTTTGGTCCACGCTCGGCAATCAAGCTGCTGCAGGATGAAGATCGGGAATATGGCTACGTGCTGGAAAAACAAAAGTTTGTTGGCGTGGTTTCCACCGATTCGCTGAAGGCAGCGCTGGCGGCTGGAGCAGGCATTGACGCCGCAATCCTTTCTGCGCCCGCCGCAGTGCCTGGCGATATGTCCCTGAATGAGCTGCTGTCGCATGTGGCGCAGGCGCCGTGCGCCGTGCCGATTATCGGCGACGAAGATCAGTATATCGGGGTTATTTCCAAAGGCACGCTGTTACAGGCATTAGATCGCGAGGGGAGCCAGCAATGAGTCAGCCAAACAACAATCCGTGGGAAAATGCATCATCACAGCCAGCGGCAACCGATACGGCCAGCGATCCCTGGGGCGGCACGCCTGCTGATAACGGCGCAGCCCAGCCCAGCGGCGGCACATCTGTTGACAACGGCGCAGCCCAGCCCAACAGCGGCGACGCCTGGGGTTCGCCCTCCGGAGCGGCTGATGGCCACGACGCCGTTGCCAGCAACAGCGACTGGCTGAACAGCGCACCCGCGCCGCAGGCGGAACACTTCAATATACTGGATCCTTTTCATCACACCCTGATCCCGCTTGATAGCTGGGTTACGCATGGGATCGACTGGATCGTCAGCCATTTCCGGCCGCTGTTTCAGGGGATCCGTATTCCGGTAGATTATATCCTGAGCGCTTTTCAGCAACTGCTGCTGGGCATGCCTGCGCCGGTTGCTATCGTGCTGTTTGCGCTTATCGCCTGGCAGCTCTCCAGCGTCAGCATGGGCATCGCAACCCTGATTTCCCTGGTGTTGATTGGTGCTATCGGTGCCTGGTCGCAGGCGATGGTTACGCTGGCGTTGGTTTTAACCGCCCTGCTGTTCTGTATTGTTATCGGCCTGCCGCTGGGGATCTGGCTGGCGCGCAGCGAACGCGCCGGGCGTATTATTCGCCCGCTGCTGGATGCGATGCAAACTACGCCCGCCTTCGTCTATCTGGTACCGATTGTGATGCTGTTTGGTATCGGCAATGTGCCGGGCGTGGTGGTGACCATTATCTTTGCCCTGCCGCCAATTGTGCGTCTGACCGTTCTTGGCATTAAGCAGGTACCGGCGGATCTGATCGAGGCGGCGGAGTCGTTTGGCGCGAACCCACGGCAAATGCTGTTTAAAGTTCAACTGCCGCTGGCGATGCCAACCATCATGGCTGGCGTGAATCAGACGCTGATGCTGGCGCTGTCGATGGTGGTTATCGCTTCGATGATAGCGGTCGGCGGCCTGGGGCAGATGGTGCTACGCGGCATTGGCCGTCTTGATATGGGGCTGGCCACCGTAGGCGGCGTCGGTATTGTTATTCTCGCTATTATCCTCGATCGCCTGACGCAATCCTTTGGTCGCAACAGCCGAAGCCGTGGCAACCAACGCTGGTACGCCACCGGTCCGCTGGGTTTACTGACCCGCCTGATCAAGTAACGCGCTGGCGGCGTCGCTGTACGCCGTCACGTTACTGTCTGATAACAATTAATAAGGAATCACTATGCGCAAAATAGCCCTTCTGGCCGCCGCTTTGACATCGCTGGCTGCCCTGCCGACTTTCGCCGCCGATTTACCGGGTAAAGGGATCACTGTTAAACCGATCCAAAGCACCATTTCTGAAGAGAGCTTTCAAACGCTGCTGGTTAGCCGCGCGCTGGAAAAGCTGGGTTACCGCGTTGAGAAGCCGAGCGAAGTGGATTACAACGTGGGCTATACCTCGATCGCATCCGGCGATGCCACCTTTACCGCCGTTAACTGGCAACCGCTGCACGACGATATGTATCGCGCCGCTGGCGGCGATAAGGTCTTTTATCGTCAGGGAACCTACGTTACCGGTGCCGCACAGGGCTACCTGATCGATAAGAAAACCGCCGAGAAGTATCATATTACCCGCATCGATCAGCTAAAAGATGAGAAGCTGGCGCGGCTGTTTGATACCAACGGTGACGGCAAAGCGGATATGACCGGCTGCGCGCCTGGCTGGGGTTGCGAGGCGGTGATCCTGCATCAGAACCAGGCCTTTGACCTGAGCAAAACCGTTGAGCCCAATATGGGAAATTATGCTGCGATGATGGCTGATACCCTCGCCCGCTATAAGCAAGGCAAACCGATCCTTTATTATACCTGGACCCCTTACTGGATCAGCGATGTTCTGGTACCGGGACGCGATGTAGTTTGGCTGCAGGTGCCCTTCTCTTCAATGCCGGGCGCGCAGAAAGAGGTGAACACCCAATTGCCAAACGGCGCTAACTACGGTTTCCCGGTTAACACCATGCATATTGTCGCCAATAAAGCCTGGGCCGGGAAAAACCCGGCGGCGGCACGGCTGTTTGCTGAGATGAAACTGCCGATTGCCGATATCAACGCACAAAACTCGCGTATGCATCAGGGGCAGTCTTCTGAGCAGGCGATTAACGCGCATGTTGATGGCTGGATTAAAGCGCATCAGGCACAGTTCGATCGCTGGATAGACAGTGCAAAAGCTGCAGCAAAATAAGAGCACATCTGGTTAACAGTGCGGTCCGCGAGCGTGATTGTTTCGGCTTCCGGCACCGGCAGTTAGTCAGCTGTCTGACGGGCAACAAATGTTGCCCGTTTTTTATTTATCCTTTCATTTCATCGGTTAAAGGTTACGATAGCGCTGTTTAACGTAAACAAAACTGGTATGTCCTGTTAAACACAACCAACAATGAAATAGTTTTTTGGGTTACTATTAGCGGCGACGATTTATCAACCATGCTTATTGCTTATGAATTCAAAATCTCAGGGACTTAGTCCGGCGCTGGTGGCCCTGATGTCTATCGCCACGGGGCTGGCGGTGGCCAGTAACTATTACGCGCAGCCTCTGCTGGATACTATTGCCCGCAGCTTTAATCTGTCGGTTAATCAGGCCGGTTTCATTATCACCACCGCTCAGCTCGGCTATGCCGCCGGTCTGTTGCTACTGGTGCCGCTTGGCGATCGCCTGGAACGACGCGGACTGATTGTCGGCATGAGTCTGCTGGCGGCGGGCGGCATGGTGATAACCGCTCTTTCTGACAATCTCGGCATGATGCTGCTTGGTACCGCGCTGACCGGCCTGTTTTCGGTTGTTGCTCAGCTGCTGGTGCCGTTGGCCGCCACGCTCGCTGCGCCGGAAAAGCGTGGCAAAGT
This sequence comes from Pantoea alhagi, assembly GCF_002101395.1. Classification (NCBI taxonomy): domain Bacteria; kingdom Pseudomonadati; phylum Pseudomonadota; class Gammaproteobacteria; order Enterobacterales; family Erwiniaceae; genus Pantoea; species Pantoea alhagi. The sequence goes on along the minus strand of NZ_CP019706.1, from coordinate 2,552,864 downwards.
GGTAGGTACCGTCATGAGCGGCCTGCTGCTTGGGATTCTGCTGGCACGTACCGTTGCCGGTGCGCTGGCGCAACTGGGCGGCTGGCGCGCCGTATTCTGGGTCGCCAGCCTGCTCATGGTATTAATGGCGCTGGCGCTGTGGCGCGGGTTGCCACGCTATCGTCAAACGGTAGAGCTTGGCTATCCCCAGCTGCTTGGTTCTATCTTTCGTCTTTATGCTCAGTCACGCGTTATCCGCACGCGCGCCATTATTGGTTGTCTCTCCTTCGCCAACTTCAGCGTGCTCTGGACCTCAATGGCCTTTTTACTTGCTGCTCCGCCCTATGGCTATTCGGAAGGAGAAATCGGCCTGTTGGGCCTGGCCGGCGCGGCGGGTGCGCTGGCTGCGCGTCAGGCTGGCTCACTGGCGGATCAGGGCAAAGCTCGCCTGACCACCACGCTGGGGCTGCTGATAATGCTGGTTTCATGGGGCCTGACCGCCCTGGGCGCGCATTCACTGCTGGCCCTGATTGCTGGCATTATTCTGCTGGATCTGGCGGTACAGGGCGTTCATATCACTAACCAGAGCGTCATCTATCGGCGCATGCCCGAAGCGCGCAACCGGCTCACGGCTGGCTACATGACCAGCTATTTTATCGGCGGTGCCGCCGGCTCGCTTATCTCTGCCAGCGCTTATCATTTTGCTGGCTGGTACGGTGTCTGTATCGCCGGGGTGTTATTAACTTTGCTTAATCTGTTGAGCTGGTGGCAAGGCTACCGCTACGAAGATCACAATAATTAACCATTAAAGTGTAAAGAGCCATTTTTTTCAGTACCGACAGGGTATAAAGCCGTAACCCACTCTGGTATGGTTAGCAGTAAATTTATTCATGTTAGTTATTTTTTCGTAAGAAATTATTCAGCTCAGAGAAAGGATATCGCTGTCAGATGGCATTAAGCGTGCGCAAAACTGGCGACAGCCACCCGCTTGTTACATTAGAAACAAGCATGTTTAGTCGTTAAAAGCGGTGCGTTTAAGGTTTATTTTGCCCGGCTGGTTCGGCACTCCTGTACGATCTGCCGAACAGCTATGCTGCCTAACCTTCGGTTTATGGAGTGAGCCGAAACTTTAGATGATGACGTTGCGATCGTATGAGCCATCGCTACTGGTAAAGATGTTCATGTCTGTTTCGTCATCACCACTACTCTACCAGTTGCAACTAATGAGGTTCCTTTAAGATGGAAAGTTCGTTTACTCCCATTGAACAGATGCTGAATATTCGTGCTACACGTCATAAAGATTTTCCGCTCCAGGAAATCGTCCTGACGCGTCTGTGTATGCACATGCAGAGCAAGTTGCTGGATAATCGCAACAAGATGCTGAAAGCTCAGGGGATTAACGAGACACTGTTTATGGCATTGATTACGCTGGATGCGCAGGAAAACCACAGTATTCAGCCTTCTGAACTGAGCGCCGCGCTGGGTTCTTCCCGTACCAATGCCACGCGCATCGCCGATGAGCTGGAGAAACGCGGCTGGATTGAACGCCGTGAAAGCGATAACGATCGCCGCTGCCTGCATCTGCATCTGACAGAAAAAGGCAACGCTTTCCTGCGTCAGGTTCTTCCTCCGCAGCACCAGAGCCTGCAATATCTGTGGTCCTCACTGAGCAGCAGTGAAAAAGCGCAGCTGGAAAGCCTGACACGTAAATTATTGAACCGTCTTGACCAGATGGATGAAGAGGAAGTTATTTCTTCCCTCTCCCACCAATAGCAATTCCTGCGACACAATCACTCTCAGAAACCGTTATTTTGATCCCCTTTTATCCATGCCAGCGCTAACGCTGGCATTTTAGGCTCGGGCCCCTGCACACATGGAAAGGCGCACCCCGAAATACGTGTATACGTGGAAAATGTGGAGAGAAGCATGAGTGCGAATGCGGAAACGCAACAACCGCAACAGCCAGCCAATAAAAAGAAAAAGCGTAAAGGTGCGTTGATTTTTCTGGCTGTTTTGTTGGTTCTGGTTGGCGTTGCTTATTTGATTTACTGGTCTCTGGTGCTGCGCCATTTTGAAGAGACCGATGATGCCTATGTGGCAGGCAATCAGGTGCAGATCATGGCTCAGGTCGCTGGCAGCGTGAACAAAATTGGCTTTGATAACACCGACTTTGTGAAGAAAGGCGATGTGCTGATAACGCTGGATAAAACCGATGCCGAACAGGCGTTTGAAAAAGCGCAGACCGCTCTGGCCACCAGCGTGCGTCAGACGCATCAGCAGATGATCAACAGTAAACAGTATCAGGCAACAATCGAGCTGCAAAAAACCGCGCTGGCGCAGGCCGAAGCGGATCTGAAACGCCGCGAGCCGCTGGGTGCCTCTAACCTGATTGGTCGTGAAGAGCTGCAACATGCGCGCGATGCGGTCGCTACCGCGAAAGCGCAACTGGATGTGGCGGTACAGCAATATAATGCAAACCAGGCCGCGATTCTGAATACCTCGCTGGAAAACCAGCCGGCGGTGAAGCAGAACGCCGCCGCGCTGCGTGATGCCTGGCTGGCCTTACAACGCACCGAAATCCGCAGCCCTATCGATGGTTATGTCTCTCGCCGCAGCGTGCAGGTCGGCGCACAAATCTCCACCTCTACACCATTGATGGCCGTTGTGCCGGCCACCGGCATTTGGGTTGATGCCAACTTCAAGGAAACACAGCTCGCGGGCGTGCGCATTGGTCAGCCTGCTACGGTGGTCAGCGATATTTATGGCGACGACGTGGTCTATCACGGCAAAGTGGTCGGCCTGGATATGGGCACCGGCAGCGCCTTCTCGTTGCTGCCTGCGCAAAACGCCACCGGTAACTGGATTAAAGTGGTTCAGCGTTTACCGGTACGTATTGAGCTGGATGCCAACGAAGTGGCCGAGCATCCGCTGCGCATTGGTCTTTCCACGCTGGTGAAAGTGGATACCTCCAGTAAAGAAGGCAGCATGCTGGCTTCCCAGGTGCGTCAGACGCCCGCTTATCAGAGCGACGCGCTGGCGATCGATCTGGCGCCGGTGAATCAGTTAATCAGCGAGATTATTCGCGCCAATGCGGGCGAATAATCCGGGAGGCAGTTATGGCGCAAAAGCCGCTTGAAGGCGCTCCGCTGGTTCTGATGACCATCGCGCTGTCGCTGGCGACCTTTATGCAGGTGCTGGATTCCACCATCGCCAACGTTGCCATTCCAACCATCGCCGGTAACCTCGGCGCGTCGAACTCCCAGGGAACCTGGGTCATCACCTCGTTTGGCGTGGCGAATGCGATCTCCATTCCGATTACCGGCTGGCTGGCGAAACGCATCGGCGAGGTAAAACTGTTTCTCTGGTCAACCGTGGCCTTTGCCGCCGCCTCCTTTCTGTGCGGAGTGGCGGATAGCCTGACGATGCTGATCCTGTTCCGCGTGCTTCAGGGGCTGGTTGCCGGCCCGCTGATCCCATTATCGCAGAGTTTGTTGCTAAGCAACTATCCGCCCGCTAAGCGCAGTATCGCCCTGTCGTTGTGGGCGATGACGGTGGTGGTGGCACCGATCTGCGGTCCAATCCTTGGCGGCTGGATCAGCGATAACTACCACTGGGGATGGATCTTCTTTATTAACGTGCCCATCGGCATTGTGGTCACGATCCTGACGCTGCAAACGCTGCGTAACCGTGAAACCAAAACTGAAATTCGGCCAATCGATACGGTGGGTCTGGTTTTGCTGGTGGTGGGTATCGGTGCGCTGCAAATCATGCTGGATCGCGGGCGTGAGCTGGACTGGTTTAGCTCTACTGAAATTATCGTGCTTACGGTAGTGGCAGTGGTGGCGCTGGCGGTGCTGTTCGTCTGGGAGATGACTGACGATCATCCTGTGGTGGATCTGACGCTATTTAAATCGCGTAACTTCACCATTGGCTGTTTATCGATAAGCCTGGCCTATATGCTCTATTTTGGCTCTATCGTGCTGCTGCCGCAGCTGCTGCAGGAAGTGTATGGCTATACGGCAACCTGGGCCGGACTGGCTTCTGCGCCGGTGGGCATTTTCCCGGTGCTGCTGTCGCCGATTATTGGCCGTTTTGCCCATAAGATCGATATGCGCCGCCTGGTTGCCTTCAGCTTTATTATGTATGCCGTCTGTTTTTACTGGCGCGCCTACACTTTCGAGCCGGGAATGGATTTCGGCGCAGCTGCCTGGCCGCAGTTTATCCAGGGGCTGGCGGTAGCCTGTTTCTTTATGCCGCTGACCACCATTACGCTATCGGGACTGCCGCCGGAACGTCTGGCTGCTGCATCCAGCCTGTCGAACTTTTTGCGTACCCTGGCCGGTTCGATTGGTACGTCGATTACCACCACTATGTGGACCAATCGCGAATCGATGCATCACAGCTATTTCGCCGAGTCGGTTAATCCTTATAACCCTAATGCGCAGGAAACCTATCGCCAGCTGGAACAGTTGGGCATGACCCAGCAGCAGGCCTCTGGCTATATCGCTCAGCAGATCACTAATCAGGGGCTGATTATCTCTGCTAACGAGATATTTTGGGCCTCTGCCGGGATCTTCCTGATCCTGCTGGCGCTGATTTGGTTTGCCCGCCCGCCTTTCACCTCTGGCGGTGGCGGCGGTGGCGCGCACTGATATTCAGCCATAAAAAATGGGCCTAATGCCCGATGCTGGTCAGTTAAGATTAACAATGGATCAAGGCTGCTATTTCATCTGAGATAGCAGCCTTTTTTACTGGAACGTGGAATGCGTTCGTTTACAAAGCTTCTGGCTGCTTTAAGCGAAAAGCGGAGGTTCGTTGTTCTGACTCATACTACCAATGCGAGCCGGGTGGGAATCAGGTAACGAAAGCCGCCGCTCTAATTTATGGAAATCGCAGCGTAAACCGATTTACGCCATGCTCGCTCTTCACTTCACAACTTCCCTGATGTAATCGCATAATACCGCGCACAATCGACAGTCCCAATCCACTGCTGCCCTGATGGCGAGACGTATCAGCGCGCCAGAAACGATCAAAAATGCGCGTCTGTTGTTCGGCGCTCAGCACGGGACCGTGGTTTTCCACTACCAATTCGATGCCGTGCGGCTGCGCCGTGCTATAAACACGAATCGTGGTGTCACGATCGCCGTAGCGCAGCGCGTTAGCCATCAGATTCGCCAGCGCGCGCTGCAGCAACTGCGGATCGGCGTGCAGTTCGCCGTGCATCTCCATCTCCAGCCGCATCCCCTTTTCTTCCGCCATATTGTCAAAATAGTCCTGCAATTTCTCGCCGAGCTGCACCAGATCGATGCACTGTATATCTATCGCCTGGCTGGCATCTTCCGCTCTGGCGAGAAACAGCATGTTGTCGATCATCTTTGAGAGACGTTCCAGCTCTTCATAGTTAGATCCCAGCAACGCCTGATAATCGCTGACGCTGCGCGTCTGGCTCAGCGCTACTTCAGTCTGACCGAGCAGCGTCCCGACGGGTGTACGTAATTCATGCGCCATATCCGCAGAAACCTGACTTAACTGCTGATAACCCATTTCAAGACGGCTCAGCATCTGATTAAAGGCGGCGATCAGCGGCTGCAATTCAGCCGGAGCCTGATCGGGCATGCGGCGTGACAAATGTCGTACATCAATTGAGTTTGCTTCAGTCGCCAGGCTGCGTAGCGGGGATAAACTTCGTCGCACCAGCCAAACACTCATCGCTGCCACCAGTAATGCGGCCAGCGATGTAGCCAGGATGATTTGATTACAATAGCTGTTCATCGTTTGCGTGCGCTCGCTCATCAGGCGGCCTGTGATGATCTCAATCTGCCCGCTGCCATCGCGTGTTGGCGTGAGCGCCGCCGCCGAAATAAACGGTGTGCCGTCATTGATAGCGAGATGATGTACCGACGACAGCGTTAGTGGCTGGTCAGCCGCAACAGGGGTAATGGCCGGGAGAGGACGCTGGCCAGGATTGACCACAATCAGCGGTGGCCGGCCGGGAAAACGCAGCACCAGCAAAGATTCGGTATTGCCCAGCATATTGGCAAACAAACGCGGTTTCTGTTGAATCAGCGTAATGGCATCTTCATCGCGTAATAGCGTGCGGATTTGATCGATGCGCGTCAGCAGAGCTGCATCGTCGCGCAGCCCAATCTGCACTGCCAGAGAGTGATAAAGCGCGATGCCACTGAATGAGAAAATGACGATCACCGTGGCGCTTAGCATTAGCGACAGGCGCGCCGCGAGAGAAAATTTCTTCACGATTCGGCTTCACAGCGATAACCCACACCGTGCACGGTGTGAATCAGCGGTTGGGCAAATGGGGCATCAATTTTCTGCCGCAGGCGCTTAACCGCCACGTCTACCACATTGGTGTCGCTATCAAAATTCATGTCCCATACGCGTGAAGCAATCACGGTGCGCGTCAGCACTTCGCCTGGGTGTAGCAGGAACAGATGCAGCAAATTGAACTCTTTGTTAGTGAGATCGATTCGCTGACCACCGCGCTCTACGCGTCGTTTAAGAATATCGAGCTGTAAATCGGCAAGCGTCAGAATATCAGGCAGTTTCTGCTGGACACCGCGTCGTAATTGCGTACGGACGCGCGCCAGCAGTTCGGCGAACGAAAATGGCTTGACCAGATAATCATCTGCCCCCAGTTCCAGCCCTTTAATGCGATCTTCCACCGTGCCTTTAGCGGTAAGGAAGATCACTGGCGTGTGAATCTGTTTATCCATTGCCGCCATCACTTGCCATCCATCCATGCCGGGCATCATAACGTCCAGTAAAATCAAATCGTAATAATGCTCCTGCGCACAGAACAAACCATCCTGGCCATTTTCCGCCACATCCACGATGAATCCCGCTTCCGTCAATCCTTTGCGCATGTAATCGCGTGCTTTGGCTTCATCTTCAATAACCAAAATTTTCATGCGCATCTCCCCGGGATAGGTTTTAAGGCTGTGCGTTTTGTGCGGCTTGCTCGATCAACTTCGCAACATCATCAGGATGCGACTGATACACGGAGTGGCTGGCACCGGCAATTTCCACCATATGGCTGCGCGCGCGCCTGGCGTACATGCGCTCCAGATCGGGACTGATAATTTTGTCAGCTTTCGCCACCATGTACCAGCTGGGCTTGCTTTTCCACGCCGGATGGGGAATGTTAGCGGTGAACACCGCCGCGTTAGTCGGCATCTGCGCATGCGCTTCAAAATCGGCCTGTGCAGCAGGCAAGTCGGCAGCGAAATCGCTGTGATAATATTCTGGCGCGATAGTCAGATAGCCGTCGCCCGACTTTATAAACGGATGCGCGCTATTGGGATACTTTTTGCCATTACTGGCTTCAGTTTCGCCGTTATCCAGCGCATGCGCGGCAATGTACACCAGGCCAGTGACTTTACTGTCGTTACCGGCTTCACTGATGATCGCGCCGCCGTAGCTGTGACCGACCAAAATCACCGGGCCATTTTGCTGCTCAATAACGCGTCGCGTCGCCGCTACATCTTGCGAAAAGCTGGTTAGCGGTTCCTGTACCAGCGTGACGTTATAGCCATCGTGCGTCAGTTGATCGTATACCGGACGCCAGCCCGCACCGCCAACGAAAGCGCCATGCACCAGTACAATATTCTGTACCGGCTGCGCCTGAGCCTGCGCCGCGCCCCCTGCCGTCGCCAGCAGAATACCCACTGCAAGGGTGACTTTGTTTAATTTCATTTTAATGCTCCTGATTGGGAAGGTTCGCCTACAGGATATGAAACGGGCTCTGACATAAGGGTGAGCCAGTTATGACAAAAAAATGACTTTGGTTGAAACGCAACGCCCGATATTCTTCAGCGTTTAACCATCTCCTGAGCATCCATTCAAACTGACCAGCAATACCAGTGTTTTGCAGCAAGACGATTATTCTGTCTGAAACAGAACCGTTGCACGCCACATTTTTGGCATTAAAAACCGATTAGGCCTCACGCCCCTGTGCGAGGCCTTTTTCAATTTTAAAGCAAAGGATGTAACCCTTTTACCGGGCTGGCAGCTTCAAGCAGTGAAGCGATATGCAGAATAGTGCTCTCTGCATGCCATTTGCCGACAATCTGAACGTTTACCGGCATTCCCTCACGGCTTTTTCCAAAGGGAAGCGCTATGCCAGGTAACCCGGTCACGTTCAGCGGGACCGTGGCCCCCTGAAGATAAGTTGCATCCACTTTCTGCCCATCAATGACGAACTGTTCAACGCCGTGCTTGTGTGCCGGAATGGGAAGGACATGCGTAATAAGCGCATCATATTGCGAAAAATATTCTTCAAAACCATCCCGCAGCCTTTCTGCTGCCTGCTCCGCATCAATAAAGTCAGACACAGAGGTGTCCGGCAGTGACAGCATGGTCCTGGCCATTTTATAGAGCTCATCAGGACGCCTGCCTGCGGTAGCTGCCGCAAATGCTGGCTTCATTTCCATAACGTGGATCCGGTTGAAAACATCCAGGGCAAAATCCTGCTCCAGCGCCGGTATACCTACGTGCTCCACAACAGCGCCGGTACCCTGCAGCGCCTCAGCCGCTGACTTCACTACCGCTGCCACCTCCGGGTCAACCGGTCCAAAGCCCGGGCCGGTCATCCAGCCAATGCGAAGCGGACGCGATAAGGCGAACGACAGTCCATCCGGGTAAACCGGCGCGCTGCTGGAAAAGGCATCGTGCCCGTCCGGTCCTGACAGCTGAGAGAAGGCCAGGGCAATGTCGCGTACAGAACGCGCCATAGGACCCACATGCCAGAACCGGCGGGGTGCGCGTGGCCAGATTCCTGTCATGGGCACGCTGCCGTGCGTTGCTTTCATAGAGGTGATACCTGTCTGTGCAGCCGGTCCGCGCACTGAAATGGCCAGATCGGTTCCCAGGCCAAGCGGAGACATTCCCGCGGCAATAGCTGCTGATTCGCCACCGCTGGAGCCGCCGGGCGTGCGGGTCAGATCCCAGGGATTATTGGAACGCCCGGAAAGCAGGTTATCGCTCTCAATCCAGTATGAGAATTCCGGCAGGTTAGTTTTTGCCAGCAGAATGCCACCTGCATTTTTGAGGCGCGCCACGCTGGTTGCGTCCTCCGCAGGAAGACGGTTTTTGAAAATGGGTGAGCCGCGCTGCGTCAGTACGCCAGCGGTATCTATCGAATCTTTTACCGTAAAGGGCACACCATGCAGAGGACGGAGATCGTCTCCTCTCATCACTGCCGCTTCCGCCGCAACGGCATGTTTCATTGCATCATCTGCCAGCGTCACAATGGCATTAACGTCTGGGTTTGTTAGACGTAAATGTTGCATGGCTGAACACGCAGCTTCAGGACGCAGGTTTAATCAGTCCAGAAGATGGCGAAAAACGGGCACGTGCTATTTTTTCTGCCATTGCCGGTGCCCAGTTAATGGCCAGGAGCCGAAACGATATTCACCTCTTTGACGAGCTTATTGAGGGGTATTCACAGGCAGGCTTGCTGCCTCCCCTGCAGGCATAAATCTGACGCTTCTGAATTGAAGCGTTTAGCATCAGGCTTTTTTAACCAGCTCTTTGGCTAATAGGTGCAATGTCATTAACGACCACTTTTGTCACATAGTGGACCGACACACAGTCCGCTGTGAGCGGGAAGCGGGCATTATGACTCTGGCGCCGGGCTGGTAAAACAGCGCCAGAGCCGAACAGTTGTCAATTGCGGCTATAAGCAATGAATTAAAGACCGAATAGAGTCTCAATTTCTATTGGGAGGTCAGGTGAAAAGAGGCGGCTGACTTTTACGAGCGAACGGGATTTATCCTGAAGAAGGCCGGGGCTCGCCGTTTCAGGCAATGCTCTTCGCCCTGCGCCCCCGGCGGGCTCGTTATTCAATGACGATGAGTTCTTCGGTCACGAGCCGGACTACGGAAGTCAAGTCAATGAAGTTTACGTGGTCCGGATCCACCTTGGTTGCAAAGTTGTCTGACAGGAAGAGTTGGTTCATGTCGTCACTGTTGTCGAACCATGCCTCTACCATGGCGTCGAACCGTGGTTCCTCTGAAGACGCATAATCCGTGGGGTATGAAATAACAAAGCGGCGGATCTTCTTTGCTTCGGGAATGGCAAAAAGCATTGGTGCATGAACGTCGCGACGATAATCCCTGAATTCCTGTATACCCATACCTTGCCGGCGCTTGAAGCTGATGACGACTTTGATCATGAAAATATCCTTTGGCAGTGAGCAGTCGGTGCGTCTGCTTTAAAATAAGGATAACCATGAAAGTCGAAACAAACTATGCTTGAATATCCATATTACTTTCGAGATTGTCCCCATGATGGTTGATCCTTTATCCGATGTTCTCACGCTATTAACGCCGAAAACCTACATCGCGGGTGGATTTGATTTCGGGGGGAAATGGGCGCTTCAGTTCGAGAAGCATTCTGGCCTCAAGTATTTTGCGCTCGTATCGGGGAGCGCCTGGCTCGCCGTCGATGGTGGGCAAGATCCGATAAAGCTTAAGACGGGTGATTGCGTCCTGTTACCGAACGGACGTCGGTTCCTGATCGCACGAGACCTTGCCTTCAAACCGGTCGGCATTGCCACCCTACCTGAAGATGACTGGAACGGCGGTATCGCGACGGTGAACGGCGGCGGAGAAACGACAATGCTCGGCGGCCATTTCGGATTCGCCGGCGAACATGTCGATATCCTTCTCGGATCAATGCCTGCCATCATTCGGCTCCGCGACGAAGACGACAAGACAGGTCTGCGATGGGCCCTCGACCGTATGCGCCAGGAACTGTTCGGAGCACAGCCGGGTGCCAGGCTTATAGTGCAGCATCTCGCTCATTTGATGCTGGTCCAGGCGCTGCGGCTTTATCTCGCTCACGGCGTGGGAAGAGAAGTCGGCTGGCTGTTTGCACTTGGTGATGAGCGGATCGCGGCTGCCATTGGCGCAATTCATGCAAGCCCGGGCAGAAGATGGACCTTGCCGGAACTTGCGCAGAAGGCCGAGATGTCTCGATCCAAGTTCGCTCTCAAGTTTAAAAGCATATCCGGAGCGTCGCCAATCGAGTATCTGACACGATGGAGGATGATGATTGCATGCCACCGGCTCACCAGTGGCACTGAACCTGTCTCAAGAATCGCGCACTCACTAGGCTATGAATCAGAAGCTGCATTCAGTACGGCGTTTCGACGACTCATTGGATGCTCGCCACGACAGTACTCTTTGAAAGATCCGTCACTAACCGAAACCGATAATGAGTATTTTTCCCGCTGATGAAGTGACCTGCCTCTATTGATTGGCATAAACCAACGTCAATAACGTCCGCTTCTGGCACAAAGCGGACTGATACGTAGGTCAATGTCCGCTTTGAGCGAGAAGCGGACATATTAATAGATATGGGAAGGACTGAATATTCTGGAACACTGAGATTCAGTTCAGCTACGCCCAGGGATTGTGTTATCCAGACCCGCATTGCGCCACATGCGGAGTAAGCGATACCGGGAATGGGGATATCCTTCCTGCACAAGCTGAAGTGATGTTAGTCGCGTTACGTCGAAATGGCGGAAGGCATTACGTTTTTCACACCATGCCGCAAGCACAATATCTCCTGAGAAATAACCTAAAGCGAAAGGCCATATCGTTCTTTCACTCACATTACCTGACCTGTCTGTATAACCTGTCCGGATTTTCTGTCTCCGCCTGATGGCGCTTCGAAGAGAGTTCAGATTTTCAGGATTGTGATGGGCAACCTGGGTCTTTCCAACTAATAGTGTCGAGTCATCAAACAGCGTCTTTAACTGTGGGGGCAGACCTTGCCGGATCTTACCCGTTACCTCAGAAGCCGCTTTTGCAATACCCGCATCACCATATGCGGCTACCCAGCGCAAGCCGAGTGCCAGTGCGTCGAGCTGCTCAGGGGTAAACATCACAGGCGGCAAATGATGGCTCCGTGAGAGGATAAATCCCGTGCCGGCTTCTCCCTGAATGTCTGCCCCCTGAACACGCAGAGCGCAAATATCACGGTAAAGCGTGCGAAGGCTGACGGAAAGTTCTTGTGCAAGCCAGTGTCCGCTTACCGGATAGCGATGCTGATATAAAATCTGCAGAAGATTAAGTAAGCGCTCTGCACGCTTCGGTCCCGATGCTGACATGTTCTGTCAATGCTCCCTGCGATAGTGAAGTCTCATTCTTTTTGACGAGAAAGACTCATGATACCTAACCTGATTATTCTTTATGTTGATAACCCGATTGCCAGCAGCAGATTTTACCAGAAGCTATTCAATACAGAACCAGACGTGATGCTTCCGACGTGGGCGGCTTTTTCCTTCAATAACGGCCTGAACCTGGGACTATGGTCAACAACGGCGAAGGACTTTGTATCGTGCGGTGAAGGTAACCGAACTGAGTTGAGTTTTATGGTTAAAGATACTCAGGAGGTTGATACACTTTATCAGCAGTGGTCAGACAGCGGTGTGCAGATAGAACAGGAGCCCAGACAGGCTGTTTTTGGCAAGACGTTCGTTGCGCTAGATCCTGACGGGCACCGCATACGGGTGTGTATACCAGATTAATAAGTAATGACGCTTACCTGCCCATGTTTAAACCTGAAGCGTCCGCTTTTGGCACAAAGCGGACATGGGTGAAGCCAGGTTCGCTTTGTGCAAAAAGCAGATAACTTCTGGCACAAAGCGAACGCATAAGCCAATATCTGCCATGAGCGAAATGCTTACATTTACCTGTAGCGGGTATGAAATGTCGGGATTAGAAATGAGGACTGACTGCTTTCCAGTTCTCTAAGCTCATTCAGACTCGCAAAGTTGCTTCTGATGACAGGATAAGCGTACAACCGCTTGTTTAATCTGTTCGATCACCTCAGCCCTGAACTCCTGATGCCCATAGGTTGCTCTGGGATGAGCAATCCTGAAACAGGTCGCATTCCCTGACTCAAACTTCCATAATTTTTTAGGAGTGACTGATAAAGTTTTAGAGCCACCCAAATATTTATTCGATAAACACTTTATAAAACGGTCAGTTCGTGAACCACATGCAAATATCACAAAATCAGGTTTTAAATGCCCTATCTGGGTTGCCAAAAGTCTTAATGAAACAGACGCTATTTCCTGAAGTTCGTTTTCAGGGCGGAGCAGTGGGCTCTCTCGGTCATAATCCCATGCAAATAAATTTGCATACACTATTGTAGTGGTCAACAAAAACTGGTCACCGCTTTAGAGTTTTTCCAGTATCGACTTTCCGATTCGTTTGGTGGTAATCCACCGTTATATTCATGCGGCCTGAGCGTGCTGTAGTAACCCACGATGTAATCTGTGATCGCATGAGAGGCTTCACTGAAGTTCATGTATCCCATCACGGGAACCCATTCATTTTTCAGGCTCCGGAAGAACCGCTCCATTGGGCTGTTATCCCAGCAATTTCCCCGCCGACTCATGCTCTGCTTTATCCTGCAACGCCACAGTAACTGCCTGAACTGCCGGCTTGTGTAGTGGCTACCCTGATCGCTATGGAACATCACTCCGCCTGGCTTTCCCCGACGCTCCCAGGCCATTTCCAGCGCTTTCATAGTGAGTTTGCTGTCCGGTGAGAATGACATTGCCCAGCCCACGGGTTTTCTGGCGAACAGGTCGAGAACAACAGCAAGATATGCCCAACGTTTTCCTGTCCAGATATAAGTCACGTCGCCGCACCATACCTGGTTGGGCTCGATGACCGCGAACTGACGATCAAGGTGGTTCGGTATAGCGATGTGTTCCTGTCCACCGCGCTTATACCGGTGTGTTGGCTGCTGGCAGCTTACAAGTCCCAGCTCTTTCATGAGTTTGCCAGCAAGCCAGCGCCCCATACGGAAGCCTTTAAGTGTTGCCATAGTGGCAATGCTTCTTGCGCCCGCTGAGCCATGACTGATGCTGTGTAACTCCTGCACCTGGCTACGCAACGCTGTCCGCCTGATATCCGGTTCATCAGGACGACTTTTCCAGTATTTGTAGCTGCTACGGTGAACCCCAAACACATGGCACAGTATCGCCACGGGATAACGCGCTCTGAGCTTCCCGATTAACGAGAACTGTTCAGGGAGTCTGACATCAAGAGCGCGGTAGCCTTTTTTAATATGTCATTTTCCATTTCAATACGTTGAAGTTTTTTCTTCAGCTCACGAATTTCAATTTGTTCCGGCGTTATCGGCGAGGCTTTTGGCGTTTTGCCCTGACGTTCATCACGCAACTGTTTAACCCAGCGCGTCATGGTAGAAAGCCCTATATCCATCGCTTCAGCCGCTTCAGCAACGGTGTAATTCTGATCGACGACAAGCTGGGCTGATTCGCGTTTGAACTCTGCACTGAAATTTCTTTTTTTCATTGGGGCACCTGTATTGTTCTGAGGCGAGCATATCACCTCTGTTCAGGTGGCCAAATTCAGTAAACCACTACATATCGCCTTAGGGGGTAATTCCAGCTTCCGCGCCAGCAAGAAATGATACTGCGTAAAACGGCTTCGTGATTTCGTATTAGGAGTCCACTTATCCTGATGCTCTTTGTAGCGAGTTACCGCTTCTTCAACTACCTGTTCGACAGTAATATCGGGCATCAGGCCCAGAACCCGGGCAATTTTATTTTTATGATTTCCGGTATTCCATCCCGCCGTTTCACGCCCAACCAACATGATTTTTACCGGTGAGCGCCAGTACTCTTCAGAGGGAACAGGAAGAAATACACCTGAATATTTATCTTCCATGAGTGCAAACGATTGAGCATTAAGACTTTTAAGAATTTCTATATACGTTTTGATCAGCGCTTCCATACTTTTCCCATTAGCTAATTTCATGATGAAGTTTTTTTTGGCATCTTACTAAACTTCAGGCAATGCGATTAATGAAATGTCTGCTCCTGACACAAAGCGGACATGTGTGCAGGCCAGGTCCGCTATTGGCAAAAAACTGTTTTACGCGGGCGCAAGGTTAGCTATGAGCGAAGAGCGGAAGTTCAGACTTTGTAATCTGCAAGTACTTCCACTTAAAAAATAAGACACCTCACAATTTCGGTTTTTCGCATTCATTGCTCTGAATTAATCTCTTTCGCCAGTTGTTGCAATACCGACTTCAGCCAGTTAGTTGCATCTCGTTTACCACTCCGTATATGTGAATAAATCTTCACTTCAAAGGAGGGTATCTCGAACGGTAGCGCAAAAATTTTGATATTCATTGCCGGGAGCAATTTCTCTGCGGCAAGACGGGGAATAGCCATCAGCAGGTCGCTTTCCGCAACAATAAACGGCGCGCTAAGCATGGACGGCGTTTTGATCGCTATCTGCCGTATAAAACCCATCAACTCAAGTTGTAGATCCAGGACACTTCGCTTTTCATTCCAGGGTGTCACAACCAGGTGCCGGGCGGCGAGATAATCTTCTAGTGTTAGCTGTGTTCGGTTTTGGTTGCTGATAACGACATATTCATTTTCGAGCCAGGTAATTTCTTCCAGTTCAGGATGTCGGGCCTCATCTGGTGTGCTGAATCCAAGTGCCAAATCTACTTCGCCCGCCAGCAATTCCGTCAGCGCCGGACTGTGTGGCAAATAAAGTAACTCGAAGTGTAAACCGGGGGCTTCCTGCTGCAGTTTATGCATCAGGGCAGGGAAAATACAAAATGCAGTAAAATCTGTTATCGCAATCTGAAAACGCTCCGTACTCGTGGAAGTTTCAAACTTCGGCTGCGGAGTCAGCTCTTGATTGAGGTAGTTCAGCGCTGAAGCAATAGAAGGTGCCAGCTGGGTAGCATACACGCTGGGACACATACGATGACCTTCCCGAAAAAATAATGGGTCGTTAAGAGTGATGCGTAGCCGTGAAAGCGCATGGCTCATCGCCGATGTGCTCATCGCCAATTCATCCGCCGCCAAACGAACAGAACGGTGGCGATAAATCGCGTCAAAAATTGGCAGAAGATTTAAATCAAGACGCCTTAGCGCCGAATGCATAATATTCATCATTGGCTGATTTCATTGCACTTAATTCCTCTAAAAATAACGCTTATGCTTGGCACCATCAATATCGATACTATCCAGAGAACACAGGAAAACTAATGAGTATCACGATCCGCCCAGCCCGACCGGAAGACGCAACGGCAATTTACGAGATGATCTATGAGCTGGC
Source organism: Pantoea alhagi (assembly GCF_002101395.1). Lineage (NCBI taxonomy): Bacteria > Pseudomonadati > Pseudomonadota > Gammaproteobacteria > Enterobacterales > Erwiniaceae > Pantoea > Pantoea alhagi. Next base: position 2,536,746 of record NZ_CP019706.1, on the reverse strand, counting down.
TATGTATGAAAAGGCGCCAGAAGAAGTAATCACCACACCAGACGAGATCCGGGAAACACTGTTTAGCGCAGGCAGTAAAACCGAAGCATTGATCTGTGAAAGTGAAGGTAAAACCATTGGGTATGCTGTTTTCTTCACCAGCTATTCCACGTGGCTTGGACGTAACGGTATTTACATGGAGGATTTATACATTACTCCTGATTATCGGGGAAATGGCGCGGGAAAGGCACTGTTGAAAAATATCGCGCAATCCGCAGTCAAACGACAATGCGGCCGACTTGAATGGAGTGTGCTTGACTGGAACCAGCCAGCGATTGATTTTTACCTTAGTATTGGCGCGTTGCCGCAATCTGAATGGGTTCGCTATCGTCTCGATGGTGAAGCACTGCTGAAATTTGCTGAATAAAAATTGCCGTTTTATTGAGATAAATCCTGCTAACGCGGGATTTATCTTTCGCTCGCGGACTGGCGAAAAAATCATTCTCAATGTCCGCTTCTGGCACAAAGCGGACATGCGTGCAGGCCAGGGTCCGCTATTGGCAAAAAACTGTTTTACGCGGGCGCAAGGTTAGCTATGAGCGAGGAGCGGACTTTACTGGATTAATTTCATTTGCTTTCGTGAGCCCTGGTAAACGATCAGTAATGTACCAGCCCGCCGTCTACAGCATACTGGCTGCCGGTAACATAGGATGCATCATCGGAAAGGAGGAAAAGTGCAACTGCAGCGGCCTCTTCTGCAATTCCTGCGCGACCCTAAGGAACCTGGCTTACCACAAAATCTTCAAACTGCTGACGCGACTCCTCTGGCATAAAATGCCTGAAGTTGGTTTCAATCGGACCTGGCACCAAAGTGTTGGCGCGGATACCGCGTTCAGCCAGCGCAGATGCCCAGCTTTTAACCATAGCGATAAGGGCGCCTTTCGTCGCTGCATACAGGCTTGTCATGGCTGCACCTTCATATACAGAGGAGGACGAAGTAACCAGAACGGATGCGCCTGAATTTAGTGATTTAGAGAGAGCTGCCAGCTGTAGCATCGCTTTTCACAATAAGCGATGTCACAGGAAGCAGGCTGCGTGCATGTTCCAGCCTTTCTTCATTAAGCCCCGTAATGGCTACATGGCCGCCTTCAGTGACAATACGCTGAATTACGATTATTCAGCAAATCTCTTCCGCATGCCTGGTATCATACATCAACTGGGCCCGTTCCATTTCCGCTCCATGTTTTAACGCCCATCCATACAGCGCACTAAAAGGCTCCTGAAGCGTCTGTGCCAGTAATGTAAGACTGTACTCCACACTCACCGGCGAAGTAGGCAGTACTTTTCGATGCACCAACCCATTGCGCTCAAGCCGCTTAAGCGCATCAGACAATGCTTTGTGCGTAATCCCATCCAGGCGGCGACGGAGTTCATTGAAGCGCACGGGTTCACTACAAAGTACGGTGAGAATTAAAATTGACCATTTATTGGTTATGTTCTCCAGGACCGGTCGGGTTTTCCCTATTTCTCTCAGGTCATTACTATCAATTTGAGACATGGCGATATATTCCTCGATACCTGGTATAAACAAAGTGCGTAATTGTTATTAAGTATAGAAATTATATCATCTGTTTTCCATCCTGACAGGAGTGAGCAGATGAGTAGATTAGAGAATAAAGTTGCCCTGATACTCGGCGGTGCAAAAGGCATTGGTCTGGCTATCAGCCAGCGATTTGCCAGTGAAGGTGCAACAACCTGGTTGACCTCGCGCCGAAATGAAGAGTTAGAAGCAGCCAGCCACACCATAAAGGGCACCGCCAGGCCAATACGTGCTGATGTCAGTCAGATAAGCGAACTGACGCGGATAGTTGATTTAATCAAGACAGAGTCCGGCCAGATAGATGTGCTGGTCATCAACGCCGGCATGGCAGAATACTCAACGATTGATGACGTCACTCCGGCACATTTTGATTCTATTTTCGGCCTGAATGTGCGCTCACCGCTTTTTGCTATGCAGGCAGCGCTTCCCCTGATGAAGAAGGGAGCGAGCGTCGTTTTAATAGGTTCGATTGCCGATGTGATTGGCACGCCGGGATATGGCGTATACGGCGCCAGTAAAGCAGCGCTTCGTTCTTTTGCCCGCACATGGACACATGAACTCTCCGCCCGTGGCATTCGCATTAATGTTGTTGCCCCTGGCCCTGTCGATACGGAGATGATGCTTGCAGCCTCTGAAGAGCTACGTAATAGGATAATCAGCACCATTCCGTTATCAAGAATGGGCAGACCTGAAGAAGTTGCCAATGCTGCACTATTCCTCGCAAGTGATGAAAGCAGTTATATAGCCGGAGCAGAAATCTGTGTGGATGGTGGGATGACACAAGTATGATGAATGTCGTTCAGTTTCACTAAGATCAGAGAAATGCTAAGTGAGAGACGAACCGGGCTACTACCCGGTTTTATCTTTAATGTGACTGTTAACCTGAATGGCTGTGCTCAAATTCACGTTCATTTATGTATGCGCCCGGACAGATGCGCATTATCAGGCGTATGCTGCGGCTTACAGCGGCATTGACCTGCTCCCCATTAACTCATTCAACAAAATGTTAGATGCCCGCTTCTGGCACGAAGCGGACAACAGAGCAGGTAAGTGTGAATGCCCACCGCTGGCACAGGGCTGCTGTTACAGCCCTAATACATTCAGAGTTCAATTGACTCAAATATTCACGCAGGCATAACTACGGCCATTGATAACTCTCGTAACAGCCGCACCGCTGCAAATTCAGACGCCGTGGTTGAGGCCCGGCTTGATGCAGGTATTCAGAATGCGTAAGTATTCGAAACGGAACTGAAACGCTATTGACTTAGCTGGGTCGTATAATTACTTTCCACCCAGCGATAACCGCTACCCTCACGTTTTACGTGACCAAGCCCCGGAAACGAAATATGTGCGGCAGCTACCCAATAACCCTGTTCCGCAGCCTGTTTGAGTACCCGTTCCCGCGTTTTAATTGCCTGCTGGCGGTTTACGTCAAAATGGATTGCAACGTGTGGATCTGACATCTGTACCGCTTTGGCGTGGATAATATCTCCCCATAACACCAGTGTCTGACCTTCACTTTCCACACGATACAGCACACTTCCCGGCGTATGACCAGCAGCGGACTCAGCACGTATTCCGTTTACCAGTGTTGCAGGGGCCAGAAATGTTTTTAACCGGCCGGCATTGATAACCGGGCGAAGGGTTCGTTCACTTTCAGCAAAAGTGTGTGCCTCACCCGCCTCAACCTGATTTACGTTAGAGGGGTTAAGCCAGAAGTCTACATCTCGTTTATCCACATACACGTCAGCATTTGGGAACGCGGGCTTGCCCGAGCGTGACACGCCAGCGGAGTGATCTGCGTGAATATGAGTAAGCAAGACGGCATCTATGGATTCAGATGGATAACCTGCTGCTGCAAGGTTTGCCAGCAGATGCCCTCCCCTGTTTCCGAACAGCTCTCCTGCACCTGTATCCACTAAAATGCGCTTTTTGCCATCGTCTATTACATAGGCGTTAATCGACGTCTCTGCTTGCGGCGTCATTGCATCTCTGGCCATCGCCTGACGTAATTTTTCCGGTGAAATGTTAGTCAGCAATGTATTCAACGGTATCGTTACCGTGCCGTCAGATACGGCGGTAATGCGCAGTTTTCCCAGTTTCATACGATAGTAACCGGGAGCCTGTTCATCCAGTGCACTGGTCTGCTCGGCAGCCAGGAGCTGGCTGGAAAAGATAAGTGTCGCGATCAGCGTCAGTATAATTTTCATTAAAGTCCCCACTAAAATGTCATTTGAAGGTGATCGGCAGTATCCTCAGTAAGTCACTATCATTCAAATTGATTAATATAATGTTCACTATCAGAGAAAATGATTTTCATCGTATCGATCTGAATTTGCTGACGGTGCTGTTCGTGCTGCAGCGGGAAGGCAGCGTGTCACGTACAGCTGAAAAACTGCATCTCGGGCAGCCGGCGGTCAGTAATGCGCTGGCCAGATTGCGTGAAATGTTTGACGATCCTCTGTTTGTTCGCACTGCAGGAGGGATGATACCGACGCCGCGTGCCGAAGCGCTTATTGCTGCACTCGGACCATCAATGGAACAGATGCAGCATATTCTGTTTCAGCCACCCTCATTTACGCCTGCGAATGCAACCCATGTTTTTCGTCTTGGTATGAGCGACTGGGTTGAACGTTGGCTGATGCCAGAATTGCAGGCATGTGTAATACGTGAGGCTCCGGGAATAACTCTGCAGGTGAAGGCCAGCGATCCTTTCCGGGACAGTGAGCACGTTCTCCAAAGGGAGATAGATCTGGCTATTTCGGTTGGTCAGAGCACTGCCGCCACGTTAAGGCGTGAAAATATCCGCTCCCTCAACTTTTGTACGCTCTGGCACCCTGCACAGCTTTCGCTGGAAGCGCCGCTGACAGTGGGAAATTATGTGGAGCATGATCACGTACTGGTTTCGTATCGTGGATCAACGTGGAGCGCTGTGGATGAGCAATTAGCATTGCAGGGAAAATCACGAAGGGTTCGTTACGTTACGCCGCACTTTTCCTCTTTACCACCTCTTTTGAAACGCATACCCGCGTTAGCGACCGTCCCCTCTGGGCTGGCTGCCGACTGGGTTTCTCATTACGGATTACGATGTAGCCCCGTTCCGGTAGAGACGCCGGAGATTACGCTCTCGCTGCTGTGGCATAAATGTTCCGATAACGATATGCCGCTGAAGTGGCTGCGGACGCTATTAGGGAGAGTAATAAAAGCACTACCGTAAATCGCCCTGGCACTCTGAAAAAAAAATCCGGAAACAGAAATGTCTCCGGATTCATATACAGCCCCGGGATCGTTCAACCGGTCCTTAACTGTCTGGCATTACGGGCCTGATGTCCGTTTTTCTTGATTACCTGCCCGCGTGCGGCTTAGTGGTTCTGACGCCACCACTCCGCCAGCAGAATGCCGGTCGCAACCGACACGTTCAGGCTTTCTACTTTGCCGGTACCGTCAATCGACACGCTCAGGTCACCCTGCTGCAGCGCAGACTCAGTCAGGCCATCGCTCTCCTGCCCCAGCACCAGCACCATTTTCGCCGGCAGTTTTGCCTGCGTTAACGGCGTGCTGCCTTTGTGGCTGGAGGTGGTGACAATGGTGTAACCCGCATTGCGAAATGCTTCCAGACCCGCAACAAAGCTTTTCGCGCTCAATGCCTGTACATGCTCGGCGCCGCCTTCAGCGGTACGTACCGCCGCGCCCGACTCCAGCACTGCCGCATCATCCACCAGCAAACCTTTCACGCCAAAATGCGCGCTGCTGCGCATAATGCCGCCGATATTGTGCGGGTTGCCGACATTTTCCAGCGCCAGTACGCAATCCTGCTCACGTTCCGTTGCCAGCCAGTCGCTGACCGGTGTGCCAACGCGTTTTTTAATCAGGAAGCAGACGCCACCATGATGCTCAGTCCCGGAGGCTTTCTCCAGTTCGGCTTCATCCACTACATGATAGGCTTTGCGGTTAGCTGCCAGCCAACGCAGCGCCTCGCGGAAACGCGGCGTAACGCTCTGAACGAACCAGGCACGCACGATGCATTCCGGACGGCTCAGAAACAGCGCCTGACAGGCGTTTTCCCCATAGACGCGGGTCTCTTCCAGACGCTGACGACGCAGCTGACCCGGATCGATAAAACTTTTGCCGCTGATGCCGCCATGATCGGGTTTAGCCTCTTCATTCGGCGCGCGAGAAACGGTGCGCCACGGCGACTCGCCACGGGGCAGCTCTTCACGATCGCGCTCGCGGTCACCACGGAACTTACCGTCGCGTCCGCCGCGTGCCGGGCTTTCAGACTGACGCGATGGACGACGGCTTCCTTCCTGACGGTCTGCGCCGGGCCTGCTGCCTTTGCCCGTACGGGGATTTTGTCCGCGTTTATCATTGTTATCATCACCGCGAACATACATCACTTTGACTTTGCCGCTTTTACCTTTGAATTCGTCGTTCATCTGTTCCTCCACCTGCTGAGCGCGAAGCGCGAAGATTACCTGAAGCACAGGTTGTATGCCATCAACTTCCGCTAAAAGCCGCCAACTATTATATTCATTGACTATTCCATGTTGTTGCCTGATAGCAGCAGATTGATAATTAAGCTTACGCATAAAATTAACAGTTTAATGCGTTGTTAACGATTAAACCCTGAGGTGATAAATGAATACGGTATGTGCATCCTGTCAGGCAACGAACCGCGTTCCGGAAGAGCGCATTGCCGATGGAGCCAGGTGTGGTCGCTGCGGTAACGAGCTGTTTGATGGTGAAGTCATCAATGCCACCGCCAACACGCTGGATAAATATCTGCAGGACGACCTGCCGGTAGTGGTTGATTTCTGGGCGCCGTGGTGCGGTCCCTGCGTTAACTTCGCCCCCATTTATGAAGATGTGGCCAGCGAACGCAGCGGTAAGGTGCGCTTTTTAAAAGTAAATACCGAAGCCGAGCCCGCGCTCAGCGCCCGTTTCCGCATTCGCAGCATTCCTACCATTATGTTGTTCAGGCAGGGCGAACTGGCCGATATGCTGAACGGCGCGATGCCAAAAGCGCCATTTAATGAGTGGCTGGACGAAGCGCTGTAATAATAGCGGCTGACCCTGTCAGCCGCGCTACGCTTCCTGCCCACTTCCCGCTACAATGGCGTTTTTGCCAGTTCAATGTAATGATCCATAACGCCGTTTTACGCCTGCGCGCCGAGCGCCTGGCGCGCGCTACCCGTCCTTTTCTCGCTCGTGGCAATCGTGTTCAACGCTGCCAGGGCTGCCTGCTGCCGCAAAAGCTCTGCCTGTGCAGTGAAATTGCCGTGCAGTCCGCACGCAGCCGTTTCTGCCTGGTCATGTTTGATACCGAACCCATGAAGCCAAGCAATACTGGCCGTCTGATTGCCGATATTCTTCCTGAAACACAGGCTTTCGGCTGGTCACGCACTGAACCTGATCCGGCATTGCTGGCTGCTGTAGCAAATAGTGACTATCAGCCGATGGTGGTGTTTCCGGAATCCTATGCCGATAGCGATCGCCCGGTGTTAAATAGTCCGCCGTTAAGCGGCAAGCCGCCGCTGTTTATTATGCTGGACGGCACCTGGACTGAGGCGCGGAAAATGTTTCGCAAAAGCCCGTGGCTGGATGCCTTGCCGGTGATGTCGTTACGCCTGACCACGCCTTCCGGCTATACGCTGCGTGAGGCGCACGGTGCGGGACAACACTGTACCGCCGAGGTGGCGGCAGAACTGCTGCGCCAGGCAGGCGATGAAGCGGCCGCTCAGGCGCTCAGCGCCCACTTTACGCTGTTTCGCCAGCGCTATCTGGCAGGAAAACCTCATCATCCGGTTCATCTCACGGCAGATGAAACAGAAAGCGTTTAGACTCAGCTTAACTATCGCCTGAGGGACAGGAAATGAGTCAACGTGGACTGGAAGCGCTGTTACGCCCTAAATCTATTGCCGTTATTGGTGCCTCAATAAAACCCGGGCGGGCAGGTTATCTGATGATGCGTAACCTGCTGGCCGGCGGTTTTAGCGGCCCGGTTCTGCCCGTTACGCCAAAATATAAGGCTGTATCGGGTGTGCTCGCCTGGCCAGATGTTGCCAGTTTGCCCTTTGCGCCTGAGCTGGCGGTGATCTGTACCAATGCCAGCCGTAATCTTGCTCTGCTACAGCAGCTGGGTGAAAAAGGCTGTAAAGCCTGTATTATTCTTTCCGCCCCGGAAAGCCAGCTGCCGGAACTGAAAGCCTGTGCCAGCCGCTGGCAAATTCGGCTGCTTGGCCCCAACAGTCTTGGTCTGCTTGCCCCGTGGCAGGGACTGAATGCCAGTTTCTCCCCGGTTCCCATCTTAAAAGGCAAGCTGGCCTTTGTTTCCCAGTCGGCGGCCGTTTCCAATACCATTCTTGACTGGGCGCAGCAGCGACAGCTCGGCTTCTCCTGGTTTATCGCCCTGGGTGATAGCCTGGATACCGATATTGACGATCTGCTCGACTTCCTGGCGCGTGACGGCAAAACCAGCGCAATTCTGCTTTATCTGGAGCATCTCAGCGATGCGCGCCGGTTTGTTTCCGCCGCCCGTAGCGCCTCGCGCAATAAACCCATTCTGGTGATTAAAAGTGGCCGTAGCCCGCAGGCGCAGGCGTTACTGAAAACGCATGCCGGGCTGGACGCCGCCTGGGATGCGGCTATTCAGCGAGCGGGTCTGCTGCGGGTGCAGGATACGCATGAGCTGTTCTCAGCGGTGGAAACCTTAAGTCATATGCGTCCGCTGCGCGGCGAGCGGTTAATGATCGTCAGCAATGGTGCGGCACCCGCTGCGCTGGCGCTGGATGCGTTACAGCTGCGCAGCGGCAAACTGGCCCAGCTTGATGACGCGACGCAGGCAACGCTACGCGCTCAGCTTCCTGTGGAAATCGTCCCGGATAATCCGCTCGATTTGAAAGATGATGCCACGCCGGAACGCTATCTGCAGGCGGTTGCCGCCCTGCTTGACTGTCATGAGCTGGATGCGCTGATGATTATTCATGCTCCCAGCGCTGTCGCGCCCGCTACCGAAACCGCACTTCGGCTGATAGAGCTGATTAAACAGCACCCGCGCGGCAAAAGCCTGACGCTATTGACCAACTGGTGCGGCGAATACTCTTCACTGGAAGCGCGTCGGGCGTTCAGCGATGCGGCAATCCCCACCTATCGTACGCCCGAAGGCACGGTAACCGCCTTTATGCATATGGTCGAGTATCGGCGCAACCAAAAGCAGCTGCGGGAAACGCCCGCCCTGCCGGCAACGCTGAAACAGGATACCGCTTACGCTCATCAGCTGATTCAACAGGCATTAGACGAAGGAGCGACGCAGCTCGACACACATGAGGTGCAGGCAATTTTACAGGCTTATGGCCTGACCACGCTGCCTACCTGGATCGCAGGCGACAGCGCTGAAGCCGTGCATATTGCCGGTCAAATCGGTTACCCCGTCGCGCTGAAGCTGCGGTCGCCGGATATTCCTCATAAATCTGATGTTCAGGGCGTGATGCTTTATCTGCGCACTCCAGGTGAGGTTCAGCAGGGGGCCGAAGCCATTATCGATCGGGTTAAGCTGGCCTGGCCGCAGGCAAGGATTCATGGGTTACTGGTACAGAGCATGGCAAATCGCGCCGGAGCTCAGGAACTGCGGATCGTGGTTGAACAGGATCCGCTGTTCGGCCCGGTGATTATGCTGGGCGAAGGGGGCGTAGAGTGGCGGGCGGATCGGCACGCCTCTGTGGCGCTGCCGCCGCTTAATATGACTCTGGCGCGCTATCTGGTTATTCAGGCGATTAAGAGCGGTAAGATCCGCGGACGCAGCGCGCTGCGTCCGCTGGATATCGCGGCGTTAAGCCAGGTACTGGTACAGGTTTCTAACCTGATCGTAGATTGCCCGGAGATCCAGCGGCTTGATATACATCCTCTCCTGGCCGCTGGTGATGAGTTTACCCTGCTGGATGTCACCCTGACGCTGGCCAGATTTAATGGCGTCAATGAATCACGGCTCGCTATTCGCCCTTATCCGCATACCCTGGAAGAGTGGATCACCATGAAAAATGGTGAGCGTTGTCTGCTCCGTCCTATCCTGCCGGAAGATGAGCCGTTGCTGCAGCGCTTTATTGCTCAGGTAACCAAAGAAGATCTTTACTATCGCTACTTTAGCGAGATCAATGAGTTTACCCATGAGGATTTAGCCAATATGACGCAAATCGACTACGATCGAGAAATGGCTTTTGTTGCCGTGCGCGAACAGCAGGGTGAGAAGGCAATTATCGGCGTTACCCGGGCCATTTCTGATGCGGACAATATCGATGCGGAGTTTTCTATCTTGGTACGCTCGGATTTAAAAGGCCTGGGGCTTGGCAGACGCCTGCTGGAAAAAATGCTGGCTTATACCCGTAGTCATGGCCTGTTGCAGTTAAATGGTATTACCATGCCTAATAACCAGGGCATGATTACCCTGGCGAAAAAGCTGGGATTCAGCGTAGATGTGCAGCTGGAGGATGGTATTGTTAGTCTGCATCTGCCTCTTACTCACGCTGGCGAGCAACATTAACTTGTGAAGATCGCCCTTTGCGTCGTGTTAATGTTAATATTGTCGGTTAGAACCATGATGTTATGGCAGAAGACCACTCAATGAATAGAGAAGAAGCGCACTGTGATGTTGTCCAAATTTAAGCGCAATAAACACCAACAACACCTTGCACAGCTGCCCAAACTGTCTCAGTCAGTTGCTGATGTAACCACGCTTTACTCGCCATCCGAGTTCCGCGCTACGCTGCTGGAAAAAATCGCCAGTGCAACAAAGCGCATCTGCGTTGTCGCGCTCTATCTGGAAAATGATGATGCCGGACGCACCGTCCTGTCCGCGCTTTACGCTGCCAGACGCGCACGCCCGGAACTGGATATCAGTGTTCTGGTTGACTGGCATCGGGCACAGCGTGGCCGTATCGGCGATGCTAAAGGCGTGACGAACGCCGACTGGTATTGCGATATGGCCAGCCAGCATCCGGATATCGCTATTCCGGTATACGGGATCCCGGTTAATACCCGGGAAGCGTTGGGCGTGCTGCATCTGAAAGGCTTTATTATTGACGATACGCTGCTCTACAGCGGTGCCAGCATCAATGACGTCTATCTGCACCAACATGACAAATATCGCTACGATCGCTATCAGCTGATTCGTAATCCGCAGTTAGCTAATACCATGTTTGAATGGATCGATCGCAACCTGAAAAACGCGGTCGCAGTCCATCGGCTCGATCGTCATGAGCGGCCCAAAAGCCCGGAAATCAAAAATGAAACCCGCCAGTTCCGCCAGGATCTGCGCGGTTTTGATTACATTTTTACCCCGAATGCCGGTAACGAAGAGCTGGCGGTAACGCCGCTGGTTGGGCTGGGAAAGCGTAGCCTGCTGAATAAAACCATCTATCATTTGATGCCCTGTACGGAACATAAGCTGACGCTCTGTACGCCTTATTTCAATTTGCCGGCGATTCTGGTGCGCAATATTATCTGGCTGTTGCGTCAGGGGAAAGAAGTGGAAATTATCGTTGGCGATAAAACGGCAAATGATTTTTATATTCCCGAAGATCAACCGTTTAAAATTATCGGCGCGCTGCCCTATTTGTACGAGATTAATCTGCGACGTTTCCTGAGCAGGCTGCAATACTACGTGAGTAATGGTCAGCTGACCGTGCGCCTGTGGAAAGATGGTGAAAACAGCTATCACCTCAAGGGAATGTGGGTGGACGAAGAGTGGATGCTGATTACCGGCAACAACCTTAACCCGCGCGCCTGGCGCCTGGATCTGGAAAATGCGGTGTTGATCCATGATCCTCTACAGCAGCTGGCGGAGCAGCGCGAGCGTGAGCTGTCGCTGATTCGCCAGCATACCAGCGTGGTCAAACATTTCCGCGATCTCGACAGTATTGCCGACTATCCGGTAAAAGTACGCAAACTAATCAGACGACTGCGCCGTATCAGAATTGACCGACTGATAAGCCGTATTCTGTAAACCACAGGATGTTATATCCCGCCTTAATGTCTCTTTCTGATCCAGGAGCGGCGATGAAAATAGCAACGATCTTGATATGTTTATGCTGTACGGGATGTAGCCATATGGCGCAGGATCGCTGGACTGGTCAGGATAAAGTCCAGCATTTTATTGGTTCTGCGTTTCTCTCTGCCGCTGGCAACGAATATGGGCAGCAGCAAAACTGGTCGCAGCATCACAGCAACAGTTTCGGATTGATGTTTGCCTTTAGTCTTGGCGCGGCTAAAGAATTTTATGACAGCCGCCCGGAAGGAAGCGGCTGGAGCTGGAAGGACCTGAGCTGGGATATTGCCGGCGCAGCGGCCGGTTTTGCGCTGTGGAATGCAGGTCAGTAACTTAGAGTTTCATGCCCTGCCCTTTACGGTGCAGCATCAGCGATACCAGCAACGCCAGCGCGCCCATCCCCGAAACATACCAAAAAAACAAGGTCTCATTTCCCGCAGCCTTGAGCGACAGCGCGACATATTCCGCCGAGCCGCCAAAAATAGCATTCGCCACCGCATATGAAAGACCAACACCCAGCGCGCGTACTTCCGGTGGAAACATCTCTGCTTTAACTATCCCACTGATAGAGGTGTAAAAGCTGGTGATCAGGAGCGCCAGCATAACCAATATAAATATCAGCCAGTTGCTTTCGCTATTCTGAAGCAGTGTCAGGATCGGCACCGTGCACAGCGTCGCACCGGCACCAAACATCAGCATGGAGTTACGACGCCCGATTCGGTCGGATAACGCGCCCATCAGCGGCTGAATAAGCATAAAAATAAACAGCGCCAGGGTCATCAATGCACTGGCGCTTTTGGCATCCATACCGGCGGTATTGACCAGGTACTTTTGCATATAAGTGGTGAAGGTGTAGAAACTCAGGGATCCGCCAGCGGTAAAACCCAGTACCATTAAAAAAGCGCGCCGATGTTTCCATAAACCCCGTAGCCGACCGGCATCCTGATGCTGTCGGGTTTTATCACTGGTTGTTTCGTTTAGCGAACGCCGCAGAAAGAGCGCAACGATCGCCAGCACCGCCCCCAGCGCAAAAGGAATACGCCATCCCCAACTACGCAGCGCTTCCGGTTCCAGCACATGCTGTAATATCACCACGGTAAGCAGTGCCAGCAGCTGGCCACCGATCAGGGTAACGTACTGAAAGGATGCGTAATAACCCTTGCGCCCTTCTATCGCAACCTCGCTCATATAGGTCGCGCTGGTGCCATATTCTCCACCTACCGATAATCCCTGAAACAGACGTGCCAGCAGCAGCAGTATTGGTGCCCAGACTCCTAAGGTGGCATAGCCAGGTAAACAGGCGATAACCAGGGAGCCGAAACACATCATGCAGACAGAGATCAGCATGGAGGTTTTACGTCCATGACGATCGCCAATCCAGCCAAAAAGCCATCCCCCAATCGGACGCATTAAAAAACCCGCAGCGAAAACACCGGCGGTTTGTACAAGTTGCGTGGTGGGGTTTCCCGTTGGGAAAAAAATATGCGCGAAATAGAGGGAGCAAAAAGAGTAAACGTAGAAATCAAACCATTCGACAAGATTGCCTGACGATGCACCGATGATTGCGCGAATACGAGCTTTGTGGGATCCCGCTGCGAGCTCTTCGGTTTGCTTACTGGTGGTTATAACATCAGCCATATTGTGCCTCACTGTGGTTCCTTGCTGCCTAAAAGGCTAAAAAAACAGTAAAGCATTAAAGCGCGATGTTAATAAAATGTTTTGTTTTAAAGGATCGGTTTTGTGAAGTGGCGAATACTACAGCTTCCCGCCAGGCTGAAATAGTAAAGGAAACAGGTAATTTTCGAAACTATAGTAATGAAAAGCAGCGGAAAGTCGCGGAGTGGCGGTAAACTGCAGATACGAAAAAGCCTCAGCTTTCGCTGAGGCTCCGTCGTTGTTTTGATGCCTGGCAGTTCCCTACTCTCGCATGGGGAGGCCCCACACTACCATCGGCGCTGCGGCGTTTCACTTCTGAGTTCGGCATGGGGTCAGGTGGGACCACCGCGCTCTTGCCGCCAGGCAAATTCTGTTTCCGCACGCCGCCCAAAGGGCCACGCACGCGTATCCGTCAACAAGGCTGAAAATACTCTCAGTTCCCCAAAACGCTTCCGGCGTTGTAAGGTTAAGCCTCACGGGTCATTAGTACCGGTTAGCTCAACGCATCGCTGCGCTTACACACCCGGCCTATCAACGTCGTCGTCTTCAACGTCCCTTCAGGGGGCTCAGGGCCCCAGGGAAGACTCATCTCGAGGCAAGTTTCGTGCTTAGATGCTTTCAGCACTTATCTCTTCCGCACTTAGCTACCGGGCAGTGCCATTGGCATGACAACCCGAACACCAGCGGTGCGTTCACTCCGGTCCTCTCGTACTAGGAGCAACCCCTCTCAGTCTTCCAGCGCCCACGGCAGATAGGGACCGAACTGTCTCACGACGTTCTAAACCCAGCTCGCGTACCACTTTAAATGGCGAACAGCCATACCCTTGGGACCTACTTCAGCCCCAGGATGTGATGAGCCGACATCGAGGTGCCAAACACCGCCGTCGATATGAACTCTTGGGCGGTATCAGCCTGTTATCCCCGGAGTACCTTTTATCCGTTGAGCGATGGCCCTTCCATTCAGAACCACCGGATCACTATGACCTGCTTTCGCACCTGCTCGAACCGTCACTCTCGCAGTCAAGCCAGCTTATGCCATTGCACTAACCTCACGATGTCCGACCGTGATTAGCTGACCTTCGTACTCCTCCGTTACACTTTGGGAGGAGACCGCCCCAGTCAAACTACCCACCAGACACTGTCCCCACGCCGGATTACGGCGCCAGGTTAGAACATCAAACATTAAAGGGTGGTATTTCAAGGATGGCTCCGTGCGAACTGGCGTCCGCACTTCACTGCCTCCCACCTATCCTGCACATCAAGGCTCAATGTTCAGTGTCAAGCTGTAGTAAAGGTTCACGGGGTCTTTCCGTCTTGCCGCGGGTACACTGCATCTTCACAGCGAGTTCAATTTCACTGAGTCTCGGGTGGAGACAGCCTGGCCATCATTACGCCATTCGTGCAGGTCGGAACTTACCCGACAAGGAATTTCGCTACCTTAGGACCGTTATAGTTACGGCCGCCGTTTACCGGGGCTTCGATCAGGAGCTTCAGGTTGCCCTTAACCCCATCAATTAACCTTCCGGCACCGGGCAGGCGTCACACCGTATACGTCCACTTTCGTGTTTGCACAGTGCTGTGTTTTTAATAAACAGTTGCAGCCAGCTGGTATCTTCGACTGGCTTCGGCTCGGGGAGCAAGTCCCTCCACCTACGTGCCAGCGTGCCTTCTCCCGAAGTTACGGCACCATTTTGCCTAGTTCCTTCACCCGAGTTCTCTCAAGCGCCTTGGTATTCTCTACCTGACCACCTGTGTCGGTTTGGGGTACGATTCGTTGTTACCTGATGCTTAGAGGCTTTTCCTGGAAGCAGGGCATTTGTTGCTTCAGCACCGTAGTGCCTCGTCATCACGCCTCAGCCTTAACTTTCCGGATTTGCCTGGAAAGTCAGCCTACACGCTTAAACCGGGACAACCGTCGCCCGGCCAACATAGCCTTCTCCGTCCCCCCTTCGCAGTAACACCGAGTACGGGAATATTAACCCGTTTCCCATCGACTACGCCTTTCGGCCTCGCCTTAGGGGTCGACTCACCCTGCCCCGATTAACGTTGGACAGGAACCCTTGGTCTTCCGGCGAGCGGGCTTTTCACCCGCTTTATCGTTACTTATGTCAGCATTCGCACTTCTGATACCTCCAGCAGACCTCACAGTCCACCTTCAGCGGCTTACAGAACGCTCCCCTACCCAACAACACTTACGTGTCGCTGCCGCAGCTTCGGTGCATGGTTTAGCCCCGTTACATCTTCCGCGCAGGCCGACTCGACCAGTGAGCTATTACGCTTTCTTTAAATGATGGCTGCTTCTAAGCCAACATCCTGGCTGTCTGGGCCTTCCCACATCGTTTCCCACTTAACCATGACTTTGGGACCTTAGCTGGCGGTCTGGGTTGTTTCCCTCTTCACGACGGACGTTAGCACCCGCCGTGTGTCTCCCGTGATAACATTCTCCGGTATTCGCAGTTTGCATCGGGTTGGTAAGCCGGGATGGCCCCCTAGCCGAAACAGTGCTCTACCCCCGGAGATGAGTTCACGAGGCGCTACCTAAATAGCTTTCGGGGAGAACCAGCTATCTCCCGGTTTGATTGGCCTTTCACCCCCAGCCACAGGTCATCCGCTAATTTTTCAACATTAGTCGGTTCGGTCCTCCAGTTAGTGTTACCCAACCTTCAACCTGCCCATGGCTAGATCACCGGGTTTCGGGTCTATACCCTGCAACTTAACGCCCGGTTAAGACTCGGTTTCCCTACGGCTCCCCTATACGGTTAACCTTGCTACAGAATATAAGTCGCTGACCCATTATACAAAAGGTACGCAGTCACCCCATAAAGAGGCTCCCACTGCTTGTACGTACACGGTTTCAGGTTCTGTTTCACTCCCCTCGCCGGGGTTCTTTTCGCCTTTCCCTCACGGTACTGGTTCACTATCGGTCAGTCAGGAGTATTTAGCCTTGGAGGATGGTCCCCCCATATTCAGACAGGATACCACGTGTCCCGCCCTACTCATCGAGCTCACAGCACATGCATCTTCGTGTACGGGACTGTCACCCTGTACCGTGCGCCTTTCCAGACGCTTCCACTGACACACATGCTGATTCAGGCTCTGGGCTGTTCCCCGTTCGCTCGCCGCTACTCAGGGAATCTCGGTTGATTTCTTTTCCTCGGGGTACTTAGATGTTTCAGTTCCCCCGGTTCGCCTCATGCCACTATGTATTCATGGCATGATAGTGCAACGGATTGCACTGGGTTTCCCCATTCGGGTATCGCCGGTTAATAGCGGTTCATATCACCTTACCGGCGCTTATCGCAGATTAGCACGCCCTTCATCGCCTCTGACTGCCAGGGCATCCACCGTGTACGCTTATTCGCTTAACCTCACAACCCGCAAGCGTCTTGCGACACTCGTGAGTGCGAGAATTGAGAGAATCGTGAACAACTGGATTAAAGTTGTTCCGTTTTCAATTTTCAGCTTGTTTCCGGATTGTTAAAGAGCAATATCTTAAAGCCGACTCGTAAGTCAGTTTTAAGATAATTTGGCAGGTGACTTTCACTCACAGACCAGCAAGTGGCGTCCCCTAGGGGATTCGAACCCCTGTTACCGCCGTGAAAGGGCGGTGTCCTGGGCCTCTAGACGAAGGGGACACTGAGTCTGCTTCGCAAGACGCCTTGCTCGTACATTTCATCAGACAATCTGTGTGAGCACTTCACGGCCGGGATTCAGCATGGTAAGGAGGTGATCCAACCGCAGGTTCCCCTACGGTTACCTTGTTACGACTTCACCCCAGTCATGAATCACAAAGTGGTAAGCGCCCTCCCGAAGGTTAAGCTACCTACTTCTTTTGCAACCCACTCCCATGGTGTGACGGGCGGTGTGTACAAGGCCCGGGAACGTATTCACCGTGGCATTCTGATCCACGATTACTAGCGATTCCGACTTCACGGAGTCGAGTTGCAGACTCCGATCCGGACTACGACGCACTTTATGAGGTCCGCTTGCTCTCGCGAGGTCGCTTCTCTTTGTATGCGCCATTGTAGCACGTGTGTAGCCCTGGCCGTAAGGGCCATGATGACTTGACGTCATCCCCACCTTCCTCCGGTTTATCACCGGCAGTCTCCCTTGAGTTCCCGACCGAATCGCTGGCAACAAAGGATAAGGGTTGCGCTCGTTGCGGGACTTAACCCAACATTTCACAACACGAGCTGACGACAGCCATGCAGCACCTGTCTCACGGTTCCCGAAGGCACTTCCGCATCTCTGCAGAATTCCGTGGATGTCAAGGCCAGGTAAGGTTCTTCGCGTTGCATCGAATTAAACCACATGCTCCACCGCTTGTGCGGGCCCCCGTCAATTCATTTGAGTTTTAACCTTGCGGCCGTACTCCCCAGGCGGTCGACTTAACGCGTTAGCTCCGGAAGCCACGAGTCAAGCTCACAGCCTCCAAGTCGACATCGTTTACGGCGTGGACTACCAGGGTATCTAATCCTGTTTGCTCCCCACGCTTTCGCACCTGAGCGTCAGTCTTTGTCCAGGGGGCCGCCTTCGCCACCGGTATTCCTCCAGATCTCTACGCATTTCACCGCTACACCTGGAATTCTACCCCCCTCTACAAGACTCTAGCCTGCCAGTTTCGAATGCAGTTCCCGGGTTGAGCCCGGGGATTTCACATCCGACTTGACAGACCGCCTGCGTGCGCTTTACGCCCAGTAATTCCGATTAACGCTTGCACCCTCCGTATTACCGCGGCTGCTGGCACGGAGTTAGCCGGTGCTTCTTCTGCGGGTAACGTCAATGAACCAGGTTATTAACCTCGCTCCCTTCCTCCCCGCTGAAAGTACTTTACAACCCGAAGGCCTTCTTCATACACGCGGCATGGCTGCATCAGGCTTGCGCCCATTGTGCAATATTCCCCACTGCTGCCTCCCGTAGGAGTCTGGACCGTGTCTCAGTTCCAGTGTGGCTGGTCATCCTCTCAGACCAGCTAGGGATCGTCGCCTAGGTGAGCCGTTACCCCACCTACTAGCTAATCCCATCTGGGTTCATCCGATGGTGTGAGGCCCGAAGGTCCCCCACTTTGGTCTTGCGACGTTATGCGGTATTAGCCACCGTTTCCAGTGGTTATCCCCCTCCATCGGGCAGATCCCCAGACATTACTCACCCGTCCGCCACTCGTCAGCGGAGCAGCAAGCTGCTCCCTGTTACCGTTCGACTTGCATGTGTTAGGCCTGCCGCCAGCGTTCAATCTGAGCCATGATCAAACTCTTCAATTTAAAAGTCTGATGCTCAAAGAAAAACGTCGTAATGAATTACGTGTTCACTCTGAGACTTGATACTGCAATTATTTTTGCGATATCCCGTCCGTGAGTGCCCACACAGATTGTCTGATAAATTGTTAAAGAGCAGTGCGACCGGCGCTTCGTGCCGTTGTCGCGAGGTGGCGTATATTACGCTTTCCTCTTTCAGAGTCAACCCCTTTTTTCAGAAGTTTTTCTCCGGCGATTCATCTTACTGAACCGCTCAACACCGCGTGGCGTAAGCCGTTGTGCCGTGTCGATGGAGGCGCATTATAGGGAGTTCTTGAGACCCCGCAAGCGCTAATTGCAAAAATAAATTCAACCGTTCACATTTCACGCACAATGCCTACAAACCATGCAAAAAAGTACTTCACAGAGACAAAAATGGGCCTTTCGGCCCATTTTTACATGATTTATTGACGTGCTGTAATAATGCCATCCTGTACATCTATATCTATCGCTTTGCCCGGAACCAGTTTTCCAGACAATATTTGCTGTGCCAGCGGGTTTTCTACCTGCTGCTGAATCGCACGTTTCAATGGACGAGCGCCATATACCGGGTCATACCCATTCTGCCCCAGCAGTTTTAATGCCTCTTCAGACATATTTACCGTAAAGCCGCGCTCTTCCAGACGCTTGTACAGCCGTTGCAGCTGGATCTTAGCAATAGAGGCGATATGTTTTTCACCCAGCGGATGGAACACCACAACCTCATCAATACGGTTAATAAACTCAGGACGGAAATGATGACTCACTACCGACATCACTACATCCTTCATTGCGCTATAGTCCAGCTCGCCAAAACGTTCCTGAATCAGATCGGACCCCAGGTTAGAGGTCATAATCACTACGGTATTGCGGAAATCGACGGTACGTCCCTGCCCATCCGTCAGGCGGCCGTCATCTAACACCTGCAACAGAATATTGAAGACGTCAGGATGCGCCTTTTCTACTTCATCCAACAGGATCACAGAATAAGGGCGACGCCGTACGGCCTCGGTAAGATATCCCCCTTCCTCATATCCTACGTAGCCCGGAGGTGCCCCCACCAGCCGCGACACCGAATGCTTCTCCATAAACTCCGACATATCAATACGCACCATCGCGTCGTCGCTGTCGAACAGGAAATTAGCCAGCGCTTTGCACAGTTCGGTTTTACCGACCCCGGTCGGTCCCAGGAACAGAAATGAACCAATCGGGCGGTTCGGATCGGATAAACCAGCACGGCTACGGCGTATTGCATTAGAAACCGCTTCTACTGCTTCATTCTGCCCGATGACCCGCTGATGCAGATCTTGCTCCATGCGCAGCAGTTTTTCGCGTTCGCCTTCCATCATCCGCGCAACCGGAATACCGGTCCAACGCGCCAGTACATCTGCAATCTCAACGTCCGTTACCCGGTTACGCAGTAAGCGCATGGTTTTGCCTTCTGACTGCGTGGCTGCCGCGAGCTGTTTTTCCAGCTCAGGGATTTTGCCATATTGCAGTTCAGACATACGCCCGAGATCGCCGGAACGACGCGCCTGTTCCAGCGCAATTTTCGCCTGCTCCAGCTCTGCTTTAATGTTCTGGGTGCCTGAGAGCGACGCTTTTTCCGCTTTCCACTCCTCTTCCAGCTCAGCGTATTCGCGCTCTTTCTGATTGAGTTCGTCTTCCAGCATTTCCAGACGTTTGATGCTGGCCTCATCCGACTCTTTCTTCAGCGCCTGTTGCTCCAGTTTCAGTTGGATAACGCGACGCTCCAGACGATCCAGCGCTTCTGGCTTGGAATCGATTTGCAAACGGATACTGGAAGCGGCCTCATCAATCAGGTCGATTGCCTTATCTGGCAACTGGCGATCGGCGATATAACGATGTGACAGCGTGGCAGCAGCGACGATAGCGGGATCGGTGATCTGTACATGGTGATGCAGCTCATAACGCTCTTTCAGACCACGCAGAATAGCGATGGTATCTTCAACGCTCGGCTGCGCCACGAAGACTTTCTGAAAACGACGCTCCAGCGCGGCATCCTTTTCAATATACTGCCGATACTCGTCAAGCGTGGTTGCGCCAACGCAGTGCAGCTCCCCGCGCGCCAGCGCAGGCTTCAGCATGTTGCCCGCATCCATAGCGCCATCCGCTTTCCCGGCGCCGACCATAGTATGCAGCTCATCGATAAACAGAATAACGTTGCCTTCCTGCTTAGAGAGATCGTTCAGCACCCCTTTTAGACGCTCTTCAAACTCTCCGCGATACTTAGCGCCAGCCACCAGCGATCCCATATCCAACGCCAGTACCCGACGGCCTTTCAGCCCCTCCGGCACTTCACCATTAACGATACGCTGCGCCAGTCCTTCAACAATGGCAGTTTTACCAACGCCAGGTTCACCAATCAGCACCGGGTTATTTTTGGTGCGCCGTTGCAATACCTGGATAGTACGGCGGATCTCTTCATCACGGCCAATCACCGGATCAAGTTTGCCCTGCTCCGCACGCTCGGTAAGATCGATAGTGTATTTTTTTAATGCCTGGCGCTGGTCTTCGGCTCCCTGATCGTTCACGCCTTCTCCCCCACGCATTTGTTCAATGGCTTTTGTTAGCTTGTCGCTTGTCGCCCCTGCGGATTTCATTAAATCCGCCAGCGAACCGCGCGAATCAAGCGCAGCCAGAACAAATAACTCTGATGAAATAAAGTTGTCGCCGCGCTTCTGCGCCAGCTTGTCGCACAGGTTAAGTACCCGCACCAGATCGGCGGAAGGCTGGACGTCGCCGTCAGTACCTTCTACCTGTGGCAGACGGCTGATAGCCTGCTCGACACCGTTACGTAATCCACCTACATCCACCCCTGCGGTCGCCAGTAAAGGACGCACAGTGCCGCCTTCCTGATTGAGCAAAGCGCTCATCAAGTGAAGAGGTTCAATGAATTGGTTATCGCGCCCAAGGGCGAGGGATTGAGCATCGGCGAGCGCAAGCTGGAATTTATTAGTAAGACGATCCAGACGCATGATTCCTCCCAATACAGGTCAAAATGCTACTGGAGATGAGATGAGGCCTGGCCTCAGATTTTCAAGGTCTTTGATCTGTATTACGGTGAAAAAAAGCGCACCCTGGATCGTCTTGTGGCGTAAGGTTATATCAGCCAGATCAAACTTGCCATACGTCCGGTAGTACCGCTGCGTCGCCAGGAGAAAAAATGAGCAGAATCATGCCAGGTGCAGCGTCCACCCCCGCTAACAGAGGCTACGCCCTGCGCTGCCAGACGCTGACGCGCCAGCTGCCACAGATCGGCATAAAATTTATCGCCAGCAGCACGAAAAGCGCCAGCTGCCGCCGGATCATGAGCCATAAAGGCGGCTCTGACCTCAGGGCCGACTTCAAAGGCTTCTGGCCCTATTGCCGGCCCCATCCAGACGTGAATCTCCTCAGGCGGAGCGGAAAACTGACGAAGCGTATTTTCCAGAACCCCAGCGCAGAGCCCACGCCAGCCCGCATGGGCTGCCGCGACTTCTTTACCATCAAAAGAACAGAAGAGAACCGGCAGGCAGTCGGCTGTCATCACCGCGCAAACCGTTCCGGCCTGATTGCTCCAGACTGCATCAGCGCGACGCGTGGCTGGCTGCCTTCCATCAAGGCGAACAACCTCGGTGCCATGAACCTGCTCCAGCCACCAGGGCATCGCAGGTAAATCGGCCATATCAACCAGGCGTTGCCGGTTAGCCTGCACCGCTGCAGGCTGGTCACCAACGTGATCGCCCAGGTTAAGCGAATCCCAAGGCGCCACGCTGACGCCACCGGCACGCGTAGTGCTGCAGGCGCGTACTGTTGCTGGTGCTGGCCAGTCAGGAACAATCAGATCGTTCATAGCCAGTCCAGCTGATCCTTAAATGCTTCCGTATCGGCTTTCAGCGCATCGATCAGATCGACCATATCCTGTGGTAGTGGCGCATGCCATTCCATCTCAATACCGGTTACCGGATGATAAAGGCGCAGCATGGTGGCATGTAGCGCCTGGCGATCAAAGCCGCGTAACGTTGCGATAAACGCATCTGAAGCGCCTTTCGGCGGACGCGGACGACCGCCATACAGCGGATCGCCCACCAGCGGATGGTTAATGTGCGACATATGCACACGAATCTGGTGAGTACGGCCAGTTTCCAGACGCAGACGCAGACGCGTATGGGCCCGGAAATGCTCCATAACCCGATAGTGCGTTACCGCATGTTTTCCCATCGGATGAACGGCCATATGGGTACGCTTGGTTGAATGACGACTAATGGGTTCATCAACAACGCCGCCGGCAGTCATATTGCCGATGGCAACTGCCTCATATTCACGGGTAATTTCACGCAGCTGCAGCGATTCAACCAGGTGCGTTTGCGCCGGGACAGTTTTCGCCACGACCATCAGGCCGGTGGTATCTTTATCAAGACGGTGGACGATGCCCGCACGCGGTACGTCAACAATGGCCGGATAGTGATGCAACAGCGCATTCAGGACGGTACCGTCCGGATTCCCCGCGCCCGGATGCACTACCAGATCGCGCGGCTTGTTAATAACCAGAATATGTTCATCTTCATAGACGATATCCAGGGGAATATTTTGCGCTTCCCAGCGTGCTTCTTCTTCAATTTCCGCCTCGATTGCCACGGCTTCGCCGCCCAATACTTTTTCCTTCGGCGTATCAACGATGTTACCGTTGACGCTCACACGACGATCGAGAATCCATTCTTTTATGCGCGAACGCGAATAATCAGGGAACAATTCCGCCAAAGACTGATCTAAGCGTTGTCCGAGTTGCGATTCGGAGACCGTTGCGGTGAGTTTTACTTGTTGTGCCATAAACAGCTTCTTCGTTAACGTTGGGTTTTCACGGCGATGCCGTTTAATATAATGTGCTATCGTACCTGGTCACTATCGGGAGCTTAATGGACAGCTTCCGCAATAACACACTCTGAGGATAATCAAATCGTCATGACGCGTATGAAATATCTGGTGGCTGCAGCCACGTTGAGCCTGGCTCTTGCGGGTTGTTCAAGCTCTAAGGATCAAGTGCCTGACAGTCCGCCTTCTGAGCTTTATGCAACGGCTCAGCAAAAACTGCAGGACGGTAACTTTAAAGGCGCAATAACGCAACTGGAAGCACTGGATAACCGTTATCCATTTGGCCCTTACGCCCAACAAGTTCAGCTGGATCTGATCTACGCCTACTATAAAAACGCTGACCTGCCGATGGCCCAGGCTGCTATCGATCGCTTTATGCGCCTGAACCCGACACATCCGAACATCGATTATGTTCTGTATATGAAGGGCCTGACGGATATGGCGTTAGACGATTCCGCTCTGCAAGGCTTCTTCGGTATCGATCGCTCCGATCGCGATCCTGAACATGCGCGCGCGGCCTTCCGCGACTTTTCTCAGCTGTTGCGTAGCTGGCCGAACAGCCAGTATGCCACCGATGCGCGCCAGCGCTTAGTCTATCTGAAAAATCGTCTGGCAAAATATGAGCTTTCCGTGGCGCAATTCTACACGAAACGCGAAGCCTATGTCGCGGTAGTCAATCGCGTTGAGCAAATGCTGAAAGATTATCCGGATACCCAGGCGACGCGCACTGCGCTGCCGTTAATGGAAAATGCCTATCGCAAGCTGCAACTGAATGCGCAGGCAGACAAAGTCGCTAAGCTTATCGCTGCAAATCAGGCCTGATTAAGCCGCACAGCAAAAAAGCAGCCTGCAGGCTGCTTTTTTGTTTACAAAAACAGCAGATTTGTCTTTATTCCCTGCTGTTAACTCTCTGAGTTTGCCCTGTGACAAGGGGTTCTACAAGGGGTTTCAGCACATTTACCGTACCCCCTCACAGATTTCATTTCCTTGACAAAAAGTGACATCTTAATGTGATTTTCATCACAAAAATCCCTTATCTTCCCGGTATGCTACACTTACTACGACGGCAATGACAGAGAGGTAAACATGATGATTGTGAACATTACCAGCAAACAAATGGAAATCACCCCGGCTATCCGCCAGCATGTCGAAGACCGTCTCTCCAAGCTCGAAAAGTGGCAAACTCATTTAATCAATCCGCATATCGTTCTTTCAAAAGCGCCAAAGGAATATGTTGCTGATGCAACAATCAACACGCCTAATGGCCCGCTGGTCGCCAGCGCAACCCATGAAGATATGTATGCCGCTATCAATGAGCTCATCAGTAAACTGGAACGCCAGCTAAACAAAGTTCAGCATAAAGGCGAAGCGCGTCGCGCCGCTGCCAGTGTGAAAGGCTTAACGCCAGTTGATGATGAAGTATAAATTCTGATGCGCCCCTGTTTATCCGGGTGCAATTAACGATACAACGCGCCTGCGGGCGCGTTTAATTCCCTTGTAGAACATTGAAATAAAAGGAATTATTTCAACCAATATCTACATATCGACCACATCACAATAAAAAACCCCGTTTATCGGGGTTTTTCCGTTGGAGCTTTTCATTCAAGAACTAACCGGCAAACCCCTGCACCAGTCCATCCTGGGGGGCGTACATATCGTATGCCCCCCGAGCTGTCGGCAGATATGAAAGATTTTTTTACGGTTACGGTTTCGAGGTAGGCAATGTGATTTGCCTTTCTAAGGCACCGGATAGACTTAACCTTATATTTGAAGTGGCCACTCAGGCAAGAAAGTTAGCGGAGGTTATTATGGGATTATTGGACAGAAAGGATGTTGAGATCGAACTAAACCTTTGTACGCGTGACGATTTGCCTCAAACGGCAAAAGTTAAGCTACGGAATCTTAAAGATGTTGAAGCATGCGAGCGTTTGATTGAGAAACTGGCCTCAGTTGTAGTCAATCATAAGCAGAGTAGTGAATAACTTACACATCAATCTAACTTAATGAACGTATAGTGTTAATTTTTTGGTCTTAAATATATATTTATATCAACATTATAATGAGTAGGGATACATAATATGGACAGCGCCAAAAAACTGGCAAAAAGAATGTTAAAAAGTCTGGAGATTGATGATACAGGCTTATTAGCTTCAGTTGCTCACGGCATGTTAACTTTTCCAGTTAGCATGTATTATCTCGGTCATGATTTTTTAGATACAGCTAATCGCAATTCTAACTTTGACGATCGGGTAAGAATGGCAAATTTGCTAAAACGAGGGATGTCTGTGAACCAAGAGGTTCAAAGACTCGTCAATGCCATTATAAACGATTTTATCACTAAAGTTAACATGGACAACGTTCAGGGGATTGCAAAAAACTTTACTGGTGTAATGGCTGGAAAGTTTATCTTCGCTGAGTTAACAGGAATAAAACTAGGTGCTGCCATATCCTCACGTATAATGGCGTCATTTGCTGCTGGGTTGGTAATAGGAAGCGTGATGACAATTGGCGCTGAAACCTCCAGGGCTATCTATACAGCCCGAAAACTTGAAAACCAGCATCCTGCTTTATATTACAAACTGAGAAGCATGGGTGATTTAGATTTATTCTATTTTCTGGTCGAAGATAAAGTCAAACCATTTCTTGACGCTTGCAGCATGGCAGATATAAACCGAAATGCATTTAATGAAGTCTGTAAATACTTTTTTGGTGGATTATGAACACGCAAGATATAATAAGGTTAATAATTTCTAGAATTTTACGCGGTTTAGGTATGGGAATTGCCTCTGCTGGTCTTTTATTTTGTATATGGTTTTTCTTCTTTTCAATTGATGAATCCCGTTATATATGGGGAATATCATCGTTCGCACTCATAATTCCAGGTTATTTTATATACAGAATGGCTATTATTAAAATATTTGACGAACGATAATTTACCAGGCTGGACTGACCCCACGACAGTAGACAAATTCTGTCCTCACGACAAGGCCTGTTCGAAGGCCTCCGGACTGACGCCACCGAGATGACTGTGACGTCGGGCCCGGTTGTAGAACACTTCAATGTAATCGAAGATATCGGCCCGGGCCAGATCCCGGGTTTTGTATATTCTTTTCCTGATCCGTTCTTTTTTCAGTGAACTGAAGAACGATTCGGCCACCGCATTATCCCGGCAGCTGCCACGCCGGCTCATACTGGGTGCCAGATTATTGGCCCGACAGAACCGTTGCCAGTCGTCGCTGCCGTACTGGCTGCCCTGATCGCTATGTACGATAACCCCGCCATCCGGTTTTCGACGCCATACGGCCATCATCAATGCGTCCAGCGCCAGTTCGCGTGAGAGAGTGGGCTTCATCGACCAGCCAACCACGTTACGGGCGAAGAGATCGATAACCACCGCCAGATACAACCATCCCTGCCAGGTGCGGATATAAGTAATATCGGTGACTCAGACCTGATTGGCCCGGGTAACAGTAAACTGCCGCTGCACGCGATTAGGGGCAACAACGGAAGCTCTGCCGGCGATACGGCGTGGTGCCTTATAGCCGCGCACGGCTTTGATCCGGTTCAGTTGCATAATACGACCCACCCGGTTTTTGCCGCAAGTTTCCCCGATTTCGTTCAGATCGCCATGAACCCGCCGGTAACCGTATACGCCTCCGCTCAGTGAATATAAGTCACGGATAAGCATCAGCAGACGCTGGTTATCTTTATCACGCGCCGAGATCGGGTTGTGCAGCCACGCGTAGAACCCGGCCCGGGCGACATTCAGTACCCGACACATCGTCATCACACCCCATACAGTGCGGTGTTCATTGATAAAACGGTACTTCAGTCGGGCTCCCTTGCAAAGTACCGCGCGGCCTTTTTCAGGATATCCCGTTCTTCTTCGGTGCGTTTTAGCTGCGCCCGTAGTTTCAGGATCTCGCTTTTGGCTTCCAGTAAATCCCGGGCATGCTGTTCGCTGTTATCAGGCTTGATAGCCCGTAACCACTTATAGAGACTGTGTGCGGAAACGCCCAGACGGTCAGATACTTCGGCAACGGAATAACCGCGTTCCGTTAACTGACGGACGGCTTCTTCCTTAAATTCAGGTGTAAATCGTGGTGTGCCCATACGCTCCTCCTATGCTCAAACTATAGGGCAGGATCGTCTACCGGGGTGGGGACAGTCCATCGTTCTTAGTCTCAACACAGGGGCAAGATGGAGAGAGGCCAGTAAGCTGGATGGCAGGAACGTGATCAAGAACAGAGTTAACTTTGTGAAGACAAAAACAGGACCAGCGCGAACCGTTCCAATATCGCAGGAAGTTGCCGATTACATTCTGACGAGAAAATCCGAGAAGCTGTTCGATACAAGTTATGATCGCGTACGCAAGGTATTGCGCAAAATTAAACCGGACCTTCCAAAAGGTCAGGCAGTTCATGTTTTCCGCCACACTTTTGCAACCCACTTCATGATTAATGGCGGCAACATAATCACGCTGCAAAGGATTTTGGGGCATACGAAAATTGAACAGACAATGGTGTATGCACACTTTGCACCCGACTATTTGACCGATGCCATACGCTTTAGCCCTATGCGTGGGCGCGTCCACATAATGTCCACCGACCAGGTCATTTTAGGGTGAATTAGGCACTAATAGGCGCTCGTAACCTATTGATTTTACGTTGAGCGTCTTGTCTGACAGGATTATTAAACGCGCCTGCGGGCGCGTTTTTTATTGACAGTAGCAAAAGGCTACGGTTACTTTAACATCATCCACAGCAGCAGGTTATATGATGAAATTTTCGTTTTTCTTCGCTTTCTTTTTTACCTTCCCCTGATTTGGGAGGCGTTTCGTCGCAGGAAAAAGAAAGCGAAGACGAACAATAAAGCCTCCCACACCGGGAGGCTTTTTTATTATGGACATCTGACAGGTAAAGCTATGAAACCGGAAAATCCGCTATTGGCCTTGCGCGATAAAATCAGCGCCATCGATGAAAATTTGCTGGGTTTGCTCGCTGAAAGACGAACGCTGGCAATTGAAGTGGCTAAAGCTAAAATGGCTACGCATCGTCCGGTGCGCGATATCGATCGTGAGCGCGATCTGCTAGAGCGCTTAATTACGCTTGGCAAAAGCCATCAACTGGATGCCCATTTTATTACGCGTCTGTTTCAGCTGATTATCGAAGATTCCGTTCTTACCCAGCAGGCGCTGCTGCAAAAGCACCTCAACCAAACCAATCAACAATCAGCGCGTATTGCTTTCCTTGGTCCCAAAGGCTCTTACTCTCATCTGGCGGCGCGTAAATATGGCGCACGCCACTTTGAAAATGTGATTGAGAGCGGCTGTCAAAAATTCCAGGATATTATTCAGGAAGTCGAAAGCGGTCAGGCGGATTACGCCGTATTGCCGATTGAGAACACCAGCTCTGGCTCAATTAATGAAGTTTACGATCTCCTGCAGCAAACCAGCCTGTCGATTGTCGGTGAGATGACGGTGCCTATCGATCACTGTGTTCTGGTAACCGGCTCGACCGATCTACAGCAGATCGAAACGGTTTACAGTCATCCCCAGCCATTCCAGCAGTGCAGCCAGTTTATAAACCGTTTCCCGCACTGGAAAATTGAATATACCGAAAGCACTGCGGCAGCGATGGAGAAAGTCGCTGCGCTCAACTCACCAAAAGTCGCCGCATTAGGCAGCGAGGCGGGCGGTGAGCTTTATCATTTGCAGGTACTGGAACGTCATCTGGCGAATCAGCAACAGAATATTACCCGCTTTATTGTTCTGGCACGTAAGTCCGTTGATGTTTCTGAACAGGTGCCAGCGAAAACCACCCTGATTATGGCCACCGGCCAGCAATCCGGCGCGCTGGTTGAGGCGCTCCTGGTACTGCGCCAGCACAACCTTATCATGAGCAAACTGGAGTCGCGCCCTATCAACGGCAATCCGTGGGAAGAGATGTTCTATCTGGATGTACAGGGCAATCTACGTACAAATGAGATGCAGCAGGCGCTACAGGAGCTGCGTGCCATTACTCGTTCGTTAAAGGTATTAGGCTGCTACCCCGGCGAGAATATTGTGCCGGTCGAACCGTAATAATTCTGCCGATTGTAGCCGGACGAAAGCATTCGTCCGGCTTTATCCACCATGGTTTCGCGACCATTTAAAATGCGCCATTATGTTTGTTATCCCCTTCCTGTGATACAACGCTGCCATTCACATTTACTAAAACTTAAAATAGCTTTATAAACAATAAGTTATCCTATATTTTTATTTTCCTTGCTGACTGACCAGGGTCTTATGCCAGGCTTAACAGGCTGCTAATCATCGGGATTAGCGAGTTGTCAGTAACAAGGAGGCAAAATGGATCGCTTCAGTAACAAAGTCGTTGTGGTTACCGGTGCAGGCTCAGGTATTGGTGCGGCAAGCGCCAAACGCTTTGCGGAAGAAGGCGCAAGTGTGGTGCTGACAGGACGTACCCGGGAAAAACTGAATAATACCTTTGCCACGCTTAAAGCGGGCGATCATCTGGTTGTTGTTGCCGACGTGTCGAAACGGGAAGATGTAGAGGCCCTGACAGAACAGGTACGCGAGCATTACGGTCACGCGGATGTATTGATCAATAATGCCGGTGTGAATGCATCAGGAAAAATTCATCAAGCCAGCGATGAAGACTGGAAAAAGGTAATGTCTACCGACCTTGATGGCGTTTTCTACTGTACTCGCGCTTTCATGCCAATGCTGCTGGAAAGCGGCGGCAACGTTATCAACATCTCTTCCGTGTCCGGACTGGGCGGCGACTGGGGTATGAGTATCTATAATGCTGCGAAAGGCGCTATTACTAACTTCACGCGCGCCCTGGCGATGGATTACGGTAAAGATGGCGTACGGGTCAATGCCATCTGTCCGGGCCTGACCATCACGGATATGACCGAAGAGATGCTGAACAATGCCCAGCTGATGGCGAAGTTTAACGAGCGTATTGCGCTTGGTCGTCCGGGTGCAGCAGAGGATATCGCTGCCGCCATCGCCTTCCTGGCCAGTGACGATGCCCGCTATATCACTGGCGTTAATTTGCCGGTTGACGGCGGTATTACCGCCTCTAACGGACAGCCACCGCAGGCGTAACAAAAAAGCCCGTTGTTATAACGGGCTTTCATTTTACGCGGATTAAACCTTCCGCAGGTTACACCCGATTATCATTAGCTGAACGCAGCAGCGAACGGCTTTCCAGCATAAAGCGCGGCGCATAATCGCCAAACCACTGCTCAACTTTACGGAAGCTATCAATAAAGCCCTGTTTATCGCTCCGTTCCAGTAACGCAATGGCTTCACCGAAACGCTGATAGTAACGCTTAATCAACGCCAGATTACTTTCTGAAGACATAATGATATCGGCATAAAGCTGCGGATCCTGTGCAAACAGTCGCCCCACCATTGCCAGCTCCAGCCGGTAAATTGGCGACGAAAGTGCCAGCAACTGTTCAAGCTGAACATTTTCCTCAGCAAGATGTAAGCCGTAAGCAAAGGTAGCGAAGTGACGCAGCGCCTGTATAAAGGCCATGTTTTGATCGTGCTCAGCGGCGCTGATACGATGTAGCCGCGCGCCCCACACCTGAATTTGCTCCAGAAACCACTGATAAGCCTCAGGCTGACGACCATCACACCACACCACGACCTGCTTCGCCAGGCTGCCGCTGTCGGGGCCAAACATGGGATGTAGCCCTAATACCGGCCCCGAATGCGCCGCCAGCATCGCCTGTAATGGCCGATTTTTTACCGAGGCGATATCGACTAATATGCAATCGTCCGGTAACGGAGGCAGCCGGGCGATCACCTGTTCTGTCAGATGGATGGGCACGCTAACGATAACCATCCCCGCATCCTGCAATAACGACGGCGCCTGCTCCCACTCCTCTTTATCGAGGATTTTGACCTGATAGCCGGAGAGCGTCAGCATCTTCTCAAACAGCTGCCCCATACGCCCTTTACCGCCTACGATAACTACCGGACGCAATTCAGGACAGAGCGTCTTGAAGCCTTTATCATTTTCGCTGGAATAGGATTCCCGCATGACGCGACGCAATATATCTTCAATCAAGTCCGGCGGCACACCGAGCGCCTCCGCCTCTTTACGACGCGAAGCCAGCATGCTCGCTTCACGCTCAGGCACATAGATCGGCAAGCCATAGCGGCTTTTTACTTCCCCGACTTCGGCCACCAGCTGCAGCCGTTTAGCCAGTAAACCGAGCAATGCCTTATCTACCTCATCAATCTGATCACGCAGCGCGTTGAGTTCAGCCACCATCTCTTTTTAACTCTCCTGTGACAAACGCGCCGCCAGTACGCCGCTGAGATCCCGATGAATACGTTGTAACAGCTGCGCGGTAGTTTCCCAGCTAATACAGGCATCGGTAACCGATACACCATAACGCATCTCACTGCGAGGCTGCTCAGAAGACTGGCTGCCTTCATAAATATGGCTTTCCAGCATCAGGCCGATAATGGAACGGTTGCCGTCCCTGATTTGCGCAACGGCGGATTCAGCAACGCCTGGCTGGCGGCGATAGTCTTTATTTGAATTGCCATGACTGCAATCTATCATCAGCGCCGGACGTAATCCCGCTTTCAACATCTCGTTTTCGCACTGCTCAACGTCCGCCGGACTATAGTTTGGGGTTTTGCCGCCGCGTAAAATAACGTGCCCGTCCGGGTTGCCCTGTGTCTGAAGCAGGCAAACCTGACCAGCCTGATTGATACCAACAAAACGGTGCGGCATGGCTGCGGCGCGCATGGCGTTAATAGCGGTGCCAAGGCTACCGTCCGTGCCGTTCTTAAAGCCAACCGGCATTGACAGCCCGGAAGCCATTTCACGATGCGTTTGTGATTCTGTGGTACGCGCACCGATAGCTGACCAGCTAAAAAGATCGCCCAGGTATTGAGGGCTGTTGGGATCCAGCGCTTCAGTGGCCAGCGGTAATCCCATTTCAACCAGATTCACCAGCAGCTGCCGGGCAATATGTAAGCCCGCTTCCACATCAAAAGAGTTATCTATATAGGGATCGTTGATTAATCCTTTCCAGCCAACGGTAGTGCGAGGTTTTTCAAAATAGACACGCATGACGATATAGAGCTGATCCTTCAGCTGTTCAGAAAGATCTTTTAACTGACGGGCATAAGCGAGCGCTGCTTCAGGATCGTGAACAGAACAGGGGCCGCATACCACTAACAGACGATGATCCCGGCCAGCAATAATGTCAGAGATAGTCTGACGTGCCACAGCAACCTGTGCCTCAAGCTCGGCGTTCAGTGGAAACTTTTGTTTCAGCTGTTCTGGGGTAATTAAAATCTGTTCTTCTATGATATGGACATTATTCAGCGCGTCTTTCTGCATGTTGGCGATCCTCTTTCTGGCCTTTTCGTCATTGCGGTGAGCAAATAATGTAACACAGGAAATACAGACCATCACCTGTGTGTACATCTTTTTTTACTGCAATAAGCCACACCTCCAGATTATAACTTTAATTATTTGAATAATATGGATTTATATAAGAAAACCAACCACAATCCTCAAACTCATTATGTATAATAAAGTTTACATACTGATTTTTCGTGTTATTTAAGAAATGTTAAGCTGCTCCAGGCTATTAGCGTGAAATTAAGCAACAATGCTTTTTTTAACAATCCCTTATAACGCTCTCTTTTCCGCTGGCTACTGAGTAAATGCTTCTACGGAGACTACATGGAAATTTATTTACGGCCGATGCTGGCCACGGATGCCGCTGACTACGCAGCGGCAATTAATGAGTCACTCTCTTCGCTAAAACCATGGATGTCCTGGGCGCATGAGAATTATCAGCCTGATGAAGCTATTGAATGGTTCCGCCTGATCGATCGTCAACGGGAACAAGGCGAAGCGAATGAAATGGGAATTTTTGCCGCCAGCGATCATCGTTTTCTGGGCGCCGCCGGGATTCGCTATGGGCAAACGCCTGGTGAACACTGCGCAATAGGCTATTGGGTACGACAGAAAGAACAACGCAAAGGCATTGCCCGTCAGGCTGTGATGCAGCTGGCCAGAGAGGGATTCCGTCGCCCTGAAATTAACATCATTGAAATTTTAGCGGCTGAAGCCAACGCGCCCAGTCGGGCGGTGGCGCATAGCTGTGGCGCACAGTTAATCGCTCTGCGTTATGGGCTGATCGTACTGGACAGCGGGCCTGTCACTGCCGCGATCTATCATTTACGGCGCGAAGATTTCATCACAGGTCATCCTGCGGTTACGTTATAGGTCATCCCTGACCCACCGCGCACCTGTTTCTTATCTGCCGCTATCCTGTTTAACTTTTAACTGGCAGAGCAAGCGTTTAAAGCTGTCAGCCTGCCCATCACGTATTTTTTAACGGCCATTCACCTGACGCTGCGGCAATTTTTTGCTGTGCCTGAAGCGCGCTTAACTCCTCAGGAGAACTTGCTCTGCTAATGGCTGACTGAAAGCTTTCCTGACTGCTGGCACTTTTTGGACGGGCGACAAAAGCGCTATCAAGGCTTTGTTGAGATGCGTTATCGGCTCGTGAAGAGGAGGCGGTCGCCTGATGACCTGACTGGGTTAGC
The DNA here is from genome assembly GCF_002101395.1 of Pantoea alhagi. NCBI lineage: Bacteria > Pseudomonadati > Pseudomonadota > Gammaproteobacteria > Enterobacterales > Erwiniaceae > Pantoea > Pantoea alhagi. The sequence continues at coordinate 2,502,724 of NZ_CP019706.1, read as the reverse complement.
GGGCGCAAAGGAATGTCCACTGTCTGATCGGCTGGCGCGTTGTCATTGCCAGTAGCCGCTGTTCCGTCCTGCCCCGCTGCGCTTGCCGTTAGCGGATTACCGGTTGTCGTGTTTTCTGCGGCGTTATCCTTGCGTCGGCTATTATTGATATCCAGCGCGGGATGCTTATCAAAGAAGCTGTCTATTGCCTGCTCATTAGTGTCGACGGGCTTACCGGCGATGGTTCCCGCGACGCCCTGACCGGCATAAGCAGCGGCAGCACCAAAAAGGTTAACCAACTGCTCGACTGCCTGCTGCACGTTAATATTGCCAGTCTCTTTCTCCATTGCATGACGGGTCATATTGCGCAGACTATTCACGCCCGCCAGACCAGCGCCAAGCGCCATCGTTTCGGCAACCATATTGCCTGACAAAATATTCATGCCACCTTTGGTGAGTTGGCGTGGGGAAACCAAACCCTGCGCAGCGTCCGCTAACCGTTTTGCGCCGCCCTTTACAACCTGATCCATAACCTGAGTGTCATCAAGCTGCTTAAAACGCTCTTTCCAGTCGGTGCGTCCCAGCAAAAATTCAGGACCATGCAGATTATTTGCTTTGTTCTGTACGTACCCGCTAAGAGCGCCCGCTGCCACGGTCAGCGGCGTACTGGTTGCTGTATTAGCCGCATAGATCTGTTTTTCCGACAGCCCGGCTACGCTGGCTGCTACCGTGCCGGTAATCACATTGCGCGCGTTATAACCGGTTCCGCCCAATAGTGCCTGTTTCATATTATGGCCCAACCCTTCGCGATGTTTGACCGTTTCCTGCATTGCCGGCTCCAGTTTATCCATATTGGCATCCATCCATTTCGCATCATGCTGCGCATTGGCCGATACCTTGTCCCAGAACGATTTCATTACCATGGCCGTGCCTCCGCCGATGGCACCGTTAACCGCCTCAGCGGTCAGCGTGCCTGGAGGAAAACCAAAGTAGTTGTTCGCTACTTTTGCCAGCGCTTCTGCCGGAAAAGAGGAGGTTGCAAAGGCAACCGCGCCCAGCGCGCCCAGGGCTGCATCGGTAGCTGCATCAAGCTTCTTGCCTTTCGTCAGCACGCTGCGGGCGCTGTCCGGGTTATATCCCATTTCGTGCAGTTCGGTGGCGCGCGAATCAATCAGTGCTTCCATTCCTTCACCGGCAGTGAAAAATTCCTTCATCAGGTTTTTCAATTCGGTGATGTTCTTCTGGCGTTGCGCATCAACGCCTCCTGCCGCCGCTACATTGCCTGTATGCCCAACAGAGCTGGCGCCATGGCTACGCACGCCCTGTGTCTGGCTGCTGCCTGCAGCATCGGTCTGGTTATTGATTGGACGGGAAAAATTTTGCACCGCGGGTTGACGCTGAATGCCGTTAGTCATGTTCGATAGACTCCAGAGTTAAATCAACAAGGGTTCGGTCGCGATAAGGTCATCGCCATGCCGATTGCTGAAGATTGTTAGTTCAAACTCGTGTTTAATCTGGTGAAAAGAACATCAGTACAACTAATACACGATTCCCTTTGTGTAGGCTGCGGGCATAAGAGGTTCCGCCGTTTATGACATTTTTTATACAACTGTCGGCTGGCGCAGTGAATTAGCGAGGCTGGCTATAGAGCCACTCTTTTTTATGCATAAAAAAAGGGGTTAGCTTGATGCTAACCCCTTTATTGCTATTAACTTTAAGATGTCGCTTACGCGAGCTCTTAGTTAAGACGCTCTTTGATACGAGCAGCTTTACCAGTACGCTCACGCAGGTAGTACAGTTTCGCTTTACGCACGGCACCACGACGTTTCACGGTGATGCTGTCAATGACCGGTGAGTGAGTCTGGAATACACGCTCAACACCTTCGCCATTGGAAATTTTGCGAACAGTGAATGCAGAGTGCAGACCGCGGTTACGAATAGCGATAACCACGCCCTCGAATGCCTGCAGACGCTTTTTAGAACCTTCAACGACCCATACTTTCACTTCCACGGAATCACCCGGACGGAAAGAAGGTACGTCCTGCTTCATCTGCTCTTGTTCGATTTGCTTGATAATGTTGCTCATAATTAAATCTCTTATCCTGGGTAAACTGATCTTATCGGAAGGCTAGCCTTCCGCATCATAGTTTTGTTGCGCGCTGAATTCCTGCTGGAACTCGCTAAGCAACTTTGCTTGCTCTTCAGTCAGAGCCAGGTTTTCCAGAAGTTCAGGTCTTCTAAGCCAGGTACGGCCAAGCGACTGTTTCAGGCGCCAACGGCGAATTTCAGCATGGTTGCCCGACAGTAATACTGGCGGAACCTCCAGCCCTTCCAACACTTCAGGGCGGGTATAATGCGGACAGTCCAGCAAACCTTCAGAAAACGAATCTTCTTCGGCTGACGCCTGCTTGCCCAGCACACCAGGTATAAACCGGGCGACTGAATCAATCAACGTCATCGCTGGCAACTCTCCACCGCTGAGTACGTAATCCCCAATCGACCATTCTTCATCGATTTCAGTCTGGATCACGCGCTCATCGATCCCTTCGTAGCGTCCGCAAACCAGAATTAACTTCTGCTGCGTTGCCAGTTCGCAAACTCCATCTTGATCGAGCTTGCGCCCCTGAGGTGACAGATAAATCACCTTAGCGCCCTCTCCCGCCGCCGCTTTCGCTGCGTGGATGGCATCCCGTAAGGGTTGTACCATCATCAACATCCCCGGACCGCCGCCGTAAGGACGATCGTCCACGGTGCGATGCCGGTCATGCGTGAAGTCACGCGGACTCCAGCTTTGGACGCTGAGCAGGCCATTTTTTACTGCCCGGCCAGTTACCCCGTAGTCGGTAATAGCGCGAAACATCTCTGGAAACAGGCTAATTACACCAATCCACATAGAGCACGCCGTAGGATTACCGTTTTGTTCGGAGGTCAAAAACCAGGATCCCAATCTACTTCAATGGTGCCGGTAGTGAGATCGACTTTCTTGATAACCTGTTCATCAAGAAACGGAATTAACCGCTCTTTCACACCGAACGCATCTTTCAGGTTTGCCTGCACGACCAGTACGTCGTTTGAGCCGGTTTCCATCAAATCAATGACTTTACCCATTTCATAGCCGTCAACGGTAACTACTTTGCAACCCATCAGGTCTTTCCAGTAGTAATCACCCTCTTCCAGCTTCGGCAACTGCGTGGAGTCGACTAAAATTTCACAGTTAGTCAACTGGGCCGCCGCATCACGATCATCAATGCCTTTGACTTTGATGATGATGTCCTGATTGTGGTGCTTCCAGCTTTCCAGCTCAATCTGCTGCCATTTACCGGCGCGTTGAATGAACCAGGGCTGGTAGTCAAAGATGCTGTCGGCATCTTCGGTGGAAGAAAACACTTTGAGCCAACCCCGAATGCCGTAGGCCGCTCCCATTTTTCCCAACGTAACGGGATTAACGGGAGGCTGTGTGGCGAGTTGTTTGCTCATGCTAACCACCGTGACAGATTAAGCTGCTTTTTTAGCTTCTTTGATCAGCGCGTTAACGCGATCGGACAGCGTAGCGCCCTGGCCAACCCAGTGCTCAATACGGTCCAGGTCCAGACGCAGTGCTTCAGCCTGACCAGATGCGATCGGGTTGAAGAAGCCTACACGCTCAATGAAACGACCATTACGTGCGTTGCGGCTGTCAGTAACGACAACCTGATAGAACGGACGCTTTTTCGCGCCGTGACGTGCCAAACGAATTGTTACCATAACATCCTCTTCAGTTAATAAAACAACCGGGCCCCATCGAGGAACGGGGCCCGGGTGTCGTATAAAAAGCCCGAAAATTTTACTCATTTTGGCGCAAAAAGCAATCTAAACTGAGCAAACTGTCGGGACTTTACATTGGAACAGCTTAACGCCCCGGAAAGCCCGGTGGCATCATGCCCTTCATTCCGCGCAGCATTTTTGACATGCCGCCCTTTTTCATCTTTTTCATCATGCGCTGCATATCGTCGAATTGCTTGAGCATACGGTTGACATCCTGCACCTGCATACCGGAACCTGCGGCGATACGACGCTTGCGTGACCCCTTGATAATCTCAGGTTTTTCACGCTCTTTGCGCGTCATGGAGTTGATCATCGCCTCCATGCGCACCAGTACTTTGTCATCCATCTGCGACTTTACGTTATCCGGCAGCTGCCCCATTCCGGGAAGTTTTCCCATCAGGCTGGCCATGCCGCCCATATTGCGCATCTGTTTTAGCTGTTCCAGAAAGTCATTCAGGTCAAAGCCGTCGCCTTTCTTCAGCTTGTTCGCCAGCTTTTCTGCCTGGGCGCGATCAACTTTGCTTTCGATATCTTCGATAAGCGACAGCACATCGCCCATGCCGAGGATACGTGACGCCAGACGATCGGGATAAAACGGCTCCAGCGCTTCGGTCTTTTCACCGACGCCCATAAACTTAATCGGCTTGCCGGTGATATGACGAATAGAGAGCGCCGCACCGCCGCGAGCATCGCCGTCGACCTTGGTCAAAATAACGCCGGTTAACGGCAGCGCTTCGTTAAACGCCTTCGCCGTGTTTGCCGCATCCTGACCGGTCATGGCATCGACCACAAACAGCGTCTCCACCGGATTAATCGCGGCGTGTACCTGTTTGATCTCATCCATCATCGCTTCATCTACGTGCAGACGACCGGCAGTATCCACCAGCAGAACATCGTAGAATTTAAGCTTTGCTTCTTTTAGCGCGTTGTTAACGATATCAACCGGCTTCTGGCTCAGGTCAGACGGACAAAAATCCACCCCTACCTGCTGCGCCAGCGTTTCCAGCTGCTTGATCGCCGCCGGACGATAGACGTCGGCAGAAACAACCAGCACTTTTTTCTTGTGCTTTTCACGCAGGAATTTACCGAGCTTGCCAACGCTGGTGGTTTTACCCGCACCCTGCAGGCCGGCCATCAGCACCACGGCTGGCGGCTGCGCGGCGAGGTTAAGGGCATGGTTTTCCGATCCCATCGCCTCAACCAGCTCATTACGCACAATCTTGATAAACTCCTGACCCGGCGTCAGGCTTTTATTCACTTCGTGCCCAACCGCGCGCTCTTTTACGCGGTTAATAAATTCACGCACTACCGGCAGCGCAACGTCCGCCTCCAGCAGCGCCATGCGCACTTCACGCAGGGTTTCTTTGACGTTTTCTTCGGTCAGCCTTCCGCGGCCGCTGATATTGCGCAGGGTTTGCGACAATCGATCGGTTAAATTATCAAACATTGTCTCTCGCTCAAGATAAAACAGAGCCGCCTGGGCGACACAATGTGACGGATTATAACACGAAGCATTGGCGATCTCTGCAATCCACAATGAGAACGTTTGGAGCAAACTCCGGCTGGCGCTATACTGCATTTTTCTTCATCTTTCCGATATTTGACCATTCTATGTCTGCTTTCGCGATTCTGGCGCTCTTTGCCTACTCATTTAGCCTTGCTCTGATCATTCCCAGCCTGCTGCGGAATAACGGCGCCTGGCGACGCATGGCCGTCCTGTCGGCAACGCTGGCGTTGGCGGCGCATGCGGTGGCGCTTCAGCAGCGCATCTTCGTTAATGGCGCTCAAAACCTTAGCCTGCTGAACATTGGTTCGTTGGTAAGTTTGCTGATCTGCATCATCATGACCATTGTCGCTTCGCGTAATCGTGGCTGGCTGCTGCTGCCGATTGTTTATAGCTTTGCGCTTATCAATCTCGCCTTTGCGACCTTCGTGCCGAATGCGTTTATTACGCATCTGGAAACCACGCCTGGCATGATGATCCATATCGGGCTGGCGCTTTTTGCCTATGCCACGCTAATTATCGCCGCGCTTTACGCACTGCAGCTGGCATGGATCGATTACCAGCTGAAAAATAAGCGCTTAGCCTTCAGTAACGATGTACCGCCGCTGATGACCATTGAGCGCAAAATGTTTCATATCACGCAGGTTGGCGTCGTATTGCTGACGCTGGTACTCTGTACTGGCCTGTTTTATATGGATAATCTTTTTTCCCCCGAAAACGTGGATAAAGCCGTGCTGTCGATTCTGGCCTGGTTTGTTTATATCGTTTTGCTCTGGGGGCATTATCATGAAGGCTGGCGTGGACGCCGCGTCGTCTGGTTTAACTGTGGTGGTGCGCTGCTGTTGACCATGTCTTACTTCGGCAGCCGCGTACTACAGCATCTGCTCACTCACTGATTGATAAAAGGATTCCGCGTTGGAACACGTTTCAACCACCACACTGATTATTACGCTGGTCGTGATGATTCTGGTCTCGGCTTACTTTTCCGGCTCCGAGACCGGCATGATGACCCTTAACCGTTACCGGCTGCGTCATAAAGCCAAAAACGGCAACCGCAGTGCCCGTCGCGTGGAGAAATTACTGCGACGCCCAGACCGTTTGATAAGCCTGGTGCTGATCGGCAACAACCTGGTCAATATTCTCGCCTCGGCGCTGGCGACCATCGTTGGGATGCGCCTGTATGGTAATGCAGGCGTCGCCATTGCCACCGGCATACTGACGTTTGCGGTGTTGATTTTCGCGGAAGTCCTGCCAAAAACCATTGCCGCGCTTTATCCGGAAAAGGTTGCCTATCCCAGCAGCCTGCTGCTTGGCCCGTTGCAGATCATTATGATGCCGCTGGTATGGCTGCTAAATACCATTACACGCCTGCTGATGCGTATGATCGGCATCAAATCGGACGGTTCAATCAGTTCAGCGCTGAATAAAGATGAGCTGCGCACCATCGTGTATGAATCCCGTTCGCTCATGTCGCGCCGTCACCAGGAGATGCTGCTATCGGTGCTGGATCTGGAAAAGGTGAGCGTGGATGACATCATGGTGCCGCGTAATGAAATCGTCGGCATCAATATCAACGATGAGTGGAAATCCATTGAACGCCAGGTGTCCCATTCTCCTCATGGCCGGATCGTATTATATCGTGACTCGCTGGACGACGCCGTGGCCATGCTGCGCGTACGCGAAGCGTGGCGCATGATGACAGAGAAAAAAGAGTTCACTAAAGAGAACCTGCTGCGCGCTGCTGATGAAATTTACTACGTGCCGGAAGGCACGCCGCTTAACGTGCAGCTGGTTAAATTTCAGCGCAACAAGAAGAAAGTTGGGCTGGTGGTGGACGAGTATGGCGATATCAAGGGACTGGTTACCATCGAAGATATTCTGGAAGAGATTGTCGGTGATTTTACGACCTCCATGTCTCCTTCACTGGCTGAAGAAGTGATGCCGCAGAGCGATGGTTCAGTGCTGATTGAAGGTACGGCTAACGTGCGGGAAATCAATAAAGCATTTAACTGGCACTTACCTCAGGAAGAGGCGCGTACGGTTAACGGCATGCTGCTGGAAGAACTGGAAGAGATCCCGCAGGCAGGCACGCGTATCCAGATAAATAACTATGATATCGATATTCTTGATGTGCAGGACAATATGGTGAAGCAGATAAGGGTAACGCCCCAACAGCCGCTGCAATCCAGTATTGGCTCCTGATTCGCCGCCAATAAAAAGGGCCGCAAACGCGGCCCTTTTTTATGCTTTACGCTTAGTGGATTTCCAGTTCTTTCAGCTTATCCTGCGGCAGCGCCAGCTCATCATTGTGGTTAACACGTACGTCATGCTCAATGATGTGACGGGCAATATCTTTGGCCTCATCCAGCGAGTGCATCTGATAGGTCCCGCACTGATATTCGTTCAGTTCCGGGATTTGGTTCTGGTCATTGACCTTCAGCACATCATTCATCGCCGCTTTCCATGAATCAGCAACGCGCTGCTCGGAAGGCGTACCGATCAGGCTCATATAAAAGCCGGTGCGGCATCCCATCGGAGAGATATCAATAATTTCTACGCCGTCGCCATTCAGGTGGTTACGCATAAAGCCTGCGAACAGATGCTCAAGCGTGTGGATACCGCGTTCCGGCATAACTTCTTTATTGGGCACGCAGAAACGCAGATCAAATACCGTGATGGTATCGCCATGAGGCGTATTCATGGTTTTGGCGACGCGTACTGCCGGCGCGGCCATACGGGTATGATCAACGGTAAAACTGTCCAGTAATGGCATATCGTTACCTCAGCTAAAAATTTTTTTGTGAACGATGAAACTTTTCTGTTCGCCGTGCGTCTGAATAAGTGAAAGACGCGCATTTGTTATCATCATCCCTGACAACAGAGATGTTAGTTTGGCCACAGTGATTGTGGCCATTTTCTTTTCTATCCTTTCTTGCTCGCCAAAAACTCAGCGAAACTCAGGGTATCTGCCGCTTCCAGCTCCTGCTGCGCATAACGCGAGCGTATCGCTTCCTGAGTGAAATCTTCCCCGGTTAATACCTGCAACGGCTCTTCCGTCAGCATCTGACGATACTGCTCGGCCAGCGCCAGCCCGGTTCCGCTGATGCCGTTATCCAGCATCGTCTGTAAGATGCGCGCAGAATAGGTTAACTCAGGATCGTCAAAAGAGGCGACCAGGCGATCGCACACCTGCTGGTAATCAGGCGATCCCGACTGACTATCGAGAACTTCCGCTACACGTTTCAGGTCGGCAAACAGCGCTTTGCCCACCATCGTTAACGGCTGACGGGTATCTTCACAGCCTATGCCGATGGTCTGACCCGGCTTACGACCTTCAAGGATAACGCGATTCCAGTTTTGCCGCGTGCATTGCAGTTCAGCGCTGCTCATTTCCGGCGCGTCTGCCAGCGTACACCAGATCAGGAACAGATCGAGGAAGCGCACCTGCGTTTCATCTACACCAACCGGTGAGAAAGGGTTAATATCCAGCGAACGCACTTCAATATATTCAATGCCACCGCGCGCCAGCGCATCAGACGGCGCCTCGCCAGAACGCGTAACGCGTTTGGGACGAATAGGCGCATAGAGTTCGTTCTCTATCTGCAGCACGTTGGTATTAAGCTGTAACCAGCGCCCTTCTTCATCTTTTACGCCTATACGGGCATATTCTTCAGAAGGGGTTTTAATCGCCTTTTTCAACGCCTCGACATAGCCGTTCAGGGTATTAAACGTAATGCCCAGATTGCTCTGCGATTTATTGGTATACCCCAAATCGCTTAAGCGCAGCGAGGTAGCATAGGGTAACCAGAGCATACCGCGCTCGTTGCGCTCAAAAGGCAGGCTGCTCTCTTTCCCCTGCAGGAAAGTAGAACAAACCGCAGGCGAAGCGCCAAACAGATAGGGAATAACCCAGCCAAAGCGATAGTAGTTACGGATCAAGCGTAAATAGCCGGCAGAGATGGCATCTTTGCCGCTTTCCATATCTTTAACGCCAGCCCACGCCTGCCAGAAAGAGAGCGGCAGCGAGAAGTTGTAATGCACGCCGGAAATAGTCTGCATCAACGCGCCGTAGCGATTTTTCAGACCTTCGCGATAGAGCGTTTTCATGCGTCCAATGTTCGAGCTGCCATATTGCGCCAGCTGGATAGCATCGCTGTTTTCAATCACGCAGGGCATACTGAAAGGCCACATACGCTCTTCGCCTAACTCGCGGGCAACATGACGATGTATATCGCGTAAAAACGCCAGCAGATGATCGATATCGCGATCGACGGGTGTAATAAACTCAAGCAGTGATTCAGCGAAATCAGTGGTAATCCATTTATGGGTCAACGCTGCGCCAAGATCCGCCGGATGGCCGGTGGTCGCGAGTTTACCGTCTGGCCTGACACGTAGCGTTTCACGCTCAATGCCTCGACCAATACCTTTCAGGGCGTCAGGATGTGCTTCCAGCCAGGAAAGCGCCTGTGATACGTCCGGGATCAAAGTGACCTCCCGCTCAGAGAATAATTTATTTTTGTTTAGCATAATGTTTACCGTAGCCCCGATTCTGAAGGAATCAATGCCACCACGCCATGCCCTGTAAAGTTGCGGTCGCGACCACTACGTAACGCAGAGTCTTGCCAATAGCCAAAAACAGCACTACCGGGAGCCATGAGAAACGCAACCAGCCAGCCAGTACACACAGCAGATCGCCAATCAGCGGTAACCAACTGAATAACAGCGCTGCAGGACCAAGCCGACGCAACCACGCCATTGCTGTGTTATGCCATCGCCCCTGCTTTGGCGGCAGTAAGCGACCAATAACAACGTTTGTTAATCCGCCGAGCGTGTTCCCCACGGCTGCGACACAAATCAGACCTAATGCCGGCGAATTCCCTGCCAGTAGTAACGTAACCAGCAGCACCTCAGAGCTCCCCGGTAGCAGCGTGGCGCTCAAAAAACTGCTGGCAAATAACGAACCGTAACTCAGAATGTCATTCACAATAAGCGAACATCTACCGCAGCCATACCAGCGGCTTGCGCTGCCTGCAGGCCAAAGTCGGCATCCTCAAACACCACGCATTTTTCAGCATCCACGCCCATTAACGCAGCGCAACGCAGAAAAGTGTCGGGTTCAGGTTTATGGCGCGTTACATCATCAGCACCAACGATAACGTCAAAATAATGACGCAGATGCAGATGCTGCAACAAAGCATCGGCCATTGCATGTTCACTGCCGGTCCCCACCGCCATAGGTTTACGCCCGTGATAAGCTTTCACCACATCGATAAGCGGCAAAGCACGAACGCTGTCAAAAAGCATGGTTTTCACGGCGGCTGTTTTTTCAGCAGCCAGCTGGAAAGGATCCAGATCGGCCTGATGGCTGGCAATGATAAATTCCGCCACGCGCCATGTTGGTGAGCCATTCAGCCCAATCATCGCCTGTTCATCAAACGACAAACCATAACGCGTCAGCACCCGATCCCAGGCCTGACGATGAGTCGTTTCGGTATCGAGGAGTGTACCGTCCATATCAAAAATCAGACCATCATAGCGATCGTACATATCCTCTCCCGGCTGTGAATAAATGCCCCTTTACTTTAACGTAAAGTATGCGGGTTGTCGCCGGTAGCAATGAACAGCAAATGCTTTGAATCTATTGGGAAATTTAGGAATCAGAAAAAGGTCAGAGAGTTCAGGAACCTGAATGAGGTCGTACAGGGGTCGCTAAAGAAGATAATGAGAAAACGCAACAGGAAAATTTGGAAGGTAACGCGAGAAAGTAAAAAGTAATGCGAGAGAATAAAGGGTAATGCAAGAGTGTGAAGAGTAGTACCAGAGAATAAACAGAGGAGTAAATCTGAAGATGGTGCATCCGGGAGGATTCGAACCTCCGACCGCTCGGTTCGTAGCCGAGTACTCTATCCAGCTGAGCTACGGATGCATCGGAAAAACAGGGGGAACTGCAACTGACCTGAGGAAATACTAAAGAAGACGTTAACGCTTCAGAGAAAATGGTGCATCCGGGAGGATTCGAACCTCCGACCGCTCGGTTCGTAGCCGAGTACTCTATCCAGCTGAGCTACGGATGCATTACAAATTCTTGTATAACACAGGGTGCTGACAACTCACCGTGACACAGGCTGCTAACACTGTATCGTTTTACTTCCTGGAGATGGTGCATCCGGGAGGATTCGAACCTCCGACCGCTCGGTTCGTAGCCGAGTACTCTATCCAGCTGAGCTACGGATGCATCATTAAATGGCGGTGAGAGAGGGATTCGAACCCTCGATGCAGCTTTTGACCGCATACTCCCTTAGCAGGGGAGCGCCTTCAGCCTCTCGGCCATCTCACCTTACGCGTTCTTGCGAACTGTGCTGCTGAACTTTGTTTCCGCTCATCGGCACTGCGTGGCGCACATATTACTTTCCCGCACTTATAAGTCAAACAATTTTTCCCAACAAATGTTTGTTTGCACAAAAGCCACGCAATCCGCATATTTTGCCGACAAAAAGAGTGAATTATCAACAGCGAAACAGGGGGCAGTTCACAATCAGGGGAAAACAACAGAGAAAAAAACAGGGCGGGAAAAACATTGCGCCTCGCGGTAATGAGAGCGAGGCGCGGGATTCGGTATAGCTTTTACTGTGGTTGGCTCTTTTCAGCCTGGATACGCTGATAGATTTCTTCACGGTGTACTGAAACTTCTTTTGGCGCATTCACACCAATACGAACCTGATTACCTTTCACTCCCAGTACCGTTACCGTCACCTCATCGCCAATCATGAGGGTTTCACCAACTCGACGAGTTAGAATAAGCATTCTTTGCTCCTTGAAAGATTAAAAGAGTCGGGCCTGTCGGGTCCCCGGCATTATCCATCATATAGCGCTAAACGTAGATGATGACAAATACATCAACGCATCTTGTCACGCTAATACATTCTGCTGATAGTTAGTTTAGCCGAAATCATTACCCGCAACCTGACTTTGTTATTACAGAGTACGGTTTGCATTAAAAAGCGCCAGCGGAGGCTATCCACGGCGCTTTCCGCACTGCTTTTTTATCCCTTACAGTTTAGCAGACACCCATGACTCAACGCTGGCCAGCGCAGCAGGCAGCGCCTGTGCATCCGTACCACCCGCCTGCGCCATATCCGGGCGTCCACCGCCTTTACCGCCAACCTGCTGCGCCACCGCGCCAATCAGCTCACCCGCTTTAACACGGTCGGTAAGATCTTTTGTTACGCCGGCAATCAGAGAAACCTTTCCGTCTGCTACCGTCGCCAGGACGATCACTGCCGAGCCCAGCTGATTTTTTAACTCATCAACCATGGTCCGCAACAGTTTAGGATCGACATTGCTCAGTTCATTAACCAATAGTTTTATACCGTTGATATCTTTGGATTTGCTGCTCAGCGAAGCGCTTTCCTGAGCCGCCTGCTGATCTTTTAACTGCTGCAACTCTTTTTCCAGCGCGCGCGTGTGATCGATCATAGCACGCACTTTTTCATTCAGATTGCTGCTGTTGGCTTTAACCAGCTGCGCGATATCGTGCAATTGTTCAGCCTGCGCGTTGACCTGCGCCAGCGCTGCTTCGCCCGTTATCGCCTCGATACGACGAATACCTGCGGCCGTGCCTGATTCAGAGGTAATGCGGAACAGGCCGATATCCCCCGTGCGGCTGGCGTGCGTGCCGCCACACAGTTCGGTCGAGAAGTCGCCCATCGACAGTACGCGCACGCGCGCATCATATTTCTCGCCAAACAGCGCCATTGCGCCGTTCGCTTTGGCCTCTTCGAGATCCATGATATGGGTCTCAACCGGCAGGTTACGACGGATCTGCGCGTTAACGATATCCTCAACCTCACGGATCTCCTGCGGCTTCATCGCCTCGGCGTGCGAGAAATCGAATCGCAGATATTTATCGTTTACCAGCGAGCCTTTCTGAGCGACATGCGTTCCCAGAACCTGACGCAGCGCAGCATGCAACAGATGCGTGGCTGAGTGGTTCAGGCGAATGCGCGCACGACGCGCCTCGTCAACCTGAGCATCCAGTCGATCGCCAATGCGCAGGTGACCAGAGAGCAGCTTGCCTGTGTGACCAATAGCCTGACCATATTTCTGTGTATCGCTTACGTTAAACTCAGCGTTAAGCCCTTTCAGCACGCCGGTATCGCCTACCTGCCCGCCTGATTCGCCATAAAACGGCGTCTCATCGAGTACAATCACCCCTTCTTCTCCGGCGGTGATTTCATCTGCCGGCTGGCCGTTAACATAGATGGCAGTTATAGCCGCTTTTAACGCAAGGTTGTCGTAACCCCTGAAAGATGAAGCTGAATCGATGCTGATAACATTGCTGTAGTCAGCGCCAAAACCGCTGGCTTCACGCGCGCGCTGACGCTGACGCTCCATTGCCTGCTCAAAGCCTTCTTCATCAATTTTCAGATTACGCTCACGGCACACATCAGCCGTCAGGTCTGCCGGGAAGCCGAAGGTATCATACAGGCGGAAAACAGTTTCGCCATCCAGCGTATCGCCCTGCAGATTCGCCAGTTCTTCATCCAGCAGCGCCAGACCACGCTCCAGCGTTTTAGCAAACTGCTCTTCTTCAGTTTTAAGAATCTGCTCTACCTGCGTCTGCTGGCGTTGCAGATCTTCACCGGCACTGCCCATCACTTCAATCAGCGGGCCAACCAGTTTATAGAAGAAGCTGCCTTTAGCGCCCAGCATGTTGCCATGACGCACCGCACGACGAATGATACGACGCAGCACATAGCCACGGTTCTCATTTGAAGGGATAACGCCATCGGCAATCAGGAAAGCACAGGAACGAATATGGTCAGCAATAACCCGTAGCGATTTATTGCTGAGGTCGGTACTGCCTGTGACCTCTGCCACAGAAGCAATAAGCTTCTGGAACAGATCGATTTCATAGTTAGAGTTAACGTGCTGCAGCACCGCAGAAATACGCTCCAGACCCATGCCGGTATCAACAGAAGGTTTAGGCAGCGGCAGCATCGTACCGTCAGGCTGACGGTTAAACTGCATAAAGACGATATTCCAGATCTCGATATAGCGATCGCCATCTTCTTCCGGGCTGCCCGGCGGGCCGCCATAGATATGGTCGCCATGATCGTAGAAAATTTCGCTGCACGGGCCGCATGGTCCGGTATCGCCCATCTGCCAGAAATTATCTGAAGCGTAAGCGCCGCCTTTATTATCACCGATACGGATAATGCGCTCAGCGGGCACGCCAATTTCATTGGCCCAAATGTCCCAGGCTTCATCATCGGTTTCGTACACGGTCACCCACAGGCGCTCTTTTGGCAGGTTAAACCACTGCGCTGACGTCAGCAGCTCCCATGCAAAAGCAATCGCTTCTTTCTTGAAATAATCGCCGAAGCTGAAATTACCCAGCATTTCAAAGAAAGTATGGTGACGCGCGGTATAGCCAACGTTTTCCAGGTCATTATGTTTACCACCGGCACGCACGCAGCGCTGCGAAGTGGTGGCACGCGAGTAGCTGCGCTTGTCTTGTCCAAGGAAAACGTCTTTAAACTGGTTCATCCCGGCGTTAGTAAACAATAACGTCGGATCGTTATGGGGTACGAGGGAGCTGCTGGCAACAACCTGGTGTCCCTTACTATGGAAAAAATCGAGAAACGTTTGACGGATCTCAGCAGTACTCTTGCTCATAAATATCCTGGAATACGCTAACGAAGGTTCTTCCCTTGGCACCGGGCGGGCGTTCCACACGGCTGCGTGAAGAGTTACCAACAAAAAGTGGGAATAAGATAAATTTTCTTCCGAGGGAAGTAAAATCCCATCGCGGTTCAATCATCATTATTTCGATAAATCGACTGGATATCTTCCATGAAAAACCCTTTCGCCTGCAGATAACGCAGCACTTTGGATTTTTGTTTCCATTCCTGCGGCAACGGCAGGCCAAATTTACGTTCGGCCGCGTCTAAAGCCTGAGCGCCCCAATCGATCTCTGCCTCGCTCAGGGCGGTTTCCGCCAGTTCGCGTCCTATTCCCTTTTGCGCCAGCTCCATGCGGATACGCTGCGGGCCATAGCCCTTACGGCTGCGGCTGATGACAAAACGTTGGGCAAAACGGACATCGTCCAGCCAGCTATGCTCATAGCACCAGGCGATAACCTTTTCCATCAGCTCTTCCGGAATATCCTCAGCCGGTTCATCATGGCGCATCGCGGCACGCGCAGCTGACTGCGCCATCTTACGACGGAACTCGGCTTCGCTATGATCGCGCATGGCAAGAATACGCGTAGCACGATCCAACAGGCGTGCAAAAGTGACCGGAGTTGCGGGCTTGTCAGTCATTACGCTTCCGTCAGGTTGGTAGGTTGAGATAAGCAGTAAAAAGCGAGGGTAGCGAGAATTGCGGCAGGATACAAAGTATTAGAACAAAAAAACCCCGGGCAGCCAGGCTGACCGGGGTGAGGAATTAGAAGTCTTCGTTAGTTTCGCTAGCGGTATCTTCGTAATTCTCCGCCGGGACGGCCGCTTTACCTTCCTCAACAGGATTGTTCAGCAGCATATCACGCAGTTTCTGCTCGATTTCATTAGCCACAGCGCTGTTTTCTTTCAGGTAGTTGCTGGCATTCGCTTTACCCTGGCCGATTTTATCGCCATTGTAGCTATACCAGGCACCCGCCTTCTCGATCAGCTTGTGCTTCACGCCAAGATCCACCAGCTCGCCGTAGATGTTAATCCCTTCACCGTACATGATCTGGAATTCAGCCTGTTTAAACGGCGCGGCAATCTTGTTTTTAACCACTTTGACACGGGTCTCACTGCCGACGACGTTATCGCCCTCTTTGATCGCGCCAATACGGCGAATATCAAGACGCACAGAGGCGTAGAACTTCAGCGCGTTACCACCGGTCGTGGTTTCCGGGTTACCGAACATAACACCGATTTTCATACGGATCTGGTTGATAAAGATCAGCAGCGTATTGGACTGCTTCAGGTTACCGGCCAGCTTACGCATCGCCTGGCTCATCATACGTGCGGCGAGACCCATGTGTGAGTCACCGATTTCACCTTCGATTTCCGCTTTCGGCGTCAGCGCCGCAACGGAGTCGACGATGATAACGTCTACCGCACCGGAACGCGCCAGCGCATCACAGATTTCCAGCGCTTGTTCACCGGTATCCGGCTGAGAACAGAGCAGGTTATCAATATCAACGCCCAGCTTTTTCGCGTAAACCGGATCCAGCGCATGTTCGGCGTCGATAAAGGCACAGGTTTTGCCCTTACGTTGAGCGGCGGCGATGACCTGTAGCGTCAGCGTGGTTTTACCGGACGATTCCGGACCGTAAATTTCAACCATACGGCCCATTGGCAGGCCGCCAGCACCAAGGGCGATATCAAGCGAAAGCGAACCGGTCGAGATGGTTTCCACATCCATTGAGCGGTCTTCACCCAGGCGCATGATGGAGCCTTTACCAAATTGCTTCTCAATTTGGCCCAGCGCTGCTGCCAGAGCCTTTTGCTTGTTTTCGTCAATAGCCATTTTTACTCCTAATCATGCCGGGGTAAAGCACGCCACGGTTGTGTGCAGTGCTCTCGTTCATTGGATGGTAATTATACTGTATAATCATACAGTATCAAGTCAAATTTTTGAGAAAATCATCATGTAAAATCTGCAGCGCCGTCGCTACCGCTTGCCGCCGCACAGCCTCTCGATCACCCTGAAATACAAAGCGTTTTTGCACCGTTTCGCCTGCTGCTGTGGCAAAGCCGAACCAGACGGTGCCGACCGGTTTTTCCGTGGTGCCGCCGTCCGGTCCGGCAATGCCGCTAACGGCAATGGCGAAGTCCGCTCTGGCCTCTTTTAACGCGCCAGCGGCCATCTCTTTTACCACCTGTTCGCTGACTGCGCCCCACTGCTGCAAACTCTGTTCAGATACGCCAATCATCTGCTGCTTGGCATCATTACTGTAGGTGATAAAAGCGCGTTCAAACCAGGCGGAGCTACCGGCAATATCGGTCAAAACTTTAGCAATCCAGCCGCCGGTGCAAGATTCGGCGGTGGTAACCTTTGCCTGGTGCTGCAGCAGCAGCTTTCCGTTAATGGCGCTTAACGCTTTCAGTTGTTCGTCACTCATTTTCTCATCCCTGGATGCTCTGCCCAACGTTAACAACAAAGCGCGCGCAAGGCGTCACCTTTTTGCCGTTTCGTCCGGACAGCATGGTTATTTTGCGAGGCAGGTTCCTGCTTTATATGCGGGCGACGAACTGACTTAGCAAGGTTACCAGTCAACATATTAGCACCACAGGAAATTGCCATTGAGATTCAGTATGGATGCTATTTCAGCGTTCGTTACACAGGATGAAACGACAGGATGGATAAATCACGCCATATTTTTCAGAAAAGAGCGTTAAGTAAAGACGATAATTGAGATCGCGGTTGGATTATCGTGCTACTTGCTGTGACACGCACACATAAAAATGATTAATTTAAAACACCGTTTCAATTGTCGTCTGCGGAGAACAATATGCAAAATCAGCCTGCTTTTTCCGGCGTTTGGTGCCCCTCGGTAACCCCATTTACGGCAGATAACCATTTAGATCTGAATGCACTGGCGCAGCATTTTGCGCGTCTGGACGCATCCGGCATTGATACGCTATTGCTGATGGGTAGCATCGGCGAGTTTGTTTCACTGACGCAAGCAGAGCGTAAATTATTAATACGTGAATCCCGCAGCATGTCCCGGCTCAGCATGGTGGCTAATATTTCCAGCAGCTGTAACAGCGACATGCTGGAGTTAGCGCATCTTGCCTGGGAGAGCGGCTTTGATGCCGTAATGGTGCTGCCGCCCTGGTATTACGGGCAAACCCGACAACAGCTGTTAGCTTACTATCGACAGCTCGATCGTGAGCTGGAAGGCAAATGGTTCGCCTATAACTTTCCGGCACGTACCGGTTGCGATCTTGATGCGATGCTGGTGGCGGAACTGGCGGCAGAGCTGCCCAATTTCATCGGCATCAAAGACACCACAGATTGCCTGTCACATAACCGTTCATTAATAGAAGAAACCAAAAAGGTGCGCAGCGATTTTGCCGTGCTCTCCGGCTATGATGAATATCTGTTGCCTAACCTGCTGGCTGGCGGCGCAGGCGTGATTAGCGGGTTAAATAATCTGGTGCCGGCGATGTTTGCCGAAGCGATGCAAAGCTGGCGGGATGGAGATTTGGCTGCGCTCACGCAGTTTCAGCAACGCATTGGTAAACTGATGGCAATTTATACGGTGGGCGATGACTTTGTGACCACGATTAAAACGGCAGTGGCACGTAAATATGGCTACATGACGCCGCGCTCGCGTAATAGCGGCGGAACCCTGAGCGAGGCGCAGTGCGACGCCATCGATCTGCTGTTCAGCTAAACAGAAAGGCAGCAGCAAAGCCAATGCTTAGCTGCTTTGCCTGACGTTGCAGGAAACTCAGTTCTTTTTAACGAACTCAGATTTCAGTTTCATCGGACCAAAGCCCTCGATCTTACAATCGATGTTATGATCCCCTTCCACCAGACGGATCCCTTTAACTTTGGTACCGATCTTTAGCGCAGAAGAGCTGCCTTTAACCTTCAGATCTTTGATGACCGTCACGCTGTCGCCATCTGCCAGCAGAGTACCGTTGGCATCACGCACAACCAGCCCCTGATCCTGTGGCGCTCCCGTTTCCTGCTGCGACCAGATGTGACCACATTCAGGACAGTTCAGCGTGTCGCCATCCTGCCAGGTATATTCAGAATGGCATTCAGGACAAGAAGGTAAAGTCTGCATTACAACCTCAAAAAGTTACGACCCAGCGGGTTATGAAAAAGGCGCTCATTCTATAACCTTAATTTTGCTGTGGGTAGCGTTATTCACTCTGCCCTTTTGACCTGGCACAAGCTTCTTATACTTTGCGAGCCGAGCCGAAGAAGTGGGTAGCGGTAGATAATAACCCTCCCTTTCTGACGTTACGCCTGCTAACGTCGGGTAGCGCTTTTGATACTTTAGCGATAGGATCCGCCTGAATCCCCAGACCGCCGCTGAGACCAACAGGAACATGCAAGTTGAGTGACATGACCGTGAAAGGATCGACAGATATGGATATTGGTAACCACACCCCGATGATGCAGCAGTACCTTCGTCTGAAGGCACAGCATCCCGACATCCTGCTGTTTTATCGCATGGGTGATTTCTATGAACTGTTTTATGACGATGCCAAACGCGCCTCTCAACTGCTGGATATCTCCCTGACCAGGCGCGGCGCCTCCGCTGGCGAGCCGATCCCCATGGCGGGCGTGCCTTATCATGCTGTGGAAAACTACCTGGCCCGGCTGGTACAGCTGGGCGAGTCGGTAGCGATTTGCGAACAGATTGGCGATCCGGCGCAGAGCAAAGGCCCGGTCGAGCGCAAAGTCGTGCGCATCGTCACGCCGGGTACAATTAGCGATGAAGCCCTGCTTAACGAGCGCCAGGACAATTTACTGGCGGCTATCTGGCAGGACGCGCGCGGTTTCGGCTATGCCACACTGGATATCAGTTCGGGCCGTTTTCTGCTGAGCGAACCGGCAGACCGCGAAGCGATGGCCGCTGAGCTGCAGCGCACTAACCCGGCCGAGCTGCTCTATCCGGAAGATTTTGCCGCGATGGATTTGATTGAAAATCGTCGCGGTATGCGCCGTCGTCCGCTCTGGGAATATGAACTGGATACCGCGCGTCAGCAGCTTAACCTGCAATTCGGTACGCGCGATCTTACCGGCTTCGGCGTTGAAAATGCGCATGTCGCCCTGCGTGCCGCCGGCTGCCTGCTGCAATATGTCAAAGATACGCAGCGCACCTCACTGCCCCATATTCGCTCGTTAACGATGGAGCGCCAGCAGGACAGCATCATCATGGATGCTGCTACGCGCCGTAACCTGGAAATTACCCAGAATCTGGCGGGCGGCGTTGATAATACGCTGGCCGCCGTGCTGGATAAAACGGTCACGCCGATGGGCAGCCGCATGCTGAAACGCTGGCTGCATACGCCGGTAAGAGACAGCCGCGTGATCGCGCAACGTCAGGAAAGCATTGCTGCTCTGCAGGATCTCAGTGGCGAACTGCAGCCGATCCTGCGTCAGGTTGGCGATTTAGAACGCATCCTGGCGCGTCTGGCGCTGCGCACTGCGCGCCCGCGCGATTTGGCGCGTATGCGTCACGCGTTTCAGCAGTTACCGGAGCTGAACGCTCTGTTAGCCGATGTGGATGCCGGACATCTTCCCACGCTGCGTCAGCAGATGGGGGAATTTAGCGAACTGCGTGAGCTGCTGGAACGTGCCGTTATCGAAACGCCACCGGTGCTGGTGCGTGACGGCGGCGTAATCGCGCCGGGTTATAACGCCGAGCTGGATGAGTGGCGCGCGCTGGCTGATGGCGCGACCGACTACCTTGATCGTCTTGAAATCCGCGAACGTGAAAAGTTAGGGCTGGATACGTTAAAGGTAGGCTTCAATGCGGTACATGGTTATTACATCCAGGTTAGCCGTGGGCAGAGCCATCTGGTGCCAATCCATTATGTGCGCCGCCAGACGCTGAAAAATGCTGAACGTTACATTATTCCAGAGCTGAAAGAGTATGAAGATAAAGTACTTACCTCTAAAGGTAAGGCGCTGGCGCTGGAAAAGGCACTGTATGAGGAGCTTTTCGACCTGCTGCTACCGCACCTGGATGCGTTGCTGCAAAGCGCCGCTGCGCTGGCCGAACTTGATGTCTTAACCAATCTGGCTGAACGCGCCTGGACGCTGAACTATACGCGTCCGACATTAAGCGATAAGCCCGGCATCAAGCTTTCCGGCGGTCGTCACCCCGTGGTTGAACAGGTGCTGAAAGAACCCTTTATTGCCAATCCGCTTTCGCTTTCACCGCAGCGCCGCATGCTGGTGATTACCGGTCCGAACATGGGCGGTAAAAGTACCTACATGCGTCAAACGGCGCTGATAGTGTTGATGGCCTGTATTGGCAGTTTTGTTCCGGCAGAGCAGGCGACTATCGGTCCGGTCGATCGCATCTTTACGCGCGTCGGCGCGGCGGACGATCTCGCCTCAGGCCGTTCAACCTTTATGGTGGAGATGACCGAAACGGCGAATATTCTGCATAACGCCACAGAACACAGCCTGGTGTTGATGGATGAAATTGGTCGCGGAACCTCAACCTATGACGGTCTTTCTCTTGCCTGGGCCTGTGCTGAAAGCCTTGCCAGTCGTATTAAGGCAATGACGCTGTTCGCTACCCACTATTTTGAGCTGACTACCCTGGCGGAAAAAATGGAGGGCGTGGCCAATGTCCACCTGGATGCCGTGGAGCATGGCGATACCATCGCGTTTATGCACAGCGTACAGGAAGGCGCGGCCAGTAAAAGCTATGGTCTGGCGGTTGCTGCGCTGGCAGGCGTCCCCAAAGAAGTCATTAAGCGCGCCCGGCAAAAGCTGAAAGAGCTGGAGGCGTTATCGGGCACGGCTGCGGCAACAAAGGCTGATGGCCCACAACTGCCGCTGCTGGTCGAAGAAACGTCGCCTGCGGTTGAAGCACTGGAAGCGCTGGATCCCGATACCCTTTCGCCGCGTCAGGCACTGGAATGGATTTATCGGCTTAAATCATTGCTGTAAACCTTCCTGCATTCAGCGGCGGTCGCGGAATGCAGGCAATAAAAAAGCGGTGGTCTGAGACCACCGCTTTCGCATTACCTTATTGCAGGAACATTGTTACTCGCGGAACAGAGCTTCAATGCTCAGGCCCTGCGCCTGCAGAATTTCACGCAGACGACGCAGACCTTCAACCTGAATCTGACGTACACGCTCGCGGGTTAAACCGATTTCACGGCCTACATCCTCAAGCGTTGCCGCTTCGTAGCCCAGCAGGCCGAAACGACGTGCCAATACTTCACGCTGCTTGGCATTCAGCTCAAACAACCACTTAACGATGCTCTGTTTCATGTCATCGTCCTGCGTGGTGTCTTCCGGACCGTTATCTTTCTCATCGGCCAGGATATCCAGCAGCGCTTTCTCAGAATCTCCGCCTAATGGCGTATCAACTGAGGTAATGCGTTCGTTGAGACGTAACATACGGCTTACGTCATCAACTGGTTTATCCAGCTGCTCGGCGATCTCTTCCGCACTCGGCTCATGATCCAGCTTGTGCGATAGTTCACGCGCGGTGCGCAGATAAACGTTCAACTCCTTGACGATGTGAATCGGCAGACGAATTGTACGGGTTTGGTTCATAATTGCCCGTTCAATCGTTTGACGAATCCACCAGGTGGCGTACGTTGAGAAACGGAACCCACGCTCCGGGTCAAACTTCTCAACAGCACGAATCAAGCCCAGGTTACCTTCTTCAATCAGGTCCAATAGCGCCAGACCACGATTGCTGTAACGACGAGCAATCTTTACCACCAGTCGTAAGTTACTTTCGATCATGCGACGACGAGAAGGAATGTCGCCTTTCAGTGCGCGGCGAGCAAAAAATACTTCTTCCTCTGCCGTTAAAAGCGGCGAATAACCAATCTCACCGAGGTAAAGCTGCGTCGCATCTAAAACACGTTGCGTCGCACCCTGTGACAACAACTCTTCTTCAGCTAGTTCATTATCACCAGGTTCATTTTCAACAAGAGCCTTCTCGTCGAAAATCTCAGCTCCGTTCTCGTCGAATTCCGCATCTTCATGTAACTCATTAACTTTCAGCGTATTCTGGCTCATAAGCGGCTCCTACCCGTGATCCCTGGGCAGAACTTCAAGGCTCTGCCCGTTTATCGCTGCGGTAAATAACGCAACGGGTTTACGGATTTCCCCTTGTAACGAATTTCAAAATGTAATCTAACTGAACTGGTTCCGGTGCTACCCATAGTAGCTATTTTCTGCCCCGCCTTAACTTCTTGTTGTTCCCGGACCAGCATAGTGTCGTTATGGGCGTAGGCACTCAGGTAATCATCGTTGTGTTTGATGATAATCAGATTACCGTAACCGCGCAGCGCATTACCTGCATACACTACACGACCGGATGCGGTGGCAACCACTGGCTGTCCTCGCGATCCTGCGATATCGATACCTTTATTGCCGCCTTCTGCAGCAGAAAAGTTATCGATAATCTTACCGTCGGTGGGCCAACGCCAACCAGCCACAGGGGTTGAACTGGACGTTGTACTGCTTACCGTCGGCGGTGCGGTAACCGGGGCTGTTGTCGTTGCAACAGTTGTGTTCCCCGCTGAAGGCAACATTTTGCCCCCACCTGATTTTCCTGAATCATCAGAATACGTAATAACCGGTTGCTGCGCAACTGTAGAAGATTTGATTTGTGTTGAGCCCGGCGTGGTCGGCACGCCCCCCTGCGTAGCGTCCGCGACCGTAATCGCATTGCCACCGGTAATCGGTGAACCTGAGCCGTTACCAACCTGCAAAGCCTGACCCACATTGAGGTTGTAAGGCGCAGCGATGTTATTGCGCTGGGCTAAATCGCGAAAATCATTGCCGGTAATCCAGGCAATATAGAACAACGTATCGCCTCGTTTAACGGTATATGTCTCACCGCTATAGCTACCTTTCGGAATATTCTCATAACTGCGCTTATAGACGATACGGCCATTCTGCGTCATTACATTAGCGTTGTTACTATTATTAGTACCAGACGAAAATACAGGTCTGGAAGATGACGCGCCGCTTAACATTCCGCCAGAGACTGTATTACCGCCCTGAGGCTGAGACTGACTGCCAACCGTGCTAATAGGAGCCTGAGCGTTATCATCAGAAGTACAACCCGTCAGCCAAAATCCAATTAATGAAACAGCCGCAAGGCGGCTCAAAGTAAAAAGTGGGCTTCCTGTGCTCATTTATCCCCCGTGATAACAAATCTGTGACGAGCCTTGAAACGACGAACGTAAGTGTTCACGTTCGCTATCCATTGCTGACGAATGGAATGGCTGATACTAACAACAACCCAATTCCCGTGCTATTAATCAGTTGTGAAGAAATGCGTAGCCTGGTGCCGGGCCGTCAGGCGAGATCGCCCTGCACCAGCGGCACAAACCGTACCGGCTCAATAACATCGACAATAAACTCACCGCCCTTACGTCGAATGCGTTTCAGCTGCTGTATTTCTTCCCCAACCGGCAAAACCATAATGCCGCCTTCATCAAGTTGAGCCAGCAGAGCCTCAGGGATTTCCGGCGGCGCAGCGGTGACAATTATGGCATCAAACGGCGCGCGTGCAGCCCAACCCAGCCAGCCATCGCCGTGGCGCGTCGAAACATTATGTAAATCAAGCTGTTTCAGGCGGCGCTTCGCCTGCCATTGCAGCCCTTTAATACGCTCAACGGAACAAACATGATCGACCAGATGGGCCAGAATCGCCGTTTGATAACCGGAGCCAGTACCGATCTCCAGCACACGTGAATCTGGCTTCAGCTCCAGCAAAGAGGTCATTTTCGCCACCATATAAGGTTGCGAAATGGTTTGCCCGGATCCAATGGGCAGTGACATGTTTTCCCATGCCTGATGTTCCAGCGCTTCATCAACAAAGCGCTCGCGTGGCACGTCGCCAATCGCTTTCAGTAAAAGCTCATCCTCAATGCCCTGCTGACGTAGCTGATCCAGCAAAGCCTCGATGCGTCTGCTTACCATAGCGACTCGACTCCGGCTTTGGTTAGCCAGCCCGCCACCACGTCCTGCGCCTGATGGGCGGTGAGATCGACATGCAGCGCCGTCACAGAGACATAGCCTTCGTCAACGGCGGCAAAATCGGTATCCGGGCCGGCGTCATGTTTATCGCCCGGCGGGCCGATCCAGTAAAGCGTATTACCTCGCGGATCTTCCTGTGGAATAACTTTATCGGCGGGATGACGGCTGCCGCAGCGAGTAACGCGAATACCTTTGATTTGATCCAACGGCAGATCGGGAACATTGATATTCAAAATGCGGCCGGTGCGCAGCGGCTCACGCTGCAATCCCTGCAAAATAGCGCAGGTGACCGCAGCGGCAGTTTCATAGTGATGCTGGCCATCCAGCGAGACCGCCAGCGCAGGGAGCCCTAAATGTCGCCCTTCCATCGCCGCCGCTACCGTGCCGGAATAGATCACGTCATCGCCGAGATTAGGCCCGGCATTAATGCCGGAAACCACAATATCGGGCTTTGGGCGCATCAGCGTATTGACGCCAAGGAATACACAGTCGGTGGGCGTCCCCATCTGCACGGCGATATCCCCATTGGGATAAGAAAAAGTACGTAACGGGGTTTCCAGCGTCAGCGAGTTGGAAGCGCCGCTGCGATTACGATCGGGCGCGACCACCTGCACCTCGGCGATTTCACGCAGGGCTTTTGCCAACGTTTGAATGCCTGGCGCATGGATCCCATCATCATTACTCAGCAATATCCGCATCGTTACCTTCCTGTTCGAAAAGTTCCCTGACTATGCTGGTGGCAAAACTGCCGGCTGGCAGCCAGAAACTGAGCTCCAGCGTGGCATCATCGCGCCAGTTCCAGTGCAGGTCGCGCGGAATAACCAACATCGCCCGGCGAGCGGCTTCTACCCGTTCCCGCTCAAGCAACTGGATAAACGCCAGGCTGTCGGCCAGACTTTGCTGCTCAAAAGCCAACGCGGCGTCACGGCTTCCCCACTCCCCGCTGCCGGGTAACGGCGCGGTGATGCGTAATTCATTATTATCAATCCGCATCTGCAGCTGCGGCAGCTCTTCTTCTGTCGCAACAAACCAGCTGCCGCGACCGGTCAACTGCAGCGCATCGCCCGTTATCGCCTGAGTCAGGCTGCCCTGTTGCGCCAGACGATCGCTGACCACCTGATTAAACATAACGCTGCGCGCAGCGGAAAGCAGAAAGCTGCGTTTACTCCGTTCACGCACGCGGATTTCATTGCTGGCCCAGCGTTTCGCCTGCTCCAGGTTGTTGCCCTGAAAACCAAAACGCTGTTGGCCGAAATAGTTAGGCGCGCCACCGTTCTGCACGCGCAGCAGCCTTTCCTCCAGCGCCGCGCGATCGCTGATCTGACGCAGCACCAGCCTGAAAGCATTGCCCGCCAGCGCGCCGGTACGTAATTTACGTTTATGGCGCGCCAGATGCAGGATCTCACAGCCTTCCAGGGTAAACGCGGAAAAATCTGGCGTCTCTTTGCCCGGCAGACGCAAACAGAGCGTTTGTTCAGTCACCGCATGGCGATCTTTCATACCGGCAAAGCTGACATCACGCGGATGAATACCCGCAAATTTTGCCAGCGCATCGGCGACAAAGCGCGTATTACAACCGGTTTTACGGATGCGCACCAGCAGATGCTCACCTTCGCCGTCAGCCTCGTAGCCGAGATCTTCAACCACCATGAAATCTTCCGGACTGGCCTTTAACTGCCCGCGGATCGCAGGCTTACCGTAAAGCCACTGCCATTCAGGTAAAGCCATTATGCCTCCGTCCGCGCGATCAGCGCCACGGCTTCGCAGGCAATGCCTTCGCCGCGTCCGGTAAAGCCAAGCTTTTCAGTGGTAGTCGCTTTGACATTAACATCATCCATATGGCAGCCGAGATCCTCGGCGATATTGATGCGCATTTGCGGCACATGCGGCAGCATTTTCGGTGCCTGTGCGATGATAGTGACATCGACATTAACCAGCCGGTAGCCTTTTGCCTGGATACGTTGCCAGGCTTCACGCAGCAGCCCACGGCTATCCGCGCCTTTAAATGCAGGATCGGTATCGGGAAAAAGTTTGCCGATATCCCCCATGGCAGCGGCTCCCAGCAATGCATCCGTCAGGGCATGCAGCGCCACATCGCCATCGGAATGGGCGATAAAGCCTTGCTCAAACGGAATCCGCACGCCGCCAATAATCAACGGGCCTTCGCCACCGAAAGCATGGACGTCAAAACCGTGACCAATACGCATTATGCGTACTCCTTGTTATGTCGTTGAGTAAGATAAAACGCCGCCAGCGCCAGATCTTCCGGGCGGGTGACTTTTATATTATCGCTGCGGCCAGCGATCAGTTCAGGATGATAACCACAATATTCCAGCGCCGAGGCCTCATCGGTAATGATGGCCCCTTCGTGCAGGGCGCGCTCCAGACACTGACGCAGTAACGCTAAAGGAAACAGCTGCGGCGTCAGCGCATGCCATAAGGCCTCCCGCTCAACCGTATGCGCGATGGCGTCTTTGCCCGGTTCGCTGCGTTTCATGGTATCGCATACCGGCGCGGCAAGAATGCCGCCAACGCGGCTGTGACGGCAAAGCGACAATAGACGGCTTAAATCCTCAGCGGCCAGACAGGGACGAGCCGCATCATGCACCAGCGCCCAGTCGGCCTGTTCAACCGCCTGCAGGCCCGCCAGCACCGAATCGGCGCGCTGTTTCCCACCGGTTACCGTATGAATACGGCTGTCATTAGCCAGCGGCAGCTGCTGAAAATAGTTATCGTCCGGACTAAGCACGACAATCACCCGGTTAATGGCCGGATGTGCCAGCAGGCTGGCGATGCTGTGCTCCAGAATGGTGGACTGACCGATGGTCAGGTACTGCTTAGGGCGCCCCGATTGCATACGGCTACCGATACCGGCAGCGGGCACCACGGCGATAATATCCGGCCAGGCGTCAGTTATAGTGGTCATTGCTATCGTTGTTGATTTGGCAAAGCCTGCTGCCCGTTACGTTTGTTTTGATCCGGCACCAGGCGATAGAAGGTCTCTCCGGGTTTAATCATTCCCAGCTCATTGCGCGCACGCTCCTCAATTGCTTCCAAACCGCCGTTTAGATCGTCGATTTCGGCAAACAGCTGATCGTTACGCGCTTTTAATTTGGCATTACTCGCCTGTTGTACCACTACGTCATCGCTGACGCGGGTGTAATCATGAATACCATTCTTGCCCAGCCACAGCGAATACTGTAGCCAAACAAGTAATGCAAGTAACAGCAGCGTCAGTTTTCCCATCCCCGCCCCCTGAAAAACGGCCCAATCATCCCATAACTTTTCACCGGACTCCACTCTACCGGTGAAATTGCGCCGCTTTCTGCACGGTGTGCCTGAAAATAGTGCTGCAGGTAAAGATTTGTAACGCGTGGTCGCGTTTGATCATCAGCGGCAGTAGATAAACCCGTCCCTTGCAGGGCTGCCGCTATTGCCTGTGGTGTCAGCGACAGCGTGCCTTACCAGCCGGTTAGCCAGGAAAAGAGCAGCCATAAAAGACAGGTTACGGTAACCAGCGTCAGCAGCAACGTCCAGATAAGGTGACCGCGCAGCAGCAGACTAAAGGTAATACCGATCAACACAGCCACCGGCAGCAGCGCCAGAAAGAAGGGCCAGGTATAAAGCAGGAAAAACAGCGTATTGGAACCATACAGCAGGAAAGGGATCGCCAGAGCGCACCAGTAAGAAACAAAACCGATTACGCCGCCGGGAAAGGACCAGGCACGGTCGTCCTGGTCACTGTGAGTTTTACGGGCCAGCAGGGGTGTAACATTATGCATAGGTATCCTGTTGTTGCGCATCACGGCCCGCTCTCTGGCCGTTTGCCGCTGCAATCTCAGGATTCGATAATATCGCGCCGACGCAGCAGATCTAACAGTTGTGCGGTTAATTTTGTTACCAATTGTTCGCCATCAAGATGGATTTCCGGCTGTTCCGGCGCCTCATAAACGGAGTCGATTCCGGTAAAGTTACGCAGCTCGCCTGCCCGTGCTTTTTTATACAACCCTTTGGGATCGCGCGCTTCGCAGATCGCCAGCGGCGTATCGACAAACACTTCGATAAACTCCCCTGTGCCCAGCATTTCACGCACCATCTGCCGTTCTGCACGGTGTGGTGAAATAAAGGCGGTCAGCACTACTAATCCGGCATCCACCATTAGCCTTGCCACTTCGCCCACACGACGGATGTTCTCCTTACGGTCGGCGTCGCTGAAGCCTAAATCACGGCAGAGGCCGTGCCGGACATTATCACCATCCAGCAGATACGTGCTGACGCCCAACTGATGCAGCGCCTGCTCCAGCGCCCCGGCGACCGTTGACTTTCCCGACCCCGAGAGGCCGGTAAACCAGAGCACCACACCCTGATGGCCATGCTGCCGCTGACGATCGGCACGCGTTACCGCGTGCGCGTGCCAGACTACATTCTCATCATGCGTCGCCATCTTATTGCTTGCCCGCCAGCAGATCGCGCACTTCCCAGTGCGGGAAGTGACGACGGATCAGCGCATTCAGCTCCAGCTCAAAGGCGGAGAACTCGCCATGGCTGGCAGTAGCCTGCTGCTGCGGCTGACGGATCATTCCGGCGCCCACGGTGACGTTTGTCAGGCGATCGATAAAGATCAACCCGCCGGTTACCGGATTCTGTTGATAGGCATCCAGAACCATCGGCTCATCAAAGGTGACGTTTACCAGCCCAATGCCATTCAACGGCAGCGCCTCTACCTGATTGTTATGGGTCAGATTATTGATATTGACCTGATAATCGATGCTTTCGACACGGGCACGGCTTTTTTTACCGGCAATTTTCACATCAAAGCTCTGACCTGGCGTCAACGCCTGTTCCGCCATCCAGACGACATCAACCGAAGCGCCCTGCACCGCTTTCAGCGTTTCATCTGCCGCCACCAGCAGATCGCCACGGCTAATATCAATTTCATCGTTTAATACGATGGTCACCGCTTCGCCCGGTCCTGCTTCCGGCAAGTCGCCATCAAAGGTTACGATGCGCGCCACGCTTGACTCAACGCCGGAAGGCAGCACCTTCACGCGCTGGCCCACGCGCAGAATGCCGGAAGCCAGCGTACCGGCATAGCCCCGGAAATCGAGGTTAGGCCGGTTGACGTATTGCACCGGGAAACGCATCGGCTGGCTTTCCACAACACGATTAACTTCCACCGTTTCCAGCACGTCCAGCAGCGTGGGGCCGCTGTACCAGCTCATGGTGGTGCTTTGCGTGGCGACATTATCGCCTTCCAGCGCCGACATCGGAACAAACCGAATGTCCACATCGCCCGGCAGCTGCGCTGCGAAATCAAAATATTCCTGTTTGATCTGCTCAAAACGATCCTGGCTGTACTCCACCAGATCCATTTTATTGATCGCCACCACCAGGTGTTTAATGCCCAGCAGCGTAGAGATAAAGCTGTGACGACGGGTCTGATCCAGTACGCCTTTACGCGCGTCAATTAACAGGATCGCCAAATCGCAGGTTGAGGCGCCGGTAGCCATATTGCGCGTGTACTGCTCATGTCCCGGCGTGTCAGCAATAATAAACTTTCGCTTTTCGGTGGAGAAATAGCGGTAAGCGACATCGATGGTAATGCCCTGCTCGCGCTCTGCCTGCAGGCCATCCACCAGCAGCGCCAAATCAAGCTTCTCGCCCTGAGTACCGTGGCGCTTGCTGTCATTATGCAGCGAGGAAAGCTGATCTTCATAAATCTGGCGCGTATCATGCAGCAGACGACCAATCAGTGTACTTTTACCATCGTCCACGCTGCCGCAGGTGAGAAAACGCAGCAGGCTCTTGTGCTGCTGCGCGTGCAGCCAGGCTTCCACCCCGCCCTTGTCGGCGATCTGTTGTGCAATAACGGTATTCATCTGGCGTCCCCTTAGAAATAGCCCTGACGTTTCTTCAGCTCCATTGAGCCAGCCTGGTCGCGATCGATAACGCGGCCTTGTCGCTCGCTGGTGGTGGAAACCAGCATTTCTTCAATAATTTCCGGCAGCGTTTGCGCTGACGATTCCACCGCGCCGGTCAGCGGCCAGCAGCCCAGGGTACGGAAGCGCACCATCCGCGGCGTTATCTTTTCGCCTGGCTGCAGGTCGATACGATCGTCATCAATCATCATCAGCATGCCGTCACGCTCCAGCACCGGACGCTCAGCGGCCAGATAGAGCGGTACGATTTCAATATTTTCCAGAAAGATGTACTGCCAGATATCCAGCTCGGTCCAGTTGGAAAGCGGGAAGACACGGATGCTTTCGCCTTTGTTGATCTGCCCGTTGTAGTTATGCCACAGCTCCGGGCGCTGGTTTTTCGGATCCCAGCGGTGGAAGCGATCGCGGAACGAGTAAATACGTTCTTTTGCACGCGATTTTTCTTCATCGCGACGCGCGCCGCCAAAAGCCGCATCGAAACCATATTTGTTCAGCGCCTGCTTCAGCCCTTCGGTCTTCATAATGTCGGTGTGCTTGGCGCTACCGTGAATAAAGGGATTGATACCCATCGCTACGCCTTCCGGATTGCGATGAACAATCAACTCCGCGCCGATCTCTTTTACCGTACGATCGCGAAACTCATACATTTCGCGGAATTTCCAGCCGGTATCAACGTGCAGCAGCGGGAACGGCAGCGTGCCGGGATAAAAAGCTTTGCGAGCCAGGTGCAGCATGACCGATGAATCTTTACCAATGGAGTAAAGCATTACCGGATTACCAAATTCAGCCGCCACTTCGCGGATAATATGGATACTTTCCGCCTCCAGTTGACGCAGATGAGTCAGTCGTTTTTGATCCATGATTTTTCCTCAAGCCAAATTCACAACGGCGGAATTACGTCCGGCCTGCTGTACTGAATGTTGAAACCAGGCCAGTTGCGCGTGGAGATTAACCACTTCGCCAATGACCAGCAGCGCAGGCGTCGGCGCCTGCTGCGCCAGCTGTTCCAGCTCGGCAAGCGTTCCGGTCAGCACCTGCTGATCCTGACGCGTGCCGCGACCAATGACAGCAACCGGTGTTGATGCCGCGCGACCATGAGCTATCAGCTGCCCGGCTATTTCCGCCGCCTTTACCGTGCCCATATAGATCGCCAGCGTTTGCTGCGCGCGCGCCAGTGACGGCCAGTCAATTGCCTGACCATCGGCACGACAATGGCCGGTAATAAACAGCACGCTCTGGGCATAATCCCGGTGGGTCAATGGGATCCCGGCATAGGCGGTAGCGCCGGAGGCTGCGGTTACGCCAGGGACCACCTGAAAAGGAATGCCTGCGGCGGCGGCAGCCTGTAACTCTTCACCGCCGCGACCAAAGATAAAGGGATCGCCACCTTTCAGGCGCACCACGCGTTTGCCCTTGCTGGCCAGCGATACCAGTAAGCGGTTAGTCTCTTCCTGCGCCACTGAATGCGCGCCAGCACGTTTACCCACGCACAGCCGGTCGGCGTCGCGACGCACCAGATCCAGAATTTCCTCGCTTACCAGGTGGTCATAGAGCACGACATCCGCCTGCTGCATCACCTGCAAAGCCCGCAGCGTCAACAGCCCGGCATCGCCTGGCCCTGCGCCAACTAAAATAATTTCGCCCTGATGAGACGTTTCATCGGTTAACTGCGCATCCAGCGTTTGTTTTGCGCCCTGCACATTGCCGGCCGCCATCTGACTGGCAAACAGGCCATTGAAGGCGCGCTCCCAAAAGCGACGGCGATCGGACATTTTGCTGAAACGCTGTTTGACTTTGTCGCGCCATTCGCCCGCTACCTGCGCCATTGCGCCGAGGTTAGTCGGCAGCAAGGCTTCCAGTTTTTCACGCAGCATACGCGCCAGCACCGGCGCGGTACCGCTGGAGGAGATAGCAACCACCAGCGGCGAGCGGTCAACAATCGACGGGAAGATAAAAGAGCATTTCGGTTGATCGTCGACAACGTTAACCAGCAACCGACGCGCATTAGCGGCAGCGAAAACCTGAGCGTTCAGTTCGCTGTTATCGGTTGCGGCAATGACCAGATAAACCCGATCGAGCTGCTGTTCTTCAAATTGAGTTGCCAGCCACTCAACCTGCTGGTTATCCGCCAGCGTCTGGAGTTCCGGACAGAGCGTGCGCGCGGCGATTTGGACCTGCGCGCCAGCGCGCCGCAGCAGTTCAATTTTGCGCGCCGCCACATCGCCGCCGCCGACAACCAACACCGGCCTGGCTTTTAGATCGGCAAATATAGGGAGATAATCCACGTCGACCTTATATTGAATAACAAAAAGTTAACGCGACTATACGACTGCAGCTTCAGGCAGATGAAATTACGAATTGGAATGAGTAGTTACCGAATGGAATATAGGCATGGCATAGCTTTGCATAAAAGGTGCTTAACAGATGATATTTCGGGTATTTAAGAGCAATTGAAATTGTGCAATCTGCATCACAATTTCATACTATCGAAGCAAAATTATTTCGTTTCTGCGTCATCGGATGACGTCTAAGGACTATGGTATGTTTTCCTTGCTCCGCCTGAGCGCGCTGGCCGCGTTGCTCAGCTGCGGCATCAGTTTGCCGGTTAGCGCCAGCACCCCGGTTCCCGGCCAGTTTGCAGAGCAGCAATTACGTCATATCGCCACCTGGTTCCCTGGCCGCATGGCAGGTAGTCCGGCAGAGCTGTTGACCGCCAACTATCTTCAGCAACAGTTTGAAGAGATGGGTTATAAGAGCGATAAGCGCGATTTTAAAACCCGGGCCCCGTGGCGCGATAATAGTGGTAAGACGCACTGGCGCAATCTTACCGCCACGTCGGTGATTGCTGCGCGTGCCGGAGAGGTGCCGCAGGAGATTTTAGTGATTGCGCACCTGGATACCTGGCGACCAGTGAGTGAAGAGGAAACCGGGAAGGATATCGGTGGGCTGCGTCTTCAGGGGGTGGATGATAACGCATCCGGGCTTGGCGTGATGCTGGAGCTGGCGCAGCAGCTTAGTCATAAGCCGCTGCATTATGGCGTGCGTTTTGTGGCGCTCAGCGCTCATCAGGATGATTTACACGGCATGGATGCCTATATCGCCAGGATGAAGGCGAACGATCGCAAGAATACGCTGTTAGTGATCGACCTTGATAGTTTAATTGTCGGCGACCGACTCTATTTTAACAGCGGGAAAAATACCGCCTCGGCGGTGATCAAACAGACGCGCGATCGGGCGCTGGATATTGCTCATCGTTACGGTATTAACGCCGCCACGCGTCCAGCCCATAGCGCGCCTTATCCACTGCCTAACGCTTTTGATGCTGCGGGTTTTCCGTTGCTGACGGTGCGTGCTGCAAACTGGGATTTAGGCAAGAAAGACGGGACGCAGCAGCGGAACATGTCACGCCATTTTCCGCAGGGCATCAGTCATCATCAGACCGCGCGGGATAATTTGAATTATCTTGATCGATGGTTACCTGGACGCATCAGCGCGCGAGCGCGCGATAGCGTGCGGATTCTGTTTCCTTTGATTAACGAGCTGGCTAATCCACCTGCTACCAATAAGGAGTCATAATGTACATTATTAATCTGAGCTACCATCGCCCGATTGAAGAGGTTGAGGCCCTGACCGAAGCGCATGTTGACTGGCTGAAACGTTATTTTGCTGCTGAGGTTTTTATTGCCGCAGGCCGTAAGGATCCGCGCAGCGGCGGGGTGATTATGGCGAAGGATATCGATCGCGATCGTCTGGATACGATTCTGGCGGAAGATCCTTTTGTAGCAGTGGCGCATTATGAGGTGATTAAGGTGAATATTTCGCTGACCTCAGAAGCGTTAAAGGCGCTGGCTGAGGGTTAAGCGTTAGCAGGAATGCGCGCGGCTGTTCTGTCTGAAGCAGGCTCCGTGCCGGTGCATTTAAAGCAAAACCAGCGGCAAACAGACAACACTGATGCACAGGGAAGCGGCAGACGGGGCCGGAGTAAAGCCTCCGCGTCAGGGATGACGCGGCGGAGTCCCCAGGGATGGGTTCACGACGTCTTTACGGAGCGCCCCGTCCGCCGCTGAACCTTGTGCCGGATCGCAGCCAGCGCCAAACCGCCGCTGCTCCACAGAAACTAAGCCAGAGGCAAACAGACAACGTCGATGCTCGGGGAAGCGGCGAATGGGGCCGGAGTAAAGCCTCCTGAAAACAAAAGGCGGCCTTTCAGCCGCCTTTCTCTTAAATTCGCTGCACAAACTTACTCATGCAGCCCGCATTCACGTTTTAAACCGAAGAAACGCGTCTCCTCCTCGGCCATGCCCGGCTCCCACTTGCGCGTGGTATGCGTATCGCCCACGGACAAATAGCCTTCATCCCATAGCGGGTGATAGCCCAAACCGTGCTGCTGCAAATATTGATAAACCTGACGGTTATCCCAGTCGATGATTGGCAACACTTTAAATACGCCACGCTGGATCGCCAGCACCGGCAAATTTGCACGGCTGCCGGACTGATCGCGACGCAAACCGGCAAACCAGCTCTGTGCACCGAGCGTCTGTAACGCACGATTCATCGGCTCAACCTTATTGATCTCGTTATAGCGCTCAATCCCTTCCACGCCCTGCTCCCACAGCTTACCGTAACGCGCTTCCTGCCACGCCGGCGACTGCTCCGCACGAAATATCTTCAGGTTCAGATCCAGCTTCTCCGTCAGCTCATCAATAAAACGGTACGTCTCCGGGAACAGATAGCCGGTATCGGTCAGGATCACCGGGATGTCTGGCTTCTGGCGCGTAACCAGATGCAGCGATACAGCCGCCTGAATACCAAAGCTGGAAGAGAGAACAAACTCACCCGGCAGGTTTTCCAGCGCCCAGATCACGCGATCCTCGGCGGACAGCGCTTCCAGCTGCGTATTTACCTCAGCCAGCGCCATGATGCGCTCAACTTTCGGTAACTCATTCAGTGCTGCAAGATCGAGTACAGACATCATCCCCTCCGTTATTCCCAGAAATCCCGGGCTGGATCGACCACCGGTTTGACAACACCGGCGCGAATGGTGAAATCCCCAAAGCCTTCGCCCGGCGTGCGCTCTTGCGCCCAACGGCCTACCAGCTCATCGATATGCGCCAGAATCTCATCTTCAGTGATATTTTCACGATACATGCGCGGAATACGTGTGCCGCTGCGGTTGCCGCCAAGATGCAGGTTATAACGACCCGGCGCTTTACCTACCAGCCCCAACTCCGCCAGCATGGCGCGCCCGCAGCCGTTCGGACAACCGGTCACGCGCAACACGATATGCTCATTGCCGACGCCGTGCTTTGACATAATCTCTTCCACACGCGTCACAAAGGCAGGCAGAAAACGCTCCGCTTCCGCCATCGCCAGCGGGCAGGTCGGAAACGACACGCAGGCCATTGAGTTTTCACGCTGCGCGGTCACGTTCTCCATTAATGCATGTGAGCGAGCAATCTCCTCAATGCGTGCCTTCTCGCTTTCCGGTACGCCCGCCACAATCAAATTCTGATTGGCAGTCAAACGGAAATCGCCCTGATGAATTTTGGCAATCTCCGCAATGCCGCTCTTCAACGGACGCCCCGGATAATCAAGCAGACGGCCATTTTCAATAAACAGCGTTAAATGCCACTTATTATCGATTCCCTTCACCCAGCCAAAGCGATCGCCACGCGTGGTGAACTCATAAGGACGGATCGGCTCAAAAGTGATCCCGGCCCGACGCTCCACTTCTGCTTTAAACGTCTCAACGCCAACACGCTCAAGGGTATATTTGGTCTTGGCATTCTTACGATTGGTACGATTGCCCCAGTCGCGCTGCGTCGTTACTACCGCTTCGGCAACCGCCAGCGTTTTATCCAGCGGCAGATAACCAAACTCGCTGGCGGTACGGGCGTAAGTCTCTTTATTGCCGTGCTCGATGGACAAACCGCCACCTACCAGCAGGTTAAAGCCTACCAGCTTGCCGTTCTCGGCGATGGCGACAAAGTTCAGGTCGTTCGCGTGCAGATCGACATCGTTATGCGGCGGCACCACAACGGTGGTTTTAAACTTACGCGGCAAATAGGTTGCGCTGAGGATCGGCTCCTCTTCGGTAGTGGCGACCTTTTTCTCGTCCAGCCAGATCTCGGCATAAGCACGGGTACGCGGCAGCAGATGCTCGGAAATTTTCTTCGCCCACTCATACGCTTCCTGATGCAGTTCAGACTCCACCGGGTTAGAGCTGCACAGCACGTTGCGGTTCATATCGTTCGCCGTGCCGATCGCGTCCAGCCCCACTTCGTGCAGCATCTGATGCGCCGGTTTCACATTCTTTTTCAGAATGCCGTGAAACTGGAAAGTCTGGCGGTTCGTCAGACGGACGCTGCCGTATAGTGTGTTTTCCGTCGCGAACTTCTCAATCGCCAGCCACTGCTTCGGCGTAATGATGCCGCCCGGTAAACGGCAGCGCAGCATCATTGCGTGACGCGGCTCCAGCTTCTGCTCGGCGCGTTCGGCGCGAATATCGCGGTCATCCTGCTGATACATACCATGAAAACGGATCAGCAGAAAGTTATCGCCGCTAAAGCCGCCGGTCAGGCCATTTTGTAAATCTTCGGCAATCGTCCCGCGCAGAAAATTGCTCTCTTTTTTCATGCGCTCCGCATCGGAGAGTTTTCCTTCGACGACCAGCGGTCCTGGGTGTTTTTCACTCATTAGTAAACATCTCGCTGATAACGGCGCTCAATGCGCAGCTCACTTAAAAATTCATCAGCCGACTCAAGGTCCATTCCGCCCTGCCCGGCTACCACTTCCAGTAACGCCTGCTCAACGTCTTTTGCCATACGGTTGGCATCGCCGCAGACATAAATATGCGCGCCTTCCTGTAGCCAGCGCCACACTTCCGCACCTTTTTCGCGGATTTTGTCCTGAACATAAATTTTATGCTGCTGGTCGCGCGACCAGGCTAAATCAATATGGGTCAGCAGCCCCTCTTTGACATAGCGCTGCCATTCCACCTGATAAAGAAAATCTTCGGTGAAATGCGGATTGCCGAAGAACAGCCAGTTCTTCCCGCTGGCACCGTCGTTTTCACGCTGCTGCATAAAGGCGCGGAACGGCGCGATCCCGGTACCCGGCCCAATCATAATCACCGGCGCATCAGGATCGGCAGGCAGGCGGAAGTTATCGTTATGCTCGATAAACACCCGCACTTCTCCCTCTTCCTCCAGCCTGTCGGCCAGATAGCTGGAAGCGCCGCCCGCACGTGGACGACCATCAATTTCATAACGCACCGCGCCAACGGTGATATGCACTTCGTTTTCCGTCTCAGCCTGTGAAGAGGCGATGGAATAGAGGCGCGGCGTCAGCGGACGCAACAGCGACAGCAGCTGCTCCGGGTTCAGCTCGCCGGGCGCCTGGCGCGCCATATCCACAATCGGTACGGTTTGCGCATAATGCTGCAGCTGGGCCTTATCCGCCGCCAGCGCCAGCAGCTTTTCGTTGCGTACCAGTTTGGCGTACTGCTCAACGATTTGCGGCGTGTTAACCGTCAGCTCAAAATGCTGCTGCAACGCCTGTGAGAGCGGCAGGCTTTGCCCTTTCACCTCAACGATTTCATCGCCGCGCAGCCATAACAGCTCAGTCAGCTCTTTTACCAGCGCCGGATCATTTTCATACCAGACGCCAAGCGCGTCGCCCGGCTGATAGCGCAGCCCGGCATCGCCTAAATTGATTTCAATATGACGCACATCTTTATCGGAGCCACGGCCGGTAATTTTCTGGTTAACCGAAAGCGTGGCGACCAGCGGCTCGTCACGCGTATAGGGCGTGGTGAAAACTTCATTATAGGTGCCGCTGGCGGTAGCAACGGCCTGCGCCGGCGTGTCGGTGGGAACGCGCTTTTGCAGCAGCGCAACGATCTCTTTACGCCACTTTTCCGCATCAGCAGCAAATTCCACATCAGCATCAACGCGATCGAGCAGCCGTTCCGCGCCCAGCTCAGCCAGCCTGGTATCGAAATCTTTCCCGGCCTTGCTGAAAAACTCATATGACGTGTCGCCCAGGCCAAACACTGCAAACGCGGTCTCCGTCAGCTTCGGTGCCTTTTTGGACATCAGATATTTATGCAGCGCAACCGCCTCTTCCGGCGGATCGCCTTCGCCCTGCGTAGAGGTCACCACCACCAGCAGTTTTTCCTGAGCGATCTGTTTGAACTTATAATCACCGGCATTCACCAGCTTCACATTCAGTTTCGCTGCCAGTAAATCATCACGCAGCTGCTCAGCGACACGGCGCGCATTGCCGGTTTGCGAAGCGGAGAGCAGCGTAATGGCCGGTGTCTCTGCGGCGGGCGCGGGCGCGCTCTGCACGGCGGCAACAGCACCGGGCGACTGGTTAACCACCCCCCAGAAATAGCCAGAAATCCATGCCAGCTGCGTCGTTGATAAACCTTGGGTCGCCGCCTGCAAGCGGGCGAGTTGCTCCGGCTGAAGCGGGAGCAAAGAACCTGGGGGAGCCTGAGTCGTCATTGCCTTGATGATTCCAGTATCAGTGATGCCAAACCGTTCAGAGACGGAAGATAGCGTAGAGGTTACCGAGTCGCATATTAACCGGTAAATAAGGGTTAGAAATAATAAATAACCAAAACGCCTAAACGCTTTTGGTGATAAAGCTTAACGCTTTAGCTTCTTATTAAAGAGCTTACTTATCAAAGATTTAATCGGAGCGCATTTATTGAGCAGCGTTAAAAGTCACGGTAGCGGGGGAAACGGATGCGAAAAAACTGTTTTTCCGGTAGACTTCGCCGGTTTTTGCAACAACTGAGATACCGATTATGGCAACTACGCTTTTTAAAGATTTCCAGTTCGAAGCCGCTCATCGTCTGCCGCATGTGCCTGAAGGCCATAAGTGTGGGCGTTTGCACGGTCACTCATTCCTGGTGCGTCTTGAAATCACCGGCGATGTCGACCCTTATACCGGCTGGATTATGGATTTCGCCGAGCTGAAGGCCGCTTTTAAACCGGTATACGATCGTCTGGATCACTATTATCTGAACGATATTGCAGGCCTGGAAAATCCCACCAGCGAAGTGCTGGCGCAGTGGATTTGGCAACAGATGAAACCGGTCGTGCCGCTGCTTAGCGCAGTGATGATCAAAGAAACCTGCACCGCTGGCTGCGTATATCGCGGCGAATAAGCGCCGTTTAACGCGCGTTTTCCGCAACGCACAATTAACAGCAACCTTTCTCTACAGGCAACCGGAAAGCCCACTGGCTTACCGGTTGCTGCATTTCAGCCAGCCGCGTCCGGCGTCAAATCAGGCGATATTAAGATATTTATGGGTCTGCATGGAGAGACGCCAGTTACGGGCAATACAGGTCGCAATGCAGAGGCGCGTTGCGTCCTCTTTCTGGCTGATCGGCTGTAGCGCAATAATGCGTGCTTTCTGATCTTTCAGACGAGCCAGCAGCAGATCCAGCGCATCGATATCGCGCTGACGCGCCACCGGATGCTTAATCTCATCGGCGCGTACCAGCGCCTGATCCAGCACATCATAACCACCGCGCATATTCACTTTAGGCGATACCGTTACCCAGGTTTGCGCCGTGCAGCGCACCGCATAGGTTCCGCTGGTCTCGATCTGACAGCTGAAACCGGCCTGCTGCAACGCTTCCGTTAACGGCGTCAGGTCATGAATACAAGGCTCACCGCCGGTAATCACGACATGGCGCGCCGTCCACTGCTGCTGATTAATGGTATTTAATAACGCATCGGCATCGGCAGCGCCCCAGGCATCGGTTTCCACCGTTTTCAGCAGAATATCGCCCAGCGAGGTTTCCCGATCGGCCAGCTTATCCCATGTATGTTTGGTATCGCACCAGCTGCAGCCAACCGGGCATCCCTGCAAGCGGATAAAAATTGCCGGAACGCCGGTATAAAAACCTTCGCCCTGCAACGTCTGGAACATTTCATTAATCGGGTACTGCATTACGCACTCTCGTCAGGAGAAATAAGGGCGCAGATTATGGCAGATGAAGGAGGTGACGCCAAATGTCGTGGCCAGAAAAGGCACAAACTGAAGAGTGCAGAGAGCCGCCCGCGCTGATGGCGGGCGGCGGTGTTGCGTTACATAAATTTGTTTTTATGCATCTGCGCCATTGCCTGACGGGCAACGTCGTTCGCGCCGCTTAGCGTGAAATGACCATAGTCAAATGCGCTCGGTTGACCGTTTGACGCCAGCGCATGGCAAACATCATTCGGACACATAATGTTATATACCGAGATATAACCTACCTTCTCTTCCGCCATCGCCTGCCGCATGCGTAGATCGGTACCTTTAATATTGTGGTTAATGGATCTGGAGACTAAATCTTTGCGCCCGCTCTCCTGATAGGCCAGCAAATCGGGCAGCGCCTCGGCGTACTCAATTGTCGGCCCCATCACCGTAATATTGTTGTTAATTTTTTTCAGCGCTTTCAGCGTGTCCTTCAACGGCGCGATATCCTCCGGTAGCCAGCGAGCAGAAATGATAATGCCATCCACTTTGTGTTTAGGGATCCACTGCTGATAAATATACTCCATCAGTTCAGTACATTTGTTATCAATGGACTGGTGCGATACCGGCTTACAACCTGCGGATGTTGCCTGCATCAGGTTAACATTCTCTCCCGCCGCCAGGCTAAGCGCACGCCACAGATGAGCACCGTGGCTGTCGCCCACCAGCAGATAATTTTTCTCGGTGCTGGAGGTTTTCAGGCAGAAATCACGATCGAAGTGCCCTTTTGCCTCATTGTTGCCATCAATAAGGCATTTCCCTAAACGGTACTGATAAAAATACTCTTCGGAGCCGTGATACTGGGAAAATTTTGCTACCGCCAGCGCCTGATCGGAAAAATTACCGGACTCATTGCTGATGTGACTTTTATACAGCGTAGCCGAAGCGATAAGGACCAGGCCAATGACGGAAAAAGCGGAAACCGCTACCGGGTTCAGATTCGATAGCTTATAGCGGAAAGGAATTTCAATCAGATAGCGGGAAGCGATAGCCAGGCCAAAAGTTAACGTCAGCACCAGCAGATCGCGCATGCCTTCGTCCATATTCAGGAACATCTTGCTGTAAACGATAAGCGGCCAGTGCCAGAGATAGAGGCAGTAGGAGATCATGCCGATATAAACCACCGGCTTTAATG
This sequence comes from Pantoea alhagi, assembly GCF_002101395.1. Taxonomy (NCBI): domain Bacteria; kingdom Pseudomonadati; phylum Pseudomonadota; class Gammaproteobacteria; order Enterobacterales; family Erwiniaceae; genus Pantoea; species Pantoea alhagi. The sequence continues at coordinate 2,460,620 of NZ_CP019706.1, read as the reverse complement.
CCAGAATGCGGTTTACGATGGCCTCCCGGCCCGCCAGAATCAGCAGGAAACTTCCGAGACACGGCCAGAGCGCGTTCCACGACGGAAACGGTTTGCTGGTGCTGAGCCAGAAAAAGCCGAACAGAATCAGCGCCAGGCCGGCAAGGCTCATCAGATGTCTGATTTCCTGACGCACGGCCGCCATACGTGTTTCCAGGGTCGAAACCGCGATAAGCCCGCCAATTGCCAGCTCCCATGCGCGTGTAGGCAACATATAAAAGGTAAAGTCGGGCTTTTTCAGCACGCCAACCACGCTAAGCAGAAACGACACGGCGATAATGGCCAGCATGACCTGCGTAACTCGATGACGGAACCAGCGTACAGCAAACAGCAGCACGATTGGAAACAGAATGTAGAACTGTTCTTCTACTGCCAGAGACCAGGTATGCAGCAGAGGTTTTAGTTCTGCCGGGCCGGCGAAGTAACCGGTCTGCTGCCAAAAGAAAATATTCGAAGAGAAAAGCGTGGTGGCGATAGCGCTATTGCCCAGTTCGGTAAACTGCGCCGGAAGCAGGTTATGGTAGCCAAACAACAAGGTGGCTATCAGCACCACAAACAGCGGCGGCAAAATACGTAAGCAGCGTCGCTTGTAGAACTCCAGATAAGAAAACTCACCTTTCATGGCACTCTGATAAATAATGCCGCAGATGAGATAGCCAGATATCACGAAAAAGATATCAACCCCGGTGAATCCACCAGGTATACCGGTCACGCCCAGGTGATAGGCGATCACCGGCAGCACGGCAAGTGCGCGTAGACCGTCAATATCAGCGCGATATTTCATTTTAAACCTTCCGTATCATTACAATTAATGACGTAAGGTTTACATATTTCTGTTAAGAATTAACCCTTCCTTAATCCAAATCAGACAGTTCTGGAAAAGCGCTTTTACACTGCAACTGGTTAATTAACAAGGTAATAATAAAAAAGCCCCATCACAAGACGGGGCTTTTCAGAAAATACGCAGGTCGCATTATTGAGATGCGAGCTGAAAAGTCTTATTACTGACCTTTCACTTCTTTCAGACCGTTGAACGGTGCTTTAGAACCCAGCGCTTCTTCGATACGAATCAGCTGGTTGTATTTAGCTACACGGTCAGAACGGCTCATAGAACCGGTTTTGATCTGGCCAGCTGCAGTACCTACCGCCAGGTCAGCGATGGTAGCATCTTCCGTTTCGCCAGAGCGGTGAGAGATAACGGCAGTGTAGCCTGCATCTTTCGCCATCTTGATAGCAGCCAGAGTTTCGCTCAGAGAGCCAATCTGGTTGAATTTGATCAGGATAGAGTTAGCGATGCCTTTCTCGATGCCTTCTTTCAGGATCTTGGTGTTGGTGACGAACAGGTCATCGCCCACCAGCTGGATTTTGTCGCCCAGCACTTTAGTCTGGTAAGCGAAGCCTTCCCAGTCAGATTCGTCCAGACCGTCTTCGATAGAAACGATCGGATACTGTTTGGTCAGATCTTCCAGGAAGTGAGTGAACTCTTCAGAAGTGAACGCTTTGTTGCCTTCGCCAGCCAGAACGTATTTGCCATCTTTGTAGAACTCGGATGCCGCACAGTCCATCGCCAGAGTAATGTCTTTGCCCAGCTCGTAGCCTGCTGCTTTTACCGCTTCAGCGATAACGGCCAGCGCTTCCGCGTTGGAACCCAGGTTCGGCGCATAGCCGCCTTCGTCACCCACAGCGGTGTTCATGCCTTTCGCTTTCAGCACTTTCGCCAGGTGATGGAACACTTCAGAACCCATGCGGATCGCTTCTTTCACAGAGGAAGCGCCAACCGGCTGGATCATGAATTCCTGGATGTCGACGTTGTTGTCGGCGTGCTCACCACCGTTGATGATGTTCATCATCGGCAGCGGCATAGAGAATTTGCCCGGCGTGCCGTTCAGTTCAGCGATGTGCTCATACAGCGGCATGCCTTTAGCTGCGGCAGCAGCTTTGGCGCTTGCCAGAGAAACAGCCAGAATCGCGTTAGCACCAAAGTTAGATTTGTTTTCGGTACCATCCAGGTCGATCATGATCTTATCGATGTTCGCCTGATCTTTGGCATCTTTACCCAGGATAGCTTCAGCAATCGGACCGTTAACCGCAGCAACGGCTTTGGTGACGCCTTTACCCAGGAAACGAGATTTGTCACCGTCACGCAGTTCCAGCGCTTCGCGAGAGCCGGTAGAAGCCCCTGACGGCGCGGCAGCCATACCTACAAAACCGCCTTCCAGATGAACTTCAGCTTCAACAGTCGGGTTACCACGTGAGTCGATGATTTCACGACCGATGACTTTAACGATTTTGGACATTAGTTTTTCCTCAGTACAAGTTAAGCTAAAACTCAGACAAACAGTGCGCGAAACGTTCGCGCACTGTTATAAAAACGCTTACTTCACTTGATGCTTCTGGTACTCGCTTGCGGCTTTCACAAAGCCGGCAAACAGCGGGTGACCATCGCGGGGCGTTGAGGTAAATTCCGGATGGAACTGACACGCAACAAACCACGGGTGGTTCGGGTTTTCGATAATCTCAACCAGCTGATTGTCCCCGGAGCGACCTGCAATGCGCAGACCCGCCGCTTCGATAGGTTTTAACAGCATGTTGTTAACTTCATAGCGGTGACGATGACGCTCAACGATGGTATCGGAGCCGTACAGCTGACGCACCAGGCTATTTTCTGTCAGCTGACACTGCTGGCTGCCGAGGCGCATGGTACCGCCGAGATCGCTCTGCTCACTGCGGACTTCAACGTTGCCGTTTTCATCGCGCCATTCGGTGATCAACGCCACCACCGGATATTTACAGTCTGGCACAAATTCCGTTGAGTTGGCATCAGCCATGCCCGCAACGTTACGGGCAAACTCCATCAGCGCCACCTGCATACCCAGGCAAATGCCCAGATAAGGAATATTATTTTCACGCGCATATTGAGCGGTGAGGATTTTGCCTTCGATACCGCGCGGACCAAAGCCACCCGGCACCAGAATCGCATCGAGATCTTTCAGTACTTCAACGCCGCGCGATTCCACATCCTGCGAATCGATCAGCTTGATGTTAACCGTTACGCGATTTTTCAGGCCGCCATGCTTCAGCGCCTCAATCACAGATTTATACGCATCCGGCAGTTCGACATATTTGCCAACCATACCGATGGTGACTTCGCCGCCCGGATTCGATTCTTCGTAAATCACCTGCTCCCATTCAGAGAGGTTAGCTTCCGGCACGTTCAGGCTGAATCGTTTACAAATATAATCGTCCAGGCCCTGTGATTTCAACAGGCCAGGAATCTTATAAATGGAATCAACGTCTTTCAGAGAGATAACCGCTTTTTCCGGCACGTTACAGAACAGCGCGATTTTCGCCCGTTCGTTAGCCGGCACGGCGCGATCGGAACGGCAGATCAGCACATCAGGCTGGATACCAATGGAGAGCAACTCTTTAACTGAGTGCTGTGTCGGCTTGGTTTTAACTTCACCCGCTGCGGCCATATAGGGCACTAACGTCAGGTGCATATAAAGGGTATGTTCGCGTCCGACATCTACTGCCATCTGACGAATGGCTTCCAGGAAAGGCAAGGATTCGATATCGCCGACGGTACCGCCGATTTCCACCAGCACCACATCGTGACCTTCGCCGCCTTCGATAATGCGTTCTTTAATGGCATTGGTGATGTGCGGAATAACCTGAATGGTGGCGCCCAGATAATCACCGCGGCGCTCTTTGCGCAGCACCTCAGAATAGATGCGGCCAGTGGTAAAGTTATTGCGACGCGACATCCGGGTGCGGATGAAACGTTCATAGTGACCTAAATCGAGATCGGTTTCAGCGCCGTCATCGGTAACAAAGACTTCACCGTGCTGCGTCGGGCTCATGGTGCCTGGATCCACGTTGATGTACGGGTCCAGTTTCATGATGGTCACGTTCAGGCCACGCGCCTCAAGAATGGCTGCGAGGGAGGCTGCGGCAATGCCTTTACCCAGAGAGGATACGACCCCGCCGGTCACAAAAATATAGTTCGTTGTCATGCTGAACCTGAGAGTTGAGGTTTAAAGACGGTGGAATAACCAGGACGGGAAAACAGTATACTGGATTCACCTCTTACTCACAATTGATCATTGCCGCCATCGCCACACCTGATGACGGCCCTACCTTACCTGGGCAATGCGTCTGGAGGGTTGATTTGGGTCATAGTAAGCGAATATTTTTTGCTAAAAGCTGAAACGTGTAAGCTAAAGCGCTTTCTCCCCCGCTTTAACCTGTTGCCAGGCGGCTTCCATCTGCTCCAGCGTGGCGTCATTCATATTCATGCCCTGCGCCGCAATAATCTGCTCGACCTGACGAAAACGTCGCTCAAACTTCACGTTGGCTTTTTGCAATGCCGTCTCCGCTTTGGTGCCCAGATGACGCGCCAAGTTCACGGTAGCAAACAGCAGATCGCCTACCTCTTCCTCCAGCTTCGCCTCATCCACCACTGCCTGTTGCGCTTCGTGCATTACTTCATCCATCTCTTCATGCACTTTATCAACGACCGGCCCTAATGCGTTCCAGTCAAAGCCTACGCTGCGGCAACGCTTCTGGATTTTTTGCGCACGCATCAGTGCCGGTAACGCCTGTGGAATATCATCCAGCGCCGAGTGCTGTGCCTTCCCGGCGCGCTCCTGCTGCTTAATCTGCTCCCAGTTATGCAGCACTTCTTCGCTGTCTTTTACCTGCGCGTCGGCGAAAATATGCGGATGACGGCGTTCCAGCTTATCAGCGATGCCGTGACAAATATCATCGAAAGTAAAACGCCCCTCTTCCCGCGCCATCTGGGCATAAAAAACCACCTGAAACAGCAGATCGCCCAACTCATCGCGCAGATCGTCATAGTCTTCGCGCTGAATGGCATCGATCACCTCATAGGTCTCTTCTAATGTATAGGGGGCAATCGTGGCGTAAGTTTGTTCGCGATCCCAGGGGCAGCCGTGCTGCGGATCGCGCAGGGTCTGCATAATAGTCAGCAGACGATCAAGAGCAGTCATAGTGAAACCTTAATACCAATAAGCGGGAGCGACATGCCGCGCCTGGCGCGACATGTCAGATAATTAATGAAGACGTCGGGCGTCAATAATGTCGGGAACCTGATTAAGGCGCGCCAGAACGCGACCCAGCACCTGCTGATTGTAAATTTCAATATCCATATCAATGGTTGCCAGCTGCTTACGCGTATCGCTGCGGCTGGAGACGCCCAGCACGTTCACCTTCTCATTGGCGAGAATAGTGGTAATGTCGCGCAGCAGCCCGCTGCGATCGTTGGCGGTCACGCGCACCACCAGCGAGTAGCCGCTGGAGTAGCTTTCGCCCCAGACCGCATCCACAATTCGCTCCGGCGCATGCGACATCAGCTCCGCCAGCTGATCGCAGTCGGCGCGGTGGATGGAGATCCCCCGCCCCTGAGTAATAAAACCTACGATATCGTCGCCAGGAATCGGCTGACAGCAGCGGGCAATGTGGTGCATCAGATTGCCGACGCCCTCCACCACCACCCGCCCGCTCTCTTTCCCGGCGCGCTGCGGCGTATGGCTTTTCTGCGTCAGCTGGCGCAGCGCCTCGCGGTCTTCCTCCTCCGCGCTTGGCTTATTCAGCTTCGCCTGCAGGAAGTTAACCATCTGATTCAGACGTATATCACCACCACCGATCGCCGCCAGTAATTCATCCAGCGTACCAACGTTATAGCGCGGCAGCAGCAGCTTCTCCGCCTCTTTCAGACTAATATCCAGCTGATTCAGTTCGTTATCCAGAATCTGGCGGCCCGCCACGATATTCTTATCGCGATCCTGCTTGCGGAACCAGGCGTGGATTTTGGAACGGCCACGGCTGGTCGTGACATAGCCCAGATTAGGGTTTAGCCAGTCGCGACTGGGGTTGGGCTGCTTTTGCGTGATGATTTCAATCTGATCGCCCATCTGCAACTGATAGGTAAAGGGCACAATACGGCCGCCAATCTTGGCACCGATGCAGCGGTGACCAATATCGCTGTGGATGTGATAGGCGAAATCAAGCGGCGTCGAGCCTGCAGGCAGATCCACAACGTCGCCCTTTGGCGTAAACACATACACGCGATCGTCAAATACCTGGCTGCGCACCTCTTCCAGCAGCTCGCCGGTGTCCGCCATCTCTTCCTGCCAGGCGATCAGCTTACGCAGCCAGGCGATGCGTTCTTCATGTCCATGTGCGCCGCGCGCCTGCCCGCCGGTGCCTTCCTTATATTTCCAATGGGCAGCCACCCCCAGCTCCGCGTCTTCATGCATTTGCCGGGTACGGATTTGAATCTCAACCGTTTTGCCGCCGGGGCCAAGCACCACGGTATGAATCGACTGATAGCCATTGGGCTTTGGATTCGCCACATAGTCATCAAACTCATCCGGCAGATGACGATACAGCGTATGCACAATCCCCAGCGCGCCATAGCAATCCTGCAGGCGCTCGGCGACAATTCGCACCGCCCGCACGTCAAACAGTTCGTCAAACGCCAGCGACTTCTTCTGCATCTTGCGCCAGATGCTGTAGATATGTTTTGGACGGCCATAGACCTCAGCCTTCACGCCTTCGCGCGTCATCTCGGTGCGCAGGCTTTCCACGAAGGTTTCGATATATTGCTCGCGGTCGATACGACGCTCATGCAGCAACTTTGCAATACGTTTGTATTCGTCCGGATGAAGATAGCGGAAGCAGAAGTCCTCCAGCTCCCACTTGAGCTGCCCGATGCCGAGACGGTTGGCTAACGGGGCGTAGATATTGGTACACTCTTTGGCCGCCAGAACGCGCTCATCTTCCGGCGCATCCTTCATTTCACGCAGATGGGCGATCCGCTCAGCCAGCTTGATCACCACGCAGCGGAAATCTTCCACCATCGCCAGCAGCATGCGGCGCACGTTATCCACCTGCTCGGAAGCCATCGAATCGTTATGGATCGCCTTAAGTTGACGTATGGCATCCATATCGCGCACGCCATGCACCAGCGAAACAATCGCCTTGCCAAAGGTTTCTTCCAGCTTCTCTTCTGAAACGATGTCAGCATCCGCCAGCGGAAAAACCAGCGCGGCGCGCAGGGTGTCATTGTCCATGCTCAGCATCGACAGGATCTCGACCATTTCAATGCCGCGCCACAGCAGCAACCCCTGATCGGGATGCGCCTGAGTGACAGACTCACAATAGCGCCAGGTATCGGCCAGTCGTTCACTTGATTGCGGGTTCACGATCCCCAAACTGGTGATCCATTCATCGAGCGCGAACTCACCCGCCGTATTCAAATGTGCGCTTCTTACCGCAACCATAACCTCTCCTGGCAACCTGTAAAGATACTTATGTTTTACCGAATAGCACCATGGATTCAAGATGACCGGTATGCGGAAACATATCGAGCATCGCAACCCTTTCTAACTGGTAACCGGACGACAGCAGTACCTGACTGTCGCGGGCAAGTGTAGTCGGGTTACAGGAAACGTAAACAATACGTTGTGGCGCAAGTTTAACAATATGTTGCATCACGCCTGCTGCGCCCGCACGTGCCGGATCCAGTAACACCTTGTCAAAACCGTGCGCCGCCCAGGGCTGGCACGTCACATCTTCTTCCAGGTTCTCATGAAAAAAGGTGATGTTTTCAAGACAATTCTGGCGGGCATTATACGCACCTTGTGCTGTTAAAGCTGCTACGCCCTCCACACCCACAACATTTTGTGCAGCCTTTGCTATCGGCACGGTAAAGTTTCCCATGCCGCAAAACAGATCTAACACCCGGTCGTGCGGCTGTAGATCGAGCCACTCCAGCGCCTTCGCCACCATTTTTTGATTGACCGCGTCATTGACCTGAATAAAATCGCGCGGACTAAAGCTCAGTTTCAACTGATGCGACATATAGTAAGGCGGCTCGCCGCTAATGTGTTGTAACTGCTCGCTATCCGGTGCCAGAAACAACGCCAGTTGGTGCTCATGCGAAAAGCGTTCCAGCTTTTGCCGATCGCCAACGCTTAGCGCATCAAGATGTCTCAACACCAGCACCGGACCGTTATCCGCCTGCACCAGCTCAACATGCCCCAGACGTCGTACTGCCTGTAGCGAGGCGAGACAGGCCCTGAGCGGCACCAGCAGCGCATCAAGCTCGGGCTTCAAAATGGGGCAATGGTCGATGGAAACCAGGTCGTTTGATGCAGTTTTACGAAAGCCCATCGTGAGCGTCTGCGTTTTGGCCTGATATTGCAGACCAAGTCGCGCACGGCGGCGATAGCCGTAAGCACTGTCGCCGATAATCTCATCCACCCGGGTTGCCTGTGCGGTTTCCCGCGTGAGCAGATGCGCCAACGCGTTGGCCTTACTCTGCTGCTGCAGTTCCTGCGAAGCGTGCTGCTGCTGACAACCGCCGCAAACGGTAAAATATGGGCAACGCGGCGTAACGCGTTGCTCGCTGGGCTGAAGAATTCGTCGTGCGCGACCGCGTGCGTACTGACGTTTATCCTCCTGCAGCTCAACCTCTACCTGCTCGCCCGGCAGTGCGCCGCTGACAAATAGCGTCTTGCCCTGATGGCGAGCCACGCCCTGGCCGAAAGCATCAAGATCGTGAATAGTGACCGTAATTGTTTGTCGGGTCGTCACACGCCGTTTTGCGGAGTAGAATTGCGCCATAGTGGAATAGAATCTCTGAATAATTGCTATGCGAAGTCACGCCTGACTGATGCGTTACTGCCCAGCGCAATTGTCTCATACCGGACTATCATGACCAAATACAGCCTGCGGGCAAGGATGATGATTTTAATACTGGCACCGACCTTAATGATTGGTCTGCTGCTCAGTACTTTTTTTGTGGTGCATCGCTATAACGAGCTACAGCGCCAGCTAGTGGATGCCGGGGCAAATATTATCGAACCGTTGGCGGTTTCCAGTGAATATGGCATGACCTTTCACAGCCGCGAATCAGTACGCCAGCTGGTGAGCCTTTTGCATCGCCGCCATTCAGATATCGTGCGCGCCATTACAGTATTTGATAACAATCATCAGATATTTGTTACCTCTAATTATCACCTGAATCAGGAACTGCTGCGCCTGTCAGAAGATGCTAAGCCGCCTAAATTTACAACGATTGAACGCCTCGGTAATGTCATTGTTCTGCGCACGCCGGTGGTATCAGAAAATTACTATCCGGATGAATCGCCTGGGCGGGACGTTAAGCCTACCGGTAATCCGCTGGGCTACGTGGCAATTGAGCTGGATCTGCAGTCGGTCAGGCTTCAGCAATATAAAGAAGTGTTTGTCTCTACGCTGCTGCTGCTGTTTTGCCTCTGTATCGCCATGATGTTCGCCTATCGCCTGATGCGCGACGTTACTGGTCCGATACGCAATATGGTCAGCACGGTGGATCGTATTCGTCGCGGTCAGCTCGATAGCCGCGTTGAAGGCTATATGCTTGGCGAACTGGATATGCTGAAAAACGGCATTAACGCCATGGCGATGTCTTTGACCGCCTACCATGAAGAGATGCAGCAGAATATCGATCAGGCGACCTCTGACCTGCGTGAAACGCTGGAGCAGATGGAAATCCAGAACGTTGAGCTGGATCTGGCCAAGCGCCGGGCGCAGGAGGCGGCCCGCATCAAATCAGAATTCCTTGCCAATATGTCGCACGAGCTGCGCACGCCGCTTAACGGCGTTATCGGCTTTACGCGTCAGACCTTAAAAACACCCCTCACCTCCACGCAGCGCGACTATCTGCATACTATTGAACGCTCGGCTAATAACCTGCTTAGCATTATCAATGACGTGCTGGATTTCTCGAAGCTGGAGGCCGGGAAGCTGGTGCTGGAAACAATTCCGTTCCCGCTGCGCGCCACGCTGGATGAGACGCTGGTGCTGCTGGCACCTTCCGCCCATGATAAAGGACTGGAGCTGACGATTAATGTTCAGGCCGAGGTGCCGGATAATGTGATTGGCGACCCGCTGCGCCTGCAACAGATTTTAACCAACCTGATCGGTAACGCGGTGAAGTTTACCGAACGCGGCAATATTGATATTCGAGTGGAAAAGCGCGGCTTAAGCAACAGCAGCGTCGAGCTGGAAGTGCAGGTACACGATACCGGTATTGGCATTGCTGAGAAACAGCAGTCGCAGCTGTTTGAGGCTTTTCGTCAGGCCGATGCCAGCATTTCCCGGCGTCACGGCGGAACCGGTCTTGGGCTGGTTATTACGCAGAAGCTGGTGAAAGAGATGGGCGGCGATATCGCTTTTCACAGCCGTCTGGGCCAGGGTTCGACATTCTGGTTCCATGTCAGCCTGGCGCTAAATCCAAACGCCGCCAGCGATCCTCGCGCGCTGGATGGGCTGCGCGGCAAGCGCCTTGCCTATGTTGAGGCGAATCCGGCCGCAGCGCAGGCGGCGCTGGATATTTTAAGCACCATGCCGCTTACGGTCAGCTACAGCCTGACGCTCGAAGGTCTTACCGAGACGCGTTACGATATGCTGCTGATCGGTTTGCCTGTCTGCCAAAGCAGCGACAGCGTGCTGTCACAGGCTTTTATTAACAGCCTGAAGGCACGCGCCGACTGCGTAATTATGGCCCTTTCCAGCCAGATGCTGTTGCAGGCGGAGCAGTTAAAAACGCACGGTATCGATGCCTGTTTATGCAAGCCGGTAACCCGCACGCGGCTGCTGCCTGTGATGCTCGATTTGCGGGCGCGCAAACGCTATGACCTGCCCGCCCGCGCTCGTCTGCCGTTAGCGGTCATGGCGGTTGATGACAATCCCGCCAACCTGAAGCTAATTGGCGCGCTGCTGGAGGAGCAGGTGGAAAATATTGTGCTGTGCGACAGCGGCGAAAAAGCGATTCAGGTTGCCCGTCAGCAGGCGCTGGATATTATTCTGATGGATATTCAGATGCCGGAAATCGACGGCATTCGTGCCAGCGAGCTGATTCGTGAGCTGCCCCAGCATGCCAATACGCCGATTATCGCGGTGACGGCCCATGCCATTGATGGCGAGCGCGAACACTTAATCAAAGCGGGGATGAATGATTATCTTGCCAAACCGATTGATGAGGTGAAACTCAGTCACCTGCTGGCACGTTATTCTCCAGCGCTTCTGCCGGGCGTGCCGGAAGCGCCTGTAATTCCGGCCTCCCTTGACTGGCAGCTGGCGCTGCGTCAGGCAGCCAACAAACCCGATCTGGCACGCGACCTGCTGAAAATGCTGCTTGATTTTTTGCCGGAGGTGCAGGAGAAAATCGAGCAGAGCCTGGCGGAAAACCGACAGAACGGGCTGCGGGAAATCATCCATAAACTGCACGGCAGCGCCAGCTACAGCGGCGTACCGCGCATGAAACAGCTGTGCCGACAGATTGAACATAGCCTGCGGCTGGATGGCGAAGTGATGGCGCTGGAACCTGAGCTGCTGGAGCTGCTGGATGAGATGGAAAATGTGGCGCAGGAGGCGCGCCACATTTTGAATCAGTCCTGATTGAAAGCCTGACCGATTTTCAGGGTTGCGGCGATATTGCGTGCCGTCATACGTACGTTTTGCGCCGCGTTATCCAGCGCATCTTCCAGCGTACAGATGGAATAGATCACGCTGTAAACCGCGTCCAGGCCATGCTGGTGAACCACGCCGACATCTGCCGTCAGGCTGCCGGCAATGCCAATTACCGGCTTGTTGTAGCGCTTCGCGACTTTTGCCACGCCAATGGGCACTTTGCCGTGAACGGTTTGACTGTCGATGCGGCCTTCGCCGGTGATCACCAGCGTGGCATCTTTGACTAACTCATCCAGCCCCAACGCTTCGGTAACGATTTCGATTCCGCGCCGCAGTTCTGCCTGGCAAAAAGCATGCAGGGCCGCGCCCATTCCTCCCGCCGCGCCGCCGCCGGGAATATGCAGCACGTCAATATCGAGATCGCGCTGAATAATGCCCGCGTAGTGCGCCAGCGCGCTATCAAGCTGGGTAACTAACGCTGGCGTCGCACCTTTCTGCGGACCAAAAATCGCCGAAGCCCCTTCATCGCCCGTCAGCGGGTTGGTAACATCGCAGGCCACCTCAAAGCGGCACTGACGCAGGCGTGGATCGAGCTGGCTGATATCAATGCGCGCCAGCTGCGGTAACGCTCCGCCGCCGTAACCAATCTGCTCATCCTGCGCGTTAAGCAGCCTGGCCCCCAGCGCCTGCACCATCCCGGCGCCGCCATCGTTTGTCGCACTTCCGCCGATGCCGATAATAAAATGTTGTACGCCGCGATCCAGCGCGTTAGCGATAAGCTCACCGGTGCCCCAGGAGGTGGTGACCAGCGGATCGCGCTGCGCGGGCGGCACCAGCTCCAGGCCACTGGCTGCGGCCATCTCAATAAACGCGCAGCTTTCATCGCCAGACAAACCATAAAAAGCATCAACCGGCTCGCCTAAAGGGCCGGTAACCCGTAACCTGACAATTTTACCCTGCGTGGCCGCTACCATCGCCTCTACGGTGCCCTCGCCGCCATCCGCCACCGGCAGTTTGACATATTCAGCATCGGGAAAGATTGCCCGAAAGCCGTTTTCAATCTCCGAAGCGACCTGCAGGGCGGATAAACTCTCTTTATACGAATCCGGTGCGATAACGATTTTCATAAGTAGTCCGAGCGCTGTTGAGCTGGCCGCAGCCAGAAAACGAAGCCGGTCAGCCTGACCGGCTCTGTAACCGGTGCGGATGGCTAGCGTGAAATTTCAACCTTCGCTAACTTTTCATAATAGCAGGCCAGCGCACTGTGATCGGAGGTGCCCATGCCATCTGCTTTTAACGCCTGCATCATTTCCATGACGGCGGCCGTTAACGGCAACTGCGCGCCAACGCCATGCGAGGTATCCAGCGCATTACTGAGATCTTTAATATGCAGGTCGATACGGAAACCCGGTTTGAAGTTACGATCCATCACCATTGGCGCTTTGGCATCCAGCACCGTACTGCCCGCCAGCCCGCCACGGATAGCCTGATAAACCAGATCCGGGTTAACGCCCGCTTTGGTCGCCAGCGAGAGCGCTTCTGACATCGCGGCAATATTCAGCGCGACAATGACCTGGTTCGCCAGCTTGGTCACGTTTCCTGCGCCGATATCACCGGTATGCACAACCGAACCGGCCATCGCTTTCATCAGATCGTAATAACGGTCGAAAACCGCTTTGTCGCCGCCCACCATCACCGACAGCGTGCCATCGATCGCTTTGGGTTCGCCGCCGCTCACCGGCGCATCCAGCATGCTGATGCCTTTTGCCGTCAGCGCCTGATGAATTTCGCGGCTGGCCAGCGGCGCAATCGAGCTCATATCAATCAGCACCGTGCCGGGTTTTGCCCCCTCGATGATGCCATTTTCGCCCAGCGCCACCTCTTTAACGTGCGGCGAGTTTGGCAGCATGGTAATGATGACGTCGCACTGTTCGGCGACCTCTTTCGGCGTTTTCGCCGTGGTGGCACCCAGCTCAACCAGCTCCGCCTCGTTTTGCGTATTGGAATCACGAACCACCAGCGTATAACCCGCTTTCAGCAGGTTTTTGCTCATCGGTTTGCCCATGATGCCCAGACCAATAAATCCCACTTTCATTGCTATTCCCCTTGTTAAGCTATTTTTTAAAACGATCGCAAAGCGCCTGCGTGGCGTTACGGAACACGCCCAGATCGCTTCCCACGGCAACAAAGGTTGCTCCCCATTCCAGATAGCGGCGCGCGTCAGCCTCGACCGGGGCAAGAATGCCGCTCGGTTTGCCTGCGGCTTTCGCCCGCGCAAAGATATGCTGAATAACTTTTAACACTTCAGGATGGGCAGGCTGCCCCAGATAGCCGAGCGCAGCGGAAAGATCGCCCGGGCCAACAAAAATGCCGTCCACGCCATCAACATTCGCAATGCTGTCGAGATTTTCCACGCCCTGCTGGCTCTCAATTTGCACCAGCACGCTGACATTACTGTTGATATCGAGGTTGTAGTCCGGCAGCGTGCCGTACATGTTGCTGCGATGCGAAACCGAGACGCCGCGAATACCGGCGGGCGGATAGCGCGTTGAGGCCACCGCCAGTGCAGCTTCCTCTTCGCTTTCGACAAACGGGATCAAAAAGTTATAAAAGCCAATATCCAGCAGGCGTTTGATAATCACCGGCTCATTGCAGGGCGGACGAACCACCGCCGCGCTGGGGCTGCCTTTAAGCGCCATCAGCTGCGGTACAAAGGTGGTGATATCGTTCGGCGCATGTTCGCCGTCCAGCACCAGCCAGTCAAAACCCGCCAGGCCAAGAACCTCTGTGGTAATAGGATTTGCCAGTGAACACCAGCTGCCGATCAGCGTTTCACCGCTTAGCAGACGTTGACGAAAATGGTTGGACCAGGACATGTTGTTTCCTCTCGGTTAAGCGCGCTTAGCGCACCAGACACGGACGTTTGTTATCAAAGCGCCAGTTCGGCACCAGGAACTGCATTGCCTGCGCATCATCGCGCGCCCCCAGCCCATGCTGTTGATAAAGCGCATTGGCTTTCATTACCTGATCCATATCCAGCTCAACGCCCAGCCCTGGCTTCTGCGGCACCTGCACCATGCCGCCCTTGATCTCCAGCGACTGCTTCGTCAGGCGCTGGTTGCCTTCCTGCCAGATCCAGTGCGTATCAATGGCGGTAATATTGCCTGGCGCGGCGGCGGCAACATGGGTAAACATCGCCAGAGAAATATCGAAGTGATTATTGGAGTGGGAACCCCAGGTCAGGCCGAACTCATGACACATTTGCGCCACGCGCACCGAGCCTTGCATGGTCCAGAAATGCGGGTCGGCCAGCGGGATATCGACCGACTGCAGCGACAAGGTATGCCCCATCTGGCGCCAGTCGGTGGCAATCATATTGGTAGCGGTCGGCAGACCGGTGGCGCGGCGGAACTCTGCCATCACTTCACGTCCCGAATAACCCTGCTCGGCACCGCACGGATCTTCCGCATAAGCCAGTACGTTGCGCAGCTGTTTACCCAGCTTAATCGCCTCTTCCAGCGACCAGGCACCGTTGGGATCAAGCGTAACGCGCGCCTCCGGAAAACGCTGCGCCAGCGCGGTTACCGCTTCCGCCTCTTCGCTGCCTGCCAGCACCCCGCCCTTTAGTTTGAAATCGTTGAAGCCATATTTCTCATACGCCGCCTCGGCCAGCCTGACGACCGTTTGCGGCGTCAGCGCCTCCTCGTGACGCAGGCGATACCAGTCGCAGCTGGCATCCGGCTCACTCTGATAGGGCAGCGACGTTTTGCGCCGATCGCCCACGTAGAACAGATAGCCCAGCATCTCGACCCGATCGCGCTGCTGCCCTTCACCCAACAGGCTGGCAACATTAACGCCAAGGAACTGCCCCAGCAGATCAAGCAGCGCGGCTTCAATGCCGGTAACCACATGAATGGTGGTGCGCAGGTCAAAAGTTTGCGTACCGCGTCCGCTGGCGTCGCGATCGGCAAAGGTGGTGCGCACCAGGCTGAGCAGGTTTTTATATTCGCCCAGCGTATGGCCGATAAGCAGAGCCGCGGCCTCTTCCAGCGTCTGGCGGATTTTCTCACCGCCGGGAATTTCACCTACGCCGGTATGGCCGGCGTTATCCTTGATGATGACAATATTGCGGGTAAAAAAAGGCGCGTGCGCCCCGCTCAGGTTGAGCAGCATACTGTCGTGACCGGCAACCGGGATGACCTGCATAGCGGTAATTCTCGGCGTGGCGTTCTGTTGGCTCATGGTCGATTCCTTATGCTTTGCTGCGCCCGAATGCCGGGCGCTTGCGATCGAAAGTCCAGCCGGGAATAAGATACTGCATCGCGGTTGCGTCGTTCCGCGCGCCGCCCGGCAAGGTTTTATACAATTCGTGCGCCTGTTGCAGGCGTTCCCAGTCCAGCTCAATGCCCAGTCCGGGCTTATCGGGTACGGCAATTTTGCCGTGACGGATCTGCAACGGCGCTTTGGTCAAATGCCGATCGCCCTCCTGCCAGATCCAGTGAGTGTCGATGGCGGTCGGCTTACCCGGCGCGGCCGCGCCGACGTGGGTGAACATCGCCAGAGAAATATCGAAATGATTGTTGGAATGGCAACCCCAGGTCAGGCCCCAGTCATCGCAGAGCTGCGCAACGCGCACCGCGCCGCTTAAGGTCCAGAAATGCGGATCGGCCAGCGGAATATCGACCGCGTTCAGCATGATTGCGTGCTGCATTTCACGCCAGTTGGTGGCGATCATATTTGTCGCGACCGGCAGGCCGGTGGCGCGGCGAAACTCCGCCATCACCTCACGCCCGGAATATCCCTGTTCCGCTCCGCAGGGATCCTCGGCATAGCTGAGAACATCCTGTAGCCCTTTGCAAAGGGCGATTGCTTCATCCAGCATCCAGGCGCCGTTAGGATCAACGGTAATCCGCGCGTCCGGGAAGCGTTTTTTCAGCGCACGCGCAGTCTCTATTTCCTCTTCGCCCGGCAGCACGCCCCCTTTTAATTTGAAATCTTTAAAGCCGTAACGATCCTGCGCCGCTTCCGCCAGCCGCACCACCGCCGCGCTATCCAGCGCCTGTTGATGGCGCAGGTGATACCACTCATGCGTTGCCCGTTCGCCGCTCAGGTAAGGCAGATCGGTTTTCTGCCGGTCGCCGATATAAAACAGGTAGCCCAGCACCGTGACTTCATCGCGCTGTTTGCCTGGCCCAAGCAGCTCGGCTACCGGCACATTCAGGCACTGGCCCAGCAGATCGAGCAGAGCAGCCTCCAGCGCGGCCACCGCATTGACCCGCAGTTCAAATGTCCAGGCTCCTTTGCCGAAGGTATCGAAATCAGCGTGCTGATTACCTTTATGTACCTGCTGTACCAGCCGGTTCATGCGGCCGACTTCATGCCCAACCACCTGCGGGATCGCCTCGGTTAGCGTCTGTAAGATGGTTTCCCCGCCTGGCGCTTCACCCAGGCCGGTATGCCCGGCGCTATCGGTTAACACCACGATATTGCGAGTAAAGTAAGCGCTGTGCGCCCCGCCAATATTGAGCAACATACTGTCATGACCGGCGACCGGAATAACTTTCATATCGGTAATGACGGGCGTGCTTTGCGTATTCATCGCCTCTCCTTACGCTACTTTTTTCAGTTCAATGCGTTTGATGTCGCCCACCAATACCAGGTAGCTCAGCACCGCAACAAAAGCATGGATCCCCACATAGATCAGCGCGCCGTTATAAGACCCGGTGGTGGCGATGATGTAGCCAATAGCGATAGGGGTAACGATGCCGGAAATATTGCCAAACATATTGAACAGGCCGCCGCTGAGGCCGCTAATCTCTTTAGGCGCGGTATCTGCCATGACCGCCCAGCCGAGCGCGCCGATGCCTTTACCAAAGAAAGCCAACGCCATAAAGAACACCACGACCCATTCGGTATCAACATAGTTACAGGTCACCATTGATATGGAGAGCAGCATGCCGAGAACGATAGGCGTTTTACGGGCGATATTCAGCGAGCCGGTTTTACGCATCAGCCAGTCAGAGATAACTCCGCCGAGCACGCCGCCAAGGAAGCCGCAGATAGCCGGTACAGAGGCGATAAACCCCGCTTTCAGAATCGACATACCGCGCGCCTGCACCAGATAAACCGGAAACCAGGTAATAAAGAAGTAGGTAAGCGCGTTGATACAGTACTGACCGAGATAGATCCCGAGCATCATTCGCGAGGTGATCAGCTGACGAATTTGGTGCCACTTTTCACGCCCGCTGACTTTTTCCTGGCTCTTTTTCGCATCCATATTGATCAGCGCGCCACCTTTCTCCATATATTCCAGCTCGGCCCGGTTAACGCCTGGATGATCGTTAGGATCGTGGATCACCTTCAGCCAGATAAAGCTCAGGATGATGCCCAACCCGCCCATGAACCAGAAGACATGCGCCCAACCAACCTGCGAGGTTAACCAGCCCATGATGGGCGCGAAAATAACGGTGGCGAAATATTGCGCTGAGTTAAAAATCGCTACTGCGGTGCCGCGTTCCTGTGCCGGAAACCAGGCGGCAACGATCCGACTGTTGCCGGGGAAAGATGGCGCTTCCGCCAGCCCCACCAGAAAACGCAGCATAAAGAGCGCAACGATAACGGTAAAGCCTTCAAAAATATCAACAAATCCTTGTAATAGCGTAAACAGCGACCAGATGAAGATGCTCCAGAAATAGACGCGCTTCGAGCCGAAACGGTCAAGCAGCCAGCCGCCGGGGATTTGGCCAATCACATAAGCCCATGAGAATGCCGAAAAGATATAGCCCATGCCGACCGGATCGAGGCCAATATCTTTCGCCATCTCAGAGCCGGCAATTGAAAGCGTGGCGCGGTCGCCATAGTTAAAAGATGTGACGATAAACAACATCACGACGATCCAGTATCGTGCGTTGGTTCTTTTTTCCACGGCGCTTTCCGCCTGGCTGAATGAATTCATGATGCACTCCTGAAATATAGCGGTACGCTACTTTCCACTCTGACTGCATACACTTCGCGTTGAGTATCAGAATGAGGTTGGGTTAAACATGGCGATAATTATTTGTTAGCAAAAACATCGATTACGCAGCGCTGTTGTCTCACCAGTCGTCAAAGCTGGGAAAAAGTATATGGAGCGCAACGGAGCAATTCACTGGAATAAAGCCCGATATTTGATGGTGAAAAATGCTTATTTTATGGCGTTTGCATAATTCGCTGCGGTACGGCTCACGGAATTGCTTTTTTCAGGCCGACAGGCTGAGAGCCAGAGAGAGTGCGGGTGAGGTTTGTGAGCCTCTTCACTTGCATTTGTTCTAAAGCCTGAAAATGAATTAAACGGCACACAGAAACCAGGTCATTTGCATAATGCTCGCCCTGTTGCCGCTTCTTATACTTTTCACAGCAAAAACCTAAGACGCGGTTTTCACCAGCGCCATCTCCCTTTCCACCCTTTTCCATTTACTGGATACCGAAGCAATGAAAACAATTCGTGAAGAGACACCGCGATACATTCGGGTACACGAAGACGACAATGTCGCTATCGTAGTGAATGACAACGGTTTATCGGCTGGCAGCCTGTTTCCCTGCGGCCTGCGCCTGACGGAACATGTTCCTCAGGGGCACAAGGTGGCACTGAGCGCGATTGCACGCGGCGAAACCATTCGCCGTTATGGCGAAGTGATTGGCTACGCGCTGCGTGATATTGCTCAGGGCAGCTGGATTGACGAGTCGCTGGTAACACTGCCGGAAGCGCCGCCACTGGAAAGCTTGCCGCTGGCGACGCGCGTGCCGGAGCCGCTGCCGCCGCTGGAGGGCTATACCTTTGAAGGCTACCGCAACGCTGATGGCAGCGTCGGCACGCGTAATCTGCTGGGAATTACCACCAGCGTACACTGCGTGGCAGGCGTAGTGGATTATGTGGTCAACATTATTGAGCGCGAGCTGTTGCCGCGTTACCCCAACGTCGACGGCGTGGTGGCGCTGAATCATCTCTACGGCTGCGGCGTAGCGATCAACGCGCCAGCAGCCATTATCCCTATCCGCACCATTCATAACCTGGCGCTGAACGCTAACTTCGGCGGTGAGGTGATGGTAGTGAGCCTTGGCTGCGAGAAACTCCAGCCGGAGCGGCTGTTATCCGCTAACGGCGATGATGTACAGGCGATCTCCCTCGGCGAAGAAGATATTGTGCGTTTGCAGGATGAACGTCATGTCGGCTTCGAGGCGATGGTGCAAGAGATCCTGCGCGTGGCGGATCGGCACCTGCAGCGCCTGAACCAGCGACAGCGAGAGACCTGCCCCGCTTCTGAGCTGATTGTCGGCATGCAGTGCGGAGGCAGCGACGCTTTTTCCGGCGTAACGGCGAATCCTGCGGTAGGCTACGCCTCGGATCTGCTGGTGCGCTGTGGCGCAACGGTGATGTTTTCCGAAGTCACCGAGGTTCGTGATGCGATACATTTATTAACGCCGCGCGCGGCAGATGAGGCAACCGGTAAGCGACTGCTGGAAGAGATGGCCTGGTATGATGAATATCTGCGTCAGGGCCAAACCGATCGTAGTGCCAATCCTTCGCCGGGCAATAAAAAAGGCGGGCTGGCAAATGTGGTGGAAAAGGCGCTTGGCTCGATTGCCAAATCAGGACGCAGTGCCATCGTTGAGGTGCTGTCGCCGGGACAGCGTCCGACGAAACGCGGGCTGATTTATGCCGCCACGCCCGCCAGTGATTTTGTCTGCGGCACGCAGCAGATGGCTTCCGGTATTACGCTACAGGTTTTCACCACCGGACGCGGCACGCCCTATGGCCTGGCCGCCATTCCGGTGATTAAAATGGCGACGCGCACCGCGTTAGCCAACCGCTGGCACGATTTAATGGACATTAACGCGGGCACCATTGCGACCGGAGAAGAGAGCATTGAACAAGTGGGCTGGCGATTATTCACATTGATTCTGGATATCGCCAGCGGCCGTCAGCAAACCTGGTCCGACCGCTGGGGTATTCGCAATGCACTGGCGGTGTTTAATCCCGCTCCGGTAACCTGATCGGCGAAAAGCAACGCTTACCGGAGCGGGAAGGATCACAGCAGCTTGCCCCAGTTTTCTACCCAGGGCGAAGTCACGCTTTCCGGCTCCGGTGATTCCATCGCATCCACCAGCAGCACATCGCCTGTGCGCGTTGCGCCCTGCTCCTGCAGCAGGGCGTCAAAGGTTTTCCCTGCGCCGCAGAAGTGATCGTAGCTGCTGTCGCCCAGCGCGATAACGCCATAGCGCAGCTGCGGCTGATGCCCCAGCTTATCTTTTACGTCGTGATACAGCCCGGCAATGCTGTCAGGAAAATTACCCTGCCCGGTCGTGGACGTGACAATCAGCGCAACTTTGTCGCTGTACTGCTGCCAGTCGCTAAAGCTGGGATCTTCAAAAATCTGCACCTGATGTCCCTGCTCTTGCAGGATCGGCTCCGCCTCTTCCGCGACCAGCAACGCATTGCCATAAACCGTTCCGACGAAAATACCTATCTGCGCCATAAACTTCTCCCTTAATGTGATTCTCTATCCTGACCTGGCGTCTGTACAAACTCAACCCTGGGAATATCAGGGAGATGATGTTGCCAGCCAAACTGCTGCATCAGTCGCTGCCACTCATGATCGAGCCCGGCCCGTAGAATAAGTGGCTCGCCGGTGACCGGATGATTCAGCGCCAGGCTGCTGGCGTGCAGCATTAAGCGGTCACAGCCAAAATGCTGCGCCACACCGCGGTTCTGACGTAAATCGCCGTGGGTGGTATCGCCAATAATCGGGTGACGTAAATGAGAGAGATGACGCCGCAACTGATGTTTGCGTCCCGTCGCAGGTTGAAGCTCCATCAGGCTGTAGCGGGAAGTAGGATAGCGGCCAATTGCCACCGGCTGTTCCGTGATTGCCAGTCCGCGCCAGTGGGTTACCGCCGGCTGCGGTCCTTTATCCGGCGAGGCATATTTATCCCCTATCTTATCCAGCTCTTCGGTAAGGGGATAATCGAGCCGCTCCGCGCCCTCCAGCCAGCCACGTACCACGGCATGATAGGTTTTTACCATCTGGTGCTGCTCAAACTGCTGCGACAGCAAACGACCAACGTCACTGGAAAGCCCCATCAGCAGAACGCCGGAGGTAGGACGATCGAGGCGATGCGCGGTAAATACGTGCTGCCCAATTTGATCGCGCACCGTTTGCATCACCACGACTTTCTCTTTGCGATCCAGCCAACTGCGATGCACCAGCCATCCGGCCGGTTTATTTACCGCGACCAGCCACTCATCCTGATAGATAATTTCCAGCATTAACGATCCGTTATAAATAGCGCATCAAGCGCGTTAAGGTGAGTCAGTAACTCGCGCCGACCCGGCATCCCGGTTTCCAGCGCCATTTCATAATAGGGCGCGATAGCAAAATTTTGCGGTAGCGCAGCCTCGGCATCGAGCAAGGCGTGCATCCGGGGGATTAAGACCCACTGCAACCACTCCAGCGGCTGCATGGTATCAAGGAAAAACGGCTGCGTGCTGTCGAACGCGGCCGTCTCAGGCGCTTCGCTCTGCCATAGCGCATGCGTTTTCAGTAATGCTTCGACCGCCAGCAACCCCTGGCGAACCTGATGTTCACGGTGCATGGGCATCCTCACAACGGGTGAAATTTTAAGGGCGGCAAGCATAGCATCGCCGGAGCGGCGGGAAAACGCGCAGCATAAAAAAAGGGGCACTGTATTAACAGTGCCCCCGGTTCGTTTGCAGCAGTCCCGCTACTTTGATGCTCCCTGCTCATCCATGAAAACTTTTCCCTGTTGTCATCCTGACAAACACGCCTTCATGGCGATACTCCATTGGCTTTCCTGGCCCACCAGTCGTCCTGTCTGGCTCTCATTCTCCATCCTGGAGGTGTCCTTTTATTCCATCCTGGAATATCCAGCTTCTTCCTGAAGCCATCCTTTAATGCATTTCCCTGTGCGGCAAATCATCCTGATGAACGCCTTCCCTGACGTTGTCCAATCCACGGATTCCCTTTCCGATAATGTACAGTTTGCCTTAGCCAGCACAGGAAACAAGATACCTTTTCCTTTAACGATTAAGCCTGGCAAAAATCTGAAAAGGCAGATTTCACTAAGTTGATGATTTACATTATCTTCACAAAAAAACTTTCAGTTTTCTTGTGGTTTTTTCTGGCGATCTCTTACAGCTAATGTAAGAGATGTCTCACAACATGATAAGTCAATCGCTTAACTCATCTCAGTAACCGGTTGTAATGCCTTAAGAAAAGTCCGAAGATCCGCAGCCAGTTTTTCACGTCGTGGCGTTCCCAATACTTCACAGATCACTTCACCCGTTAAATTGCACACCGATATAATTTCTGAATCAGAAGAGGTGGTGGCAATAAACAGGGTCGGAGTTTGTTTTAAACGCCTTTTCATGACCAAATGCCCAATCAGGTTTTCCTGTACTCGCTCAAAATCGGTCTCGCTCCATACCTGAAGTAAAGTGATGGGCCGTTGCCCGAACGTCGCCTGCATATCTCCGGCGAATTGCGTTGTATAATAACTCACCACCGAAGACTGTAGCTGTAGCTCCAGCGCCCGTTCTACCGCCGCAAGGTGCGGTTCCAGGCTAAAAGGCTGCGGCTGCCACAGAACGTGTTCGTCACGATTTTCTGTCACGCAGGGCGAAGGAACTTCGTATAACCCGGCGCTGGCAGGCAGATGGCCATAATCCTGCTGCCAACGTTGGCAATATTGTTGAGTGAAGTCCCGCAACGCGGCGGCAATAAGATCATTCATCTTTTTTTACTCCAGGCTGACTGAGTTACACTTACAGCCTTGTTTACCGTTTCTTTATCACAGGAAAAGACGCAACTCGTCTTCCCCGACGGGTTTGAGGTTACGTTATGTCTTCTTATGAACAACATCAAGCGCTTGCCGGCCTGACGCTGGGCAAGCCAACCGCATATCAGGATCGGTATGAACCTGGCTTGCTGCAGGCGGTGCCCCGCTCGCTGAATCGTGAGCCTTTGGGTCTTTACCCTACTCATCTGCCCTTTCATGGTGCCGATATCTGGACATTGTATGAGCTCTCGTGGCTGAATGCGAAAGGCGTTCCCCAGGTTGCTGTGGGCGAGGTCGTGCTGCGGGCGGATAGCGTTAATCTCATCGAATCAAAAAGTTTTAAACTCTATCTTAACAGTTTTAATCAGACACGCTTTGCCGACTGGGGCGAAGTGCGCCAGACGCTGGAACGCGATTTGCGCGCCTGCGCGCAGGGTGAAGTCAGCGTGGCGCTGTTTCGCCTGCAAGAGATTGAAGGACAACCGATTGGTCAGTTCGATGGTTTCTGCATTGATGAGCAGGATATCAGCATCGATGACTATCAGTTCAACGCTGATTATCTGGCCGATGCCAAAGGCGAAGAGATCGTTGAAGAGACGCTGGTCAGCCATCTGTTGAAATCGAACTGTCTGATTACTCACCAGCCTGACTGGGGCTCGGTACAAATTCGCTATCGCGGGCCGCGCATCAAGCGTGAGGCATTGCTACGCTATCTGGTCTCGTTCCGTCATCATAATGAGTTCCATGAGCAGTGCGTGGAACGTATCTTTAACGATCTGTTGCGCTTCTGCCAGCCGGAGACGCTGTCGGTATATGCCCGCTATACGCGACGCGGCGGACTGGATATTAATCCATGGCGCAGCAATACTGATTTTTCGCCCAGCCATTCGCGCCTGGTGCGTCAGTAAATTGCGCAGTTCCTCGCAGGGCTGCGCGCTGTTACAGGAATCGGTTGAGGAACTTCAGTACAGAAGGCTACTCTGAGAAGCAGCGGTGGCAATACGCTACCGCTCAGGGATTTTCTCGTCACCGTGCGGTTATCGTAACGGCACGGTGTCATTTGTCACCCCGGCGGGTGTAAAGGAGCGCACTTGATTACACATATCAGCCCACTTGGCTCAATGGATTTGCTGTCGCAATTAGAAGTCGACATGCTGAAACGTACGGCCAGCAGCGATCTCTATCAGCTGTTTCGCAACTGTTCTCTCGCCGTGCTTAACTCCGGTAGCCAGACCGACAGCAGCCATGAACTGCTCTCCCGCTTTGAAAACTTCGATATTAATGTGCTACGCCGCGAGCGCGGCGTAAAACTGGAACTGATCAATCCTCCCGAAGAGGCCTTTGTTGACGGACGCATTATTCGTTCTTTGCAGGCAAACCTGTTTGCCGTACTGCGCGATATTCTGTTTGTTACGGGTCAGTTCGAAACAGCAGGCCGCTTTCAGCAGCTCGATCTGGATAATTCCGTCCATATTACCAATCTGGTTTTTTCTATCCTGCGTAACGCGCGTGCCCTGCACGTAGGCGAGAACCCTAATATGGTGGTGTGCTGGGGCGGGCACTCGATTAATGCCACCGAATATCAATATTGCCGCAATGTC
The DNA here is from genome assembly GCF_002101395.1 of Pantoea alhagi. Lineage (NCBI taxonomy): Bacteria > Pseudomonadati > Pseudomonadota > Gammaproteobacteria > Enterobacterales > Erwiniaceae > Pantoea > Pantoea alhagi. Next base: position 2,435,664 of record NZ_CP019706.1, on the reverse strand, counting down.
GGCACCCAACTCGGTCTGCGCGAACTCAATATCTGTACCGGCTGCGGACCAGGCGTAATGGAAGCACCGATGAAAGGCGCTGCGGTGGGTCATGCGCAGCAGCGCTACCGTGAAGGGCGCTTTATTGGTCTGACGGAGCCATCGATTATTGCCGCCGAGCCGCCGAATCCGCTGGTCAATGAGCTGATTATCATGCCGGATATTGAAAAGCGCCTGGAAGCGTTTGTGCGTATCGCTCACGGCATTATCATTTTCCCGGGCGGTGTCGGTACGGCGGAAGAGCTACTTTATCTGCTGGGCATTCTGATGAACCCGGAAAATAACGATCAGATGCTGCCGTTGATTCTGACCGGGCCCAAAGAGAGCGCCGATTATTTCCGCGTGCTGGATGAGTTTATCGTGAATACCGTGGGTGAGCAGGCGCGTCGTTATTACACCATTATTATTGACGATGCCGCCGAAGTGGCGCGCCAGATGAAAAAAGCGATGCCGCAGGTTAAAGAGAACCGGCGTGAAAGCGGCGATGCTTACAGCTTTAACTGGTCCCTGCGTATTGAGCCAGACCTACAGGTTCCGTTCCTGCCTACGCATGAAAACATGGCCAATCTTAATCTTTATCCTAATCAGCCGCCGGAAAAACTGGCAGCGGCCTTACGTCGCGCCTTCTCGGGTATCGTTGCCGGTAACGTAAAAGAGATGGGTATCCGTGAGATTCGGCAGAAAGGCCCCTACAGGCTTCATGGCGACCCGGCCATTATGCATCGCATGGACGATCTGCTGCAGGGCTTCGTGGCTCAGCACCGCATGAAGCTGCCGGGCACGGCCTATATACCGTGCTACGAAATCATTAAATAATCGCAAACGGGTGGCTTCAGGCTGCCCGCCTTTAACTATGACTATTCATTTATTAATTGTTGATGCGCTCAATCTTATTCGTCGTATCCATGCCGTGCAGGGCTCGCCCTGTCAGGATCGTTGCGTAGCGGCATTACAGCAGTTATTGGGCCATACACAGCCGACGCATGCCGTTGCGGTATTTGATGATGAACTGCGTCGCGAAGGCTGGCGGCATCAACTGTTACCCGATTATAAAGCGGGCCGTCCGCCAATGCCGGAGGATTTGCAGCGAGAAATGCCCGAGCTGCAGACGGCGTTTCGTCAGGCGGGCGTTTCCTGCTGGTCCGCTGAAGGGGATGAGGCCGATGACCTGGCGGCTACGCTGGCCGTGAAGGTGGCGCAAAACGGTCATCAGGCGACCATCGTTTCAACGGATAAAGGGTATTGTCAGCTGTTGGCACCTGAGATTCGCATTCGCGATTATTTTCAGAAACGGTGGCTGGACTTACCTTTTATTGAACAGGAATTTGGCGTTACGCCAGAGAAGCTGCCCGATTTTTGGGGCCTGGCAGGCATCAGCAGTAGCAAAATACCCGGTGTCGCGGGGATTGGTCCCAAAAGCGCCAGTCAGTTATTACAGCAGTTTGGTTCTCTGGAGGCACTCTATCAACAGCTTGATGCCGTACCAGACAGGTGGCGCAAGAAGTTAATTGAACAGCGTGAGATGGCATTTATTAGCCAGCGTGTCGCCACGCTGCGTACCGATCTGAATCTTAACGGTAATCTAAAGGCGTTGCGCCTGCAGAAGTAAAGCCCGGTCCTGGCTACCGCCGGGGCTGGGGAAACCACTTTTAATGTATAGCCATGACGCTCAAAACAGATCTCTTCGCGAAAATCAAATCAGACGAAGCTATCAACACCTTAATAAAAAACAAGCCTTACACGCTGCCTGACGGTGTGAAGAAATGGTCAGGAGTAACGCGGCAGAGGCTCGATAAATCATGCGTATTTTAAAACAGGATAATAAAATAAAAGAAAGAATTCACGGAATTAATGCTTAACCTTTAAAAGGCTAATTATTTGCTGTTTTTATGCAGGCTTAATCGCTAATCCCTTAGCAAAAGCAATACTATTCGCCCGGGATTAGCGCTGGTGTAATATGTTTTACCGTTCGTCGCGACGGCCCGGCGCTGCGCCCCAAATGCGGCGAATATGCACCGTTACCTCTTCGCGATCGTGATAAAGCTGGCGTGCCTGAATCTGGGCGTTAATGCCATTCTCCTGCAGCTTCTCCTGAATCATTGCCAGATTCTGCGATACTTCTTCATAACGCTTCTTCATCGGCAGCTTCAGATTAAAAATCGCCTCGCGACACCAGCCATTGATCAGCCATTCCGCCATCAAATTAGCCACGCGCACCGGTTTTTCCACCATATCGCACACTACCCAGCTAATATTGCTGCGCGTGGGACGATATTTGAACCCATCTTCACGATGATGCGTCACCTGCCCGGTATCCATTAAAGAAGGCGCCATCGGGCCATTGTCTACCGCATGCACCATCATGCTGCGTTTCACTAACTGATATGTCCAGCCGCCCGGACAGGCTCCAAGATCAACCGCATACATCCCGCCAGCCAAACGCTCATCCCATTCATCAGCCGGAATAAACACGTGAAATGCTTCTTCCAGCTTGAGAGTAGAACGACTCGGTGCATCGGAAGGAAATTTAAGCCGCGGTATGCCCATAAAAAACGGCGAATTATTGTTGGGATAAGAGTAACCCACATAACAGTGACCAGAAGCGATAAAGAACACATGGATCACCGGTCGGCTGGCACTCTCGTAATTCAGCAAACTCTTCTGCTGACGCAGCGCGTTACGCAGCGGAACGGTAAACTTACGGCAAAATTTCAGCAATTCCTTCGCTTCATTGGTATCCGGCACCTCGACCCGAAGGTCGCCGCCCTTCTCTACCACGCCGTTTATCATCCCGGCCACCGGGGAGATACGATCTTCAGGCGGCAAATCACGCAGCAGCTCACCCACCACCACCATCTGACGAGCAAAAATCAGCTCGCTGAAAGGCAGTTCACGCGCCAGCTTGTCGGCCTCGGCCGCTTCATAACACTCAAACAGCACATAGCCGGAATTCTCTTTTACCCGAGCGAAACCATAAACTTCACGTTGCGCCGCCTTATCGGTAATCTCTGCCGCACACTCTTTCTCAAAACCGGAACGGCAATACAACAATACTTTATTCATGGCGATCTGCCTTTCTCTTCAGACGCAGCGCGCCGATTAACATTAAAATCCAACCAATCAGAAAACAGGTGCCGCCTACTGGCGTAATAAACACCCACATCTTCAAATGCGACAGCGCCAGACAATAAAGACTGCCGCTAAACAGCACTACGCCCAGGGCCAGAAAGGCGCTGCTCCAGTAAAACCAGATATTTGCGCGACGAAGCATTGCTGCAGCCAGGCCGATAATGGTCAGCGTATGCCAGGCCTGGTAATCCAGACCGGTATGAATCCAGGCCATTTCCCTCGGCCCCAGAGATTGACTCAGGACGTGCGCACCGAATGCGCCAAAAGCGACAAAGAAAAATCCGCTGATGGCTGAAAAAATTAACATTGCACGACTGGACATCGAACGATCCTCGTAACATAACGCGCCGGGTCACTCCGTCGCGGATAAATAAACAGGTTAATTGGCGTAGCGGAAGCGGAACTTTTCCTGTTCGCTTGCGGCTTTTGCCAGAATCCATTGTCGAAAGGCGGCTATTTTACCCAGTTCTGCCTGGCTGTCATGACAAACCAGATAAAAAGCGTTTTTACTGACTAACACATCATTAAAGGGACAAACCAGGCGACCAGCCTCAATTTCACTTTGGGCCATAACATTGTTCGCCAACGCCACGCCCTGACCATGAATCGCTGCCTGTAACACCATCGCGCTGTGGCTAAAAATCGGCCCCTGCTGCACATTAATATGCTGCAAGCCTAACTGGCGCGTATAGGATTGCCAGTCGCGGCGCGAAGCATCATGCAAGAGCGTCATATGTTCTAAATCGGCTGGTGTTTTTAACGGTTTATCGCCCGTAAGCAGCTGCGGCGAGCAAACCGGCAACAAATATTCAGCGTACAGCTTTTCTACACGCAGCCCCGGCCAATTGCCGCGACCATAAAAAATCGCCACGTCCACATCGTCGGCCAGTTTCTCCTCTTCACGGTCTACCGCCTGGATACGCACATCGATTCCCGGATAAGCTGAGTTAAAGCTGGAGAGACGTGGCACCAGCCACTGGATCGCAAAGCTCGGTAACAGACTTACCGTCAACGCGCCTTTGGCACTGCGCGCCTGCAGCTTACGCGTCGCATCATTAAGCGCCGAGAAAATCTCTTTAATATCCAGATAGTAGCTTTGACCTTCCTCGGTCAATAATAACGAACGATTACGCCGCCGAAACAGCTTCAGACCGAGAAAATCTTCCAGAGACTTAATCTGATGGCTTACAGCTGCCTGGGTAACAAACAGCTCTTCAGCCGCTTTGGTAAAGCTAAGGTGACGCGCTGCTGCATCAAAAACGCGCAGGGCATTCAATGGTGGAAGACGTTTTGACATGGTTTCCAAATCTTGGCTGAAACACTTTGACGCAACCCGCAAGCGCCGCGTTACGTATTAGATTTTTTTATCCGAGACATTATAAATTGTCCGTTGAGGAAGCTCCAGCAAATACCTATAGTTGCCGCACTTCCTGAGCCGGAACGAAAAGTTTTCAGAATAGGTAGGAAACTACTGATTTCAGAGGGCTTTTGGCTTGTGGTCGTGATGTTGTGTTTGCAATTTGATCTGACGCTTTTCAGATCGGGTAGCCTGGCTACCTTTTATTCCTGTAGATTTACCCTGTCTGTCCATAGTGATTTTAATAGCACCGCATAAGCGGTGCTTTTTTTTGCCTGAAATTACTGGCCCATCTCTACCATCTCTTTGACATCAGAGCGGTTGATCTGCTGCTCGTTGCCCTGAGCATCTTTATAGCTGATCATACCGGTATCATCGTCTACCATAGGCTTACCATCGGTAACAATAGTGCGCCCATCATTGGTATGCATAACGTAATTGCTGGAACAGGCGGCTAAAGTAAATGTCATGGCACAGGCGGCCAGTACTGCGGCGAGTTTTTTCATTTTCTATCTCCTTGCAGATTAAATGCGATAAACCAACCGTTCCAATCAGCCAGCGTGAATGGTGCTCAGCAGCAACATTCGCTCTGGTAAATCGGCGGTAAACAGTTTAAACCTTGCCTTTTCAGCATAACGTGGATTTGCTGCTTTGCCAGTGGCTTAGGCGCTATTCGGCCTGTTCCTGGCCGCAGAAGCTAAACCTTTATTGTAATGAGAACCGCATGACCCTATTTAATCCCGCCCAGTTCCGCCAGCAGTTTCCGGCGCTGGCAAACGCGGGCGTTTATCTGGACAGCGCCGCCACCGCATTAAAACCTCAGGCGGTGATTGAGGCCACCGATCACTATTACAGCCTGAGCGCCGGTACTGTGCATCGCAGCCAGTATGCGGCAGCGCGTAAGCTTACTGAGCGTTATGAAAGCGCGCGTGCGCAGGTGGCTGGCCTGATTAATGCGCCGAATCCACAGACGATTATCTGGACACGCGGCACCACCGAAGCGATCAACCTGGTGGCGCAGAGCGCATTCAGACCTACCTTACAGCTTGGCGACGAGATTATCGTTAGCGAAGCAGAGCATCATGCCAATCTGGTGCCCTGGCTAATGGTTGCTGAACAGACCGGCGCACGGGTGGTGAAATGGCCGCTGGGCCAGGATCGTCTGCCGGATATGGCCCTGTTGCCCACACTATTAACCGGTAAAACGCGTCTGCTGGCGCTGAGCCAGATGTCCAACGTGACCGGCGGCTGTCCCGATCTGGCGCAGGCGATACAGCTGGCGCATGCCGCCGGGGCATTGGTTATGGTAGACGGCGCACAGGGCGTGGTGCACTGCCCGCCGGATATGCAGGCGCTGGATATTGATTTTTATGCCTTCTCCGGCCACAAACTTTACGGGCCGATGGGCATTGGCGCGCTGTACGGTAAACCGGCGCTGCTGGAAGCGATGGCACCCTGGCAGGGCGGCGGCAAAATGCTTAGCCATGTGGATTTTAATGGCTTTACGCCGCAGCCGATCCCCTGGCGTTTTGAGGCCGGAACGCCAAACGTCGCAGGCGTTATCGGCCTGAGCGCCGCGCTGGAATGGCTGGAAAAGGTGGATATCGAGGCGGCAGAACGCTGGAGCGGTAGCCTGGCGACGCTGGCGGAAGAACAGCTACAGGCGATCCCCGGCTTTCGCAGCTTTCGCAGCGGTGAATCCAGCCTGCTCTCTTTTGATATTGCCGGTATTCATCACAGCGATGTGGTCACGCTGCTGGCCGAAAGCGGCGTGGCGGTACGCGCCGGTCAGCACTGCGCGCAACCATTAATGGCAGCACTGGGCGTCAGCGGTACGCTGCGCGCCTCTTTTGCCCCCTATAATAGCCTGCAGGATGTCGATGCGCTGGTGCGCGCCATCCATAACGCCATCACTTTACTGGCAGAGTAATCACTATGACGCTTATCGCTCCACATCCGTTTGCTGCCCTGATCACCGTTTCATCATTAAAAGAAAAATTTGCTGCCTGCCCCGGCTGGGAAGAGCGTTATCGTCAGCTGATTCTGCTGGGCAAACAGCTGCCGCCGCTGCCGGATGCGCTGAAAAGCGCGGAAATTGAGCTGAGCGGCTGTGAAAATCGCGTCTGGCTGGGCCATCAGCGCCTGCCTGACGGATCCCTGCATTTTTACGGTGACAGCGAAGGAAGAATCGTTCGCGGCCTGCTGGCGGTGCTGCTGACGGCAGTTGAACGACAGCAGCCGGAAATCTTGCTGCAGCAGGATCCGCTGCAGCTATTTGATGAGCTGGGCCTGCGCGAACAGCTGAGCGCCTCGCGCAGCAGCGGGCTGGACGCGCTGGCCCAGGCGGTTCGCGCAGCGGCGGCTAACCCTGACGCGCCGCCTTCGCCAACATTTTCTTAAGCACGTGCGATACCGCCACAAAACCAAAGGTAGCCGTTACCATCGTAGCGGCGCCGAAACCGGAGGCGCAATCCATCCGCTTCGGGCCTTCTGCCGTGCTGCGTGAAGCGCAAACGCTGCCGTCCGGCTGAGGATAAACCAGCGCTTCAGTAGAAAATACGCAGTCGATGCCCAGCTTGCCTTTACTGTTTTTCACCACGCCGAAATCCTGCTTTAGCCGCTCCCGCAGCTTCGCCGCCAGCGGATCCTGAATCGTTTTCGCCAGATCGCTCACCTGGATCTGGGTAGGATCGATTTGTCCGCCAGCACCGCCAGTGGTCACCACCGGGATCTTATTGCGGCGACACCAGGCAAGCAGCGCCGCCTTGGGCCGCACGCTATCGATGGCATCGATCACATAGCTGTAGCCTGCGCCCATCAGCTCCGCAGTATTATCGGGCGTAATAAAATCGTCCACGCAGTGAACCGTGCATTCCGGATTGATCGCCAGGATACGCCCGGCCATCACTTCCGTTTTTGCCTTGCCAACATTGCCCTGTAAGGCATGAATTTGACGGTTGGTATTGGTGATGCAGACGTCGTCCATATCGATCAGGGTAATAGCACCGATACCGGTACGCGCCAGCGCTTCCGCCGCCCATGAGCCAACGCCGCCGATGCCGATCACGCAGACGTGCGCATCGGCAAACAGCTGTAATGCGTCCTGACCATAGAGGCGCGCCGTACCGCCAAAGCGCTGCCGCCAGGCGTCAGAGAGAACTCTCATGAAATAACCTTTGTTGATAGTCAATAGCGGGCCAGAACGGCCCGCTATACAGAAGTTTACTGGCTGGCGCTGACCAGCATTGAACCATTCGGGTTGTTTTGCGCGTTACTGAACAGCGTAGTGCCGGTGCCCGGCGCAGCGCGCAACACCCAAACGCGGCCATAATGATTAAAGAAGCCGGCCATATGCCCCGCCTCGGGCCCGATACCCTGATAAATATCAAAGTGCTGCCCTTTGATGGCCCCGCCTACATCCAGCGCCACCATCAAACGCATCTCATACTTACCGGTGAACTTGCCGTCATTATTTAGCAGCGGCACTTCTGCCAGCAGCACCGTGCCCGGCGGGATCAGCGAACGGTCCGCCGCCACCGACGCTTTCGCAATCAGCGGCACCGCGCTGGCGCCGCGCACCGGCGTAAACTCCTCCGGCTTAAAGAAAACGAAAGAATTATTGGTTTCCAGCAGCGCACGCACCTCTTCCGGGCTGTGCTCATCGGCCCACTTACGGATCGCCTGCATCGACATATCTTCGCGTTTCACTTCGCCGCGATCGATCAGCTCTTTACCGACGCTGTGATAGGCCCAGCCATTTTTACCGGCATAGCCAAAGAACATCAGCGGACGCCCATCGCCAAAATCGACATAGCCGCTGCCCTGCACATCCATAATAAAGTTATCCATCAGCGAATTGCTGTAGCCAATCACATAGCGCTCATCCAGCGCGCCGCTGTAGATCTGTGCCCGGCTCGGCAATTTGCGGCCTTTACTACGCGGCGGCATACGGTAGAGCGGATACTGGAACTCGCCCTGGCGCGTATAGCGCGCGTGGATAACCGGCGTGTAATAACCGGTAAACTGGACGTTGCCGTAATTATCCACCCCTTCCATCTGGTACGCATCCAGGCCAAACAGTCGCAGCTGGCGCGTATCGCCCCCTGCCAGCAGCCAGTTCTCAATAGCGTTATAGGTATTATTTTGACGTGTATATAAAGAAGAAGAGGCAAAGCGTATTTCACTGACCTGATCGCCGAAATCTTTACCGTTAACCGGACGCCCTTTGGCATTCGGCTGATTCACCAGCTCCAGAGGCTGCTCAATTTTACCATCTTTATATTGCTGACCGCGATCGGTCGGCTTAGAGGAACAGCCCGCCAGCAGTGCTAACAGCGCGCCCGTAACCCAATACTTCGTCCAACGTCCTTTCATTGTATTCTCACCTCAGCTGCGTGCAGGGCAAGATAGCAAAGGGGTTATAAGAATGAAATGCGTTACCGGAAAAAGAGTCGCACACTTTGTTTGATTAATCAGCAAAACGCGGAGATATTCAACAACTGACGCTATTAACCCAATTAATTTTCAAAAAGGGGTTGCATCATAATCCGGTAAGAGTATAGTGCGCTTCCACGGACGCGGGATGGAGCAGCCTGGTAGCTCGTCGGGCTCATAACCCGAAGGTCGTCGGTTCAAATCCGGCTCCCGCAACCAATTAAGAAGTACGCAATAGCGTGTCGTGACGGAAGCGACAACATCCGGACGCGGGATGGAGCAGCCTGGTAGCTCGTCGGGCTCATAACCCGAAGGTCGTCGGTTCAAATCCGGCTCCCGCAACCAATCATTAAAACACCCTTAAGGGTGTTTTTTTGTATCTGGCGTTTGGTAAAAAACCGGTTCGCCCGCAAGCGCGCTCCCCGGTACTCTCACTTCTTATGGTGCGCCAGCGCCGCCCCTTTCGAAAAATAGGCTTTGATGCCGCCAAGAATCGCTTCAGCCACCTGCTGCTGATAGCGCGCCGTACGCAGCTTGCGCTCTTCCGCTGGGTTACTGATAAAGGCTGTTTCCACCAGAATCGATGGAATGTCGGGCGCTTTTAATACCGCAAATCCTGCCTGATCCACGCTGCGCTTATGCAGGTGGTTAATTTTGCCTATACGCGTCAGCACTTCCTTACCAAATTTCAGGCTATCGGTAATGGTCTGGCTTTGCAGCATGTCGAACATGGTATGGTCAAGATAGCGATCGCCGCTTTTACTTACGCCGCCAATTAAATCTGATTCATTCTGCGTTTGGGCAAGAAAGCGCGCCGCCGCTGAGGTTGCACCTTTAGTGGAGAGCGCGAACACTGAGGAGCCGCGCGCTGCCCGGCTGGTAAAAGCATCAGCATGAATGGAAACAAACAGATCGGCCCGCTGCTTACGCGCTTTAGCCACCCGCACCTTCAGCGGTATAAAGACATCTTCATTACGCGTCATATAAGCACGCATATTCGGCTCTTTATCAATCAGCGCCTTCAGGCGGCGGCCAATTTTCAGCACGATATCTTTTTCACGCGTCTTATGCAGGCCATGCGCGCCGGGATCTTCGCCGCCGTGTCCCGGATCGATCATGATAACGATAGGACGATCGCGCCCGGCTTTACCCGGCAGCGGCGCTTCGGCGGGCTGCGTACGTTCCAGATCGCCCTGATTATAATCCTTGAGCAACGCCAGTAGCGGATCGTCCTGGGTGTCGTACGCCGAATAGAGATCCACCACCAGGCGATGCTGGAAGCCAGCTACCGGTGCCAGCGTAAACAGACGCGGCGCGACATTTTGCTTTAGCTCCAGCACGATGCGTACGGTGTTTTTATCGAACTGGCCCACGCGCGCCGCTTTGATATAGGGATCGTTTTTCTGCACCAGATGCCCTACCCCTTTCAGTACCCGATTCAGGTGCAGGTTTTCAATATCGATCACCACACGTTCGGGATGACTCAGGGCAAATTGCTTATATTTCAGGGCCACGCTTGATTCAATGGTCAGGCGGGAATAGCTGGAAGAAGGCCAGATGCGCACCGCAACAATATGACTGCTGGCCGCTAACCCCACCCGGCTAACGCTCAATAGCCATATTGCTCCAGCGCCCTGTAACAGCCGACGACGGCTGATAACGGGATTAGATTCGGACATGCCGCTCCAGATACTGTGTTGTGTCTAAAAAAAAGCCAGAAAAAAATGTGGCGAAAACTTTAACCCAATCGCTTTTATGCTGTCATCCGGAAAAAAGCCTTAAATGCAGCCTGTTAACCTTATTATCCGATTGTGAAAAATGATAAGCGATAATAAAAGCCGCTTGCACTTCAGGCAACAAAAGAATAAAAATACACAAAAACCGAATAGTCATGCAAAAAGAGGGTTTGCCGTGAAGGAACGTAGTACCGCACTGGTTCAGGGTTTTCGCCATTCCGTTCCCTATATCAACGCCCATCGGGATAAGACCTTTGTCATTATGCTCAGCGGCGAGGCGATTGAGCATGATAACTTTTCCAGCATAGTTAACGATATTGGTCTGCTGCACAGCCTCGGCATTCGTCTGGTAGTGGTATATGGCGCAAGGCCACAAATTGATGCCAGCCTGGCAGCACATCAGCTGGAACCGGTCTACCACAAGCATACCCGCGTAACCGATGCACAATCCCTTGAGCTGGTTAAGCAGGCCGCCGGACGTTTGCAGCTGGATATTACCGCTCGCCTGTCGATGAGCCTGAGCAATACGCCGCTACAGGGCGCGCATATCAATGTGGTCAGCGGCAACTTTATTATCTCTCAGCCGCTGGGCGTGGATGACGGCATCGACTATTGCCACAGCGGCCGTATTCGCCGTATTGATGAAGAGGCGATCCACCGTCAGCTCGACAGCGACGCCATTGTTTTGATTGGCCCGGTAGCCGTGTCGGTGACCGGAGAAAGTTTTAATCTGACGTCGGAAGAGGTGGCCACGCAGCTGGCGATTAAACTGAAAGCGGAAAAAATGATCGGCTTCTGCTCTGAGCAGGGCGCGACGGATGATGAAGGCAATATTATTTCTGAACTGTTCCCGAACGAGGCACAGGCGCGTATTGAAACCCTGGAACAGCGTGGTGACTACCTTTCAGGCACGGTGCGCTTTCTGCGCGGTGCGGTTAAGGCCTGCCGCAGCGGCGTGCGTCGCAGCCATTTGATCAGCTATCAGGAAGATGGCGCGCTGTTACAGGAATTGTTCTCCCGTGACGGCATCGGCACGCAAATCGTGATGGAATCCGCAGAGCAGATCCGACGCGCCACTATTAACGATATCGGCGGCATTCTGGAGCTGATCCGCCCACTGGAACAGCAGGGAATTCTGGTGCGTCGCTCGCGTGAACAGCTGGAGATGGAGATCGATAAATTCACCATTATCGAGCGCGATAACCTGACCATCGCCTGCGCGGCGCTCTATCCTTTCCCGGATGAGCAGATTGGTGAAATGGCCTGCGTGGCGGTTCATCCTGACTATCGCAGCTCTTCACGCGGCGAAATGCTGCTGCAGCGTGTTGCTTTGCAGGCGCGTCAGCTGGGGTTGAAAAAACTGTTTGTATTAACCACCCGCAGCATTCACTGGTTCCAGGAGCGCGGTTTTACGCCGGTAGATATCGAGCTGCTGCCGGAAAGCAAGAAGCAAATGTATAACTACCAGCGTCGTTCTAAAGTCTTGATGGCCGATCTGACCTGACCGGTTTAGAACAGGATCTCCTGATGCGGGGCGCGCAGGCGCTCCACCAGTCCGCTGCGCCGCTGGGTGCGCACGGCAACCGCGCGCGCAAAAATTTGCCGATCGGTATAGAGCGTTAATCGGCTGCGTGCGCGAGTAATGGCGGTATAAACCAGTTCCCGCGTCAGCACCGGCAGATAGTGGTTAGGCAACACCAGCGCCGTATGTTCGAATTCCGAGCCCTGCGATTTATGCACCGTCATCGCCCAGGCGGTATCGTGCGGCGGTAAACGACTTGGCTGTACCGCCTTAATCGTGCCGTCGGGCAGTGGAAAGAATACTTTCAGCGCGCCGCTGGCATCGTTCATCGCAACGCCAATATCGCCGTTAAACAGCCCCAGCGCGCTGTCGTTGCGTGCAATCATTACCGGCCGGCCAATATACCAGCGGCTTTGCGCCTGCGGACGCCGAATACGTCGCTGCTTCAGCAACTGGCGTTCGATACGCTCATTCAAACCCGCCACGCCAAATGGTCCTTCGCGCAGCGCACATAACAGCCGGTAACGGGCAAAGGCTGCCAACACGTCATCTGCATCCGCATTGCGCTGTAGCAGCGTTAAATACTCTTCATAACCTGCAATGCCCT